>NZ_JBIRST010000009.1:0-112911 GCF_044334385.1 Streptomyces sp. NPDC020801
CCGCCCACCCCGCCCCCCCCCCCCCCCCCCCACACACCCCCCCCCACCCCCACCCCCCCCACCCCCCCCCCCCCCCCCCCCCCCCCCCCCCCCCCCCCCGGGGGGGGGCCCCCCCGGGGGGGGGGGGGGGGCCCCCCCCCCGGGCCCCCCCCCCCCCCCCGGCCGCATGCCGGCCGCATGCCGGCCGCATGCCGGCGGCACGCCGGCCGCACGATCAGGTGAACGACCTGGTACTCGACCTGACGCGCGGGCAGCGCATATCCGGCGTTTCCCAGCGGTAAGAAGCACCTTGGTGGCAGTCTGCTCAGCAGCAGATACGCAAAGTAGAGGCATGCAGCCGGAGGTGCGCGTCCCGTGGCGTCCAATGTCAATCCCACTGTCAGGCGGCGCCGGCTGGGCCAGGAGCTGCGCAGGCTGCGCGAGCTCAAGGGCATGACGGCCGAGGAAGTGGCCGAGCGGCTGCTGGTGTCGCAGTCGAAGATCAGCCGGCTGGAGAACGGCCGGCGCAGCATCAGCCAGCGCGACGTGCGCGACCTGTGCGGGGTCTACGAGGTGGAGGACCACCGGATCGTCGACTCGCTGATGCAGATGGCCAAGGACTCGCGCCAGCAGGGCTGGTGGCACTCGTTCGGCGACATCCCCTACAGCGTCTACATCGGCCTGGAGACGGACGCGGCGAGCCTGAGAGTCTACGATCCGCAGGTCGTCCCCGGCCTGCTGCAGACCCGGCAGTACGCGGAGGCGCTGATCGCCGGCGCGCTGCCGGAGACGGCGTCCGCCGACATCGAGAAGCGCGTTCAGGTGCGGATGCGGCGGCAGGAACGAATCTCCGCCGCCGAGAACCCGCTGCGTCTGTGGACGGTCCTGGACGAGGCCGCCCTGCGCCGGGTCGTCGGCAACCGTTCCCTGATGCGCGATCAGCTGGAGCAGCTGGTCGAGCAGTCACAGCTGCCGCACGTCACCGTCCAGGTGATCCCCTTCGACATGGGCTCGCACCCGGGCCTCAACGGCCAGTACGCGATCCTGGAGTTCCCCGACGCGGCCGACTCCAGCGTCGTCTACATCGAGGGCGTCACCAGCGACCTGTATCTGGAGAAGGCCAACGACGTCCAGAAGTACAGTGTGATGTACGAGCACCTGCGGGCGCAGGCGCTGAACGTGGAGCAGTCGCGCCAGTTCATCGCGGACATCGCCAAGGAGTACGCGCGTTGAGGGAAAGGCGCGAGGACGGCGGAGGCGGACGGGAAGAGGCCGCTCCGCAGGCCGCCTGAGGGGTGAAAGCCGGTCCTCGGCGGGAAGGTGCCGGACCCTACACCTTCACCGGGCCGGGGCGGAAGACCCCACGGAATATGCCATCCGGACGAGTGAATAGTCGCTTCGGACATCGAGAGTGGCGAGTAGCGTCGATCACGCCATCAAGCAACAACGTTGGCGCAAACCGCGCTGTGGGTTCCAGCCGAACGCGTCGTGCGGTGACAGCAACTCAACCACTCCACTGGCAATCCGGAGCAGAAATGGCAATTCGTCAGGGCGCCACCGAGACGTGGACCAAGTCCTCGTACTCCACGGGCAACGGCGCATGCGTCGAGATCAAGTCACCGGTGGTCACGGCCATGGCGGTCCGGGACTCCAAGGTCCCCGAGGGCCCGGTGCTCGACTTCCCCGCCGACACGTGGAACGCCTTCGTGGCATCGATCAAGGCATGAGGGGGAGGGTCTTCTGATCCTCCACCCGTGTCACGAGCGACAACTGCACAAGCACCGCGTGAAGAGCCCTCTCGACCAGCCCGCCGTCCTTGCCGAGGGGGCTCGGCTCGTTCTGTACCGCGAGCGGTCCCTCCCTACCGCAGGCGGTCGACGTAGGTGTCCGTGCCCGGTACGGTCGGCACGAACGGCGCCACCAGTTCCACCCTCCCCAGTCCCGCCCCGGCCACCGCCCCGTCCAGCCCGGTGAAGAAGTCCTCCCAGCACCGGCGTGGATCGCTCTGCAGGAACCACAACAGCGTCAGCCGGGTGCCGACACCCTCGACCTGCTTGACGTAGGTCATCCTCTCGCCCGGCAGAGGCGTGGGCCGGAAGACGGTCACCATCGCGGCGGGCGAGCCCGCGAGCCGCTTGGGCAGGTGCCGTGCCCGCAGCCACTCGGTCAGCTCGGCCCGTTGCTCGGGCGACTCGGTGTCGATCACCTCCAGGACCAGCCCGGCGTAGGGGTGGTCGAGCGCGTGGTGGTCGCGCGGGCCGGCCGCGCCGTCCCGGTAGACCGTGGCCGCGTGGTCCTGGAACGCGGTGAAGACGTGCGTACGGTCCTGGTAGACGCGGCCGTCGCGGTTGAGCCGCTTGTTGATGGCCACGGTCCACCGCATGTGGTCGTCGTAGCGGCCGGAGGTGATCCAGTACGTCGAGAGGTAGCAGCCGGCGGTGACCGGCCGGGCGACCGCGGACTCCTCCGGGTAGCGCAGGAGCTGGAGGTCACGGGTGGCGACCCAGCGGCGGCCGGCGTACATCCAGGGCATGGCCATCGCGCCCGCGTAGTAGTGGTCGTCCTCGTACCAGCGGTTGTAGGCGTACTCGTGGCCCGGGTGCGGCTCGACCATGGTGATCAGGGCGTGGCCCGGGTGGACGCCGTAGGGGCCGACGGCGGCCAGCTCGGCGTACGTCTCGCTGCGGGTGTCCGGGCCGCGGTTCTCCTCCGGCATGTGCGCTCCCCTTCCCTCCTTCTGCGGTCGCCCATACTCTGACTCTCCGTCAGACATTCCGCCAGGGTCGGGGAGGCTCCGATGTCGTCACTGCTCGCAGGCAGGACCGTCCTCGTCTCGGGGGTCGGCGCCGGGCTCGGTCACCAGGTCGCGGCGGCGGTCGTACGGGACGGCGGCAACGCGGTCCTCGGCGCCCGTACGGAGGCGAACCTGGCCAAGAGCGCGGCCGGGATCGACCCGGACGGGGCGCACACCGCGTACCGGGCGACGGACATCACCGACGAGGGGCAGTGCGAGGCGCTGGCCCGGCTGGCGCGGGAGCGCTTCGGGCGGATCGACGCGGTCGTTCATGTGGCCGCCTGGGACTCGTACTTCGGCGGGGTGGAGGACGCGGACTTCACGACCTGGCAGTCGGTGATCGACGTCAACCTGCTGGGGTCGCTGCGGATGACCCGGGCCTGTCTGCCGGCCCTGAAGGAGCGGGGCGGGGCGGTGGTGTTCATCGGGACGCAGTCGGCGGTGGCCGCGCCCTCGCAGGTGAAGCAGGCGGCGTACGCGGCCTCGAAGGGGGCGCTGACCAGCGCGATGTACTCGCTGGCGCGCGAGCTCGGACCGTACCGGATCAGGGTGAACACCGTGCTCCCGGGCTGGATGTGGGGGCCGCCGGTGCAGGCGTACGTGCGGTTCACCGCGCAGACGGAGGGCGTGCCGGAGGACGAGGTGCTGGGACGGCTGACCGGGCGGACGGCGCTGCCGGAACTGGCGACGGACGCGGACGTGGCGGACGCGGCGGTGTTCCTGGCCTCGGACCGGGCGCGGGCCGTCACCGGGCAGTCGTTGCTGGTCAACGCCGGGGAGCTGATGCGCTGACACCTTCTCCGACGCGGCCCGCCCACACCAGGCTTTGTTCATGTAGATGAACCAAGGTCAGAAAGTAGAACATTTTTACCTTCCCTTGACCTTACGCTCGCTTGTCGTGCCCTCGCAACCGAACCCACGATGAGCGGGCACTTCGCGTCCTTCCTCGCCCCTACCCCGCTCAGGCGAAGTGCCAACCAGCTGAGCGGAGTTCACAAGGCGGACCCTGGAAGGGGGTACATGAACAGTCTCGACTGGGCCGTGCTCATCGGCTACTTCGGCGTGATGGTCGCGATCGGCATCTGGTCGCACAAGCGCGTGGACGACGTCAGCGACTTCTTCACCGCCGGCGGCAACATGCCCTGGTGGCTGTCCGGCATCTCGCACCACATGTCGGGCTACAGCGCGGTGATGTTCACCGGGTACGCGGGCATCGCCTACACCTACGGCGTCACGTCCTTCATCACCTGGTCCTTCCCGATCGCGCTGGGCATCGCCATCGGCTCGAAGCTCTTCGCGCCGCGCATCAACCGCCTGCGCTCCCGGATGCATGTGGCCTCGCCGCTGGAATACCTGAAGAACCGCTACAACCTCTCCACCCAGCAGGCCCTCGCCTGGTCCGGCATGCTGCTGAAAATCGTGGACGTGGGCGCCAAGTGGGCCGCGATCGCGACGCTGCTGGCGGTGTTCACCGGGGTGACGCTCAGCCAGGGCATCCTCATCACCGGCGCGATCACGGCGGTCTACTGCACGATCGGCGGCCTGTGGGCGGACGCGCTGACCGAACTCGGCCAGTTCGTCATCCAGTTGCTCGCCGGTCTGTCGATGTTCGTGGCGGTGGTGCTGAAGCTGAACGACAAGGGCATCGGCCTCCTCGGCGCCTGGGACGAGCCGGCCCTGCACGGCCACGGAAAGCCCCTGGTCGGCCCGTACGGCACGGTGTTCCTGCTGGCCTTCCTCTTCATCAAGCTCTTCGAGTACAACGGCGGCATGCTCAACCAGGCCCAGCGCTACATGGCGACGGGCAGCGCCCGCCAGGCCGAGCGCTCGGCGCGGCTGTCGGCGGCCCTGTGGCTCGTCTGGCCGGCCGTCCTGTTCTTCCCCATGTGGATGTCCCCGCTGCTGGTCCAGGCCCACAGGCCGGACGGCTCCGACTCCTACGCGCTGATGACCGAACAGCTGCTTCCGCACGGCCTGCTGGGACTGGTCGTCGTCGGCTTCTTCTCCCACACGATGGCCATGTGCTCCTCCGACGCGAACGCGATCGCCGCCGTCTTCACCCGTGACGTGGCGCCGGTCCTGTCGCAGCGGGCGCGGGCCTGGGGCGAGCGCGGCGGGCTGATCGCGGCCCGGGTGACGACCGTCGTCTTCCTGGGCCTGTCGATGGCGGTGGCGACCCAGGTCGACTCCCCCGCCTTCAAGGACATCATCACGGTCGTCATCAAGTGGGTCGCAGGACTCATGGGCCCGATCGCCATCCCGATGATGCTGGGCCTGCTCCGGCCGTTCCGCCGCTCCGGCCCGACGGCGGCCCTCACCAGCTGGGGCCTGGGCCTGCTGGCCTTCTGGCTGGTGAACTACCCGATCAACTGGAACGTCGACGGCGGCGTACCGCTGCAGTACCAGGTCTCGGTGCCGCTCGCGGTGTCCCTGGTCCTCTACATCGCCATCGGCTACGTCAAGCCGGAGGACACCCCGGAGCGCCTGGCGATCATCGAGCGCGTCAACACGGACGGGGACGGCCCGGGCAGCTCCGCGGCGGCCGTCCCGGTCCCGGCACCGGCGGGCGCGGGCGAGGACGTGGTGGGGAGGCAATCGCCCTGACCACGCTCGCCCGATCCCGGATCACGACGGGGCCCGGTCCGACGGACCGGGCCCCGTCGGGCTTTCCGGTCCGGGCTCGGCGGGCGAGAGCCTTGTGAGAGCGCTCTCAGACTGCGCGGACCAGCCAGGATCGTCCGGGCGCCACAGCAGTTCCCCTTCCTCTCGCGCACACCTTGCCCGTCAGCGGCCCCGGCCGGGTAACAGCAGGATGAACACCGGTTGCGCAATGTGTTGACTGAACCCTCAACACTCCCTAGCCTCCGAGGTGTTGAGAGCGCTCTCACAAGGAGTCGCTCAGGTGCGCCGCCCGTTCTCCTGCGCCCGGCGGCACCCGGAATCCGGCCACGGCCCTCCGGCCGGATCCTTCCCGCGCGCACGACCCTCGCTCCGTCGCGTGCCGTGTGCACGACACCCTCACCCCGGGAGACTTCGGATGTCCACAGACACCAGCCGGCCACCCAGAAACGCCGGTGGCCGCCGTACAGCCCGCGGGGCGCCGGCCGCCGCGGCGCCCGGCGCCCCGATCGGACGGGCGCCATGGCCCGTACGCAGCCCACGCGTCATGGTGATCGGGGTCGTCACGGCTCTTCTCGGCGCGGTGCTCGCCGTGCTCACCCCCCGCGTGGCCGCCGCCGGAACAGTGGGCCAGGGCAGCTACACCTCCCAGCCGCCCGGCCCGTTGCCGAGCGGCTGCGGCGACCTGTCGACCAACCCACGCCACTGGGTGACGTCCAACGCGCCATCAGGTGCGGTGCCCACCAACGACTGGTGGTCGTCGATCCTGTGGAAGCGCACCAACTGCGCCTACGGCGAGCCGATGTTCGCGCAGCCGCTGGGTTTCAGGGCCCAGTCGGGAGGACTCGGCTTCTCCTACAGCACCACACCGGCGATCTCGGGCAGCGCCACGGGCGTGGGCGAGTACCACTACGACTACGCGGAGGACTTCGTCGTCGGCGTGCCGGGCCTGGCAGCACCCGAGGTGAAGGTCGACGACTGGAGCGACTGGACCGTCAGCCCCCTGCTCAGCGACGGAGCGCACACCTTACGGGCGACGGTGGGCTCCGGGCTGCCGTTCGCCTACTTCCGCGCCACCGGGGGTGACGCACAGATCCGGGTGGCCTCCGGCGCGACGGCCGACGTGTGGTCCCACTCCGGCCCGATGCTCGGCTACACGGTCAACGGACACGACTACGTCGCCTTCGCACCGGCCGGTGCCACCTGGTCCGCCGACGGCTCCACCTTCACCTCCTCGCTCGCGGGCAAGGACTACTTCTCGGTCGCCGTGCTGCCGACGACGCCGTCCACCTCCGTGTCCGACCGGGCCGCGCTCGCGGCCGAGTACGCGAAGTACGCCCACAACCACGTCACCGGGACCACCGTCTCCTACCGGTACGACGAGGCGGACAGCACCGTCACCACGACGTACCGCTTCACGACGGCCGCCCGTGAGGGGTCGCAGACCGGCACGGTCGCGGCACTGCTGCCGCACCAGTGGCGCCACCTGGCCGACGGCACACCCCTGCCGGAGAAGTACGTCTCCTCGCGGGGCCCGTTGAAGGTGCTCACCGGTGTCACGTCCTTCACGACGTCCATGGTGTTCCACGGCGTCCTGCCGGAGGTGCCGGCGGTCGCCGACAGTTCCGGAGCCGACGCCACGACGCTGCAGGACTACCTCGACGCGGAAAAGGCCGATCCCACCCGGCAGACGAGCGACGACACCTACTGGACCGGAAAGGGCCTCGGACGAGCCGCACGCCTCGCGGAGATCGCCGACCAGACCGGCAACACCGGCGTGCGCGACGCCGCCCTCGCCGCGATCAGGTCCAAGCTGACGGACTGGTTCACCGCCTCGCCGAACGAGACGGGGCACCTGTTCTACCTGGACGACAAGTGGGGCACTCTGATCGGCTACCCGGCCTCCTACGGATCCGACCAGGAGCTGAACGACCACCACTTCCACTACGGCTACTTCATCGCGGCGGCCGCCACGCTCGCCAAGTTCGACCCCACCTGGGCCGACGCCGGCCACTACGGCGGCATGGTCGACCTGCTCATCCGCGACGCCAACAACTACGACCGCTCGGACAGACGCTTCCCCTACCTGCGGGACTTCGACATCTACAGCGGCCACGACTGGGCCTCCGGCCACGGCTCGTTCGCCGCGGGCAACAACCAGGAGTCCTCGTCCGAGGGGATGAACTTCGACAACGCCCTCATCCAGTGGGGCATCGCCACCGGGAACAACGCCGTCCGGGACGCCGGCATCTACATGTACACCACACAGGCCGCCGCCGTTCAGGACTACTGGTTCGACACCCGGAACGAGATCTACCCGGACAGGTTCGCCCACCAGCAGGTCGGCATGGTCTGGGGCAACGGCGGAGCCTACGCGACATGGTTCTCCAGCGCCCCCGAACAGATCCAGGGCATCAACCTGCTCCCGGTGACCGGCGGGCACCTCTACCTGGGAGACGACCCCGACTACGTCAAGGCGAACTACCAGGAGATGCTGCGCCAGAGCGGCAGGACCCGGCCCGCCATCTGGACCGACATCTGGTACGAGTACCTGGCCCTCGGTGACGGCGACGCGGCACTCGCCGACTTCCGTGCCGACAACTCCTTCACCTCCGAGGAGGGCGAGAGCAAGGCCCACACCTTCCACTGGATCCGCAACCTGGCCGCGCTGGGCACCGTGGACACCTCGGTCACGGCCGACACCCCGCTGGCCGCGGTCTTCGTGAAGAACGGCGCGCGCACCTACGTCGCCGCCAACGTCACCGCCGAGGACGCGACCGTGCGCTTCTCCGACGGCACCACGATGCGGGTGCCGGCCGGGAGGACGGTCACCACCGGCGCCCACACCTGGAGCGGCGGCAGCGCGACGGGCGGCACGCCGCCCGGTCCGACCCCTTCTCCCAGCCCCACGGACACCCCGACACCGACGCCGACACCCTCCCCCACGCCCACCCCGACACCGACACCCACCCCGACACCGACGCCGACACCGACGGGCACCGCGGGTTCGTCGCCGACGCTGTACCCGCAAAGCGACGGGACTCTGACGGGTGCCTCGGCCGGCGACGGCAGCGTCACCGTGGCGTCCGCCGACGCGGCCAACCACGACGGCACCCCGTACAAGCCGCTCACGCTGACCGCCAGGGGGCTGGACCTGACGTACGACGGGGGAACCACGGCCTTCGACCTGGCGGTCGACGCCCAGCAGGCCGTGGGCAACGGGGTGCAGCTCCAGGTGTCGTACGACTGCACCGGTGACGGCGTCTGGGACCGCGTGGAGACCTACCGGTACTTCGCCACCGACCCGCTGGCCGGCTGGGAGCACTACACCAACACGCAAGGACTGCTCTCCGCCGAAGGCACGGCCTGTGACCTCAAGGGAGGAACCGTACAGGCGAAGGTCTGGAACGCGATCGGCAACAGCCCCAGCACCCTGGGCACCGGCCACCTGTCGGTGCTGCACCTGCCCTACCACTGAGGTCCGGGCCGCCCGCCCTCCCGGGCCCTGCTCCCGAGCCCTTCTCCTAGGCCTCGCGGGGATAGCGGGCGAGCCACCCCGGGGACGACCCGGCGGGCCCGTGCAGCGCGGGCCCCTGGGTCATCTCCATCGCGAAGTCGTCCGCCAGGACCAGCAGCGTGGGGCGGCCCTCCAGCTCGGCCAGCCAGGCCGGCGGGAGGGCCGTCTCGCCGTGCAGGGCGCCCAGCAGACCGCCGGTGAGGGCACCAGCCGCGCCCGAGGGGCCGCTCTGGTTCACGGCCAGGCACAGCCCGTGCCGTACGTCCTCGGCGACGAGCGCGCAGTACACGGCCACGGCCAGCAGCCCCTCCGCCGTTCCCTCCCCCGCCAGTTCCTCCACCCGGGCCGGGGAGGGCATCCCCTGGCGCACCGCGCCCAGCGCGTGCTGCAGCGCGTCCGACACGGGCTGGTGCCCGGGCCGCACGGCGAGCAGCGCCAGCGCCTTCTGCACGGCGCCGTCGAGCCCGTCCCCGCGGGCGAGGGCATGCACGATCACGGCGTACGCGCCGGCCGCGAGACCGGCGGTGGGATGCCCGTGGGTCTGAACGGCGCACTCCACGGCCAGCTGCACGACGAGCTGCGGCTCCCACCCGACCAGCAGTCCGAACGGCGCGGACCGCGCGACGGCCTCGGGCCCGGCCTCGGCGGGGTTCTTGGGTGCTTCGAGGGTGCCCATGATGTCGTCGCCGAACCCGATGAGCAGCGCGCGGGTGGGGTCCCGGCGGGCGTACAGCCACTCCTCCCGAGCCAGCCACCCGTCGTCCTTGCGCCGCTCGTCGGGCCCCCAGTCCCGCTGGGTCGCCGCCCACCGCAGATAGGCCCGGTGCAGGTCGGTGGGCGGATGCCAGGCACCGGTGTCGCGCCGTACCTGCGCCCGGACGAGCCCGTCGAAGGAGAAGAGCGTGAGCTGGGTGAGATGGGTGACGGCACCACGGCGCCCGTAGGCCGACGCGAGATCGACGATCCCCTCGGCCCCGTGCGTCTCCCGGATCCCCGCGAGGTCCAGCCGGTCCACCGGCGTCCCCAGGGCGTCCCCGACGGCCAACCCGAGCAGGGTGCCCCGCACCCTGCTCCGGAAGTCCTGCTGCTCGGTACGCCCCCAGACGGCACCGGACGTCTGACCCACCAAGACCTCCCCCATGGCACCTTCCGTACGTAAGACAGCTCAGCACTGTAATCGAACGGGAACGGTCTGTTCAGGAGCCGGATCGGTATGCGGAGTGTGACCGAAGTAGTCGGGACCGGGCGGTTTCCAGCCGCGTCCGATGACCGCGAAGGGTGCGGACCGATCGGCCAACAGGAGCCCCTCGGCGGCTGGTTGTCGTACATCGGCCGACTTCTGACACACTCACTGCAAATGAGAGCGATACATACATACAGGCCACTGTGGCTGGCCTGCACCGTCCTGATGGCCGTCACCTCGATCGCGGGATGCAGCGATTCCGGGAGCGCGGGGAACGGGCAGCCCGGCAATGCCCATCCCCTGCCGGACGTCTCCGGGCCGGAACCATCAATTCCGTCGCTCACCCCGGCCGCAGGCGGAGATCCGTCCAGGCCAATCGACTTCAAGGGCGGCGGCGCCGTCATCCGGCCCGACGGTTCCATGGCGTTCCCACTGGACGCGTACGACTCGGCGGACGACGAGGCGGTGCTCGCGCGGGCCGAGACGGCACTCGGCCAGCAGTGCATGCGCAGGAAGGGGCTGGAACTTCCCGCCTCGCTCAAGTTGGACAAGGGACCTGAGCAGCCCGCCCCGTATGTGATTTTCGGCGTGATCGACATGAAGACCGTGAAGGTCTTCGGCTATCGGGAGCCGTCCCCTGCTGTCGCCAAGCCCTCCGCCACGCCGTCCGCCACGCCGTCCGCCAAACCCTCGACCGGGCCGTCGGCGAGCCCCGGGACCGCGCCGCAGGCCGATGGCGACATCCCGCCGGCCGTGGCCCAGGCGTTCTTCGACGATCCGCGCAAGGGCAAGGTCGGCTGCGAGGGGGAAGCACGCCAGAAGCTCCGTGGTGCGCATCCGGAAAGCATGTTCATGCTGCTCCAGCGATACCGGTCCGAGGCCCTCACTGCCGCTCAGCGTGACAGCCGGGTCCGGCGGGCCACAGCCGAGTGGAGTGCCTGTATGAAGGATTCCGGGTTCCCCTACCCGAACCCGCTGGCCCCCGGCCACGACCGGACGCTCCTGGGCCGGGGCCTGCCCACTCCGGCGGGAGCGAGCCTGCCACCGCCCTCCCCCGCCGAGATCGAAGTCGCCGTCACGGACGTCACGTGCAAGCGCCGGACGCAGTACCTGCAGACCATCGCCATGGTCAACGCCGCGTACCAGCATCAGATCATCGGGAAGCAGGCCCGGCACCTGCGTGAAGCGCAGCTCAAGCAGAAGCAGGACGTGGAAGCGGCCAGGAAGATTCTCCACGGCAGCCCCTGAGAGCGAGAAGAACGCAGGCGGGGCCTGCCGAATCGATTCGGCAGGCCCCGCGCCGTGAGGCGGGCGCGCGGACCGGCACCCACGCATGCTCGGGTCAGCGCCAGCGCTGGTTCTGGGACGAGTTGACGTCGTTGACGTTGGCGTAGATGCCGCCGTGGCCCTCGTCGTCCAGGATGTAGCCGGTCTCCCGGTTCTTGAGCTTCCAGCCCGTCGAGGTCGAGATCTCGTACCAGCGCTGCCACCAGTTCGTCTGGTCCCGCCTGGCGTTGCAGCTCTCGGTGTACACCTGCCGGTAGTAGCCCGTAAGGCAGTTGCCGCCTCCGGGAGCCTCGTTGTAGCTGCCGTCGCTGTTCTGGAAGTCGTACCAGTCGTAATCCCAGCTGGTCCCCGGCGCGGCCCAACCGCCCTTGACGTTGCCATTGCCGTCGAAGAGCAGGTAGTTGCCGGTCTTGACGTTCTTCCACGTCACCCAGCCGTCGGCCTGGGCCGGTGCAGAAGCCACCGCCACCAGCGCCGGGACAGCCGCGACGGCCAGGAGCGACTTGACCAATTTCTGCTTCACGCAGATTCCCTCCGTTTACGAGGGGACTCAGCCGGGCGGGGTACACCCACAACCGGCACACCCCCCGATCAAGTGATGAGCGACTGCAAAGTCACCATGGCCGAGAATAGCACCGGATGATCAAGGTTTTGGCTCATATGGCCTCATGACCAAGGCTGTTGAGCGATCCGACAGACGGCGCCGGACGTCATACCCACCCCGGCCTCCTCACGGCACCGTCCGGTATGTACGACAGCTCGCCACTGTCACTCCTGGTCGCATCACTCGTCGTCGCCTCACTCCTCGTCGGCACATCTGAGGTCGGGCACCCGGTCCCGCAGGTAGGCGACGAACGCGGGTGCGAAGTCCTCGCAGACGAAGGCGCCCGAACGCAGGTAGGGCCGGTGCTCGCGGACGATGGCGTTGATCGCCCGCTGCCAGTCCGGCTGTTCCCCGACCAGGGTCCGCAGTGTCTGGGCCGTGTTCAGCGCATGCGCGGCGAACCATGCGTAGCGTGCGTCGACCGGCTGCTCGCGGCTGGGGCTGGCCAGCTCCGGGTGCTCGACCGCGAGGTCGAGGTAGTGCTGGAGGATGCCCAGGGCCGTCAGCTGGAGCTGGGCCTGCGCGGCGCGGAGTTGGGCTTCCGCGTTGCGGCGGTAGGTCCAGACCGCGATGATCACCGTGGCCACCGTTGCCGCGGCCAGGACGACGAACACGATCAGCGAGACGAGGGTGGCCATCGACATCCTTTCGTCGGGGATGTGCGCTACGGCTTGACGACGATACGGACCGGGTTGCCCTCCTTCGTCCGCAGTCGCTCCACGCCCAGGCCGACGTCCTCAAGGGCCAGCACATCGGAGACCGAGCGGGACAGATCGAGGCCGCAGCACGCCCCGGTCGATCAGCCCGGAGAACGGCGTGGCCACCGCGTCGGCACAGATCGCCGCCTGCTCGATCGGCACGCCGTCGGGCACCTCCACCAGTGCCTGGTGCGGGGTGATGACGTACTCCGCCCAGGCGCCGTCCCAGTGCTGGCCCATCACCTGGGGGGCGAGACAGCCCAGGGCGTCCCCGCAGTGGCGACAGTTGCCGCACGACCGCCCGGGCGCGATGACCACCCGGCGGCCCGGCTGCCAGTACGGCACATCGGGCCCCACCTGTGCGATGGTGCCCGCCGGTTCGTGTCCCGGCGTGACCCTCTCCAGTGGGCACGGCAGTGTGCCGTCGATCATGTGCACGTCCGACAGGCAGATTCCGCACGCCTCGATGCGCACGAGCACCTCGCCCGATCCCGGCCGGGGCACGGGCACGTCCTTCGCCACGGCCAGCCGGCCGCCGGACCGCTCGAAGCGGGCCGCCCACATCGTGTCCGCCACCATGAGCCCGCCTCCTTGCCCGGACGCCGGAGGGCAGTCGCGGACCACGGCCGAGAGAGCCGGCGGACGCGCGCCGGCGAGCCTCGGCCGAACCGGCCGGCACCGGGCGCCCGTCCCGCCCGTCGCGCCCGTCGCCGCGTCCTTCCAACGTAAGTCCGGGTGCCTGCCGGTGCGAGCCGAGTCCCGCTCACCGCGACGGGCAAACGGTCATTTGCGGCACTTCACAACCTTCAGGACAATGTCCAGCAGGAGGTCGCCGTGGGAAGAAGGCTTCTGAACGCCACAGCAACGGGTGTGGTCACGGGTGTTCCGGCACTCGGGGCGTGTTCCGGCAACTCGAAGCCGGCGCAGACGGCACCTCCCGCGACACCCCCGGGCTCCACCGGCTCCACGACGCCCGGCTCGGCGACGCCGTCCGGCACACCCTCGAGCACGCCGTCGAGCACCTCGTCCGCGCCGGTACCCGCGTACCCGGGAGCGACGGTGGTCAGTGACGCGGCCGGGCCACGCTGCTGCACTCCAGCGACTCGGTCGCCAAGGTGGGTTCCTTCTACGTGAACGCGCTGGCCCAGGGCGGCTGGAAGACGCTGTCCAAGTACGAAGGCCGGTTCAGCGTCAATGTCATGGCCAAGCGCGGCAACGAGGGAGTCACGGTCCAGGTCAGCCCCACCGGATCGGGCACCTCGATCTCCGTGACGACCTACCCGTTGCCGCGGTGACCCGACGGCCGGCGACCGTCACCCCCAGCGGGCCTACCGGACGACGTCGACCTTCGTCCTGGGTTCGCCGAACGCCCACAGGGCCGCCCCGTCGTCCTTGCCCGTGCGGATGCCGCCCGTCTTGGCGCCGGAGGCGACGGGCGGAGGTGAGGAGCCGTCCACGGCGTTGCTGAAGGCGATGAAGACGCCCGACTTGCCCGCGAAGTACAGGATGTGCTCGATCTGCACGCCGTCGGAGCCCTTCGTGGCGGGCACGCGCTGGGAGATCGTGTAGGTCCCGGGGTCGGGGCTCACCGTGCCCGGCCACACCGGGAAGGTACGGGTGGGCTCGTTGCGCTCGTCGACCAGCCAGACGCGCTTCTTGCCGAGCGCGTAGACGATCCGGCGGCCCGTGCCCGAGGCGGACGGGAGCACCGCGGGTGCGGCCGGCTTCTTCGGGGCGGCGGAGTGGTGGGCGCCCGCCGGCGCCGACGTCTTCGTATGGGCGGCCGTGGCCGTGGGGTGCGGGCCCTGGTCGGCCTGTACCGCCAGTACGGCCACCGCCGCGACCGCTCCCACGGTCAGGCCGCTGACCCAGGCCCACGAAGGTATTCGGGCCGGCATGGGCACGCATCTCCTCGGCTGCTGTTCGACCCCTCCGTCGGGGGTCGGATCATCGTACTGTGGGCCGCCCGGGCCTCGGTTTCAGTCCAGGACCGGCAGCAGTTCCGGCAGATGGCCGTCCGAGGCCGCCGCCGCCCGCTGCCGCTCTTCCGGGACCTCGCCGTACACCGTGGTGCGCGGCTTCGCCGGGCGGCCCGCCGCCTCCGCCACCGCCATCAGGTCCTTGACCGACTTGTACGAGCCGTACGACGAGCCCGCCATCCGGGAGATCGTCTCCTCCATCAGCGTGCCGCCGAGGTCGTTCGCCCCGGAGCGGAGCATCTCCGCCGCGCCCTCGGCGCCCAGCTTCACCCAGCTCGTCTGGATGTTGGGGATCCAAGGGTGCAGGAGCAGCCTCGCCATCGCCGTCACCGCTCTGTTGTCCCGGCTGGTCGGGCCGGGGCGGGCGATGCCCGCCAGGTAGACCGGGGCGTTCGTGTGGATGAAGGGGAGCGTGACGAACTCCGTGAAGCCACCCGTCTGCTGCTGGACGCGGGAGAGGGTGCGCAGGTGGCCGAGCCAGTGGCGGGGCTGGTCGACGTGGCCGTACATCATCGTCGACGAGGACCTGATGCCGAGCTCGTGCGCCGTCGTGACGACCTCGATCCAGGTCGCCGTGGGCAGCTTGCCCTTGGTCAGGACCCAGCGGACCTCGTCGTCGAGGATCTCCGCCGCCGTTCCCGGGATGGTGTCCAGGCCCGCTTCCCTCGCCCCCGTCAGCCAGTCGCGGACGGACATGCCGGTGCGGGTGGCGCCGTTGACCACCTCCATCGGGGAGAAGGCGTGGACGTGCATCCCGGGGACGCGCTCCTTCACCGCCTTCGCGATGTCGAAGTACGCCGTGCCCGGCAGGTCGGGGTGGATGCCGCCCTGCATGCAGACCTCGACCGCGCCCACGTCCCACGCCTGTTGCGCCCGGTCGGCCACCTGCTCCAGGGAGAGGGTGTACGCGTCCGCGTCCGTCCTGCGCTGCGCGAAGGCGCAGAAGCGGCAGCCCGTGTAGCAGACGTTCGTGAAGTTGATGTTCCTCGTCACGATGTACGTCACGTCGTCGCCCACCGCCGACTTGCGGACGTCGTCCGCGACACGGCACAGCGCGTCCAGCGCGGGGCCGTCCGCGTGCAGCAGGGCCAGGGCTTCGGCGTCGGTCAGCCTCGTCGGGTCGTCGGCCGCCGTGCGCAGGGCCTGCCGTACGTCCGTGTCGATGCGCTCGGGGGCCATGCCGGGCGCCGCCGCCTCGCGCAGGGCGCCCCAGTCGCCGTAGACCTCGTCGAAGTCGTCGCGGCGGTCGGACGTACGGCCCTCGGTGTCGATCGACACATGCAGATCCGTCCGTCCGGACGGCGCGAACGCCTCCTCCGGTTCCTGCCACGGGTGGCCCTCGGCCTTCGCGTCCTCGCGGGCCAGGCCCGTCTCCGGGTCGGCCAGGGCGCGCACGTGCGGCAGCAGCCTCGGGTCCAGCCAGGGTTCGCCGCGCCGCACGAACTCCGGGTAGACGCAGAGGCGTTCGCGCAGTTCGAAGCCCGCGGCCGCCGACTTCCCGGCGAGCTCGTCGAGCCGGGGCCAGGGGCGCTCGGGGTTGACGTGGTCGATGGTCAGCGGGGAGACGCCGCCCCAGTCGTCGATGCCCGCGCCGATGAGGCGTTCGTACTCGGCGTCGACCAGGTTGGGCGGGGCCTGGAGGCAGGCGCTCGGGCCCATGATGTGGCGGGCGACGGCGACGGTGGCGATGAGGTCGTCCAGTTCCGCGTCCGGCATGCCGCGCATCGCCGTGTCCGGCTTGGCGCGGAAGTTCTGGATGATCAGTTCCTGGATGCCGTGGTAGGCGCGGGAGATCTTCCGGAGCGCGAACAGCGACTGAGCGCGCTCCTCGGGGGTCTCGCCGATGCCGATCAGGATCCCCGAGGTGAAGGGGACGGAGGAACGGCCGGCGTCCTCCAGCACCCGCAGCCGTACGGCGGGTTCCTTGTCCGGGGAGCCGTGGTGCGGGCCGCCCGGCTCGGACCACAGTCGGGTCGCCGTGGTCTCCAGCATCATGCCCATCGACGGGGCGACCGGCTTCAGGCGCTGGAAGTCGGTCCACGTCATGACGCCCGGGTTGAGGTGGGGCAGCAGACCGGTCTCCTCCAGGATGCGGACGGAGATGGCGCGGACGTAGGCGATGGTGTCGTCGTAGCCGTGCGCGTCGAGCCACTCGCGCGCCTCGGGCCAGCGGTCCTCCGGCTTGTCGCCGAGGGTGATCAGGGCTTCCTTGCAGCCGAGTTCGGCGCCGCGGCGGGCGATGGCGAGGACCTCGTCCGGGGACATGAACATCCCGTGCCCGGCGCGGCGCAGTTTGCCGGGCACGGTGACGAACGTGCAGTAGTGGCACTTGTCCCGGCACAGCCGGGTGAGGGGGACGAAGACGCTCTTCGAGTAGGTGATGACGCCGGGCCGCCCCGCCGCCTCCAGGCCGGCGTCCCGCACCCGGGCGGCGGAGGCGGCGAGGTCGTCCAGGTGCTCGCCACGGGCCTGGAGCAGCACCGCCGCCTCGGCGGTGTCGAGGGCGACGCCGTCCCGGGCACGTTTGAGGGCGCGACGCATGGAGTTCTCCGTGGGGCCGGTTCCGGAGGTCGCGGAAGTCGTCATCCTCCGAGCATACGATCGCGGTGATCAGCGCAGACCGGCTCGGCCGGTTCGGCCGCACACTCGGCGCCCTCCGGGCGGCGGCGGGACGCGTGGACCAGCAGCACGGTGCGGCGGGCCACCGGGCCTGGAGCGCCTTCGGGCGCCGAGCCCACGCAAGCTGCCCATCTCCTTCCCGTACCCGGCGGTTCACGCCCCGCTGCCAGGCTTTCGCCCATCACTCACCACACTCCGGGAGCGGCGGCATGGGCGAGGACGATCACGGCGGGCCGGGCCGGGGCGGCGCCCCCGGAAGACGGACGCTCATCGCGACGGGGGCCGCCGCGGCGCTTACGTTGGGAGGCGTGACCTTCGCAAGCGGCGCGCGAGCCGCGGACGGCGACGAGGAGACCCGGACGATCCGCGGCACCCTGCCGCCCGGCTCGCCGGACTATGTGTACGTCCCCGTCGAAGTCCCCCCGGGCGTACGGGAGATCAAGGTCGCCTACACCTACGACAAACCGTCCGTCCCGGCCGGAACGCCGGGCAACGCGCTGGACATCGGCATCTTCGACGAGCACGGCACCGAGCTGGGCGGCCGGGGCTTCCGCGGCTGGTCGGGCGGGGCGCGCCCGGAGTTCTTCGTCCGCGCCGACGACGCCACGCCGGGCTACCTCCCGGGCCCGGTCGGCCCGGGCACCTGGCACATCGTGCTCGGCCCCTACACGGTGGCCCCGCAGGGCCTGTCGTACGAGCTCACCATCACGCTGACGTACGGCGCGCCGGTCACGGCCGCACCGCCGGTGTACCCGCCGCAGCGGGCCGGGGGCCGGGGCCGGGCCTGGTACCGGGGCGACTGCCACATCCACTCCTGGTACTCCGACGGCCGCCGCACCCCCGCCGAGATCGCGGCGCTGGCCCGGGCGGCGGGACTGGACTTCATCAACACCTCGGACCACAACACCCACGCCTCGCACGCGCACTGGGCCGACCACGCGGGCGACGACCTGCTGATCATGCTGGGCGAGGAGGTCACGACCAGGAACGGTCACGTGGTGGCCCTGGGCACCGACCCGGGCACCTTCGTCGACTGGCGTTACCGGGCCCGGGACGACCGCTTCGGCCGTTTCGCCCGCCGGATCCGCCGCGCCGGCGGTCTCGTCGTCCCCGCCCACCCGCACGCCACCTGCATCGGCTGCAACTGGAAGTTCGGCCTCGGCGAGGCGGACGCGCTGGAGGTGTGGAACGGCCCCTTCACGCCCGACGACGAGGTGGCGCTGGCGGCCTGGGACGCCACGCTGGTGGCGTCCGTGCGGGAGGGCGGCCGGGACTGGCTCCCGGCGATGGGCAACAGCGACGCCCACCGGCCGCCGGACGCGGTGGGCGCGCCCCAGACGGTCGTCCTGGCCGACGATCTCACCCGGGAGGCCGTCCAGGAGGGCATCCGCGCGGGCCGCTCGTACGTCGCCGAGTCCGGCAGTGTCTCGCTGACCTTCACCGCCACCGGGGGCAGGGGCGAGCACGCGGGCATCGGCGAGCGGCTGCGGGTCGGCGAGGACACCCCGGTCACGGTCCGCCTCGAGGTGTCGGGTGTCCCCCGTTGCACGGTCCGCTTCGTCACCGACCAGGGTGTACTGCTGACCAGCGATCCGCTGCCGGTCTCCGGCTCGGGCACCGTCGAGTGGCGCACGACACCGGCCTACGCTGCCTATGTACGGGCCGAGGTGCGCCACGAGACGGCGGTGGGCCCGCTGCCCGGAGTGATGGCGGCGTTCACCAACCCGATCTTCCTGGGGCACCCTTGATCCGGGCCCTCGGCCGCGGTCCGCGCCGGTGGGCCGTGACGGTGGGCCGTGACGGTGTGGACGAGGAACGCGGCACATCGAGCCGCCCGAGGACGGGAGATCGCCGGACCATGACCAGCAACGCCGAGTTGAAGCACCGGGTGGTGACGTCCTTCCAGCGGTGGGTCGCCAACCCGGTCACGCGTCGCCTGCCGTTCCAGACCGTTCTGGAGACCACGGGCCGAACCTCGGGCCTGCCCCGCCGGACACCCGTGGGCGGCCGCCGGGTCGGCGGCTCCTTCTGGCTGGTCTCGGAGTTCGGGGAGCGTTCGCAGTACGTGCGCAACATCCAGGCGGACCCGAGGGTGCGCGTGCGGATCGGGGGCCGCTGGCACACCGGTACGGCGCACCCGCTGCCGGACGACGACGCCGTGGCCCGGCTGCGCGCCCTGCCCCGGTACAACAGCGCGGCGGTGCGGGCGCTGGGGACGGATCTGCTGACGGTGCGGGTGGACCTGGACTGAAACCCACCGCCTGATCGCCTCAGCCCGGCCAGACGATCGCCTGCACCTCGCTGTAGGCGTGCAGGGCGTGGACCCCCACGTCCCGGCCCACCCCGCTCTTCTTGAAGCCGCCGAACGGGGCCTCCATGTTGCGGCCGACCGTGTTGATGCCGACACCGCCGGCACGCAGTCGCCTCGCCACGCGAAAGGCCCTTGCCACGTCTGCCGACCAGACATAGTCGATCAGGCCGTAGTCGGAGTCGTTGGCCAGTGCCACGCCCTCCTCCTCGTCGTCGAAGGGGATGACCGAGACGACCGGGCCGAAGATCTCCTCCCGGGCGACGCGCATGTCGTTGGTGCAGTCGGCGAGGAGGGCCGGGGCGACGTAGAAGCCGCGCTCGTGTGCGGGACGTTCGCCGCCCGTGACGACCACCGCGCCTTCCTTGCGGGCCAGTTCGACGTAGGACTCCACCCGGTCGCGGTGGGCCGCCGAGATCACGGGCCCGACCACCGTGTCCGGGTCCCTCGGGTCCCCGACCTTCAAGCGGCGGGCATGGCGGGCGAGTTGCTCCACCAGCGTGTCGTACACCCGCCGCTGGGCCAGCACCCGGGTCGGCGCGGTGCAGATCTGCCCGCTGTAGAAGGAGAAGGTGGTGCCGATCCCGGCCACCGCGGAGGTGAGGTCCGCGTCGTCGAGGACGAGCGCCGCGCCCTTGCCGCCGAGCTCCATCAGCTGGCGTTTCATGTCCCGCCCGCACACCTCGGCGATACGCCGGCCGACCGCCGTGGAACCGGTGAAGCTCACCATGTCGACGTCCGCGGAGTCCACCGCCGCCTCGCCGACCGCCACCGAGCGGCCGGAGACCACGTTCACCACCCCGGGCGGCACGCCCGCATCCGCCAGCGCCTCCGCCATCCGGTAGACCGACAGCGGGTCCTGCGGGGCCGGTTTCACCACCACCGTGTTGCCCATCGCGAGCGCCGGGGCGACCTTGCCGGCGGGGTTGGCCCAAGGGTTGTTGTACGACGTGACGCAGGTGACCACGCCGACCGGCTGGCGCAGGGCCAGCGCGCCGAACACGCCCGACCTGCCCATCGGGCCCGCCTCGTTGACCTGGGGCGGGATCGCCCACTCCGCCGGTTCCACGCGCGCGTACCGGCGAAAGCGGGCCGCGCCCACCCCCACCTGCATCGCCCGGGCCGTCCCGGTCGTCGCCCCGGTCTCCGCCACCGCCAGTTCCGTGTACGGCTCCGCGCGGGACCGGATGATCCCGGCCGCCCGCGCCAGCACCGCCGTCCGCTCCTCGGGCGAGGTGCGTGACCACGGTCCGAAGGCCTCGCGGGCCGCGGCGCAGGCCGCGTGCACCTGAGCCCGCGAGGCCTCCGGGGCCAGGCCGACCGTCTCCTCGGTCGCGGGGTCGACCACCTCGTAGTGACCGCACTCGGGCCGCGTCCACTCGCCGCCGATGAACAGCCGCTGGCCGTCGGTCACCTGGTGCTCACCGTCCCGGTGTCCCGCCCGGACCGCAGGACCCGGCCCGGTACGGCACCCGTCACCACGTCGTCCCGGATGGCGGCCACACCGTTGACCCAGACCGTCCGCACCCCGAGCGCCCTGGCGTCCAGCCGCGGACTGTCACCCGGCAGGTCGTGCACCAGGGTCGCCGGGCCCGCGTCGATCCGCTCCGGGTCGAAGAGGACGAGGTCCGCATGCCAGCCCTCCCGTATCCGGCCGCGCTCGCGCAGGCCGAAGAGCCGCGCGGGGTCGTCGGTCAGCATCCGCACCGCCTGCTCCAGGCCGGCCAGCCTCCGGCCGCGCAGGCAGTCTCCGAGGAAGCGGGTGGTGTAGGGCGCCCCGCACATGCGGTCCAGGTGGGCCCCGGCGTCCGAGCCGCCGAGCAGGACGTCCTCGTGCTGCCAGGTCTCGGCCCTCAGTGCCCAGGACGCCGGGTCGTTGTCGGTGGGCATGGGCCACAGGACCGTGCGCAGGTCGTCGGCCGCGCAGATCTCCACCAGGCACTCGAAGGGGTCCTGGCCGCGTTCCGCGGCGATGTCGCGGACCACACGGCCGGTCAGACCGGCGTTCGCCGCGCTGTAGGTGTCCCCGATGACGTACCGGCCGAAGTTCGCCAGCCGCCGGAAGACGCCCGCCTCCCTGGAGTCGGCGCGCCGCAGCATCTCCGCGCGCACCGCCGGGTCACGGAGCCTCGCGACGCGCTCGGGCACGGGCAGGCCCAGGACGGGACCCCATCCCGGGATCAGGTTCAGCGCGCAGAAGGTGCCGAGCGACATGTTCATCGGGGTGAGGATCGGCATGGTGAGCGCCACCACCCGGCCGCCCGTCTTCCGGGCCCGCTCGCTCGCGGACAGCTGCCTGGGCACCCGTTCGGGGACGGCCGCGTCGACGGTGAGGACGTTCCAGTTCAGCGGGCGGCCGGCGGCCGCGCTCATCTCCACCAGCAGGTCGATCTCCGCGTCGCTGAACTGGTCGAGGCAGCCCGCGACGATCGCCTCGATCTGGGTGCCCTCGTGCTCGCCGACCGCACGGGAGAGGGCCAGCAGTTCCTCCGGCCGCGCGTGCCGCGAGGCCACCGGCTGCCCGTCGCCGTCGGAGTGGGTGCTCGACTGCGTGGTGGACAGGCCCCAGGCGCCGGCGTCCATGGCCTCGTGGAAGAGCCGGAGCATCTGCCGCATCCCCTCCGAGGTGGGCTGCCCGCCGACCGCCTCCGGGCCCATCACGTACCGCCGCAGCGCGCAGTGCCCCACCATGAAGCCCGCGTTGACCGCGATCCGGCCCTCCAGCGCGTCCAGGTAGTCGCCGAAGGTGCGCCAGCTCCAGGGCGCGCCCTCCTCCAGCGCGACCAGGGACATGCCCTCCACCCTGGACATCATGCGGCGGGTGTAGTCGGCGTCCTCCGGGCGGTCCGGGTTCAGCGGCGCGAGCGTGAAGCCGCAGTTGCCGGCCGCGACGGTGGTGACTCCGTGGTTGAGGGACGGGGTCGCGTAGGGGTCCCAGAAGAGCTGGGCGTCGTAGTGGGTGTGCGGGTCGACGAAGCCGGGTGCGAGGACCAGGCCGGTCGCGTCCTCGGTGGTCCGGGCCTCCTCGGTGACCGTGCCGATCACGGCGATACGGCCGTCCCGGACGCCCACGTCCGCGGTGTACGCCGGCGCGCCCGTGCCGTCCACGACCGTCGCGCCCTTGATCGCGTGATCGAGCATGCTCGCTGTCCCCTCCTCATGCCGCCTGGCGGAAGCGGGTCGTGCGGTGCACCGGGTCCGTGTCTATCTTCGGGATGACGTGCTCGCCGATCAGCCGGATGGTCCGCAGCGTCTCCTCCTTCGGCACTCCGACCGGCAGCCCGAAGCTGAGCTGGTCGGCGCCCGCCTGTTCCCAGCGCTTGCACTGGCGCAGCACCTCGTCCGGATCGCCGCAGATCAGCAGCTCCTCCTCGATGAGTATTTCGACGAACTCCGCCGTGTACGGGGGCAGCGTCTGCGGCCAGACCGGGAAGCCCTCGGGGCGCGGGAAGGTGTCGTGGTAGCGGAAGACCAGGGAGGGCAGGTAGTGCAGGCCGCCGTTGACGGCGGTCTCGATGGCCTCGTCGTGCGTGGGCGCGCAGATGGCGGTGGTCGTGACCATCACGTTGTCGTTGACGAAGTCGCCGATCGGCTCGGCGTCGACGATCGCCGTCTTGTACTGCTCGAGCACCCACTCCATGTCGGAGACCTTCTGGATGCTGAAGCCGAGCACGCCGAGCCCCTTCCTCGCGGCCATGGCGTACGAGGGCGGGGAGCCGGCCGCGTACCACATCGCCGGGTGCGACCTGCCGTACGGCTTGGGCAGGACCTTGCGGGGCGGCAGCTGCCAGTGCTTGCCCCGGAAGCCCTCGTACTCGTCCTGGAGCCACATCTTGGGGAACTCGGCGATCGTCTCCTCCCAGATCTCCTTGGTGTGGTTCATGTCGGTGATACCGGGGAGGAAGCCGAGGATCTCGTGCGAGCCGGCGCCACGTCCGCTGCCGAACTCGAAGCGGTTGCCGGTGAGGTGGTCGAGCATGGCGACCTTCTCGGCCACCTTCACCGGATGGTTGACCTGGGCCAGCGGGTTGAAGATCCCGGAGCCGAGGTGGATGCGTTCGGTTGCGTGGGCCAGGTAGCCGAGGAAGACGTCGTTGGCGGAGAGGTGGGAGTACTCCTCCAGGAAGTGATGCTCGGACGCCCAGGCGTACTTGAAGCCGGACCGGTCCGCCTGGATCACGTACTCGGTCTCCTCCATCAGCGCCCGGTGCTCGGCGAGCGGGTCGGTCTCGGCGCGTTTGCCCACGTATCCCTGTACAAAGAGCCCGAATTCCAAGGAGGTTCACCGTCCCCAAGTCCAAGATTTTCTGACACTTCGTCAGTTCAACTTCGTCCGCCGACTGTGGCACCGGGCGCGTGCACCGTCAATAGCCGACGGACGGTCGGGGGAAGTCAGAGCACGGAGACGCCGGCGAGCCAGCCCCCGTCGATCACGAACGGCTGCCCGGTGATGTACGAGGAGTCGGCGCAGGTGAGGAAGAGGGCGAGCCGGGCCACCTCCTCCGGCCTTCCGATCCGGCCGAGCGGCACCAGGCCCCGGTACAGCTCGTCCAGGGCCCGGGCGGTCTCCTCGGCGTCCGCCTCCGGGTCCAGCTGGGCCGGATTGGACATGGCGGTGTCGATGGCCCCGGGGCAGACGGCGTTCACCCGGATCCGCCGGGGTGCCAGCTCCAGGGCGGCGACCCGGGTGAGTCCGAGGATCGCGTGCTTGGTCGCCGCGTAGGCGCCCACCGCGGCCATCCCGGTCATGGCCGTGCAGGAAGCGGTGTTGACGATGGTGCCGCCGTCGTCCATCTCGGGGGCCACCGTCCTGATCCCGAGGAAGCAGCCGACCTGGTTGACCTGCACGACCTGCTGGAACTCCTCCAGCGGGGTGTCCACGAGGGAGTTGAAGCGCAGGATGCCCGCGTTGTTGACCAGGCCGTCGATCCGGCCGCAGGCCTGCTTGACGGCCCGTACGGCCGCCCGCCAGTCGTCCTCCCGGCTCACGTCCAGATGGACGTACAGCGCGCCGATCTCCTTGGCGAGGGCCTCGCCCCGGTCGTCGAGCACATCGGCCACGGCGACCCTGGCGCCCTCGGCGGCGAACAGCCGCGCCTCCTGCTCCCCCTGCCCGCGCGCCGCCCCGGTCACGACGACCACGCGTCCGTCCAGCTTGCCCATGGCTCTCCTTGGGTCCGGTTCAGTCGAGATGTACGGCTACGTCGGCGCCGAACGACGCCATCTGGTCGGTGAGTTCGGTGCGGCTCCGGCTGCGGAACCGCACCTGGATCTGGTGCACGCCCATCGCGCGGTAGGCGCGCAGGGACTCGGCGATCGCCTCGGGGGCGCCGCTGAGGGTGCGCCGCCCGACGTCCCAGGCGGGCGTGCCGACGTACAGCGGGTCGGTGATCGCACCGATCACGAAGGGGGTCCCCTGGAGTCCCGCCCGCTCCCGCAGCTCCCGGATGCGGGCGATCTGCGCCGGCAGCCGCTCGCGCGGGTCGCCCTGCGGCAGCCAGCCGTCGCCCCTGAGCGCGGCCCGGCGCACGGCGGCGGGCGAGGAGCCGCCGACCCAGAGGGGGACCGCGGCCTGTGCGGGGCGCGGGCGCTGACCGAGCCCCTCGAAGTCGTGGAACTTGCCGTGGTGGGCGGGGAACTCCTCCGGCCCGAGCGCCGCCCTGAGCGCGTCCATGGTCTCGTCCAGCAGCGCGCCCCGCTGCCCGAAGTCCACCCCCAGTGCCTCGAACTCCTCCCGTACGTGCCCCGCGCCGACGCCGAGGACCAGCCGGCCGCCGCAGAGGTGGTCGACGGTGGCGTACTGCTTGGCGGTGATCAGCGGGTGGCGCAGGCCGACCACCGCGACATGGCTGAGCAGCCGGACGTGCTCGGTCACGGCGGCGAGGAAGGAGAGGGTGGCGACCGGGTCGTACCAGATGGTGCTCATGGCGGCGGCCAGGCGGCGCGGGACGGCGACGTGGTCGCAGCCGGCGACGTAGGCGAAGCCGGCCCGGTCGGCGGCGCGGGCGATCGCGACCAGGTCCTCGGGTCCGGCGGCCGCCTCCCAGGGCTCGGCGTAGATCGTGGACTGGGACTGGACGGGCAGCTGGATGCCGTAGCGCAGGGCGCCGTGGGGCAGGACGCCGTGGGGCAGGACGCCGTGGGGCAGGACGCCGTGGGGCAGGACGTCGTGGGGCAGGGCGCCGGTGGTCACCGGGCACCGCCGTCCCAGAGCCCGTCGTCCGTCAGGCCCAGCAGTCCGACGGCGTTGCGCCGTACGATCCGCTCGACGACCTCCGTGTCCAGGTGGCCCATCTGGGCCTCGCCGATCTCGCGGGACTTGGGCCAGGTGGAGTCGGAGTGGGGGTAGTCGGTCTCGTACAGGACGTTGCCGACGCCGATCGAGTCCAGGTTGCGCAGGCCGAAGGCGTCGTCGAAGAAGCAGCCGTACACGTGCTCGGCGAAGAGCTCCGACGGCGGGCGGTGGACCTTGTCGGCGACGCCGCCCCAGCCGCGGTTCTCCTCCCAGACGACGTCGGCGCGCTCCAGGATGTAGGGGATCCAGCCGATCTGGCCCTCGGCGTACATCACCTTCAGGTTCGGGAAGCGCTCGAACTTGCCGCTCATCAGCCAGTCGACCATCGAGAAGCAGCAGTTGGCGAAGGTGATGGTGGAGCCGACGGCGGGCGGCGCGTCCTTGGAAGTGCTGGGCATACGGCTGCTGGAGCCGATGTGCATGGCGACGACGGTGCCGGTCTCGTCGCAGGCGGCGAGGAAGGGGTCCCAGTCGTCGGTGTGGATCGAGGGCAGGCCCAGGTGCGGGGGTATCTCGGAGAAGGCGACGGCACGGACCCCGCGCTCGGCGTTGCGCCGGACCTCGCGGGCCGCGAGGTGGGCGTCCCACAGGGGGATGAGGGTGAGGGGTATCAGTCGTCCATGGGCCTCGGGGCCGCACCACTCCTCCACCATCCAGTCGTTGTAGGCGCGCACGCAGAGGAGGGCGAGCTCGCGGTCGGCGGCCTCGGTGAAGGTCTGGCCGCAGAAGCGGGGGAAGGTGGGGAAGCAGAGGGCGGACTGGACGTAGTTGACGTCCATGTCGGCCAGCCGCCGGGGTACGTCGTACGAGCCCGCCCGCATCTGCTCGTAGGTGATGATCTCCAGCTTGATCTCGTCCCTGCCGTATCCGACCGCGGTGTCCAGGCGGGTCAGGGGGCGGTGCAGGTCCTCGTAGACCCACCAGTCGCCGAGCGGGCCGTCGTCGCCCGGGGCGCCCATGACCGGCCTGAACCGCCCGCCGAGGAAGGTCATCTCCTTCAGCGGCGCGCGGACGATACGGGGGCCGGTGTCCCGGTACCTGCCCGGGAGGCGGTCCTGCCAGACGCGCGGGGGCTCCACGGTGTGGTCGTCCACCGAGATGATCAGGGGAAACGAGCTGTTGTGGGTGTCCATGCCGGTCACGGTAGCGCTGATCTGACGGTCCGTCAGCTCCCATGCCGGCGGCCCGGTCGTGACCGGGTCCGTGGGGACCTGCGGGCGGGGCATGTGAGGGCCTTGTGAACTCCGTGCGTCGCCCTGTGATCGGCGTCTCCGGCGGCTGACGCATCCGCCATGAACAAGGCAAACTGACGTGGTTGGTCGGAATGTCTAGGGGGACGGCATGGACGGTGTACCGCGGGACCTGGGCGCCGCACCGCGGGGCCCGGACGGTGGACCGCGTGTACCGGAGCAGCGGCGTCCGCGCTCCTCGGCGGAACCGGACCGGCTGCGCTTCAGCGTGCTCGGGCCGGTGCGGGCCTGGCGCGGTGCGGAGCTTCTCACCACCGGCTCCCCTCAGCAGCGCGCCCTGCTGGCCGCGCTGCTGCTGCGCGAGGGCCGTACCGCGACCGCGGCCGAGCTGATCGACGCGCTGTGGGGCGAGGAGCCGCCCTCGCAGGCCCTGGCGGCGCTGCGGACGTACGCCTCCCGGCTGCGCAAGGTGCTGGACCCGGGGGTCCTGGTCAGCGAGTCCGGCGGATACGCCGTGCGCGGTCTGGGCGCGGGCGCCCTGGACCTGGCGGTGGCGCAGGAGCTGGCGGCGGAGGGCGAGAAGGCCCGGTCGGCGGGGGACCTTTGCCACGCACGCGGGGCGCTGGGGCGCGCACTGGCCCTGTGGGACGGCGAACCGCTGGCCGGGGTGCCGGGCCCGTACGCGGAGGCGCAGCGGGTACGTCTGGAGGAGTGGCGGCTGCAACTCCTCGAATCCCGCCTGGACATGGACCTGGAACAGGGCTGCCACGCGGAGGTGGTCTCGGAACTGACGGCCCTGACCGCGGCCCATCCGCTGCGGGAGCGCCTGCGCGAGCTGCTGATGCTGGCCCTGTACCGCAGCGGCCGGCAGGCGGAGGCTCTGGCGGTCTACGCGGACACGCGCCGGCTCCTGGCCGAGGAGCTGGGCGTGGACCCCCGCCCCGAACTGCGCGAGCTGCAGCAGCGGATCCTCCAGGCCGACCCGGCGCTCGCCGAGCCGTCGGCCCCGGTGGCCGAACCGCCGGTGGCTGCGGTGCGTCCCGCTCAGCTGCCCGCCACGGTCCCCGACTTCACGGGCCGCGTGTCCTTCGTGGCCGAGCTGAGCGAGGTGCTGGCCTCGGCGGAGGGCCGCGTGATGGCCGTCTCGGCGCTGGCCGGGATCGGCGGTGTCGGCAAGACGACGCTCGCCGTCCACGTGGCCCACCAGGCACGGGCGGCCTTCCCTGACGGCCAGCTGTACGTGGACCTCCAGGGCGCGGGCCAGCGAGCGGCCGAACCGGAGACGGTGCTGGGCTCCTTCCTGCGCGCCCTGGGCACGCCCGACTCGGCGATCCCGGACTCCCTCGAGGAGCGGGCGGCACTGTACCGCTCGGTCCTGGACGGCCGCCGGGTGCTGGTGCTGCTGGACAACGCCCGGGACGCGGCCCAGGTCAGGCCCCTGCTCCCGGGCATGGAGGGCTGCGCGGCGCTGGTGACGTCGCGGGTGCGGATGGTGGACCTGGTGGGCGCGCACCTGGTGGACCTGGACGTGATGAGCCCGGAGGAGGCCCTCCAGCTCTTCACAAGGATCGTCGGTGCGGAACGGGTGGCGAGCGAGCGCGAGGCCGCCCTGGACGTGGTGGCGGCCTGCGGCTTCCTGCCGCTGGCCATCCGTATCGCGGCGTCCCGGCTCGCCGCCCGCCGCACCTGGACGGTCTCGGTCCTGGCGGCGAAGCTCGCGGACGAGCGCCGGCGGCTCGACGAGCTGCAGGCGGGCGACCTGGCGGTGAAGGCCACCTTCGAGCTGGGGTACGGGCAGTTGGAGCCGGCGCAGGCCCGGGCGTTCCGCCTGCTGGGCCTGGCCGACGGCCCGGACATCTCCCTCGCCGCCGCGGCGGCCGTACTGGACCTGCCGGCGGACGGCACCGAGGACCTGCTGGAGTCCCTCGTCGACACCTCCCTGCTGGAATCGGCGGCCCCCGGCCGCTACCGCTTCCACGACCTGGTCCGGCTCTACGCGCGTGCGTGCGCGGAACGCGACGAGCACCCGCCGAGCGAGCGCGAGGCCGCTCTGTCGCGCCTGCTGGACTTCTATCTGGCGACGGTGGCGGGGGTCTATCTGATCGAACGACCCGGAGACCGTCTGGTGGACCACCTGGAGCACACGGAGTACCCGGGGCTCGATTTCTCGGACCGGCACGCGGCGCAGGACTGGCTGTATTCCGAGGCGGTCTCCCTGCTGGCGTGCGTACGCCAGTCCGCCCAGCGGCCGGGAACGCTGCGCCGTGCCGTGGACGTCCTGTGGGCGGCGGTCGACCTGGCGGAGTCCGGCGCCAACTCCAAGGAGTACGAGGCGGTCGCCGCGCTGCTGCACGACGCGGCGCACGAGACCGGAGAGGTCCGGACGGCCGCACGTGCGCTGACGGCCCTGGCCTTCGTGCACCACATCTCCGGCAGCAGGTTCGACGTCGCCCTCCAGGAGGCCGAACGGGCGACGGAGTTGGCAGGTGCGGCGGACGACCCGCTCACCGCCTGCTGGTCGTCCAACATCAGCGGTGTGGTCGCGCTGTACCAGAACCGGCACGAGGAGGGCGAGGAACACTTCACCCACGCCATCGAGAGCTTCCGCGCCCTCGGGGACCGGCCCGGCGAGGCGAGCGCCCTGTGCAACCTGTCCCGGATCCACCTGGCAACGGGCCGTACGGAGAGCGCCGTCACCCTGGCCCGGCAGGGTACGGCGATGTACGACGACATGGGGCACGCCCTGAAGGGCGCGAACGGCCGGTACGCGCTGGGCCTCGCCCTGACGCAGAGCGGACGGCTGGCCGAGGCCACCCAGTGCCTGGACCAGGCTCTCCAGGTGTTCCGGGACAGCCGTCAGCGCCTGTGGGAGGGCATGACCCTGTTCCGGCTGGCCGAGCTCGACCTTGCCGCCGGGCGACCGGCCCAGGCGGCGGCGAACGCCGAGACCGCGCTGACGTTGCTGCGGGGCATCGGCGGCGAATGGCGTCGCGGCAACGTCCTGACCGCGCTCGGCCGGGGTCTGCGTGGCATCGGCCAGACCGACCGGGCCCAGGTGTGCTGGACCGAAGCGCTCGAGATCTTCGAGTCCCTGGGTGCACCGGAAGCGCACGAGGTCAGAAAGCTGCTGCGGCCGGCCGCCGTGGCCTGACCAGCACAACGGCCCTGCCGGGAGCACGCGTTCATCGTTCGTTTATCGCCACCCGGCACTCTCGACCGTGTCGAGCCGTCGTGTCGGGGGGCAGACGGGACGACGAACGGCCGGGCCTCTAAGGTGAACCGGCCCAGCGAGGTCCGCCCGGCGGCCCACGGGGGAGTTGCCGGGCGGATCCCGTCAACGCATCGCACAACACTGCAGGGGAGCCAGCGAGATGAGCGACCAGAACACCACGGACAACGTGCACGCGACGGACGAGCCGGCGGACGGCGTCTCCACGGACAACGTGCACGCCACGAGCGAGCCGGTCACCGTCAAGAACGTCCACGCCACCAGCGAACCGTTCAGACCGACCGCCGAGAACAGCGGCACCGCCACGCCGGACAACGTCCACGCCACGGACGAGAAGGCCTGACCGGCGGGCCGAGCACCGGGATCGGCCGCGGCGGCGCGGAGGGGAGCCGCCGCGGCCGAGGTGCACTCGTCAGCCCCCGCCCAGCTCGCACCACACCGTCTTGCCCTCCGCTCCCGGTTCGCATCCCCACCGCAGCGCCACAGCCGTCACGAGGGCCAGGCCCCGGCCGAACTCGTCGTTGTCGCCCGCGTCCAGGCGCACCGGCGGTGTGCGGGGGCGGGGTCGGCGACCTCGACGCGGATCCGGCCGTCCACCCGTGCCACGCTCACCCGCACCACGGTGCCCTGCCCCACGTGCCGGATGACGTTGCCGACCAGTTCCGTGACGCAGAGTTCGACGTCCGGGCACGCCGCGCCGAGGTACTCGCGTACGGTGAGGCGCAGTTCCGGCACCGCCTCGGGGACGGAGGCGTCCCTCGCCATGGTCGAGGAAGCGGCTGAGGACTATCGAAATGGCAAGCATCGCCTTTGACTTGAGCGCCGCGCACTGGAAGAGGAGCAGCTACAGCAACGGCAGCGGCGGCGACTGCGCCGAAGTCGCCGATGCCCCCGGCGTAGTCCCCGTCCGCGACTCGAAGCGGGCCGAGGACGGCCCGGTCCTCCTCCTCGAAACGCCCGCGTGGACCGCCTTCGTCGCCTTCCTCAAGCACTGAGCCTCCGCCAACTCGAATTCCGTGGTCGGCGGCGCGCAGGCGGGCCAGGACGTGGTCGTGGCGAGCGGCGGTAATGTCGCGGGTGCGGCCCCGCCGGGCGGCGGATACCCAGATCAGACGGCCTCTCCCGTCGGTCAGAGCCAGGAAGCGCAGGGGGCTCCCGGTGAACAGGGCGGGGGGCCTGGGCGGCCTTCGTGAACCGCTCACATACTCAGGCGTCTATGGGCTGAGCTGTTCGGCGATCTTGAGCAGTTCGTCTTTGGAAAGGGACTGGTCTGCTGTGGTCATATTGATGGTGAATCCGGCGGCCCACCAGGTCAGCGACTGACGGTGGAAGGGACCGCCCTCCAGACGGCCTGGGTGATCGTGGACGGAGATTGGGGCTCCGGAACCGTCGGGGAGCCTTCCAACGGTCTGGCTGATGCTCAGCGAACCTGTGTCTCCTCCCCGTCCCGGGTTGCGCAGGTAAGTGACAGTCCAGGAGGGACTCAGCGTCCGCCGGTAAGGGGGTTGGGTGACGTCGCCCTTCCCAACTGGCCTGTCGGACAGTGTGTAGCCCTTCGGGAGAAATCGCGGACGGTAGAGGCGGGAGGCGCGGAAAGGCGTGATGATGCTGCCGGAGACGGCGTCGGCAAGCCGCCTTGCTCCGAGGGGGTGCTCCAACGTGGTCGTGAGCAGCCGCTCATCGCCGCTTCCCCCGCTGCCAACGCATGCAGTGTTGCTGGGCAGAGAAGTGTGCCGTTTTCGTTGCAGGGACAATGACACCGTGTGGGTGGCTTCATGGGCGACCAGGCGAGGTCGGTCCTCGCAACCGGTCCAGATCACTGGGGTGCTCAAGGTGCGGCCATCGCTGCTGACCAGCACATCCCCGGGCACAGCTGATTCACGGACGTGCGAGCCGTCCCACAGCGCCCAACCGGTCACGGCTGTGACGAGGAGAGCACAAACTGCCGTAATCCATATCGCATGGTGCAGGCGCCGCCTGCCTTTGGGAGTCATGGTCATGCTCTACTGTCTCCGGTCGATGGCGGGATCGATCCTGCCAGCCCCATGTGCGGGGACAGACTGATTGCGGCGGTGGGCCGACGCCACTCGAGCGCGTCGGCCCACAGGTCGCTCAGACGGCTACTTGGTGGTGACAAGGGTCCAGTACATATCGTGCAAGGTTTGATAGATCGGCACGAAGTACACCCCTTGGACACACCAGGGAGTTCTCACGCCGCTGTCAAGAACGTACTCCGATGACGGGCACGTTACGGTCCGGTCGAGCGCCGTGATCATGCCGCGCGCTTCGTCGGCCGTGTAGTTGTTGACGCCGGCGAAAACGGGCCCACCGCTGTCGCCGTTCACCGCCGCGATGTGGTCCGGGGTGAGCGAGGTGGAATAGGCGAGGTCGGTGACCGGTCGGTACACGCCGTTGGCACCCGTGACTCCGATGTCCGTCTTGGCGATCTGCACATTGCAGTGCACACCGGAGTTCGCGCCATCGGTGCAGACGTAGTCACCCACGTTGTTGTGGCCCCAGCCGGTGACGGGCTTGGCGTACCCGTCGGTCTCGTCCGCCGGACCATCGTACAGCCGTCCGGCGGATTGACCGGATGGCAGGCGGATGCCCAGCGCGTCGTCCGTCGCGTCACTCTGGTCGCCGTCGGTGGTGCCGATCAGCTTCCCACCCCAGTAGGTATGCCATACACCGTTACCACCACCGCAGTGGTAAGCCGTGCTGAGCTCGTGCTGGCCAGAGGCAGTCTGCACGCTGAACGAGCTGGAGCAGATGCCGCCTGACGGGTTCCGTAGCGCTGACCCTCCGTACCACGGCGTATTGTCCTCTTGCCGCGACGAGAGGTCCACACTCAAAGGCTTGTAAACCACGGTGGTGTGGACGCCAGTTGCGTGGTCGGTGACCGTCTTGATCTCACTCGACCTACTCTTGCGAGCGACGGCGGCCAGGGGGTCGGCCTGACTCCGCTTGCCTGTGCCCCGGTCTTCGTCGTAGCCGATCTCCAGACCACTTCCGTCTACTGCGAGCCCGATGCTGGTGATGCGGATGGGAGTCGACGTGGACGCGATGCGCAGGTCTTCCGGCTTCCCACTCCGCAGGAGCCTGCTGCGTGCCTGGTGCAGTTCGGCCTTCGAGTAGCGCGCGGGACGGACAGAAGCAGTCACCCCCTTGGGCAGGCGGGCGAGGATGCGCCGTACGCGTTGCGGCGGGGTGCCTTTCCAATACAGACGCAGACTGTCGCGGATGGGATCGACTTCTATGTCAGTGAAGCCTGGAATCTTGGCCCGGTCGGACTCCGAGAGCCCCTCAGTGATCTTCCCAGCAATCTTGTCGAGCGTTTCCTGGGTCTTCTCGATCGCGAGGAGGCGTGGATTCGTGACAGGGCGGCTGTGGGCCCCCGCGGCTGCCAGCTTCGCGGCTTCGCTGCCTGGCAGCTGAGCCGACGCCCCCGCCGACGTGGATGCGATGAGCGGGAAGGCGATGGTCAGTGCCACGACAGATAAGGCTACGGTTCTTCGTCTGCGACCTGGCGTGATGCCTTTCACTTGACCTCATTTCCTCAGTTGCGCAATTGACTTGATCATGGTTGCCGGGTGAGGGCGCTGAGGCAAGAGAAAAAATCGGGCAGGCACGGCGCCAACTTGCCGCCCCGTACGCGGACGTCCAGGAGGTCAGCGGACCGGTGAGACGGCGTAGCCGATCAAGGAGATAGTGCGGGCGGGCTGCGTCCCGTGCATGCTGGATCCCAAACTGCTGGAACGGATCAACCGCGCGGCGCGCGGAACTGGACGGCCTTGAAGAGCGGCTGGCCAAGCAGTTGGCGGAGGTGCGGGCTGAGCTGGATGAACTCGCCGTCGCCGAACGGGTCCTTGAGCGGATGAACGAGCAGCTCGCCGACAAGCGCGCTGCTGCCGCACCGACGCCCGGGCAAGTGGGCGGGCAGACGGTGACGCTGATCCCGCACCGCACACCGGGCATGGAGGACGCCGCGCTCCCGCCGGACTACCAGCGCATCCTCGCCGCCGTGCGGCAGGCCGCCGGACCGGTCATGGCCCGGCAGGTCGGCGAAGAGCTGTGGCCGTGCTGCGCCACGACCAGCGCCTGGCGGGCCGGCGGCAACAACGTGTCCGAGCGTCCGCCGCTGGCGCGACGAGCTGATCGCCTTGCTGGCCGCGCGAGCCTCCGCGCTTGACCGTGCCCTGAAGAAGGTCGACAAACGGGCGGGGAGGTGGTCCTGATCGACGGCACTCCCATCCCCACCCAGCGCCGCGCCGAAAGGGCCGACCGGCGGAACTATTCCGGCACGCGCCGCAGTCATGGCCCGCACTTCCTGGCTCTGACCAACGGGAGAGGCCGCCTGATCTGGATATCCGCCGCCCGGCCAGGCCGCACCCACGACATCACCGCCCGCCACGACCACGTCCTGGCCCACCTGCGCGCCGCCGGCCTCGGGCGCTGGCGGACCTCGGCTTCCGCGGCCTGGACAACGACGTACGCGATCCCCGTGAGCGTCACCGGCCTTACAGCCACCCGCGCCCACAAGCTCAGACCCGGCCAGAAGGACGCCGACCGTGTCCTCGCCACCCGACACGCGCCAGTCGAACACAGCTTCGCCCACCCCGGGAACTGGAGGACCCTGACCAAACTCCGCGCCGACCCTGCCCGCGACACCCACCTCCTGCGCGCCCTGCTCGTTCTGACGAACCTCGACGTCGACCGCTGACAGACGATCCACTCCTCAGACAGCCGCCCACGGCCAATGCGGGCACCCCCGAGAACCGGTCACAAACCGGTCGCACCAGCCATTTGAGCTGCGAATTCAACTTGGCGGAGACTCACTGATCCAGCGAACCGCAGGGCAACGTGGGGTCCCGTGGTTTCTCAATCCCTCCCCCGCAGCTCCCCCTTCACCACCTTGCCGCTCGCGTTGCGCGGGAGTTGCGTCACGAACTCGACCGTCCTCGGGACCTTGTAGTTCGCCATCTCCCGGCGGGACCAGGCGATCAGGTCGTCGGCGGTGAGGACGGAACCCTCGCGTCGTACGACGTATGCCCTGCCGACCTCGCCCAGGCGTGGGTCCGGGACACCGACCACCGCCACGTCGGCCACGCCCGGGTGCAGGCCGAGCTGTTGCTCTATCTCCGCCGGGTAGGCGTTGAAGCCGCCGACGATGAACATGTCCTTCAGGCGGTCGGTGATGCGCAGGTTGCCCGCCTCGTCCAGGACGCCCACGTCTCCCGTGCGCAGCCAGCCGTCCCCGGTCAGGACCTCGGCGGTGGCCGGCTCGTCCTCGTAGTAGCCGCACATGACGTTGAACCCGCGGACCAGGACCTCGCCCGGGGTGCCCGGAGGGGCCGCGGTTCCGGAGGAGTCCACGACCTTCACCTCCGTTCCCGGGACCGCGCGGCCCGAGGTCGAGGCGATCAGAGCGGGGTCGTCGCCGCGGCGGCACATCGTCACCAGGCCGCCGGCCTCCGACAGCCCGTACGCCGTCAGGACCGTTCCGACGCCCAGTTCACCGCGCAGGCGTTCGACCAGCCGGAGCGGGACCACCGCGGCGCCCGTCACCACCAGGCGCAGCGCCGAGAGGTCGTGGGCGTCCCGGGCCGGGTGGTCCAGGAGCGACTGGAGGAGGGTGGGCGGGCCGGGCAGGACCGAGATGCGCTCCGCCGCCACGTTCGCCAGCACCGTGTCCACGTTGAACACCGGCTGCGGGACCATCGTCGCGCCCCGCATCAGGCAGGCGATCACGCCCGCCTTGTAGCCGAAGGTGTGGAAGAAGGGGTTCACGATCAGATAGCGGTCGCCCTGCCGCAGGCCCGCGAGGTCGCTCCAGATCCCGTACGCCCGCAGGGTCTGCGCATGGGTGATCACCGCGCCCTTGGGGCGGCCCGTCGTGCCCGAGGTGAAGACGATGTCCGAGGGGGCCACTGCGGTCACCGCCGAGGCCCGTGCCCTCACCTCCGCCTCGCCCACCCCTTCCCCGCCGGCCAGGAAGTCCTTCCAGGTGCGGAAGTCCGGTGGGGCGTCGTCCGACAGGACCACCACCTCCTGCAGGGACGGCAGCCCGGGGAGCGGTCCGTCGCCCTCCCCCTGCCCCGCCGCCCTGCGCAGCGACGCCACGTACGACGTCCCCAGGAAGGTGCCCGTCACGAACAGCAGCCGCGCCCCGCAGCGCCGCAGCACGTACGCCGCCTCGCCGCCCTTGAACCGCGTGTTCAGCGGCACCAGCACCGCCCCGGCCGACACCGCGCCCAGCGCTGCGACCATCCAGTCCAGGGAGTTCGGCGCCCAGACGGCGACCCGGTCGCCGACGGCGACCCCGGTCGCCAGGCACGCCGCCGCCGCGCGGTCCACCCGCGCACCCAGCTCCGCGTACGAGACGCGCGTACGGCTGTCCACCACCGCCTCGGTGGCGGCGTACCGTTCGGCCGCCGACCGCACCAGTCCGGGAATGCTGCCCCACTCCACGTCACCGCGCATCATCGGCCTCCCGCACATCCGAGCCGCACCGGGCATAGCTGACTGACCGTCAGATTAGCTGTAACCTGACGGCCTGTCAGCAACATGCGGAGCCGCCGGAGGTGCACCCATGCCAGGACCCGGTCTCAAGGACGCCACCGCCATCGTCGGGATCGGGCAGACCGCCTTCGCCAGACGCCTCCCGGAGGACGAACGCACCCTCGCCTGCCGGGCCGTGCTCGCCGCCCTCGACGACGCCGGAATCGCCCCGGCCGAGGTCGACGCCCTCGCCTCCTACACCATGGAGGAGACCGACGAGGTGGAGCTGGCGAAGGCCCTCGGGCTCGGTGACCTCACCTTCTTCAGCAAGGCCGGGTACGGCGGGGGCGGTTCGTGCGCCACCGTCGCCCATCTCGCCGCCGCCATCACCGCCGGGCAGGCCACCGTCGGGGTCGCATGGCGGTCGCGCAAACGCGGGAGCGGGCCCCGGCCCTGGACCAGCACCGCCGTCCAGCTGCCCACCCCCGCCCAGTGGACCCGGCCTTTCGGGCTGCTGCGCCCCGCCGACGAGATCGCCATGCTCGCCAGGCGCTACATGCACGAGTACGGCGCCACCCGCGACCACCTCTTCAACGTCGCCCTCGCCTGCCGCAACCGGGCCAACCAGAACCCCGCCGCGATCATGTACGACCGCCCGCTCACCCGCGAGATGTACATGACCTCCCGCTGGATCAGCGAGCCGCTCTGCCTCTACGACAACTGCCTGGAGACGGACGGCGCGCTGGCCTGCGTGGTCGTCAGCAGGGAGCGTGCCCTCGACTGCCGGCACCGGCCCGTCTACGTCCACTCCGCCGCCCAGGGGCTGCCCGCCCAGCACCACGGCATGGTCAACTACTGGAACGAAGACCCCCTCACCGGCCCCGCCTGGACCGCCGCCCGGCATCTGTGGAAGCAGTCCGACCTCACGCCCGAGGACGTCGACGTGGCCCAGATCTACGACGCGTTCACCCCCCTCATACCGCTCTCCCTGGAGGGCTACGGCTTCTGCGGGCGGGGCGAGGGCGGCGCCTTCACCGAGGGGGGCGCGCTGGAGACCGGCGGGCGGCTGCCCCTCAACACCTCGGGCGGTGGGCTCTCGGAGGCCTACGTGCACGGCTTCAACCTGGTCAACGAGGGCGTGAAACAGCTCCGCGGAACCAGCACCGCACAGGTCCCGGGCGCCGCCACCTGCCTGGTCACCGCTGGAGAAGGCGTCCCCACCTCCGCCCTGCTGCTGAGGAGCTGAGGAGATGGAGAACACTCAGGAGGCCGTCGTGCTGAACCCTGTCGTCGACGCCGACGGCGCACCCTTCTGGCAGTACGCCGCCCAGGGCGAACTGCGCGTACAGGCCTGCGCCGACTGCCACGAGCCCCGCTTCCCGCCCCGCCCCTGCTGCCCCCACTGCCAGTCCTTCGCGTGCGAGTGGCTGCGGGTCGGCGGGCGCGGCCGGGTCTGGTCCTACGTCGTGCCGCATCCGCCGCTCCTGCCCGGCTACGCCGAGCAGGCGCCGTACAACGTGATCGTCGTCGAACTGGCCGACGCGCCGCGCATACGGCTGGTCGGCAACCTCGTCACCGAGGCCGGGGCGCCGCTCGGCTCCCTCCCACCGGAAAAGGTCCGGATCGGGGCGCGCGTGCAGGTCGTGTTCGACGACCGCGGCCTTCCCCAGTGGGTCCTGGAGCGTCCATGAGCACGGCCGGGAGCACGAGCGGCGGCCTGCGGGTCCTGGCCGACGAGGAGACCGGGGTCGCCGTCGTCACCCTCGACCGGCCCGCGAGGCTCAACGCGATCGATCTGGCCCTGGCCGGCGAACTCACTGCCTGCTGGCAGGCGTTGCGGTTCGACGACTCGGTGCGTGCCGTCGTGCTCACCGGGGCCGGGGAGCGGGCGTTCTGCACGGGGATCGACCGGGACGCGGTCGTGCCGCAGCCCGGCTCGCCGTTCATGACGGACGATCCGCTGCTGCGGGTCGGGCCCAAGGCCAACGACCTGTGGAAGCCGGTCGTCGCCGCCGTGTGCGGGATGGCCTGCGGGGGCGCCTTCTACCTGCTGGGCGAGAGCGAGTTCGTCGTCGCCGACACCACCGCGGTCTTCTTCGACCCGCACACCGCCTACGGGATGGTGAGCGCGTACGAGTCCGTGCTGATGGCCGAGCGGATGCCCTACGGGGAGGTCGCGCGGATGATGCTCATGGGGACGGCGGAACGGGTCTCGGCGCGGCGGGCGTACGAGACCGGGCTGGTCTCCGAACTCGTCGAGCCCGGTGAGGCGTTGGAGTCGGCCCTGCACCGCGCCCGTGTCATCGCCGGGTATCCGGCGCAGGCGGTGCAGGGGACCGTACGGGCGCTGTGGGCGGCGAAGGAGGCCGCCCGCGCGCAGGCGTTCGCCCAGGCGCCGCACCTGATCGCGCTGGGCAACCTGCCGGCCGAGCGGCAGGCGGAGCTGTTCGCGGGACGGCGGGGCGGGGGCTTCGGGGTGCGGTGAGCGCGAGGAGCGCGAACGCCGGTCAGTCCACCGGGTCCACCGGGTCCACCGGGGTGGCCCGCGGGTCGGCCTCGCAGTGGCCGAGCCGGTCGAGGACGTCCGCGCCGGCCTTGACCCGGAGCGTCCTGACGCCGTTCGCGGGCCCCTCGGTCTCCGCGTACCCGTGGCCGAGTTCGTCGCCGGCCTTGTCCTTGAAGGGGACCCGGACGCCGAACGTGCCGACGCGGCCGCCCGGGTTGCGGACCTCGACGGTGGCTTACGGCTTCTTCCCGGTCGCGCAGCTCACCAGCTTCGCCGCACCGTCCTGGAGCGTCCGTGCGGTGCCGCTGGTGCCGGACGGGGTGGAGGTCGCGCGGTGGGTGGGACGGCGGTTGCAGGTCCCGCCGGCGCCGCTGCCGTAGGAGTCGCCCTACGAACTGCCGGACGAGCCGCCGGAGGAGCCGCCCGAGGGCGACGAGCTGTCGTGGTCCTGGCGCGAGCTGCTGCACCCACCCCCGCTCCCGCCGCCGCTGCTGCTGCCGTGCCGGCTGTGGCTGTGGCTGTGGCTGTGGCTGTGGCTGTGCCCGTGGCCCCGGGAAAAGCCCGTCAGTGCGAGCACCGTGATCGCCAGTACCGCCGTGAACCTGAGTCTGCGCCCCCGTGTCTGCATGCGATCACCCTATCGGGGGAGTCCAGCGGCCCCCGGGGCTCGCGTGGCGGCCGTCCCGCACGCGGAGTAGCGTCTCGGGTGAGAGCGGTGACGAAAGCGCCGCTCACCAGGACCGACGGCCGCCGCCCGAGCCCTTCCGTGTACCCGTGCGACGGCCGTCACCAAATCCGCGGCTCATGCGGTGCGGGCGGTACCCGTCCCCTTCTCCGCGTCGAGCGCGTACACGCAGCGGTCCTTGCTGCACGCGTACACGACCCCGTCCCGGACCACCGGGGAACCGGTGATCTCGCCGCCGGTCGCGAGCTTCCAGCGCAGCCGGCCGTCGTCGGCCTTCAGGGTGTACAGCAGGTGGTCGGTCGAGCCGAAGTGGATACGGCCCTCGGCGACCGCCGGGGAGCCGACGATCTCACCGCCGGACTGGAAGCGCCACTTGGGCGTGCCGGTCACCGCGTCCAGGGTGTAGAGGCCCTTGCCGCTGCCCACGTGGACATGGCCGGCCGCCACCAGCACCGGGTCGATCGAGGCGCGGGACTCGGTGGCGATGCGCCAGCGGTCGCGGCCGTCGGTGGCGTCCAGGGCGTAGACCGTGCCGAGGTAGTCGGCGAGGTAGATGCCCCCGCCGGTCACGGCGGGGCCGGGGACGAAGGCCGGCGGGCAGAGGAAGACCGCGGGGGCCTCGAAGTGCCAGCGGACCCGGCCGCTCGCCACGTCGAGGGCGAGCACACGGGTGCCGGCCGAGACGTAGACATAGCCGTCGGGGGCGGCGGTGATGCGCACCGGCACACCGCCGCAGGAGGCCGCGTCGCCGATGGGGTAGGACCAGCGCTCCTCGCCCGTGCGGGCGTCCAGGGCGCGCAGCCGGGCGTCCTGCCAGACGTAGACCGTGCCGTCGTGCACGGCGGGGCCGGCCTCGGGGGACTCGAAGTCGGTCTGGCAGCCGCTGATCTCCCACAGTTTCTGGCCGCCGGCGGCCTCCCAGGCCTGCACGCCGCCGCCGCGGGTGCCGGTGACGACCGTGCCGCGGTCGGCCTTGAGCGAGTACACCCAGGCGTCCGTCTGCAGCCGCCACAGATCGGCGCCCTCGCGGGCGTCCAGGGTGAACAGGGTGGGCCCGTCGGAGGCGTGGATACGGCCGTCGGCGACCGCCATCGACCAGGCCACGTCGCGGGTCTTGAAGCGGCGGCGGCCGGTGGCCACGTCCAGGGCGTGCACCTCGAAGGAGGTGACGTAGACGAGGTCCCCGGCCACGGCGGGGGTGCCCCAGACGTCGTTGGACATACGGAAGCGCCAGGGGCGCCAGCCGGTCGCCGTCTCCGGGGGCGCGGCCGGGACGGCGGGTACGGCTGGGTCGGCGCCGTTGACGCCGGGGCGGGGCCTGGACCAGGAGGCGGCGAGACCGGCCTCGGGAGGGGGTGCCTTGACGGCGGCGGCACGGGCGTCGGCCACGCGCGGGCCGGGGCCGATCGGCACCTGGGCACCGGCCAGCCGCACGGGACCGGAGCCGGGGGCGCCGACCGGGGCGGGCACGGGAACGGGGGGCGCCGGGACGACCGGGTCGCGCGAGGGCGGCGGCGGTACGTGGGGCCGGCCGCCGCTGCGGGGGCCGGGCGAGGCGGGCAGCGCGGCCGGGCGGCCGCCGCGGCGGGACTCGATGAGGCCCACGGCCTGCTCGGGCAGCCAGGCCGAGGCCGTACCGCTGTCGTCGGAGCCGGAGCCGAAGAGGTGGGGGGCGAGCTGGGCCTGGAGGTCGGCGGGGGTGGGGCGGCCCGTGGCCTCCATCTGCATGCAGGACTCGATCAGCGGGCGCAGCTCCTCCGGCAGCCCCTCCAGGTCCGGGCCCTCTCTGAGCAGCATGAAGACCGTCTCGACCGGGTTGGCGCCGTGGAAGGGGGCGTGGCCGGTGGCGGCGAAGACCAGGGTGGAGCCGAGCGAGAAGACGTCGCTGGCGCCCGTGACGCTGCGGGAGTCCTTGGCCTGCTCGGGAGACATGTAGGCGGGGGTGCCGACGGCGACGTTCGTCATGGTCAGACGGGTGTTCGAAACACCCGACGCGATGCCGAAGTCGATGACCCGCGGCCCGTCCTCGACCACCAGCACGTTGGAGGGCTTCAGGTCCCGGTGCACCAGCCCGGCGCCGTGGATGGACTGCAGCGCCTCGGCGACGCCCGCCGCTAGCCAGCGCACCGCCTGGGCCGGCAGCGGCCCGCACTCGGTCACTATCTCCTCGAGGGAGGGCGCGGGAACGTAGGCGGTGGCGAGCCACGGCACGGCGGCGCGCGGGTCGGCGTCGACGACCGCGGCCGTGTAGAAGCCGGAGACCGCCCGCGCGGCCTCGACCTCGCGCGTGAAGCGGACCCGGAAAAGCTGGTCCTCGGCCAGCTCGGTGCGGACCGTCTTGATCGCCACCCGCCGGCCGGACGCCGAGCGCGCCAGATAGACCAGCCCCATGCCGCCGGCCCCCAGCCGTCCCAGCACCTCGAACGGCCCGATCCGCCGCGGATCGTGCTGCGTCAGCTGATCCACCACTTGCCTGCCACCTCCCCGTACGAGCCGCGTCACCCACATATGTACGCGACCCTCGTGCAGCGTCTCACCACCGCACCGCCATGGCGGCACGCACCCCGATTCTTCCTGTCCGGAGCACCGGTTGCGAACCCGGTGACGAATCGGGATGTCCTGCCGCAAATCCTCCGCTTCCCGTGCGGGGGACGGCTTTCACCTCTGCAGTACGGCGAAGGACGCCCCCTGATTGTCGACGACGACGGCCACGGTTCCGTAGGACGTCTCGAAAGGTGACACCTGCACCCGCCCGCCGAGCCTGCCGACGGCGCCGAGGGCGGCCTGGATCTCCTCGACCCGGAAGTGGACCAGGAAGTGCGGCGGCATCTCGGGCGGGAAGACCTCGGTGACGGGGGCGCGGCCGAAGTCGGGGCGGGCACCCGGGCCGAAAAGGGCCTCGTGGAAGAGTTCGCCGTAGAAGGCGTTGGCGGCGTCGGTGTCACGGGCGTAGAGCTGGGCCCAGCCGAAGGTGCCCGCCTCGTGATGCCGGCCGAAGCCGGGGTGGCTGCCCGGCTGCCACAGCCCGAAGACGGCGCCCTCCGGGTCGGCGGCGAGGACGGCGGTGCCGAAGTCTGCGACCGTCCGGGACTCGCCCAGGATCTGCCCGCCGGCCGACCGGATCCGCGCGGCCAGCGCTCCGGCGTCCGGGGTGGCGAAGTACACCGTCCAGACGGTGGGCATCCGGCCGTCCGTCTTCGGGGCGAGGGTGGCGACGGGCTCCCCGTCCAGCCGGGCCAGCACGAAGCCGCCGTACGCCTCCTCCTGCTCGAAGGTCCACCCGAAGAGCTCACCGTAGAAGCGCTTGCCCGCCTCGACGTCGGGAAGCTGCGCGTCCACCCAGCAGGGGACGCCCTCTGTGTATGCGGATGCCCTGTTTTCGGCCATGCCGTCAAACTAGCCGGGTCGTGCGCAGGCCGCAGACCAGGCACACCAGCCTCCTGTCACCCGTGCACCCCATTTGCAGTCGGCCGAATCGCGCTCCGATCACCCCTCGGTAAGCTGACGGCATGACAGGACAAGTGCGTACCGTCGACGGCCGCGTGGCCGGCCGGCGTGGGCAGGCGACCCGGCAGAAGCTGCTCGACTGCCTCAGCGAGATGCTCAGCTCCTCCCCTTACCGGGACGTCAAGGTCATCGATGTCGCCCGGAAGGCGGGCACTTCGCCCGCGACCTTCTACCAGTACTTCCCGGACGTCGAGGGCGCCGTCCTGGAGATCGCCGAGCAAATGGCAGCCGAGGGCGCCGGGTTGACCGAGCTGCTCCAAGGGCGGTCCTGGGTCGGCAAGGCGGGCTGGCAGACCGCCCAGGAACTCGTGGACGGGTTTCTCGAGTTCTGGCGCAGGAACGACGCGATCCTGCGCGTGGTCGACCTCGGGGCCGCCGAGGGCGACAAGCGCTTCTACAAGCTCCGCATGAAGATCCTCAACTCGGTGAACAACTCCCTCGCGGATTCGGTCGCCGAACTCCAGTCCAAGGGCAAGGTCGACAAGGACGTGAACCCGGCCGCGATCGCCGGTTCGCTGGTCGCGATGCTCGCGGCGGTCGCCTCGCACCAGAAGGGCTTCTCCTCCTGGGGCGTGAAGCAGGCCGAGCTCAAACCCAACCTGGCGCTGTTGGTGTACCTGGGCATCACCGGCAAGAAGCCGACGAGATAACCCGTACTCCGGCCCGGGCTGCTTCCGGGCTCCAAGTCCTGTCAGGCAGGCGGCGGTTCACCCGGGTGGACCGCCGCCTGCCGCGCTGTGGGCGCCCCGCGCATGCGTCGCGCGCCGCGCGCCCTCAGGCGGGCAGTGGCCGGTCCGTGACCACGTGCTTCATCACCAGCGTGGACGTCAGCCGCTGCACGCCCGGCAGCGTCGCCAGCCGCTCGTCGTACAGCCGCTGGAAGGCGGCGAGGTCGGCGGTGGCCACGCGCAGCAGATAGTCCGGGTCGCCGAAGAGCCGCTGCGCCTCCAGCACGTGCTCCACCTCGCTGACCGCCCGCTCGAACTCGGCGACCGTGTCCCGGTCCTCCTGCCGCATCGAGACGAAGACCAGCGCCTCGAAGGTCAGCCCGACGGCGGCCGGGTCCACCACCGCCCGGTACCCCCGCACGGCCCCCGACCGCTCGAGCTCCCGCAGCCGCCGGTGGCACGGCGAGACGCTCAGCCGCACCCGCGCGGCCAGCTCGGTCACGGTCAGCCGCCCGTCCTGCTGCAGCTCGGCAAGAATCTTCCGGTCCACGTCGTCCACGTAGAAGATTCTGCCTCGAAACCGGTCACCAAGGGAAAACTTAAGAAACACTTTCGCAACGATCACGCCTAATGTTCCCGATATGCACTCCGGAACGCTCCTCTCCTTCCTGGCCGTCGACTTCCTGCTGGTCTGCGTGCCGGGCGCGGACTGGGCGTACGCGATCGCGGCGGGCCTGAGGGAGCGCTCGGTCACGGTGGCGGTGGGCGGCCTGGTCGCCGGTTACGCCCTGCACACGCTGCTGGCCGTCGCCGGGCTCGCGGTCCTGGTGGCGGGCTCACCCGGCCTGCTGACGGCGCTGACGGTGGCGGGCGCCGGCTATCTGGTGTGGCTGGGCTGGGGAGTGCTGCGCAGGCCGGCCGCGGTGGAAGCGGCACGGGAGTCGCTCGCCACGACGGCCCCCCACGTCTTCCTGCGCGGCGCCACGATCAGCGGCCTGAACCCCAAGGGCCTGCTGCTCTACCTCTCCGTCCTCCCCCAGTTCCTGACCACTCGGGGCGCACACGTCCCCGTCCCCGTGCAGACGGCGGCGCTCGGCGGCCTGCACATGGCCTGCTGCGCGGCCGTCTACCTCACGGTGGGCACCCTGGCCGGCGCGGTACTGCACGCCCGGCCGGCGGCGGCCCGTGCGGTCGTCCGCACGTCGGGGGCGGCGATGCTGGGCACAGGAGCGCTTCTGCTGGTGGAGCGGCTGGCCACGCTCTAGTGCTGCGGCCGGAAAGGTTCACCGGCTCGCGACGCCCGGCACGGCACCTCGCCGCGTTGTCACATCACCCGAGTACGTCCAGTACGCCGGCGACGCTCCGCCCTGCGATGCACCGCACCGGACACCGCGGGCCTTCCGGCAAACCCTGCCGGCCACAGCACTACTAGGCCCGGTCGGCCCAGGAGTCCTCGCGCGTGATCCGGAAGAGCCGGATCTCCCGCTCCACCCGCGCCTGGTAGGCGGCGTACGGGGGCCAGAAGGCGAGCACGGCCTCCCAGGCGGCCGCCCGCTCCTCCCCGGTCAGCAGCCGGGCCCGCACGGGCACGTCCCGGCCCTGCCGGCTGACCTCGGCGTCCGGATGCGCGAGCAGGTTGTGCGTCCAGGCGGGGTGACCGGTCCGCCCGAAGTTGGAGCCGACGAGGATCCAGCTCCGTCCCTCCTCCTCCGGCAGGCAGGCGAGCGGCGTCCGGCGGGGCAGCCCGGTGCGGGCTCCGGTGGAGGTCAGCACCAGGCTGGGCAGCATCTGCGCGCTGAGCAGCAGCCGGCCGCCCGAGAGCCGGTGCACGGCACGGTCCAGGGCGGGGACGACGTGCGGGGCGAGGCGGGCGAAGGCGCGCGTGGCGGACACCTTCTGCACGATCCGCCGGGCACGGGGGCCGGCCGTCACACCAGCACCTCCCCTCGCTCGAAGAGCCCGGCCACGTCCGCCGCTCGCGCCCACAGCCGGTGCACGGGCCCGAACAGCAGTTCGTCGCCGGCCGCCCGCTTGAAGTACAGATGTGCCTCGTGTTCCCAGGTGAACCCGATCCCGCCGTGCAGCTGGATCGCCTCGCCGGCGGCGCACCGCAGCGCCTGAAGGGCCTGCGCCAGGGCCAGCCCTCCGACGCGCTCCCCGTTCCCGGTGGCCCAGGCCGCGTAGTAGGCGGCCGAGCGGGCGGCCTGCACCTGGACGTACACATCGGCCAGCCGGTGCTTGACGGCCTGGAAGGAGCCGATGGCCCGCCCGAACTGCTTCCTGTGCCGCACGTACTCCACGGTCCGCTCCAGCGCCCGGCCCGCGGCCCCGACGGCCTCACAGGCGAGCACGGCGGCCGCCGCGTCCCCGGCGCCGGCCAGCGCACCGAGGACGTCCGCGCCCTCATCACCCAGCAACTCGGCCCGCACGTCCCTGAGTTGCACACGCCCCTGCGGGCGGGTGGCGTCCAGGGCGGTCAGCCGGGCCCGTACGAGGCCGTCGGCGTCCCCCGGCACGAGGAAGAGCAAGGTACGCGACCGCGCGAACCCCCCGGTGTGCGCGGCGACGAGGAGCAGCCCCGCCCGGTGCCCGTCCAGGACCTGGTCGGCCTGCCCGTACAGCCGCCACCCGTCTCCCGCCCGCCGCGCCTGCACCCCGCCCGCGCGTCCGCCGCCCGCCCAGTCGCCGCCGTTGCCGCCGATCAGCGCCAGCGCGGTGGCGAGGGCGGAGCCGGGCACGGCGAACGCGGCGGTGAGCGTGCCCGCGGCGAGCCGGGGCAGCAGGCCGGTGCGCTGGGCGGGGGTGCCGAGGGCCAGGATCAGGGGCGCGGCGAGAACGGAGGTGGCGAGCAGCGGCGAGGGCGCGAGCACCCTCCCGGTCTCCTCGCAGGCGAGGGCGAGCTCGGTCACGGAGCATCCGGCACCGCCGCAGGTGCCGGGCAGCGCGATGCCCGGCAGTCCGAGCTGCTCGGCGAGGGCGGCCCAGAGGGCGGGGTCGTATCCGGCGGGGGTGTCCACCGCGGCGCGCACCTCCTGCGCTCCGCACCGTTTGCGCAGCAGCTCGCGCAGGGTGCGGCGGATCTCGTCCTGCTCGGCGGTGAAGCGGGCGTCCATGGTTCTCCCCTCCGGACCTCCATATCTGACGGGCCGTCATGTTAGGGCGCCGGGGCGCGAATGCCCAGAGCCGGAACCCGGGCCGCGACCTGCCGCACGGGCACCTGACTGATATACCGTCAGATTCATGACGACAGGGAACCGCAAGGTCGCCGTGGTCGGCGTGTCCCTCTCCGACTGCGGTCGCGTGGACGACGCGACGCCGTACGCCCTGCACGCCCAGGCGGCCCGCCGGGCCCTGGCGGACGCCGGCCTGGACCGCGCCCGCGTGGACGGTCTTGCCTCGGCCGGCCTGGGCACGCTGGCCCCCGCGGAGGTGGCCGAGTACCTGGGCCTGCGCCCCACCTGGGTGGACTCCACCTCGGTCGGGGGCTCGACCTGGGAGGTCATGGCTGCCCACGCGGCCGACGCGATAGCCGCGGGCCGGGCGGACGCGGTGCTCCTGGTCTACGGCTCCACGGCGCGCGCGGACGTCAGGGCGGGCCGCCGTACGGGCACCCTCTCCTTCGGCAACCGCGGCCCGCTCCAGTTCGAGGCCCCCTACGGCCACACCCTGATCGCCAAGTACGCGATGGCCGCCCGCCGCCACATGTACGAGTTCGGCACCACGATCGAGCAGCTGGCGGAGGTGGCGGTGCAGGCCCGGGCCAACGCGGCGCTGAATCCGGAGGCGATGTTCCGCGCCCCGGTGACGGTCGACGACGTCCTGGCCGGCCCGCTGATCGCCGACCCCTTCACCAGGCTGCACTGCTGCATCCGCTCGGACGGCGGCGCGGCGGTCCTCCTGGCCGCCGAGGAGTACGTACCGGACTGCCGCAAGCCACCGGTCTGGGTTCTCGGCACCGGGGAGCACGTCTCCCACACCACGATGTCGGAGTGGCCCGACTTCACCCTCTCCCCGGCGGCGGTGAGCGGCCGGCTCGCCTTCCGGCGGGCCGGGATACGCCCCCACGAGATCGACTTCGCGGAGATCTACGACGCCTTCACCTACATGACCCTGGTCACCCTGGAGGACCTGGGCTTCTGCGCGAAGGGCGAGGGCGGGGCGTTCGTGGCGGACGGGCGGCTGCGGGTCGAGGGCGGTCAGCTGCCGGTGAACACCGACGGGGGCGGCCTGTCGGCCCAGCACCCGGGAATGCGGGGCCTGTTCCTCCTGGTGGAGGCCGTACGGCAACTGCGCGGCGAGGCCGGGCGACGGCAGGTCCGCAAGGACGGCGGGCGGCTGCCCCGGCTGGCCGTGGCCTCGGGGACCGGCGGCTGGTTCTGTTCCTCGGGGACGGTGGTCCTGGGACGTTGACCCCGGCGGACAGGACGCCGGAGTGGAACACGTGGGCGGTTCGTGGGCGCCGGGCCGCCGCACGAGTGCAGCCGGTGCGGCCGTACCGCCTCGCGGAGCGATACTCGGGGGATGGAGACGGATCTTCACGAGCTGCTGCGGTCACTGCGGGTGTGGGACCCGGAGGTCACCGATCTGCCCCCGTTCGACCCGGCCACCGCGCCCGACGCCCCGCTCGCCCTCTTCACCGAGTGGTTCGCGCAGGCGGTGGCGGCCGGCGAGCGGGAGCCGCACACCATGTCCCTCGCCACCACCGACGAGGAGGGACACCCGGACGTCCGGATCGTGATGCTGCACGGCGCCGACGGGGACGGCTGGTCCTTCGGCACGCACGCCGGCAGCCGCAAGGGCCGCCATCTGGCCGCCCGCCCGCACGCGGCCCTCGGCTTCTACTGGCCGGTCCAGGGCCGCCAGGTCCGTGTGCGGGGCCCGGTCACCCTCGCCCCGCCCGAGCAGGCCCGCTCGGACCTGCACGCCCGCTCGACGGGCGCCCTGGCCGCCGCGCTCACCGGCCGGCAGAGCGAAGTCCTCGGCTCACTGGATGAGTTGCGGGACGCCTCCGAGGCCGCCTGGGCGCGGGCCGAACACGAGCCGGACGCCGATGCCGCCTCCTGGACCCTCTACCGTCTCCTGCCCACCGAGGCCGAGTTCTTCCAGGGCGACGCCCGCCGCCGTCACGTACGGCTGCTGTACCGCCGTACGACGGACGGCTGGAGCCGCGAGCTGCTGTGGCCGTGACCGTGCCGGTCAGCCCGCGGACGCGTGGACCGCGCGCTCGTGGACCGCGAACCCGTGGACCGCGAACCCGTGGACCGCGAAGTCCGAGACCGGCCGGTACCCGATCCGCTGGTAGAGCCCGTTGCTGGTCGGGTTGGCGAGGTCGGTGAACAGCAGCACCTCCTCCGCCCCCGCGGCCAGCGCGGCCCGGGTGACCTCCGTCGTCACGGCTCCCGCGTAGCCCCGGCCGCGCAGCCCGGCCGGCGTGTACACCGCGACCACACGTATCTGCCCGGCGACCTTCGGGGACGTTCCGGCCATCGCGACGGGCGTCCCGTCCGGCAGCTCCCAGAACCTGACGTCACCGCGCTCGACGCGCTCGTCCGCCCAGTCCGCCGGGTTCCGCACGACCGTCTCGCCGACGTCGGCGCAGAACTCCCCGTACCACCGGGCCAGGCGCTCTTGGTCCTCCGCTCCCGCCACCCGCGCCCGCCCCGGCGGGACCGGCTGCGGCACGGACAACTCGCCCAGCCGGTAGAGCCGCAGCCGCTTGTGGACGGCGGCCTCGGCGCCGGTGTGCCGCCGCCAGGCCGCGGCGAACGCGGCGGCGGTGTCGTGCTCGGCGTTGACGCCGGACAGGGCGCGTCCCGCACCGGCCAGCCGCCCCGCCAGCGCGTCGGCCTCCGCCTCGGTCAGGGGCGTGGAAACGAGCGGATGGGGCGGCGTGCGGAAGAAGGCCGCCCGCACGGCCCCGACCTCCTCCAGCACGCCGAACTCGGGCGCCCCGTCCCCGTAGACGCGTCCCCCGCGTGAGCGCAGGTTCTCCGTCACGGTCAGGTGCACGGTGTGCCGCGCGGGCCGTGAGCGGAGGAACTCCCCCGCGCGGGAGAGGAATTCATCGAGATCGCCGATCAGATACCAGTTGTCGTGAGTCATGCTTCATGGTCCGGCGAACGGCCGCCCGGCGCCTGTGAATTACGGCGTCCACGCCACCCGGCGACGCCCGCGCCTCACCTGGGCTCCGGGTCCGACGACAGGCGGGCGTGCAGGTGGCAGTCGCGGAAGGCGTCGTGGCGGCCCGCCTCCCACATCGCGCCGCGCAGGGTCCCCTCGTAGGGGAAACCGCACCGCTCGGCGATGCGGCACGACGCCTCGTGCCCGAGGGCGTGGTCCAACTCCAGCCGGTGAAGGCCCAGTTCCGTGAAGGACCAGCGGGTGGCGAGCAGCAGGGCCCCGGTGGCCACGCCCCGGCCACGGGCCTCGGGGAGCACCCAGTAGCCGACCCGTCCGGCCCGCATGGACCGGTTGACGACACCGACGCCGACATGGCCCAGCGTCGTGCCGGTCGCCTCGTCGGTGACGCAGAAGGGCACGCCCATGGCGCTGACGGCGTTGTGCACATGCGCGGCGAGCGACTCGCGCGCGTCGGCCAGGCCCTCCTCCACCACCAGCGGCGTGTTCCAGCGCCGGAACTCCGGGTCGGACCGTCCGCGCAGCCACGTCTCGACGTCGGCCTCGGACCCCGGGTCCCACATCCGGAGCCGGAGACCGTGACCACGCAGCTCGGGAGCGGGGTCGGCGAGGGACCCCTCACATATGTCGGCCATCCGATCATTGTGGCCGAAACAGCGGCACCGCGACCTGACCGTCCGCCCGTCCGCCCCCGGACCTGGACCCGGACCCGGACCCGGCCATCCTGAACGCCACCTTCAGCGCCATCCCCACCCACAGCCCCCCGGGCGCGCAGCCCACGACCTCCGTCATCATCCGGGGCCCCTCCTCCAGCTCGACCACGGCGGCGACGTACGGCGTCCGGTCGGCGAAGGGCGGGAGGTCGTTGCGGTGGACGACCGACCAGGTGTACAGGCTCGCCCGCCCGCTCGCGGCCTCCCAGGTCACGTCCTCGCTCCAGCAGTGGGGGCAGAACTCGCGCGGATAGTGGTGCGCCTGCCCGCAGGCCCCGCACCGCCGCACCAGCAGTCGCCCGCCGGCCGCCGCGTCCCAGTACGCCCGGGTGAAGGGATCGGCCTCGGGGAGGTCGAAGCGCGCGCTCACGCGAACCACCCCAGCGCACCGTCCACCGACCACGTCTGCCACGACATCCCGAACAGACCCACCACGGAGACCAGCGCCATCATGGCGTTCTGCCCCTGCTCGGCCCAGTCGTGGATCATGAGCGTGAAGTAGAGGAGATTGAGCACCAGCCCGCCGGCCAGCGCGATCGGGGTCAGGAAGCCGGTCACCAGCCCCAGCCCCACCGCCAGCTCCGCGCAGACCACCACGTAGGCCATCACCCGCGGCCGGGGCGCGACGACCGCGTCGAAGCCGGACCGCACCGCGCTCCACCGGTGCCGGGCGGCGACGTCCGCCGCCCAGGCGATCCCGGTGCCCCGCTCGAACCAGCCCTTCTTGTCCTTGTGCCGCCAGCTCTCCAGCCACCACAGCCCGAGGCCGATGCGCAGGACGGCCAGCCACTGCGCACCGGTGAGCCAGATCGTGTCCGTGCCCAATGGACTCTCCTGCCGACGACGACCGGATCTGACGGTACGTCAGTTTCGGGCAGCGCTGCGCCGCGCGCAAGACGCCCGCCGGACGCACCGCGCCGCGGGCGGGAAGCGAGCAGGCCCGGAAGGCAGGAAACACCTGCGAGCACCCACCGGATGCGCGCGCCCCGGCCGGAATCACGACGCTTTCTCCACAGCCGTGATCAATCCGCAACCAATTCCGGTCTTGACCGAGACCCATCAACCAGGTGCGTGATTACGCTCGCGCTCATGGCCGACTCCACTTCCCCTGCCGCCGCGCAGCACGCCGACCGCCCCGTCTACGTCATCGGCGGCGGCCCGGGCGGGCTGGCCGTCGCGTACGCGCTGCGCGCCCGGGGGATACGTGCCGTCGTCCTGGAGAGGTCCGGGCAGGTCGGAGCGTCCTGGCGGCGCCACTACGACCGGCTGCGCCTGCACACCACCCGCCGTCTGTCCGCGCTGCCCGGGCTGCCGATGCCGCGCCGGTTCGGCCGGTGGGTGGCACGGGACGACGTGGTGCGGTACCTGGAGAAGTACGCCGAGCACCACGCACTGGAGATCGTGACCGGCGTCGAGGTCTCCCGCGTCGAGCGCGCGCCCGACGGCACCGGCTGGCTGCTGCACGCCACCGGCGGCCGGGAACTGACCGGCGGCGCGGTCGTGGTCGCCACCGGCTACAACCACACCCCCCGCGTGCCGGAATGGCCGGGCCGCGAGACATTCGCGGGCGGGGCCGCGGAGCCCGGCGCCTCGCGCGCGGCCGGCGCGTCGGGGGAGTCGGGAACGTCGGACACGCCCGGCGCCCAGGGGGCGTCCGGCGCCTCGCGGGAGTCCGAGGAGTCCAGCGCGCCGGGGAAGGCCGGCGAGCGGGAGGCGCCCGGCGAGTCGCGGGAGTTTCTGCACGCGTCCGCGTACCGCAACCCCGCACCGTACGCCGGCCGGGACGTGCTCGTCGTCGGCGTCGGCAACACCGGCGCCGAGATCGCCGTCGACCTGGTGGAGGGCGGCGCCTCGCGTGTGCGGCTCTCGGTGCGCACGGCGCCGCACATCGTGCGCCGGTCGACCGCCGGGTGGGCCGCCCAGTACACCGGGGTGCTGTGCCGGCGGCTGCCGGTCGGGCTGGTCGACCGGCTCGCCCGGCCGCTGGCGAGGCTGAGCGTGCCGGACCTGTCGGCGCACGGCCTGCCCCGCCCCGGCACCGGCCTGTACTCCCGGGTCAACGAGGGATCGATCCCCGTCCAGGACGTCGGCCTCATCGACGCCGTACGCAAGGGCAGGGTGGAGGTCGTGGCCGCCGTCGACCACTTCGAGGACGGCAAGGTCGTCCTCGCCGACGGCAGCCACATCCAGCCGGACGCCGTCATCGCCGCCACCGGCTATGTGCGCGCCCTGGAGGGCCTGGTGGGCCACCTCGGCGTCCTGGACGCCCGCGGCAGACCGGTCGTGCACGGCCCGCACACCCCCGGCAACGCGCCCGGCCTGTACTTCACCGGCTTCACCAACCCCATCAGCGGCATGTTCCGCGAATTGGCCATCGACGCGGAGAAGATCGCCAAGGCCGTGGCCAAGGACAGCGCGCGCGAGGACGGCCGCCAGGTCTCCCGGCTGCCCGGCTAGGCGGCGTCCAGGCCCACCGCACACTTTCCCCGCACAGCCATTCCTGACTCGGCGTCGGTTCAGTAATCTGACAGTGCGTCAGTTACTGGTGCTGTCACGACAGGAGCGGGCGGACGATGCTTGGATCAACCCACGGCACTCTCACCACCGACTCCCGCCGGGCCCGGGTCCTCGCCTGTGAGCAGGGGCCGTCCGGGCCGGCCACCGTCCACGGCCGGGCGGACGAGACGGCCGAGGTGGACGCGCTGGACGTCAGCGGCCGTCCGCTGCACGCCGCCGTCCCCGATCTGGACCGGTTCTTCCGGCCCGAGTCCGTCGCCGTGATCGGCGCCTCGGACGCCGAGGGCCGGCCCAACACGGGGATCACCCGGCAGCTGCTCTCCTGGGCCGGGCGGGTCGGGGCGCGGCTGCACCCGGTGCATCCCGGCCGCCCGTCCGTCTTTGGCATCCCCTGCTGCCCCTCGGTCGCCGACCTGCCCGAGCAGGTGGATCTGGCCGTGCTGCTGGTCGCCGACCCGCTGCCCGTGGTCGAGGAACTGGCCGAGGCGAAGGTGAGGTTCGCGGTCGCGTTCGCCTCCGGATTCGCGGAGACGGGCGAGGCGGGCGCCCTCGCGCAGGCCCGGCTCGCGGCCGCCGTCCGGCGCTCCGGAATGCGGCTGCTCGGGCCGAACACCAACCTCAACGCCTTCGAGGAGTTCCGGGACGACCTCGAAGGGCCCGCGATCGCCCTGATCACCCAGTCCGGGCACCAGGGGCGGCCCGTCTTCGCCCTCCAGGAACTGGGCATCCGGCTCTCCCACTGGGCCCCGACCGGCAACGAGGCCGACCTGGAGACCGCCGACTTCATCTCCTACTTCGCCGGGCGGCCCGAGGTCGGCGCCATCGCCGCCTACATCGAGGGGCTGAAGGACGGCCGCTCCTTCCTGCTCGCCGCCGACCGGGCCGCCCGGCGCAAGGTGCCCGTCGTCGCGGTCAAGGTGGGCCGCACCGAGGCCGGGGCCCGCACCGCCGCCTCCCACACCGGCAAGCTGACCGGCGCGGACGAGGTCGTGGACGCGGCGATGCGGCAGTACGGCGTCATCCGCGTCGACGGGCTCGACGAACTCCAGGACACCGCGGCCCTGCTGGCCCGGGCCCGCGCCCCGCGCGCCGAGGGGGTGGTGGTCTACTCGATCTCGGGCGGCACGGGCGCGCACGTCGCCGATCTCGCCGCCCGCGCCGGCCTGCGGCTGCCGGTGCTGTCCGCGGCCCGTCAGAGCGAGCTGCACCGGTGGATACCGCCGTACCTGAGCGTCGCCAACCCCGTCGACAACGGCGGCCACCCGGTCGGCGACTGGCGCGGCCGCAAGATCATCGACGCGATCCTCGCCGATCCCGATGTGGGGGTACTGATCTGCCCGGTCACCGGACCGTTCCCGCCGCTGAGCGACAGGCTCGTGCGGGACCTGGTGGACGCGGCGGAGGAGACGGACAAGCTGGTGTGCGTGGTGTGGGGATCGCCGGCCGGCACCGAGGCGGCGTACCGCGAGGTGCTGCTCGGCTCCTCGCGCGTGGCCACCTTCCGCACCGTGGGCAACTGCCTCACCGCCGTCCGCGCCTGGCTCGGCCACCACCGCTTCGCCGGCGGCTACCGCTCCCCCTTCGACGAGGCGCCCCGCACGCCCTCCCCCTCGTTCCGCAAGGCGCAGGCGCTGATGCGGCCGGGGCAGCAGCTGAGCGAGCACGCGGCGAAGCAGCTGCTGCGGGCGTACGGCATCCGGGTGCCGCGCGAGCAACTGGTGACCAGCGCGGCGGCGGCCGTGCGCGCGGCGGGGCTGGTGGGCTACCCGCTGGTGATGAAGGCGTCGGGCGCGCAGATCGCGCACAAGACCGAGCTCGGGCTGGTGAAGATCGGGCTGACCTCGGCCAGCCAGGTCCGGGACGCCTACCGGGAGCTGACCGACATCGCCCGCTACGAGGGCGTCGGGCTGGACGGCGTACTGGTGTGCCAGATGGTCGAGCGGGGCGTGGAGACGGTCGTCGGCGTCACCCACGACGACCTCTTCGGGCCGACCGTGACGGTGGGGCTCGGGGGTGTGCTCGTCGAGGTGCTGCGGGACGCGGCCGTGCGGGTGCCGCCGTTCGGCGAGGAGCAGGCCCACGCCATGCTCGCCGAGCTGCGCGGGCGGGCCCTGCTCGACGGGGTGCGGGGGCGCCCCCCGGCCGACGCCGACGCCCTGGTCGAGGTCGTCCTGCGGGTGCAGCGCATGGCGCTGGAACTCGGCGACCAGCTCGCCGAGCTCGACATCAACCCGCTGATGGTGCTGCCCCGGGGACAGGGAGCCGTGGCGCTGGACGCGCTGGCGGTGTGCCGGTGACGGCCGCGGAGATCCCGGTACGGCACGAGACGTGCGAGCACGTCACGCGCATCACCCTGGATCGCCCCGAGGCCCTCAACGCGCTCACGCCCGAGCAGCGGGAGCGGATCATCGGCCTGCTGGCCCGGGCGTCCGCCGACCCGGAGGTACGGGCCGTGGTGCTCACCGGGACGGGGCGCGGGTTCTGCGCCGGTGCGGACCTGCGGGGCGGCGCCGCGGCCGGCGAGCGGGTGTCCGGGGACGTCGCCCGTACGCTGCGCCTGGGCGCCCAGCGGCTGATCGCGGCCGTACTGGACTGCGAGAAGCCGGTGCTCGCCGCCGTGAACGGCACCGCGGCCGGGCTCGGCGCCCATCTCGCGCTCGCCTGCGACCTGGTGCTCGCCGCCGAGTCCGCCCGGTTCATCGAGGTGTTCGTGCGGCGCGGGCTCGTACCGGACGGCGGGGGCGCGTACCTGCTGCCCCGGCTGGTGGGACCGCAGCGGGCGAAGGAGCTGATGTTCTTCGGCGACGCACTCACCGCGGCGGACGCCGAGCGGCTGGGACTGGTCAACCGGGTCGTTGCGGACGGGGAGCTGGACAGGGCCTCCCGCGACTGGGCCGCGCGCCTGGCCGCCGGACCGACCCGCGCCCTGGCGCTGACCAAGCAGCTCGTCAACGCCTCCCTGCACGCCGACCGCGCCACCGCCTTCGCGGCCGAGGCCGCCGCGCAGGAGATCAACATGACGACGGCGGACGCCCAGGAGGGCCTGCGGAGCTTCGTGGAGCGGCGCAGCCCCGGGTTCCGGGGCCGCTGACCCTTCCTATCTGACGTAACGTCAGCTTCAATGGGGACATGATGGGACAGGCAGGAATGGCGGAAGCGGCCGTCCGTTACCTCGGGTCGGCCCGGACCTCGTCCCCGGGACGGCCCGTGGAGCCGCTGCCGCGCCCGGAGTTGCGGTGTGTGCGCGAGGACGAGCGGGCGCCGGTGGAGCCGGGCGAGTTCCGGCGGGTCCTGGGCAGCTTCGCGACCGGCGTGACCGTGGTGACGGCACCCGCCGCCGAGGGGGAGGACTCCCCCGCCGGCTTCGCCTGCCAGTCCTTCGGCTCGCTCTCCCTGGACCCGCCGCTGGTCGCCTTCATGGTGGGCCGTACGTCGTCGACGTGGCCGCGCATCGCCCGCGCCGGTGTCTTCTGCGTCAACGTGCTCGGCGCGGGGCAGGGCGAGTTGTGCCGTGCCTTCGCGGTCAGCGGCGCGGACAAGTTCGCGGGGGTGGCCCACGAGCCGGCACCCGCCTCCGGCTCGCCACGGCTCGCGGGCGCCCTCGCGTGGATCGACTGTGCGATCCACGCGGTGCACACGGGCGGGGACCACCTGATCGTGGTGGGCCGGGTGAACGCCCTGGGCACGAGCGGCACCGACGAGCCGCCCCTGCTGTTCCACCGGGGCCGCTTCCTCCAGAGAGGAAGCGGCCCCGGCCCAGCCCTGGCCTAGCTGTACTCGGTCACGAGTCCGCCGGTGCGGGCGGCCGGCCTGCGCCGGATCACCAGCGCCATCAGGGCCGCCGCCGCGCACAGGGCGCCGGAGGCGTACCAGACCATGTCGTAGGAGCCGAAGACGTCCCGGGCGAGACCTCCGAGGTAGGCGACCAGCGCCGCGCCCACCTGGTGGGAGGCGAGCACCCAGCCGAAGACGATCGCGCTGTCGTCGCCGTAGTGCTCCCGGCACAGGGCGAGAGTGGGCGGGACGGTGGCGACCCAGTCGAGACCGTAGAAGACGATGAAGAAGATCATCGGCGGGTGCACGCTCGGCGCCAGCAGCATCGGCAGGAAGAGCAGCGAGACGCCCCGCAGCGCGTAGTACACGGCAAGCAGGCGGCGCGGCTCGAAGCGGTCGGTGAACCAGCCGGAGGCGATCGTCCCGGCCACGTCGAACACGCCGACGACCGCGAGCAGCGAGGCCGCGGCCGTGACGGGCATGCCGTGGTCGTGCGCGGCGGGCACGAAATGGGTCTGGATCAGGCCGTTGGTGGAGGCGCCACAGATCGCGAAGGTGCCGGCCAGCAGCCAGAACGGGCCGGTGCGCACCGCCGATGACAGCACCGTCAGGGTCCGGCGCGCGGCCCCCGGCACCGGCTCGGGCCTCGGCGCGAACTCCATCGCCCCGTACGGCTTCAGGCCCACGTCCGCCGGATGGTCGCGCAGCAGCAGCCAGACGAACGGGACCACGGCCAGGGCCGCCAGGGCCACCGTGACCGCCGCCGGGCGCCAGCCGTGCGACTCGACCGTCCAGGACAGGACGGGCAGGAAGATCAGCTGGCCGGAGGCGGAGGCGGCGGTGAGGATGCCGCTGACCAGACCGCGGCGCTCGGTGAACCAGCGGTTGGTGACCGTCGCGGCGAAGGCCAGCGCCATCGAGCCCGACCCGAGGCCGACCAGCAGGCCCCAGCAGAGCCACAGCTGCCAGGCCGCGGTCATCCACACGGTCAGGCCCGAGCCGACGGCGATCACGGTGAGCGCGACGACGACCACCTTGCGGATGCCGAAGCGGTCCATCAGCGCGGCGGCGAAGGGCGCGGTGAGCCCGTAGAGCGCGAGGTTGATCGAGACGGCGGCGCCGATCGTGCCGCGCGACCAGCCGAACTCCTGGTGCAGCGGATCGATGAGCAGGCCGGGCAGCGAGCGGAAGGCGGCCGCGCCGATGATCGTGACGAAGGTGACGGCGGCGACGAACCAGGCGCGGTGCACGCGCGCCCGGCGCCGGGGCGGCCGTTCCTCGAGGGCGACTGCGGGTTCGGTTGTCTGGGTCACGTCATAGAGCTTCCGGTGCGCGGCCGGTTCCATCGAGTGGCCCGAAGGACAGCATTCGCTAGGATCGGGCCATGACTGGTGAGAGCACCGGCCCGGAGCACCGGCCGCATCGCGTCGTCGTCCTCGCCCTCGACGGGCTGCTCCCCTTCGAGCTGGGCATCCCGCACCGGATCTTCGGCCGCCCCCGGGACGCGCAGGGGCGGCCGCTGTACGAGGTCGTCACCTGTTCCGTCCGGCCGCCGGGCCCGGTCGAGACGGACGCCGACTTCGCCGTCCACGTCCCGCACGGGCCGGACGCCCTGGCCACCGCCGACACCGTGATCGTCCCGGCGTCCTACGAGCTCGGCCCGGTCTACGAGGAGGGCGTGCTCACCGAGGAGCTGGCCGCCGCGCTCGCACACATCCGGCCCGGCACCCGGCTCGCCTCGATCTGCACGGGTGTGTACGTACTGGCCGCCGCCGGATACCTGGACGGGCGGCCCGCCACCACGCACTGGATCGACGCCGGCCGCTTCCAGCGGGTGTTCCCGCGGGTCAGGGTCGACGCGGACGTGCTCTTCATCGACGACGGCGACGTGCTGACCTCCGCGGGCGTCGCGGCCGGGATCGACCTGTGCCTGCACATGGTGCGCCGCGACCACGGCACCGCCGTCGCCAACGAGGTGGCCCGCCGCACCGTCGTACCACCGCACCGCGACGGCGGGCAGGCGCAGTACATCCACCGGCCGGTGCCGGACCCCCAGCTGGCCACCACGGCCGCCGCGCGGGCGTGGGCGCTGGGGCGGCTGCACGAGCCGATCCAGTTGCGCGGCATGGCCGAGCAGGAGTCGATGTCCGTACGGACCTTCACCCGGCGCTTCCGCGAGGAGGTCGGGGTCAGTCCGGGGCAGTGGCTGACGCAGCAGCGGGTGGAACGGGCCCGGCACCTGCTGGAGTCCACGGACCTGTCCGTCGACCAGGTGGCCCGGGACGCCGGCTTCGGCACGGCGCAGTCGATGCGTCAGCACCTGCAGACGGCGCTCGGCGTGACGCCCACCGCCTACCGGCGGACGTTCCGGGTGGGGAGCGCCGTCCAGTTCCCGCCTCCAGGTCCGCTCGCCCACCGCCCTTCGTCCGCCTATGGCTCTTCTCACAATCCGGATGAAAACCGGCTTTTGGTGACGGCGGTCACCGAACGGGACGGGTGACTTCTTTATGTTCACCCCATGCGCCACCCCCTGCAGAAACGTTTGTGCGCCGTGCCGCGCCCGCGGACCGGTGTCCTCCTCACCTCGGCCGCGGTGCTGCTCTCGGCCGCCAGCCTGGGCGCCGCCGCCCCGGCCCAGGCCCAGGACAAGAGCCGGGTGACGGCAGCGGTACTCGCCCTGAACGGCACCGGGCACGAGCCCACGGTCTACGGCGACGACGTCCATTACGACACCGCGAGCATCATCAAGGTCGACATCCTGGCGACGGTGCTGCTGCAGGCGCAGGACGCGAAGCGGTCGCTCACCGCCCAGGAGCGCGCCTACGCGGACCCGATGATCCGGCACAGCGACAACACCGCGGCGAACGCGCTGTGGCGGCAGATCGGCCGTGCGCCGGGCCTGGAGGCGGCGAACAAGCGACTGGGGCTGACCGCCACGAAGGGCGGCCCGGGCGCCAGGTGGGGGCTGACCCGGACCACGGCGAGCGACCAGATACGGCTGCTGCGCGCGGTGTTCGACACCGGCAGGACGCCGAAGACGGGCGCCACGGCGCTGAACGCGCAGTCGCGGGCCTACGTCCGGGCGCTGATGAACGACGTCGCGGACGAGCAGGCCTGGGGCGTCTCGGCCGCCGGCTCTCCGTGGGCGCTGAAGAACGGATGGCTGCAGCGGGACACGTCCGGTCTCTGGGACGTGAACAGCGTGGGACGGATCATGGTGGACGGCCACCCCTACCTCGTCGCGGTCCTGTCGGACGGCAACGCCTCCATGAGCAAGGGCGTCTCCCTGGTCCAGCGGACGGCGCGGGCGGCGGTGTCCTCGGCAGCCGGACGCTGACGTCCCCGGCTGCCCCGGCCGGGCCCCCTCCGGCTGACGTCCGGCCGCCACGGGCCCCGGCAGGCCCTGGTGACGGCCCGTTCCCTGGGCCTGGGAACGCAGTCGCCGGTCACATCACGGGTGCGCCGTCCCGGAGATGCAACGGCCGTCCCGTCTCCAGCGCGTGCACAGCCCCCTCCAGGACGGCCCCGAGATCAAGTTCTTCGATCAGCTCCCGGCGCACCGCATCCTCCGGCGGCTCGTTGTACAACAGCGGGTTGCCCGGTCTTGTGGTTGTTGCCGGACCGCTGCGGTCAGCGCGAGGACGCGCTGGGCGATGCGGACGGCAACGCCCTCGAAGGTCCGGCCGCCGTGCTGTTCCAGGTCGCCGGACGCCGTCGCGCAGCGGGCACCTATGGGTGGTAGAGGGCGTGGGCGAGAGCCAGGTCGGCAAGCCCGTCCCGACCGAGGTTGAAGAAGTAGTTCACCTGCCACGCCTGCGTGCTGCGGGCCTGCCGGTTGATCGTGGTCACCCACGGCGGGTAGACGCGGAATCCGCGCTTCCCGCCGGAGCCGTTACAGGAGACGATGTTGCGCTCGCACAACACCTCGCACGGGAACACGAACTGTCCGAAGCCGTCGTCGTCGCAGCTGCTGATCACGAAGAGGTCCACTCCGTCGTCGGCGCCGAAGGGCCGGATCGGCCCCTCTTCGGACCGCTGCCACACGGTGACGAACTGGCCCACCTTCGCCGGGGTCGTCTTGGCCACGCGGAACCGAACCGAGCGGTCGTCGAGCGTGAACGCGCAAGCCGCGTACTCGGCACTCTCCGTTTCGGGCACCGGCAGCGAGCAGACGAAACCGCTCGGGTCGTACACCAATGCCTTCGCCGCCAGCAGGTCACCGTGAACCCCCGTCCACGGCTGATTCGAAACCATGCCGTCATCCTGCCATCGCACCCGTGCGCACGGCTTTGGCCCCTCACACCCCTCGACCACTGATCACATCGGAATGACTCGCCTCTAGAAGGTCAGCACCGCGCGCGCGACCCGGCCGGCCTCCGCGTCCGCCCGCGCCTCGTCGAAGTCCTCCACGGCGTACGTCCGCGTGACCAGTTCGTCCAGGAGGAGGCGGCCGGTGCGGTACAGGCCGGCGTACAGGGCGATGTCGCGCTGGGGGCGGGAGGAGCCGTAGCGGCAGCCCAGGACGGACTTGTCCAGGTAGAGGGAGGACACCTGGAAGGACGCCTCCGCCGTGGCCGGGGGGACACCGAGGAGGACGGCCTGGCCGTGCCGGTCCAGCAGGTCGATCGCCTGCCGGATCAGCTCCACCCGGCCGACGCACTCGAAGGCGTGGTCGGCGCCGGAGGGAAGGACGTCCCGTACGCCGTCCGTCGAGGTCAGGAAGTCCGTGGCGCCGAACTGCCGGGCCACCGCCTCCTTGGCCGGGTCGGCGTCCACCGCCACGATCCTGCTCGCACCCGCGATCCGCGCGCCCTGCAGGACGTTCAGGCCGATGCCGCCGGTGCCGATGACCAGCACGCTGTCCCCGTGGTCCACCCGGGCCCGGTTCAGCACCGCGCCCACCCCGGTCAGCACCGCGCAGCCGATCAGCGCGGCGGAGGCCGGCGGGACGTCCTCCGGGATGCGGACCGCCTGCACGGCCCTGACCACCGTGCGTTCGGCGAAGGCCGAGTTGGACGCGAACTGGTACACCGGCCGCCCGTCCCGGGTGAACGGCTGTCCGGGCCGCCCGATCGCCCGGCGGCACATCGTCGGCCGGCCGCGGTCGCAGTCGGCGCACGTGCCGCAGTTGGCGAGAGTGGAGAGCGCCACCCGGTCTCCGGGCGCCACATGGGTGACGCCCGCGCCGACCGCCTCCACCACCCCGGCGCCCTCGTGGCCCAGCACCACCGGCCGAGGGAACGGTATGGTCCCGTCCACCACCGACAGGTCGCTGTGGCACAGCCCGGCCGCCGCGACCGCGACCAGCACCTCGCCCGGCCCCGGGTCCCGTACGGTCAGATCGTCCACGACCCGGACCTGCTTGCCGTCGAACACCACACCGCGCATCACACGGCCCCCAGCCCTTCGGTTCAGCCCTTTGGTTCCCTCGGCAGGCCGAGCACGCGCTCGGCGACGATGGTGCGCTGGATCTGGTCGGAGCCGCCGTAGACGGTCTCGGCCCGGGTGAACAGGAACAGGTGCTGCAGCTCGTCCAGTTCGTAGGGCGCGGCCGGTGACCAGTCGGCCGGCCCCGCGCTCGCCGCCGCGCCGCGCACCCGCATGGCCAGCTCGCCAAGCCGCTGGTGCCAGCCGGCCCAGAGCAGCTTGGCCACGCTGGGGGCGCCCGCCTCGCCCGCCGCGCCCGCCTCGCCCGTGCGGCGCGTGCGGCCCGTGCCACCCAGGGTGCGCAGGGCGTTCCAGCGCATCGTGCGCAGCTCGGCCCACTGCCGGACCAGGAGGTCGCGCAGGACGGGGTCGTCCGCCGCGCCGGTGTCCAGGGCCGTCCGCACGACCTTGCCCAGTTCCTGGGCGAAACCGATCTGCATGGCGAGGGTGGAGACGCCACGTTCGAAGCCGAGCAGGCTCATCGCGACCCGCCACCCGGCGCCCTCGCCGCCCACGACGTGCTCCACGCGCGCGCGTGCACCGTCGAAGAAGACCTCGTTGAAGTCGCTCGTGCCCGTCATCTGGCGGATGGGGCGGACCTCGATGCGGCCGGGCTGGTCCATGGGGACCAGGAGGAAGCTCAGGCCGTGGTGGCGGCGGGCGCCGGTGTCCGTTCTGGCCAGCACGAAGCACCAGTCGGCCTCGTGGGCGAGGGAGGTCCAGATCTTCTGGCCGGTGACGCGGTAGTGGGTGCCGTCCGGGTCGCGGACGGCCGTGGTGCGCACGCCGGCCAGGTCGGAGCCGGCGTCAGGCTCGCTGTAGCCCTGGCACCACAGTTCCTCGCCGGTGGCGATCGGGGGGAGGAAACGGGACTTCTGCGCGGCGGTGCCGTGCGCGAGGAGGGTGGGGGCGAGGAGGTTCTCACCGATGTGGCCGCAGCGGGGCGGGGCGGCCGAGCGGGCGTACTCCTCGGCCCAGACGACCTGCTGGGTGAGGGTGGCGGTGCGGTTGCCGTATCCGGATTCGGGCCAGCCGAGTCCTATCCAGCCGGCCCCGCCCAGGGCGCGCTCCCAGGCCCGGCGGTCCTCACGGGTGTGGTCGGCGTGTGCGCCGAGCCAGGCACGGGCCTCGGCACGGAACCTCTCGTCCTCCTCGGTGAACCCGAACTGCACACCGGCCTCCCTGGGATCGGAACCTGACATCGGCCATGCGGGACGAAGCTCACCCGGTGGCGTCGCCACCGGTGTTGGGACGTGCCCCGTCCCTCGCCGCCCGCTCCATCGCCGCCACCTGCTCCAGCAGCGGCATCGGGTCCGAGCCCACGGTGCCCGGGAGGAAGTCGGCGATGCGTTCGGGGGTCCAGGTGCCGTCCGCGTAGGCCGCGCGGAGCTCCCTCGGCTGGGCCCAGACCGCGATCTTGGGGCCGGCGATCGTGTACACCTGGCCGGTGATCCGCTGCTCCCTCGCGCGGTCCGACAGGAGGTAGACCACCAGGGCGGCCACGTCCTCCGGTTCGCCGATCTCCTTCAGCTCCATGGGGACGCCCGCCGACATGCGTGTACGGGCCACCGGAGCAACGGCGTTGGCGCTCACCCCGTACTTGTGCAGGCCCAGCGCGGCGCTGCGGACGAGGGAGATGATCCCGCCCTTGGCCGCGCTGTAGTTGGCCTGGGACACCGAGCCCTGGTGGTTGCCGCTGGTGAAGCCGATCAGTGTGCCCGCGCGCTGCCGCCGCATCACCGCCGAGGCGGCCCGGAACACCGTGAACGTGCCCTTGAGGTGGGTGGCGATCACCGGGTCCCACTCCTCCTCGGCCATGTTGAACAGCATCCTCTCGCGCAGGATCCCGGCCGCGCACACCACGCCGTCCAGGCGGCCGTACGACGCCAGGGCCGTGTCGACGACGCGCTGCCCGCCCGCCATCGTCGAGACGTCGTCGGCGATGGCGACCGCTTCCCCGCCCGCCGCCCCGATCTCCTTGACCACGGCCTCGGCGACCTCACTGGACGGGGACGCTCCGTCGACCGACACGCCGTAGTCGCCCACGACCACGCGCGCGCCCTCGGCCGCCGCGGCGAGCGCGGCCGCCCGGCCGATGCCCCGGCCGGCGCCCGTCACGGCGACGACCCTGCCTGCCAAGAAGTTCCCCACGCCCGGCCCCTTCCCGTGATTTCTGACGGTCCGTTAGATTTTATGTCCGGCCGGACGGCCGGGCACAAGCCCCGGGGAGGACCGAGATGTCACTGCCGGACGCGTTCCACGACATCGCCAAGCGCGTGAACAACTGGGGCCGTTGGGGAGCCGACGACGAGATCGGGACCCTCAACCTGATCACCGACGAGGTGGTGCGGGAGGCGGCGGGCTGCGTACGGACCGGGCGGCGCGTGCCGCTCGCGCTGCCCCTGAGGCAGGACGGGGTGCAGACCGGAGTGATCCCGGGGCGCGTCAACCCGCTGCACGTGATGGTGCAGATCAATCAGGAGATCTTCGGCCCGGGGACGGTCGCGTGCAGCGACGACGCCGTGACCATGGGACTGCAGGCGGCCACCCACTGGGACGCGCTGGCCCATGTCTCGCACTCGGGCCGGCTCTACAACGGCCGTCCGGCCGCCACCGTCACCCCGCACGGCGGCGCGGAGTTCGCCGGCATCGACAAGGCGCGGCACATCGTCTCGCGCGGGGTGCTGCTCGACGTCGCACGCGCGCGGGGCGTCGACCGGCTCGACGGCGGCCACGCGGTCACCCCCGAGGACCTGGACGCCGCCGAGGAACTGGCCGGCACGCGCGTGCGCGCCGGGGACATCGTGCTGGTGCGCACCGGGCAGGTGCAGGTGTATCTCGCGGGCGACCGGCACGCGTACGGCCACCCCTCGCCGGGGCTGTCCGTGCGCACCCCGGAGTGGTTCCACGCGCGCGATGTCGCGGCCGTCGCCAACGACACACTCACCTTCGAGGTGTTCCCGCCGGAGATCGACGACCTGTGGCTGCCCGTACACGCCCTGGACCTGGTGGAGATGGGCATGCCGCAGGGCCAGAACTGGAATCTCGAAGAGTTGTCCACAGCCTGTGGACAAGCCGGGCGCCACGCCTTCCTGCTCTCCGCCATGCCCGAACCGTTCGTGGGCGCGACGGGTACACCGGTCGCTCCGGTGGCCATCCTCTAGGGCAGCGTGGCGAGTCCGGGTGGCGGCGCGCTGTCGCCCGCCCCGAGCACGGCACCGCGCACCGCCATCCGGCTCCGGCGTACCGGCCCCGCCCCCCTCGACCCTGAAGGGACCGGTCGACGCCGACCTCACGACTCACACTCGTCAAGGGCTCCCGGCAGCCGAGCCCTCGTCGTCCCCTCACGGCGAATCGCTGCCCACCAGGGTGATCAAGCGAGCACGGCGCGTCAACAGCCGTACGGCGATTTACCCTATATGTCCGGCTCGCAACGGGCGCGCACGGAAGCACGTCCGGCGCATGGCCGCCGCGCGGAACCGGGCCGAGGGCACATGTCCGCCCCCGCGCCACCACCCCTGCGCGGGCAGTGGGGCCACACCCGAGGCCGGCCTGCCGCTACACGGCCTCGTACGCGAACCCCCCGTACGCCGGCGTCTGCGCGCGGCAGGTCGTCCCCGCGGCCTCACCGGACGGCGTACAGCGGTCCAGTTCGCACCAGATGCGCTTGCCCGCCCCCTCCCGGCTCCAGCCCCAGCGGTCGGCAAGGCCGTCGACGAGGGCGAGGCCCCGGCCGCCCGTCGCGTCGTCGCCCGCGCAACGGGGCACGGGGGCGCGGGTGCTGGCGTCGGCCACCTCCAGGCGCACGGTGGCCGCCTCGGCCGGCAGCCCGGGGAGGGAGAGCCGCAGCACGGCCGGACAGCCGGTGTGCACCACGGCGTTGGTGACCAGTTCGGAGACGAGCAGGATCAATGTCTCGGCGAGCGGCTCGTCGGCCTCTATCCCCGACCCGGCGAGCCGCGAGCGGGCCCATCTCCGGGCTCGCCCCACCTCCGCGGGGTCGGGCCGGATCTCCAGCTGCACTTGAAGCACCTGCACCGCTCACACCATCCGAACCGGCGGACACATAGCCTCGCGCCACACGAGGGCCACGATCGTAGCCATTTTCTGCATGGCCAGAACAACGGCCAGAGCAAGGGTCACGGAACGTGACTCCCTTGCCAGACAGCATGGTTGACGTACCGTCACCGCAACAAGCGCTTCGGGCATATTCCCGCGCGAAGGAGTACCCGTGCGGCATACTGTGCGACGCTCGTCGCAGGGAGTCGAACAGGCGGGCAGCGAAGGCCGCCCGACCTCGCGAGCAGCGGCGCACACCGCCGAATCCGGCGCCGCCCCAGGGGCGGCGCCGGGATGGATCGTGTTCGGAACCACTCGCATTGCACACAAGGTACCCGAGCCGGACGGCGACTCCGGGACGTGACGAGTCACGCCCCGCGTCGGAGCCGACATCTACGCTCCGTGATCGGTGACTGCCACGATCCGTGACATCCCTCTCCGCCTGGCCCGGGTCACCGCAGTCCAGGGAGGCCCTCAGCCCGTCCCGGCCACCAGATCACCCGCGAGCAGCTCCTCACTCTGTGTGACGCCACCCCCGCGATGGGCCCGCACCCATGTGCGCTTGAGATGCAGATGCACCTCGGACTCCCAGGTGAAGCCCATGCCGCCGTGCACCTGGAGGCAGTCGCGGGCGCCGCGCACGGCGGCCTCGTCGGCGAGCAGCCGGGCCGCGGCGATGTCCACGGGGTCGCCGGTGACGGCCGCCGCGTACACCGCGGCGCGGGCCGTCTCGGTTCGTACGAGCATGTCCGCGCACAGATGCTGCACCGCCTGGAAGGCGCCGATGGGCCGTCCGAACTGCTCGCGCGCCCGGGCGTGTTGCACGGCCAGCTCGCACACCCGCGCGGCCGTCCCGAGCTGCTCGGCCGCGCTGAGAAGCACGGCGACGGGACCGAGCCCGCCGGTGCCCCTCGCGGCCGCCCCGGGCCGCACCCGGGCCGCCCCGGCGCCCCCGGGCCTCACCCCGGACTCATCGGCCTCCAAGGCATTCCCCGCCTCTCCGGCCACCAGCCCGGCCTGTCCGGGCTCCTCCCCGACCGGCCCGAACCGCTCCCCGGCCGCCCCGGGCCGTTCGGGCCTCTCCCCGGCCGCCCCGGTGCGCCCGGGCCTCTCCCCGGACCTCACCCCGGCCGCCCCGGTGCGCCCGGGCCTCTGCCCGAGCCCTTCCCCGGCCCGTCCCGACCGCTCCCCCGCTTCCCCGAACCGCTCCCGGAGCCCGGGCCTTTGCCCGCACCCTTCCGGCCCGGGCCTCCCGCCGCCGGCCCCCTCCGCGGCCGGCACCCGGTGCAGTGGGGTGAGGGGGTCCAGGGAACGCATCGGTACGGCGCCCGCGGCCCGTCCGTGTACGACGTCCGCCTGAGCCAGCCACTCCACGACACCGCCGTCCACGGCGGCCACGACCGTTTCCCCCTCGGCCGCCCCCGCCACCGCCCCCGCGGCCAGATGGGTGGCCACCAGCGGCCCCGGCAGCAGCGCCCGGCCCGCCTCCTCGAACACCAGCACCGCCTCCGGCAGCCCGAGTCCCACGCCGCCCTCCGCCTCCGGCAACCGCAGCGCGAAGAACCCGGCCGCTCCCAGCTCCCGCCACAGCACCCGGTCCAGCACCCCCGGCGCCGCCGCGGCCGCCCGCAGCCGGGCGGGCCCGAAGCGCCGTGCCAGCAGCCCCCGAACGCCGTCCCGCAACGCCTTCTGGTCGTCCGTCAGTTGGAAGCGCACCGTATGTCACCGCCCCTTCGGCAGCCCCAGGATCCGCTGGGCCACGATGTTGCGCTGGATCTGCGAGGTGCCGGCCGCGATCGTGTACGACAGGGCGGACAGCCGGTCGAGCACCCACGGCCCGTCGAGGTCGAGGGCCGCCGCACCCACGACGTCGGCCGCCGTGTCGTACAACTCCTGCCGCGCGTGCGAGTACCGCAGCTTGAAGACCGAACCAGCGGCCCCCGGCACCCCGCGACCGCCCGCGCTCTCGGCCGCACCCACGTTCCACTGCGTCAGCCGCCACAGCGCCCGGAACTCGGCGTTCAGCCGGCCCAGCCGCCGACGCAGCACCGGGTCGTCCCAGCGGCCGTTGCGCCGCGCCTCACGGGCCAGTTCGCCGAGCACACGGCGGCACGCCACCACCTCGCCGGCGAAGGCCGTGCCGCGCTCGAAGGAGAGCGTCACCATGGTCACGCGCCAGCCGTCGTTCTCGTCCCCGACCCGGTGGGCGGCCGGCACCCGCACCTCGTCGAGGAACACCTCGGCGAACTCCGCGGACCCGGCGAGCGTCCGCAGCGGCCGTACGGTGATGCCCGGCGCGTCCATGGGCATCGCGAGCCAGGTGATGCCCCGGTGCCTGGGCGCGTCCGCGTCGGTGCGCACCAGCAGCTCGCACCAGTCGGCGACCTCGGCGTGGGACGTCCAGATCTTGGACCCGCTCACCACGTAGTCGTCGCCGTCCCGCCACGCGCGTGTGCGCAACGACGCGAGGTCGGAGCCGGCTCCCGGTTCGCTGAAGCCCTGGCACCACACCTCCTCGCCGCGCAGGATCGGCGGCAGCCAGCGTGCCCGCTGCCGCTCCGTGCCCTCGGCCGCGATAGTCGGCCCCGCGTGCAGCAGCCCGACGAAGCCCGCCCCCACATAGGGCGCGCCCGCCCGCTCCGTCTCCTCCAGGAAGATCAGGTGCTGGGTGGGGGTGGCGCCCCGGCCGCCGGCGTCCACGGGCCAGTGCAGCCCGGCGTATCCGGCGTCGTACAGCATCCGCTGCCAGCCGAGGTCGTAGGCACGGCGCCCCGGCCAGTCGTCGGGGGACGGTCTGGGCGGCAGGGCCGGCAGCACCTTGGCGAGCCACTCGCGCAGCCGGGCCCGGAACTCCTCCTCCTCGGGGGTGTACGAGAGGTCCATGGGCCGGGCTACTTGTCCAGGTCCAGGCCCAGCATGCGGATGGCGTTGCCCCGCATCAGCTTGTACACCGTCTCCTCGTCGAGGCCCTTCACATGCTCCAGGGCGACCTCCCTGGTGTGCGGGAAGGTCGAGTCGACGTGCGGGTAGTCGGTCTCGAAGGTGGCGTTGTCCCGGCCGACGACGTCCAGGGACGCCACCCCGTGCCGGTCGCGGAAGAAGCAGCAGAAGATCTGCCGGTAGTAGTACGCCGAGGGCGGCTCGGGAATCAGGTCCCTGACCCCGCCCCAGGCGCGGTGCTCCTGCCAGACGTCATCGGCGCGCTCCAGGGCGTAGGGGATCCAGCCCATCTGCCCCTCGGAGTAGGCCAGCGTCAGCCGTGGGAACCGCACCAGCACCCCGCTGAAGAGGAAGTCCATCATCGAGGCCATCGCGTTGTTGAAGCTGAGCGAGGCCTGGACGGCCGGCGGGGCGTCCGGGGAGGCGGCCGGCATCTGGGAGCTGGACCCGATGTGCATGTTGACGACCGTGCCGGTCTCCTGGCAGACCGCGAAGAAGGGGTCCCAGTAGCCGGAGTGGATGGAGGGCAGGCCCAGGTGGGTGGGGATCTCCGAGAAGGTCACCGCGCGCACCCCGCGGGCCGCGTTGCGCCGGATCTCGGCCACCGCGAGTTCGACGTCCCACAGCGGGATCAGGCACAGCGGGATCAGCCGGCCGCCGCTGTCGCCGCACCACTCCTCGACCATCCAGTCGTTGTAGGCGTGCACGCAGGCCAGCGCGACCTCCTTGTCGTGCGCCTCGGCGAAGGTCTGCCCGCAAAAGCGCGGGAAGGTCGGGAAGCAGAGGCTGGCCTCGACGTGGTTGAGGTCCATGTCCTTGAGCCGCTCGGCCGGGTCCCAGCAGCCGGGCCGCATCTCGGCGCGGGTGATGCCTTCCAGGGTCATCTCGTCGCGGTCGAAGCCCACGGCCGCGATGTTGCGCTTGTACGGGAACTTCAGGTCCTCGTAGATCCACCAGTCGGTGGGCGGGCCGTCCGGGTCCATCGTGATCTGGTACTTGCCTCCGACGTAGGCGAGTTCGCCGATCCCGGCGGTGAGCGGCCGCGGTCCGCGCTCGCGGTACTTCTCCGGCAGCCAGGTCTCGAACAGGTGCGCGGGCTCGATCACGTGGTCGTCGACGCTGATGATGCGGGGCAGTTCGGTCGCGCTCGTCATGGGTCCCCTCCACCGGGCCGGGCGCCGCATATCTGATGGACCGTCAGTTTTGCGGGTCACCGGCAGGGTAGCCCCGCACCCCTGGACCGACAAGGCGACAGGCCCTACGCTCTCCGCCATATCTGACGTACCGTCAGCTCGCGAAAGGACTTGGGGGCCGCCGTGACCGAGACCGCACACGCCCTGGGTGCCGCGCAAACGCTCTGGGAGCTGGTGGGCCGCCGCGCCGGGCTCACCCCCGACCGTCCCGTCCTGCTGCAGGAGGACGGCCTGCTGACCTTCGGCGAGCTGCGCGACCGGGCCGAGCGGGTGGCCGCGGGCCTGTACGGCATGGGCGTACGCCCGGGCACGGTCGTCGCCTGGCAGCTGCCCACCCGGATCGAGACGGCGCTGCTGTCCTTCGCGCTGGCCCGTCTCGGCGCCGTGCAGACGCCGGTCATCCCCTTCTACCGGGAACGCGAGGTCGGCTTCGCGCTGCGGGAGTCGAAGGCGGAATTCTTCGCGGTGCCGGGCCGGTGGCGCGGCTTCGACCACACGGCGATGGCACGGCGGCTGGGCGCGAGGGGGATCTTCGAGGCGTCCGGCGACGCCGGCCTGCCCGAGGGCGACCCCGCCGTGCTGCCCCCGCCTCCCGCCGAGGGGGCCTCAGTGCGCTGGATCTACTGGACCTCGGGCACGACCTCCGCGCCCAAGGGCGTGCTGCACACGGACCGTTCACTGATCGCGGGCGGCTCCTGCCTCGCGCACGCGCTGCGGCTGACCTCCCACGACGTGGGCTCGATGGCCTTTCCCTACGCCCATATCGCCGGGCCCGACTACACGGTGATGCTGCTGCTGTACGGCTTCCCGGCGGTGCTGTTCGAGCAGTTCGCCCTGCCTGAGGCGCTGGCGGAGTACCGCAGGCACGGGGTGACGGTGGCGGGCGGCTCCACGGCGTTCTACTCGATGTTCCTGGCCGAGCAGCGCAAACAGCCCGGCCGGAAGGTCATCCCCTCGCTCCGGCTGCTCGCGGGCGGCGGGGCACCCAAGCCGCCGGAGATCTATCACGCCGTCCGCCGCGAGATGGGCGTGCAGCTGACCCACGGGTACGGCATGACCGAGGTGCCGATGATCACCATGGGAGACCCGGACGACACCGAGGAGAACCTGGCGGCCACGGAGGGGCGGCCGCCGGCGGGCATGGAGATACGGATCGTGGACGGGGAGGTGCGGCTGCGCGGGGAGGCCGTCTGCCGGGGCTATCTGGACCCGGCGCAGACGGCGGAGGCCTTCGACGGGGAGGGGTTCCTGCGCACCGGCGACCTGGGGCACCTGACCGGCAGCGGGCACCTGGTGCTCACCGGCCGCCTTAAGGACGTCATCATCCGCAAGGGCGAGAACATCTCGGCCAAGGAGATAGAGGACCTGCTGCACCGGCACCCGGCGGTCGGGGACGTCGCCGTGATCGGGCTCCCGGACGCCGAGCGCGGGGAGCTGGTGTGCGCGGTGGTCGAGCAGCCGCCGGGGGCCGGGCGGTTGACCCTGGAGGCGGTGACCTCGTATCTGCGCGCGGAAGGGCTGTCGGTGCACAAGCTGCCGGAGCAGCTGGAGCTGGTGGACGCCCTTCCGCGGGGCGAGACGCTGCGCAAGGTGCTGAAGTACGAGCTGCGCGAGCGCTATGCGGGCACGCCGCGGTGAGCGCTACTCGGGGACGGTGAAGTACCGCGCGAAGGCGGGCACGATCTCGGGCTCGCCGACCATGCCGTCCGCGTCGGTGTCGAGCGCGGCGGCGGTCGCCCCGGCGATCTCCTCGGGCACGCCGAGCACCCTGAGCACGCGCACGGTGTCCTCGACGGTGGCGGCCCCGTCGCCGTCGGTGTCCGCGACGGCCAGGGCGGCGTGCAGGAAGGGGCGGGCGATCTCGGCGAACCGCTCGGGGTTGTCGCGCAGGCGCTTGACCGCGCCGGTCACGAACTCCTCGCGGGTGATGCGCTGGTCGCCGTCGCGGTCCGCGATCCCGGCCATGCCCTGCCAGAACGCCTCCGCGCCGGCGTACAGGGCCTGGCCCTTGTCGGAGCGGGCGGTGGTGCCGAACTCCGCGAGCAGCGCCTTGGCCGCCATGCTGAAGTCCTCACGGTCGATGTAGCCGTTGCCGTCCTGGTCGAAGGTGGCGAACCGGGCCCCGATCCTGCGCTCGTACTCGCTGCTGACCATGTCTTTTCGGGCCGCCTTACGTGTGGGGTACGTCTGGCAGGGAGCGTACGACGTGAAGCCCCCTCGGGGGACGGGAAAACGACGGTTGTGCCAAGACCGGGGGAATTCGCGGACAACCGTGTGGCACGGCGGCCCACCGGAGGGGGGCATGGCGGCCCGGCCGGAGTCCTGCGCCCCGAGGCCCTGGCGCGGGAGGCGCTGTTCCGGGTGCAGATGCCCACGCCCGACCAGACGTGCGTGGAGCAGGGGCGGCGGGCCCGGTGGCGGATCGACCGGGTGCACAGGGCGGACGGGCGGGAGGAGTTCGACGCGGTGCGTGACGTCACACGGACGACGGCGACCGGGTTCGTCACCGCCGCGAAGGGCAGGCCGGACTGACGCCCGCGCGCCCCGGCCGCCGTCGCGGGCACCGGGTTCTCAGGCGGACAGCGGTTCCTCGTCCAGCGCCGCCGGAAGGTCCGGGTAGACGTCGAAGAGGCGGCGGACGCCGAGGGCGCCGAGCACGCGGTTGACGTGCGAGCCGTCGACCGCACCGCGGGCCGGGAGGATCAGCCGCAGCCGGCCCTGGCAGGAGCGGATCAGCCGGCGGGCGGCGATGAGGACGCCGACGCCGCTGGAGTCGCAGAAGAAGACCCCCGAGAGGTCCAGGACGAGATGGTGGCGGCCGTCGGCCACCGCCTCGTGCACCCGCTGGCGCAGCACCGGCGAGGTCACCAGATCCAGTTCGCCCGCGACCGAGAGCACGCTCCACCCGCCCTGTTCGTCGCCGGTCACCTTGAACGCCACGGCCCGCCCTCCGCTCACCGGAACTTCCCCGGAACCACTCGAAAACGGAAGCAGTTCCTACGCTTGTTTCCGCGCGGCTGCCCAGCGGCCGTTCCCCCAAACGCCGAGCGACAAACCAATACCGTTCACCAAGGGGCTTGTTTCGGTCACCTTCGATCGTGTTCGATCGGAGTTGATACGAAAGAGAAGGTGCGGACGAGACTGCGGGAACAAGTTGCCCAACAGAGGACAAATCGACCCGCGTGTCCCTTACCACCTGCGGCTCTTCAGGGGGCGCACATTGCCACAAAGGGGCGTGCGCTGTCTGACGTGCCGACTACATTCGAGGTGAGATGGCCGGGCGTGGAGGGGGCCGCATGGCGAAGAAGGACGCACCGCCCCGCTGGGACCGCAGGATGCAGCAGCGGCTCGCACGCGGAGAGGCGGCCGCCCTCGGTGAGCTCTACGACCGGTTCGCCTCGCTCGTGCACGGCCTCGCCCACCGCGTCCTCGGCGACGAACAGGCCGCCGACGGCATCACCCGGGAGGTCTTCGCCCACGTCTGGGAGCACCCCGACGCCTACGACCCCGGACAGGGCCCCCTGCGCTCCTGGGTGGCCGGGCTGACCCACCGCCTCGCCGTGCAGCGGCTGCGCACCACCGAGACCGCCGCCCTGGCCCGCGCCGGCGAGGGCTCCCCGGAGGAGCTGGAGCTCAGGGTGCGCCGCGCCTCGGTGGCCGCCCGCGCCGACTACATCGTCCACTCCATGCCCGCCCCGCTGCGCGCCGCCCTCGAACTGGCCTACTTCCAGCGCCGCGACTACCGCCAGACCGCCGTCGACCTCGGCGTCACCGAGGACGAGGCCCGCCGCCGGCTCCGCCTCGGCCTTCAGCTGCTGTCCACCGCCCACGACGCCGGAGCGCCGGACGCTCCGCCCGGAATCGGGGGTGCGGCATGAGCCGGGGCCCCGGGCCGTTCGGTGAGGACGGCGGGTACGACGGACACGGCAAGCACCCGCCGCGCATACCGATGCCCCGCACGTCCGTGGAGGACACCGGACAGCCGCTGCCGAGACCGGAGGAGTTGGCCGAGCTGAAGCAGCAGCCCGGACTCGTGCTGGAGCACGACGTCCTGAAGTCGCTCCTCGGGGCATGGGCGCTGGCCGCCTGTTCACCGGCGGAGACCGCCGCCGTCGAGGAGCACCTCGGCACCTGCGGCACCTGCGCGGACGAGGCGCGCCGGCTGCGGGAGGCGGTCGGCCTGCTGCACCCGCCGGAGAGCCTGGACCTGGATCCGGGGCTGCGCACCCGGGTCCTCCAGGGCTGCCTGGAGCGGCGGGCGCCGCAGATCCCGGTGCCCGAGTGGGCGGCCCCGTACGACGCCGAGACGGCGCGCCTGGACGCGCTGCTGCAGGACATAGGGGACTCCGAGTGGCACGCCCCGGTGCGGCTGCGGTGGTTCGAGGACGACGGCGCGGCGAGCCGTCGTACGACCGTCGCCGGGGTCATCGCGCACCTGATGAGTGTCGACGGACTGGTCGCGGTCGCGCTCGGGCTCGACGACCCGCTCGGTGACCCCGGCGCCGAGGAACCGACACCCGCGGCGCGCACCGAGGCGTACTGGAGCGCCTCGCACTTCCCGCCGACCCGCTCCGTGCGGGCGCCCTGGCGGGAGCAGACGCACGCCCTCGTACGGACGGTGTCCTTCACGAGCGGCGCCCGGGGCGGGCCGAACGTGCACTACGGCGACTTCGAACTGCCGCTGTGCGACGCCATGCTGGACCGGGCCTTCGAGTGCTGGGTGCATGCGGAGGACATCGCGGGGGCGGTGGACTACCCCTACGAGCCGCCGGCCCCGGGGCACCTGCACCGGATGATCGACCTCGCGGCACGGATGCTGCCGGGCGTGCTGGCAGCCCGGCGGCAGGCCGGGCTCGCCGCGCCGGCCCGCTCCCGGCACCTGGTGGCCGCGGGCGAGCCCGGGCGCAGTCTGCGGCTGGAGATCGAGGGGCTCGGCGGGGGCGAGTGGCTGATCCCGCTCGACGCACCCGGGGCGGTGGGCTCCACGGACCACGAGGTGGCCCATGTGGCGCTGGACGGCGTGGAGTTCTGCCGGCTGGCCGCCGGGCACGTCGCCCCGCAGGAGGCCGCGGCCGGCCAGCTGGGCGACCGTGAGGCGATCAGGGACGTGCTGTACGCGGCGGCGTCGCTGAGCCGTATGTGACGCCGGGGCCGTACCCCCTAGTGCTGTGGCCGGAAAGGTTTGCCGGAAAGCTCGCGGCGTCCGGTGCGGTGCATCGCAGGGCGGAGCATCGCCCGCGTACTGCGGATGTACTCGGGTGATGCGACAACGCGGCGAGGTGCCGTGCCGGGCGCCGCGAGCCGGTGAACCTTGCCGATCGCACTAGGCGAAGACCACCGTCCGCCGCCCGTTGAGCAGGATCCGGCGCTCGGCGTGCCACTTCACCGCGCGCGCCAGCGCCTGGCACTCCACGTCCCGGCCGACCGCGACCAGTTGGTCCGGGGTGGCGTCGTGGCCGACCCGCTCGACCTCCTGCTCGATGATCGGGCCCTCGTCGAGGTCGGCGGTCACGTAGTGGGCGGTCGCGCCGATCAGCTTGACGCCCCGGGCGTGCGCCTGGTGGTACGGCTTGGCGCCCTTGAAGCTCGGCAGGAAGGAGTGGTGGATGTTGATGATCCGGCCGCTGAGCTGCTTGCACAGGTCGTCCGAGAGGACCTGCATGTAGCGGGCGAGGACGACCAGTTCGACGTTCTCCCCCCGCACGATCTCCAGGAGCCGCGCCTCGGCCTCGGCCTTGGTGTCCCTGGTCACCGGGATGTGGTGGAAGGGAATGTCGTACGACCCCACCAGCTCGGCGAACTCGGTGTGGTTGGACACCACCGCCGCGATCTCCACCGGCAGCGCCCCGATCCGGGCGCGGAAGAGCAGGTCGTTCAGGCAGTGCCCGAACTTGCTGACCAACAGCACGACCCGCATCTTCTCGTCGGCCCGGTGGATCTGCCATTCCATGCCGAAGGAGTCACCGATCGCCGCGAAGCTGGCCCGCAGCTTGTCCACGGTCACCGGCGCCTCGGCCGAGAAGTGGACGCGCATGAAGAACAGTCCCGTGTCGTGGTCGCCGAACTGCTGGCTGTCCTCGATGTTGCAGCCGGTCATGAACAGGTAGCTCGACACGGCGTGCACGATGCCCTGCCTGTCCGGGCAGGAGAGGATGAGGACGTACTGGTCGGCCTTGGCCGCGACTCCGGTGGACTGCTCGTTCATGCAGGACAGGGTCCCACACGGCCCAGGGCCGTGGGCAGGCGTCCCGCAGGACGGAACGGCCCGCCCGGCCCGGCGTCTCAGGCCGAACGCGTCATTATTCGCAGCACCTCCAGGCTCCGCGGCGGCGCGTCGGGGTCGTCGCCGTCGCTCGCCGCGAGGCGCACGTGCGCGTCCCGGGCTGCCCGCACCGCCTCCGGCCAGGCGTGGTGCTCGACGTACGCGGCCACCGGCGCGTCCGGCCCGACCTGGTGCATGATCCGCAGCACCCGCAGGACGGCGGTGTCCACGAGCGCCGCCTCCTGCGAGTCCCGGAAGATCGTGCCGACGTACTTCTCGGCGGACCAGCTGTCCAGCCAGGTGTCCTCGACCAGGCGGTAGACGGCGTCCGTGACGTCGCCGTACCCCTCCACGCCGGCCAGCCAGACGTCCCGCTGGAACGCCGGGTCGGAGAGCATGTGCAGCGCGGAGCGCACATTGCTGCGCCAGCGCCACCACGGCATGTCGTTGAGTGGCATGCCGCCCATGGTGGAGGAGCGACGGCCGCGACGGGAAGAGTTCTCCACACCTTGCACGGTCATCGATCGTACGTTCTCCGCCCCAGCGGTCCCACCGGCCCCCGTAATTCACCTTTACGTCACTCTTCGTTGACCATGGGTCACTCGCAGGTTAGCGATGTGACGGAATCGTGCGTGTCCATGACCGGCAGGCGACGCACGCGCAGCACGTTCCCCCCCACCTCCACCCGGCCCGTCAGAAGAAGACTCCTGCTGGCCGCGGGCGCGCTGGCGGCCTGTGCCTCGCTCACCGCCGGGTGCGGTGTCATCCCCGGTGCCACGGGGGGCTCCGGGGGCGGCACCGTCACGGTGATGACCTGGGCGCCGGAGAACACCAGGGCGACCAACAAGCCCGGGATGCCGGCCATGGCACGGGCCTACGCCCGCTGGATCAATACCCACGGGGGCATCGCCGGCCGCAAGCTCAACGTCCTGACCTGCAACGAGAGCAACGACAGCGTGGAAGCGGCCAAGTGCGCCCGGCTCGCCGTCAAGGAGAACGTGGTCGCCGTCGTCGGCTCCTACAGCCAGTACAGCGACTCCTACTTCCCACCGCTGGAGGGCGCGGGCATCCCGTACATCGGCGGCTACGGGGTGACCACCACCGAGTTCACCCGGGCACTGTCCTACCCCGTCAACGGCGGCCAGCCGGCGCTGCTGGTCGGCCTCGGCAGGGAACTGGCGGCCGCGGGGTGCGGTCCCGTCACCCTCGTACGGCCCGACACCATCGCGGGCGACGAACTGCCCGGCCTGCTCAACGCCGGCCTCAAGGCCGGGGGGCACCCCACCGCCCAGGACCAGCGGGCGGCCGAGGACGCCACCGAGTACTCCGGCCAGGCCGCCCAGGCGCTCGGGCGGGCGACCGCCGCGCCGGGCAGGAAGGGCTGCGTGATCCCCGCGCTCGGGGAGCGCACGGACATCTTCATGGACTCCTTCCGCCGCGCCCGCGAGAACTATCCGGCGGTGCGCACCGCCGCGGTGCTCGGCAGCGTCGACCAGACGGTGATCGACGCCGGCGGCGGGCAGTCCGGGCCGTACGAGGGCTCGTACATCACCGGCTGGTACCCGGTGGCGGACGACCCGCGCTGGGACGCGATGAAGAAGGTGATCAACGAGGAGGCCTTCGGCGACAACCGCGTCGACCCCGCGGACGCCGGGGTGCAGACCACCTGGATCGCCTACACGGTGCTGCGGGCCGTCCTCGAGAAGATCGGCTCCGGCGAGGTCAGCGCCGACTCGGTACGGCACACCCTCGACGCCGGCCTCCGGGTCGACACCGGCGGCCTGACCCCGCCCCTGAGCTGGCGCCTGTCCGACGTACTGGCCTCCGTGGGCTTCGCCCGCCTGGTCAACGCCGCCGTGACCCTCCAGGTGGTGAGACAGGGACGCCTGGTGTCCGCCACGAAGGGCTTCACCGACGTGATGAAGACCCTGGACGACGCGGACGTCGACTGACCGCCGCGGCCGGTCGCGCCGGCCGCGGGCCGGTCACGGCCGCGGCCCGCTCACAGCCGCGGGCCGGCCGGAGCAGGCCGGTCAGAGCTGGGTCGGCTGGCGCTGGGTGAGGCCGTAGGTCCGGGCGATCGCGTTCCACAGCTGGGCCGCCCTGACCTTCTGGGCACTGGCGACACCGCTCTCGCGGTTGCCGGCCTGGGTCTCGCCGGTGGTGCGGGCGTGGCCCTTGCGGCAGCCCTTCTTGCCGCCGCCGACCTGGTCGGCCCAGGCCGCGTAGTGCCGGTCGGCCGACTCGGAGGCCTTCCACGCGCTGGTGAGCGCGGTGGTCAGCTCGGCGTTGCTGGGCAGCTTGTCGACGGACAGCTGTCCCAGGCGGGTCACCAGGCCCTTGCGCTGCTCGGCCGCGCTGCGCAGATCGGAGGCCGCCTGGCCGAGGTTGTCGCAGTTCTTGACGTCGGCCACCGCCTTGATCACGGAGGCGCGGCTGCCGCCGCTGTCGGACAGCAGCTTGTCCAGCGCGGCCGCCTGCTGCCGGGCCGGATCGGCGGACGCCGAGGCGGAGCCGTCGGTGGCGGGCGCGGTGGCGGAGACGTTCGTGTTCTTGTCGCTGCTCCGGCCGTCGCCACCGCCGCCACCGCTGAGCAGGGCGCCGGCCCCGACGCCGAGCACCACGATGCCGACGCCCACGGCCGCGATCAGCGGCACCCGCCGGCCTCCGCGGCCCCCGCCGTCGCCGTCGCCGTCGGGCCCACCGAACGAGCCGCCGCCCGGGCCGGACGGGTACACGGGCTGGGCGTGGCCCTGAGCGGCGGACCGGGGCTGCTCGAAGCGGGGCAGCTGCTGGGTCGACGCGGCCGGGGCCTCGCCGCCGGGGCCGCTGCGGAAGAGACTGTCGAACTCGGCGGGCGTCTGCCGACCGCCGGCGCCGTACGGGGCGGCGCCGCCCGCCTGGGCGTCCACGGGCGCGATGTACTGGGTGGCCTCGGCATCGGAACCCCCACCGGCCGGGGCGGGCGGCAGCGGTACGCCGCCGCCCTGCGGTATGCGGCCCAGGAACCGCGTCGCCGGGTCGCCGGGCGCCTCGGGCGTCACCGGCGGCAGGTACTGCGTCGCCCCCTCGTCCACCGGCGAGGGGGCCACGACGGCGACCGGCGGCAGGTACTGGGTCGCGCCCTCGTCGCCGTACGGAGCGCCGTACGGGGCGCCGCCGTACGGGGCGGCGCCGGCGGACGGCTGCGGGGCCGCTGCCGGGTTGTGCTGCTGGTACGGCGGCTGCGGGGCAGCGCCCTGCCCGCCGTGGCCCGGGGCTGCCTCCGGCGGCAGGGGGCCCGCACCGCCCGGGCCGCCGCCCTGCGCGTCCCAGTGCGCCGGGGGCGCCTGCCGGTACGGCTCCGGGGAGCCCCACGCCTGCGCGGGCGGCGCCTGCCAGTCCTGCCCGGACTGCCCAGGCTGTCCGGGCTGTCCGGGCTGTCCGGGCTGCGCGGGCGGGGTCTGCTGCTGTCCGGGGCCCCACGGCTGCCCCCAGGCCTGACCACCGGCCGGAGCCGAGGCCGGGACCTGGCCGGCCGGCTGCGCGGGCGGACGGCCGCCCGGCCCGCCCGTCATGCCCGGGAGCAGGGGCTCACCACCGTCGGAGGGCAGCACGATGCCTTCGCGCGCGGACCGCGCCGAGGGCTCCTCGCCCTGTCCACTCTGCGTCACCGGGACTCCTACGATTGGGGGACCTTCGGAATCGTCGGCTCACGCTACCGGGTCCCCGGAGCCCGGTGCCACGCAGCACGGGGCGTGATCTCCGTCGCTGTGACCGCAGTAACAAAACCCGCGCGCAAGGCGCTGTACCTGGCTCAGGAGGCCGCTCTCACGCCGCCACCTGCACCTCCAGGCGTGCCCCGAACTCCCTTACCACCGCCTCGTCCCGGTAGGGGTCCAGGCGCTGCTGGAAGTCGTCCAGGTACTCCGCGCCCCGGTTGGAACGCAGCCGCTCCAGCAACTCCACCGCCTTCAGACCGGTGTTGCACGCCTGCTCGACCTCCCGCTGCTGCACCTGCGCGGTGGCGAGCAGCACATAGCCGATGGCCCGCCGCCGCGCGCGCGAGGCGGGATGCCCGGCGAGCGCCTCCTGCGCCCACCGCGCCGCCGCCTCCGCCTGCCCCAGGTCCCGGTGGCAGTGCGCCAACTCGTCGGCGAGGTAGGCCTTGTCGAAGTGCGCGATCCAGGGCGGATCGTCCCCGGAGTCCGGCTCGGCGGCCTCCAGCGCGCTCACCGCCCGCCCGGACGCGAGCTGCGCCGCCCGCGCGTCACCCATGAGGGCGTGCCCGCGCGCCTCCGCCGCGTGGAACATCGACTCCGCGCGCGGGGTCACGCGCCCGCGCGCCCCCTCCTGCGCGGCCCGCGCCAACTGCGCGATCTCACGCGGGTTTCCCAGCTGCGCGGCGAGGTGACTCATGGAGGCGGCCAGGACATAGCCGCCGTAGCCGCGGTCCCCGGCCGCCTGGGCGAGACGCAGTGCCTGGATGTAGTACCGCTGGGCGAGGCCCGGTTGCCCGGTGTCCACGGCCATGTACCCGGCGAGCTCGGTCAGCCGGGCCACCGCGGCGAACAGATCACGGCCCACCGCCTCCCGGTAGGACCCGGCCAGCAGCCCCGAGACGACGCTGTTGAGGTAGTGCACGACCACCGGGCGCACATGCCCGCTGCCGTAGGTGTGGTCCAGATCGACCAGCGCCTGCGTCATGGCCCGGACGGCCGCCACGTCGGACTGCCCCACCCGCGGCCCGGCCGAGCGCGCGACCTGTCCGTCCGGCGCGGAGATCAGCCAGTCGCGGCTCGGCTCGACCAGCGCCGAGGCGGCGACGGAGGAGCCGGTCAGGAAGTCCCGGCGGCCCACGTCACTGCGCCACAGCTCGCAGACCTGCTCGATGGCCCCCAGGACCGTCGGCGAGAACTGCAGGCCCACGCCCGAGGCGAGGTTCTTGCCGTTGGCCATGCCGATCTCGTCGATCGTGACCGTACGGCCGAGCTTGCGGCCCAGCGCCTCGGCGATGATCGCCGGGGCCCGCCCACGCGGCTGCTGTCCGCGCAGCCAGCGCGCCACGGACGTCTTGTCGTACCTCAGGTCGAGGCCGTGCTCGGCACCGCACATGTTGACCCGGCGGGCCAGCCCGGCGTTCGAGCAGCCCGCTTCCTGGATGAGCGCCTGCAGCCGTTCGTTCGGCTGCCGCGCGACGAGAGGCCTTGCGGCCATGGCGTAAACCCCCTGTGGCTGCGGTGCCTGCCCACGCACCGAGTTGACGTGTCTTCCGCGGCCGGGCCCCCGCGCCTTCCGGCGAAAGGAACCAGCCGTGAAGATCAATGCCCCATGGACATACCGAAAATGCGAGGCATGCGAGGATTGCCGGGGTAACAGTGAAATCCACCCCCACACAGGACTACCCACCGTCCGCCGGCGATCCTCCCGCGCGCCCCCACGCATGCATCCATGCGCCCCAGGTGCGGAATCGATGCTCCTCCCCCGCGCGCGCTACGCCCGTAACCCGAGGTGGGTGGGGGAGTTGAGTGGAGCGTGGAAGAGACGATCGCGGGCACGGAAGCCGCACAGATTGCCGGTCAGATCCCCAAGCAGCGCGGGGACTCGCTGCTCGAGACAGCCGTTCGCTACGCCGAGGAGCGCCACTGGGACGTGTTCCCCGGCACCTGGCTGGAAGCGGTCGGCGGGGTGCAGCGCTGCTCCTGCGGCGATCGCGCGTGCGCCGCACCCGGCGCACACCCGGCGCGCGAGGACTGGGCGACCCAGGCGACCGGCAGCGCGACCGTGGTCCGCCGGATGTGGCACAAGCAGCCCACGGCGTCGATCCTGCTGCCCACCGGCCGTACCTTCGACGCGATCTCCGTCCCGGAGACGGCCGGGTTCCTCGCGCTGGCCCGGATGGAGCGGATGGAGCTGACGCTCGGGCCGGTGGCCCTGACTCCGGAGCGGCGGATGCAGTTCTTCGTGCTGCCGGGGGCGACCGTGAAGGTGCCCGAGCTGGTACGGAAGCTGGGATGGTCGCCGGCCTCGCTCGACCTGGTCGCGCTCGGCGAGGGCACGTACGTGGCCGCGCCGCCCACGCGGTACGGGTCCCGGGGGGCCGTGCAGTGGGCCTGCCGGCCGACCGCGGTGAACCGCTGGCTGCCGGATGTGGAGGAGTTGATCTCGCCGTTGGCCTATGCGTGCGGAAGGGACAGGTGACCTGCGCCCCTTCCGGGTCGGCTGTTCCCCCGTAGGGTTCATGCATGACCGAGGGAGCAGAGGTGGGTTCAGCCGCCGTACGCGTACAGGGGCTCTGGAAGCGGTTCGGGCAGCAGGTCGCCGTCGCCGGGATCGATCTGGACCTGCCGGCCGGCAAGTTCATCGGGCTGGTCGGACCCAACGGGGCCGGGAAGACCACCACGCTCTCCATGGTGACCGGGCTGCTGCGGCCCGACCAGGGGACCGTCGAGGTCGTCGGGCACGACGTGTGGCGGGACCCGGTGGCGGTCAAGGCGCGGATCGGGGTGCTGCCGGAGGGTCTGCGGCTCTTCGAGCGGCTCTCGGGGCGCGAACTGCTGGCGTACTCGGGGCGGTTGCGCGGGCTGCCCGGTGCCGAGGTGGACCGGCGGGCGACGCAACTGCTCGACGTGCTCGACCTCGCCGGCGCCCAGCACAAGCTCGTCGTCGACTACTCCACCGGCATGCGCAAGAAGATCGGGCTCGCGGCCGCACTGCTGCACAACCCCGAAGTCCTCTTCCTCGACGAGCCGTTCGAGGGCGTGGACCCGGTGTCCGCGCAGACCATCCGGGGCGTCCTGGAGCGCTACACCGCCTCCGGCGCCACCGTGGTGTTCTCCTCGCACGTCATGGAGCTGGTCGAGTCCCTGTGCGACTGGGTGGCCGTCATGGCCGCGGGCCGCATCCGCGCCCACGGCACCCTCGCCGAGGTGCGCGGCGCGGCGCCCACCCTCCAGCAGGCGTTCCTCGAACTCGTCGGCGCGCAGAGCCGGGACGCCGGTTCCGACCTCGACTGGCTGGGCGGCGGGACACGATGAGCGCCGGTACGGAAGCGACGTCCGTCGCCGGGACCGCCCCGATCACCCCTGTCGTGGTACGCCTGAAACTGTCGCTGCTGCGCAACGGGCTCAGGCAGTCCGGCGGGCGGCGGGCCGCGTACATCGCGTCGGCCGTCGTCGTGCTGCTGTTCGCCGCGCTGCAGCTGCTCGGCCTGATCGCCCTGCGCGGCCACGCGCACGCCGCCTCCGTGGCCCTCCCCGGGGTGGCCGTGCTGGCCCTCGGCTGGGCCGTGATGCCGCTGTTCTTCCCCAGCGGCGACGAGACCCTCGACCCGACCCGCCTGGTGATGCTGCCGCTGCGCCCGATGCCCCTGGTACGGGCGCTGCTGGCGGCCTCCCTGGTCGGCATCGGACCGCTGTTCACGGTGCTGCTGCTGGTGGGTTGCGTGATCTCGGTGGCGCACGGGACGGCCGCGTACGTCGTCGCGGCCGTCGCCGTCGCCCTGGCGCTGCTGGTGTGCGTGGCCCTTGCGCGTGCCGTGGCCGCCGCGAACATCAGGCTGCTGACCAGCCGCAAGGGCCGGGACCTGGCCGTGCTGAGCGGCCTGGTGATCGCGATCGGCGCCCAGCTGGTCAACTTCGGCATGCAGCGCCTCGGCTCGGCGGGACTGGCCCAGCTCGACCCGGCCGCGGACGTGCTGCGCTGGGTGCCGCCCGCGTCCGCCGTGGGCGCGGTGGACGCGGCGAGCAGCGGCTCCTACGGCGTCGCGGCCGCCCAACTGGCGCTGACCGCGGCCGCCCTGACCGCCCTGCTGGGCGTGTGGGCGCGCAGCCTGACCCGGCTGATGACCGCCCCCGACGCCTCGACGCTCCAGGGCGCCGGCAGCGCCGCCCGCGAACGGACCCGCACGGGCGGCCTGGCACGGCTGCTGCCGGCCGGCCGGACCGGCACCGTCATGGAACGCAGCCTGCGCTACGTCTGGCGCGACCCCAAGACCAAGGCGGCCTGGGTGACCTCGCTCGCCATCGGCCTGATCGTGCCGGTCTTCAACGCGCTGCAGGGCACCGGATCGCCGTACTTCGCCTGCTTCGCCGCCGGAATGCTCGGCATCCAGATGTACAACCAGTTCGGGCAGGACACCTCCGCCTTCTGGATGGTCGCGCTGGCCATCTCCTCCCCGCGCGACGCCTACGTCGAGCTGCGCGGGCGGGCGCTGGCCCTGCTGGTGATCACCCTGCCGTACGCCACCCTCGTCACCGTGGTGACGACGGCCCTGCTCGGCGACTGGCCACGGCTGCCCGAGGTGCTCGGCCTGTCCTTCGCCCTGCTCGGCGCGATGCTGGCGACCGGCGCCTGGACCTCCGCCCGTTTCCCGTACTCCATCCCGCAGGAGGGCTACAAGAACGTGGCCCCCGGCCAGGCCGGCCTCGCCTGGATCTCCATCTTCGGCGGCATGGTCGCCGCGGCCCTGCTGTGCTCCCCCGTCATCGCCCTGGTGATCTGGGCGAACGTGAGCGCGACCGGCGACGACTGGAGCTGGCTGCTGCTGCCGGCCGGCGTGGTCCACGGGGCCGCGCTCACCGTCCTGGGCCTGCGCCTGGCGGCCCCGCGCACCGCGGCCCGCCTACCGGAGATCCTGACGGCGGTGAGCAAGGGCTGAGGGACCGTCAGCTCGTGAGCACCGCGTCCAGGAACGGCTCGATGGCCGCGCGCCAGGCCTCCGGCTGGTCGTAGTGGACGAGGTGGCCCGCGTCGGCGACCTCCGCGTACTGGCCGCGCGGCAGGACACGGACCATCTCCTGGGCCTCGGCACGGCCGAGCTCACCGTCGAGGCCGCGGACGACGAGGGCGGGGCAGCGGACCTGGGCGAGCTCCTCCCAGTGCGCGTCGTACACCCACGTCTCGCGGGAGGTGAGCATCTGCTGCGGTTCGAAGACGGGGCGCCACCCGTCCGCGGCCTCGTGCATGACCTCGGCGTAGAACTCGCCGCGGACCGGGTTGGGACGCTCCACCCAGGGGTCGTCCTCGCCGAACCACTTGCGGACGTCGGCGAGGGTGGCGAAGGGGACGGGCCACGCCTTGAACCAGTCCTCCCACTCGCGCTGGGAGGTCGCGCCGAGCGCGGAGGCCCGCATATCGCAGATGATCACACCGCGGACCAGGTCCGGGCGCCTGGCGGCGAGCTGCCAGGCGGTCAGCGCGCCCATGGCGTGACCGATGACGACGGCCGGGGCGAGGCCGAGCTGATCGAGGGCGGCCTCGGCGTCCTCCACATAGGCCTCACGGGTGTAGGCGGCCTGCGGGGGCTTCTCGCTCCGGCCGTGGCCGCGCTGGTCGAGGGCGACGGCGCGGTGCCGCTCGGAGAGCCAGCGGGCGGTGGACGCCCAGTGCGAGGCGCGGCCCATCAGGCCGTGCAATAACAGCACGCCGCTGGTCCGCTCCGGCCCGGGGCCGGCCATGGGCCCGGGCGGTGCATGCGGTGCGCGGGGCCCGTCGGGACCGCGCGGGCCGGACTGGGCCGGTACGAACGGCCGGCCGGCCGGGTCGGCCGCGCCCGCCGGGTCGCTCGTGCCGAAGCCCGCCGGATCGGTCTTCGGAGGATCGCCGAACTCCCAGGCGGCAAGCCGTACGCCACCCGCTCCGGTCACGTCGATGCGCCGCGCCATTGGTCCTGGCACCCCCCAGCTCCACTCGAGCCGCGTTCCGCGTTGTCCCTGCCGTCGTGCACATTCCTGCAGCGCGGGTCCCACGCCGCCCGTCACACCCAGATTATCGAATACCTATTCGAAAAAGCCGTCTGCGCCACGAACACCCCTCGTTCGAGTGACACCCTGCCAGGAATGATCGCCGCCGCCACGGGGAGATCTTCAACGGGAGGCGGACCACTCGGGGAAAAGAGGTCCGAGGGGGATGACCCTGAGAGCTCGGGGCTCCGGGTCAGCACAGGGGAGGACAGGCCCCGGCGCCACACGGCGCCGGGGCCCTCCACACGACTGCGGCACATCCGCCCGCCCCCTTCAGACCAGATCCCTCTCGCGACAGCCTCGCACGCGAAACGTCCGCGCGCTGCGATTCGACGCACGGAATTCTGGATTCACCGGAATCGGCGATGACGCCACAACAACCCCAGGAGTCACGGCAGTTGACCAAAATTCCGAAAAGCTCACCCGAAAGGATGACGCTACGTCAGTAGTGCCACCGGCCGGCTCAGCGCTTGGCCACGAAGACATGGGAGGCCACGTCCGCCGCCAGCTCGGCCGCCTCTCCCCCACTGCCGACCAGCACACCGCCCGCCGACTCCGTCACACTCACCACCGAGCCGGGCTGCACACCCGCGCGGCGCAGCGTGTACATCAGCTGCGCGTCCGTCTGGATCGGCTCACCGATACGGCGCACCACGACCGTCTTGCCGTCGGAACCCGGATCCAGATCGGCCAGCGACACCATGCCCTCGTCCAGGAACGGGTCCGCGCCGTCCTTCTCGCCCAGCTCCTCCAGGCCCGGGATCGGATTGCCGTACGGCGACTCCGTCGGGTGGCGCAGCAGCTCCAGCACGCGGCGCTCCACCGCCTCGCTCATCACGTGCTCCCAGCGGCAGGCCTCGGCGTGCACCTGCTCCCACTCCAGGCCGATCACGTCGACCAGCAGACACTCCGCGAGCCGGTGCTTGCGCATCACCCGCGTGGCCAGCCGTCGGCCCTCGTCCGTGAGCTCCAGGTGCCGGTCCGGAGCCACCGCCACCAGACCGTCGCGCTCCATCCGCGCGACCGTCTGGCTCACCGTCGGCCCGCTCTGGTCGAGCCGCTCGGCGATCCGGGCGCGCATGGGGACGACGCCTTCCTCCTCCAGCTCGAGGATGGTGCGGAGATACATCTCCGTGGTGTCGATCAGTCCGGACATACATGCCCCTCGATTACCTCTGCCGGAAGCTCGACGGCTCCCTGGCGCGTGCGCTGGCCCTGGACTCAATTCTGACGCATACCACTGACAACCGGAGCGCTCCGGCGAAACGCCGGGCCGAGTCCTTCTACGGCGCCGCACTCCCCGTACACGCAGACGACCCGCGAGCTGGGTCCCTCCGCCTGACGGCGGAGAAGCCGGCCGGACGTACCGGCAGCTCGCGGGTCGGGTGACTGCTTGGGATTGGGGCCGGCTGCACGCATCTGTCACGCGCTGGTCCGGCACCGCACTGGATGTGGTGACGGGCCGCTAGCCCGCAGCCACCTCACGCGTCCGGTTCTCATACATCTGCCGAACCACCTCCCTTCTCGTGTGAGCCACACCCTAAGAACCGCTCGGCCTTCGATCAACCGTTTTTTCGCGACGCCGGCGTTCCGCCCATGACAGAACGACGCAGTGCCGGCGCAACATCGGGGCCGCGCTCGACGAGGCCGGGTGCGGGTTCGGAGGTGTATGCCCGCAGGCCCGCCGTGTGCTGTCTCAGCCGTGGCCGTCCTCCAGCAGGGCGGCCAGGTCCAGGGCGGTCGCGATGCGTACGGCCACGTCCTCGGCGTGGGCCGCGTCGGCGCGTTCGAAGGGGTTGCGGCCGGAGGTCCGCAGGAAGGTCACGACGCCGAGGGTGCGGCCGCGGCTGCGCAGGACCGCGCACAGGGCGTGGACGGCGTCCGCGGGCCACTGGCGGGCCAGGGCCCACTCGCGTGCCTGTTCGGGCGGTACGGTGCCGACGGTGGCCCGTACGGAGCCGATCCGGTCGATGCACTGAAGGGCGGGGTGACCGTCGCCGTAGCGGACGGGCAGTCCGGCCTGGCCGGTGAGCAGGCTGGGGCCGGGGCCGCCGGAAGGGGTGGCGGCCACGCGGACGAGCCGTACCGGTGCTGTGGTCTCGTCGTCGTTCCGCGCGGGGCCGCCGGCCACGCGGTCGATCAGGGCGTGGTCGGCGAAGCCGGCGAGCGCGAAGTCCAGGTGGACAGTGGCGGCCTCGGCCGGGTCCTCGCACTCGGCTGCGGCACGGGCGGCGCGGTGCAGCTGGTTGGTGCGGAAGCGCAGCAGTGAGGCCTCCTGCTCGCCCTGCCTGGCCTCGGTGACGTCGACGAAGAGCCATGCGACGCCGAGGGGCACGGGTTCCTCGGCGAGGGGGGAGGCCAGGCGTACGAAGCCGCTGCGCCAGCAGCGTCGCTTCTCGCCCTCGGGAGTGCGCACGCTCACCCAGATCTCGGCTGGGGCGGGCGGCGCGCCCTCCGCGAGGACGTGGGTGAGTGCGCTCTCCAGTTCCTCCACGCCCTGGGAGAGCAGTTCGCCGAGGGGGCGGCCGAGGGCGGCCGTGCGTCCGGTGCCGAGCGCGCGGGCCGCGTGGGCGTTGACCACGGCGGCGCGCAGGTCGGCGTCGACGAGGACGACACCCCAGGAGGCGTCCTCGAAGAGGGCTTCGCTGAGTGCGATGGACCGTTCGAGGTCGATCTGTGCGTGGACCTCGCTGAAGGCGCAGTACAGGCCGGCGGCCTTGCCGTCGGGTCCGCGCACGGCTGCCGACTGGGTGCGGACGAGCACACGGCCGCCGTCCTTGGTGAGCAGCGCGAACTCGTGCACCTGCCGTCCGGGCGCGTGCATGGCGGACATCAGCCGCCCCTCGACCTCCTCGGCGTCGGCGCTGCGCACGGCCCAGCCGGCGAAGCCGTGGCGGCCGACCGCCTCGGACGCGGTCCAGCCGAGGATGCGTTCGGCCTCCCGGTTCCAGTGGGTGACGACCCCATGGGCGTCGAAGGCGCACAGGGCCGCGTCCATGCCGTCGAGCAGGGCGGCGAGCAGGTCGGAGCCGTCCGGGCCCTCGGGGCCCTCCGGCCCGTTCGGGCCGTCCGTGTCCTGTGGACCGTCCCGCTCCGGCTCGGGCTCGTCCGGCCCCAGCTCGTCGGTGGTCCCACTACGCCGGGAAGCACTCACCTGGACCCCCTGCAGGCTGCGTCCGCACGTACGGCGCGTCGGTTCGCTCACTGGCCTTCATTCAACTGGAACGTGACGCAGCACACATCGGGTTCCCGCAAGATTGAGGGAATTGTTGTACACGGCCGGGAGCAGGGGCGGGGCGCGGGAGGCGGATGGGCGGCCGGCGTCAGCGCCGGTAGAAGATCCGGTCCGCGTACTCCTCGAAGACGCGGCCGTTCCACTCGTGGCCGCCGTCGACGTTGCCGGAGCGCAGCAGCGGGGGCTCGATGCCGCGGTCGGCCAGGACGCCGGCGGCGGTGGCCATGACCGCCTGGAGGAGGGCGGTGGTGACGACGGTGGAGGCGGGGGCGAAGGGGGCCGGGACGGTGTCGAGGGTGAGTTCGGCGTCGCCGACGGCGATCTTGGAGTCGAGGACGAGGTCGCAGTGGTCCTTGAGGTACGTCCCGGAGACGTGCCGGGACCTGGTCTCGGTGGCGTAGGCGACCGAGGTGACGCCGATGACCCGTACGCCGAGGGCGCGGGCGTTCATGGCCATCTCGACGGGCAGGGCGTTGCGGCCGGACAGCGAGATGATCACGAGGGCGTCGCCGGCGCGGATGGGTGAGCTGTCCAGGACGGCGGCGGCGAGCCCGTCGACGCGTTCCAGGGCGGAGCCGAGGGTGGCGGGCATGACGTCGACACCGACGGTGCCGGGAACGGCGAGCAGGTTCATCAGGGCGAGGCCGCCGGCGCGGTAGACGACGTCCTGGGCGGCGAGTGAGGAGTGGCCGGCGCCGAAGGCGAACAGCCGGCCGCCGGCGGCGACGGTGTCGGCGAGCAGCGTGCCGGCGGCCGCGATCGGCTCGGCCTCCTCGTCGCGGACCCGCTGGAGCAGGCCGATGGCGGCGTCGAAGAACTGGCCGGCCAACGTGCGGTCGCTCATACGAGGTCCGTCCCTTCGGGATCTCTGCGTGTCCGTGTGTCCGTGTGCCGCGGATCACGGTGAGGTCTGGACCAGTGCCGTGTCAATACGACGTCAACACGGCGTCGGTGCGCGGTCGCGCATGGCTCCGGGGCGCGGCGTTCCCGCCGCGGCGGCCGTCAGGGGCTCAGCCGCTCCACGCGCCAGCTGCCGTCCGGTTCGACGCTGTAGCGCAGGCGGTCGTGCAGGCGGTTCTCGCGGCCCTGCCAGAACTCCACGGACCGCGGGGCGACCCGGAAGCCGCCCCAGTGCGGCGGGACCGGCACCTGCTCGCCCTCGGGGTAGCGGGCGACGAGTTCGGCGTAGACGGCGTCGACCTCCGCGCGGTCGTCGATGACCGCGGACTGGGCGCTGGCCCAGGCACCGAGCTGGGAGCCGTGCGGGCGGGTGCGGAAGTAGGCGGCGGTCTCGTCGCGTCCGGTGCGGCGGGCCACGCCCTGGACGATGACCTGGCGGGCCATCGGGTGCCAGGGGAAGAGCAGGGAGACGTACGGGTTCTCGGCGAGGTCGCGGCCCTTGCGGGAGTCGTAGTTGGTGTAGAAGACGAACCCCTGTTCGTCGAACCCCTTGAGCAGGACCGTGCGGGAGCTGGGCCGTCCCTCGGCGTCGGCGGTGGAGACGACCATGGCGTTGGGTTCGAACAGCCTGGCCTCGGTCGCGGCCTGCTGGAACCAGCGGGCGAACTGGGCCACGGGGGTCTCGGCGAGGTCGGCCTCGGCAAGGCCCTCCTCGCGGTAGTGCTTGCGCATGGAGGCGAGGTCGAAGGGTGCGGTTTCTCCGGCTTCTCGGTCGGTCACGCGGTCATCTTGCCGTATGGGTGGCCTTCGGCCGGGAGGGTGTCCTTGGTCACGGAGTGGCACTGAGTGCCGAGCACTCTCCCCATACGTGGCACTCGGGGATATCGTGCTGCTGCCGCCAGGTTGGGTGACCGCCGACCGCACGGGGCATCACAGGGATGACCGCCCCGGACCGCGAGTCGTCGCCGGCGACCGCGGATCCAGTACGGGCGAACGCCGAACGCCCACTTCTGACATCCGACACATGGTCGTCGTCCCCACCGCACCATCTGTCGCACTGACCACGAGGAGCCGCCTGATGTCCGACTTCGTACCCGGGCTCGAGGGAGTCGTCGCGTTCGAGACGGAGATCGCCGAACCGGACAAGGAGGGCGGCGCCCTCAGGTACCGGGGCGTCGACATCGAGGACCTCGTCGGTCACGTCTCCTTCGGCAACGTCTGGGGCCTGCTCGTCGACGGTGCCTTCAATCCCGGTCTGCCGCCGGCCGAGCCGTTCCCGATCCCGGTCCACTCCGGCGACATCCGTGTGGACGTGCAGTCGGCGCTGGCGATGCTGGCGCCCGTGTGGGGTCTGAAACCGCTGCTGGACATCGACGCCGGGCAGGCCCGCGAGGACCTTGCGCGGGCGGCCGTCATGGCGCTGTCCTACGTCGCCCAGTCGGCACGCGGTCAGGGCCTGCCGATGGTGCCGCAGCGGGAGATCGACAAGGCGAACTCCATCACAGAGCGGTTCATGATCCGCTGGCGGGGCGAGCCGGACCCCAAGCACGTGGCCGCCGTGGACGCCTACTGGTCGTCCGCCGCCGAGCACGGCATGAACGCCTCCACCTTCACCGCCCGGGTCATCGCCTCCACCGGTGCCGACGTGGCGGCCGCCCTGTCGGGCGCGGTGGGCGCGATGTCCGGCCCGCTGCACGGCGGCGCCCCCTCCCGGGTCCTCGGCATGATCGAGGAGATCGAGCGGACCGGGGACGCCGAGGGGTACGTCAAGCAGGCGCTGGACCGGGGCGAGCGGCTGATGGGCTTCGGGCACCGGGTGTACCGGGCCGAGGATCCGCGCGCGCGGGTGCTGCGCCGGACCGCCAAGGAACTGGGCGCCCCCCGGTTCGAGGTGGCCGAGGCGCTGGAGAAGGCGGCCCTGGAGGAGCTGCACAACCGCCGCCCCGACCGGGTGCTGGCCACGAACGTCGAGTTCTGGGCGGCGATCATGCTGGACTTCGCCGAGGTGCCGGCGCACATGTTCACGTCGATGTTCACCTGTGCGCGTACGGCGGGCTGGTCGGCGCACATCCTGGAGCAGAAGCGGACCGGGCGCCTGGTCCGGCCCTCCGCCCGCTACATCGGGCCGGGCCCGCGCAGCCCGCGGGAGGTCGCGGGCTACGAGGACATCGCACACTGACCGCACCGCGCGCGGACCTCTGGCATCACGCGGGGCTGAGCAGCTCCGCGTGATGCCGTTCGGCCACCAGCGGGTGGGCCCGCAGCTTGCCCTTGAGCTCGTTGTAGCCGTACTCGGCGAACAGCGGGTTGCCCGGGTCGTCGGTGATGCCGGGGGCGGTGGCGGCGTGCGGGAAGGGCAGCGGGGCGACGCGGGCGTCCAGGCGCGGGTTGTAGAAGAACGGCACGGAGAACCGCTCGGTCGCACCGGGCGGGGAGACCACCCGGTGGTTGGTGGCCAGCAGGTAGCCGTCGGTGGCCACTTCCAGCAGCTCACCCAGGTTGACCACGAACGCGCCCGGGATCGGCGGCACGTCGTGGAACAGCCCGCCCTCGCGCTGCACCTGGAGCCCGCCGACCTCGTCCTGCAGCAGCAGGGTCAGGAAGCCGTAGTCCTTGTGGGCGCCGACGCCCTGGCCGGTGCCGTCGGCGGCACTGCCCGGGTAGCGGACGAGCTTGAGCTGTGGGTGGGCGTGCGCGCCGAAGACGGGGTCGTAGAAGCCGGCGGGCGCGCCGATGGCGGTGAGCAGCTCGTGCAGCAGCTTCCGGGCGACGGCGCTGAGCCGGTCGATCCAGTGCAGCGCTGCGGTGCGCAGTCCGGGCAGGGCGGCGGGCCACTGGTTGGGGCCTTCCAGCCACCAGTACGCGGGCTCGCCCGGTCCGGGGACGCGGGCGGGCCGCTCGGCGCCCATGTCGAGCTGGTCGCGCCAGTCGCGGGCGCCGCCGGTGCGCTCGTCGCCGGTGCGGGTGTAGCCGCGGAAGTGGGGCGAGTTGACGTTGTCCAGGGCGAGGCGGTCGGCCTCGGGCAGCCGGAAGAAGGCGTGCATGGCCTCCAGCAGCGCGTCGGTCTCGGCCCGGGTGACGCCGTGCCCGACGAGCTGGAAGAAGCCCACGTCGTGGGCGGCGCTGTGCAGCTGTGCGTGCAGCAGCGCCCGGGCCTGGGGGCCGCGGTCGGCCGCGGAGAGGTCGATGATCGGAAGCTGGTGGTACGACGGGTTCGTCGCCGTGTTCGTCATGGGTGCGTCCGCAGGGTGTACGGGGGGCCCGGGCGGCGGCCATGGGTGGGCGCGCGGCACGGGTGCCGGGTGGGCGGGAGAGGTGGCGATCGAGGTCGCCGGAGTGGGGCTGGATCAGGCAGAACGCCGACAGCCCATGCTCGTGACGCGCACGTAGTCCACGTGACGGCGTCGCACGAGCATCGGAGGCATGCGCACAGGGTACTGCGGGGCGCGGGACGGGGGTGTGGCCCGGTTCACGTTTGTGCCGGGCTCGAAGGCCGGCGGGCCGGCGGGCCGGCGGGCTCAGCCCAGCGCCTCCTCCAGAAGGGCTGCCCACTGGGCGACGACCCGTTCGCGGCGGGTGGTGTCGTCGGTGAGGAGGTTGGCCAGGCCCAGGCCGCGGGCCATGTCGAGGAAGCCCTGGACCGTCTCGCGCGTCCCGGGGCGGGATTCGTCGGCGCCCAGCAGCTCGACGGCTATGCGGTGGGACTCGCGGCCGACGCGGGCCTCGAGCTCGGTGACGCGGACGCGCAGCTGGTCCTCGTCGGAGGCGGCCACCCACAGGTGGAGGGCGGCGCGGAAGAGAGGGCCGGTGTAGAGGCCGACGAGGGCGCGGAGCACCGCCCGCCGGTCGCCGGCCGCGCCCTGCGGGAACAGGGCGCGCAGGGCGGTGGAGCGCTCCTCGGCGACGTACTCGACGGCGGCCGTGAAGAGGTCCTCACGGGTGGGGAAGTGGTGCTGGGCGGCGCCGCGGGACACTCCGGCGCGTTCGGCGACCACGGAGACCGTGGAGCCGGCCCAGCCGTGTTCGGCCAGGCAGGCCACGGCGGCCTGCAGGAGCCGCTGCCGGGTGGCCCGGCTGCGGTCCTGCTTGGGGACGCGCTCTCCGCGTTCCCCGCCGTCCCCGCCGTTCCCGCCGTTCCCGCCGTTCCCGCCGTTCCCGCCGTTCCCGCCGTTCCCGCCGTCCATGCGGTCCACGCGGTCCTGTGTGGTCACACCGCCCATTGCGGATCCCGTCGTTCTAGGAATGCCGTCATCCCCTCGCGCGCCTGCGGCGAGGCGAACAGCCGGGCCGAGAGCGCGGTCAGGTCGGCCGCGTCCCGGTCGAAGGCTTCCAGCACCCTAGCCGTGAGCAGCCGTTTCGTCTCGGCCAGACCCTGCGGGGAGGAGCGGCGCAGTCCGTCGAGCATGGGCTCCAGTACGGCGTCCACGTCGTCCCCGGCCGCCGTGAGCAGGCCGGTCCGCACGGCCTCGGACGCGTCGAAGCGCTCTCCGGTGAGGTAGTGGCGGGCCAGCGCGCGCGGGTCGGTGCGGGGCAGCAGGGGGAGCGAGATGACGGCGGGGGCGACCCCGATCCGTACCTCCGTGAACGCGAAGCTCGCCTGTTGCGAGGCGGCCGCGATGTCACAGGCCGCGAGCAGCCCGAGGCCGCCCGCGCGGACGTGACCGGTGACCCGGGCGACGACCGGCCTGGGCAGTTCGACGATCTGCCGCAGCAGGGCGACCAGCGCGTCCGGCCGGGGCGGGTCGCGCAGGTCGGCGCCCGCGCTGAAGGTGTTGCCGGTGTGGGTGAGGACGACCGCTCGGACGTCGCCGTCCTTGGCGCAGTCGGCCAGCGCGCCGGCCAGTTCGCCCACGAGCGCCGCCGACAGGGCGTTGCGGTTGCCCGGCGAGTCGAGGCTGAGCGTTTCGACGGCACGCGCGCGCGTGCGTGAGATCAACGTCACTGCTGCTCCTTGGGTTCCTGCTGCTGCCGTTCCCTGAGATCCCGCAGTTCCCGCCGGAGGATCTTCCCGGAGGCGGCACGGGGCACCGCGTCGAGGAAGGTGACCTGCCGGACGCGCTTGTAGGGGGCGACGCGCTCGGCGACGTACATCATGACCTCCCCTTCGGAGAGGTCGTCCGCGGACGGCTGGCGCACCACATGGGCGTGCGGGACCTCGTTGCCGTCGTCGTTGTAGACGCCGATGACGGCGGCGTCGGCGATGCCGGGGTGGGTGAGCAGGAGGGCCTCCAGTTCGGCGGGCGCGACCTGGAAGCCCTTGTACTTGATGAGTTCCTTGACCCGGTCGGCCACGAACAGCCAGCCGTCACCGTCCACGTATCCGACGTCCCCGGTGTGCAGCCAGCCGTCGGGGTCGATCATCGCGGCGGTGGCCTCGGGCCGGCCCAGGTAGCCCTTCATGACCTGGGGCCCGCGGATGAGGATCTGGCCGGCCTCGCCGGTGCCGAGGTCCTCGTCGGGGTCGGCGAGGGAGACGATGCGCATCTCGGTGCCGGCGATCAGTCTGCCGACGGTGCCGGGGGGCGCCTCGTAAGTGGCGGCCGGGGGTACGACGTGCGTGCCCGGCGACAGCTCCGTCATGCCGTACGCCTGGCCCACGGGCGGCAGGCCGAGGCGCTGCGAGCAGGCGGCCGCCAGCTTGGCGTCCAGGGGGGCGGCGGAGCTGATGACGTACCTCAGGGAGGAGAGGTCGTACTGCGCGACGGCCGGGTGCTTGGCGAGGGCGAGGACGATCGGCGGGGCCACGTACAGTCCGGTGATGCGGTGGTCCTGGATGGCCGCGAGGAAGGTCTCCAGCTCGAAGCGGGGCAGGACGACGACGGTGGCGCCCTGGCGCAGGGGCGCGTTCATCAGGGCCGTCAGGCCGTAGATGTGGAAGAAGGGCAGCACCGCCAGGATGCGGTCGCCGGGACCGGCCGTGACCGCCGGTTCCAGCTGGGCGAGGTTGGTGGCGATCTGCCGGTGGGTGAGCATCACGCCCTTGGGGATGCCCGTGGTGCCCGAGGAGTACGGGAGGGCGGCGACGTCCTCGGCCGGGTCGATGGTGACGGCCGGCTCGGGCGCGGCGGAGGCCAGCATGTCGATCAGCGAGCGGTGCCCGGGCGCGCTGTCGCAGACGAAGATCTCCTTCACCCCGCCCGCCAGTTCGGCGGCCCGGCGCGCCGCCTGGAGCAGCGGCGAGACGGTGACCATCCAGCGGGCGGCCGAGTCCTTCAGCTGCTTGGCGATCTCCTCGGGCGTGGCGAGCGGGTGCACCGTGGTGACCGAGGCACCCGCGCGGGTGGCGGCGTAGAAGGCCACGGGGAAGGCCACGGTGTTCGGGCTGTGCAGGGCGAGGACGTCGCCCTTGCGCACACCGGCCTCGGCGAGCGCGGCGGCGAGGCGCCGGTGGAACCGGTCCACCTGGTCGTACGTGAGGGTGGTGCCGTCCGTGCCGTCGATCAGCGCGGGGGTGTCGCCGAAGTCGGCGGCATGCCCCAGTACGGCCTCGTGGATGGGCAGTTCGACGGCCGGAACATCTGCGTACTCGCTGCGGAACACGGTTCCTCCTCGCACGCCGGCAGGCGGGTCGGTACGGGTCAGTACGACTTGGGCAGGCCCAGGCTCTGGTGGGAGACGTAGTTGAGAATCATCTCCCTGCTCACCGGAGCAATACGAGCCACGCGTGCGGCTGTTATCAAAGAGGCGAGGCCGAATTCGCGCGTGAGGCCGTTGCCGCCGAGGGTGTGCACGGCCTGGTCGACGGCCTTCACGCAGGCCTCCCCGGCCGCGTACTTGGCCATGTTGGCGGCCTCGCCCGCGCCCACGTCGTCCCCGGCGTCGTACAGAAGGGCCGCCTTCTGCATCATCAGCCGGGCCAGCTCCAGGTCGATGTGGGCCTGGGCGAGCGGGTGGGCGATGGCCTGGTGGGCGCCGATGGGGGACTTCCAGACGGTGCGCTCGCGCGCGTACTCGATCGCCCGGGACAGCGCGTAGCGGCCCATGCCGACCGCGAAGGCCGCCGTCATGATCCGCTCGGGGTTGAGCCCGGCGAACAACTGCAGCAGGCCCGCGTCCTCGTCGCCGACGAGCGCGCCGGCGGGCAGCCGCACGTCGTCCAGGACCAGCTCGAACTGCTTCTCGGCGGCGTTCAGCTCCATGTCGATGGGCCGCCGCTCGAAGCCCTCGGCGTCCGGCGGGACGATGAACAGGCACGGCTTGAGGCGTCCGGTGCGGGCGTCCTCGGTGCGGCCGACGATCAGCACGGCGTCGGCGATGTCGACACCGGAGATGAACACCTTGCGGCCGGTCAGCAGCCAGTCGGCGCCGTCGCGGCGGGCGGTGGTGGTGATGCGGTGGGAGTTGGAGCCGGCGTCGGGCTCGGTGATCCCGAAGGCCATGGTGCGGGTGCCGTCGGCCAGACCGGGCAGCCAGGTGCGCTTCTGCTCCTCGGTGCCGAAGCGGGCGATGACGGTGCCGCAGATGGCGGGCGAGACGACCATCATCAGCAGCGGGCAGCCGGCGGCGCCCAGTTCCTCCAGCACGATGGAGAGCTCGGCGACCCCGCCGCCCCCGCCCCCGTACTCCTCGGGCAGGTTGACCCCCAGGTAGCCGAGCTTGCCGGCCTCGGCCCACAGTTCGGCGGGGTGGCGGCCCTCGGCGACGGTGCGGGTGACGTACGTGCGCCCGTAGCGCCTGCCGAGCGCGGCCACGGCGGCGCGCAGGGCCTTGTGTTCGTCGGTTTCCAGCATGGCGCTCACTGATCCTCCTGGGTGGCCTCTACGACGGTGGCCTCCGTGACGGTGGCCTCTACGACGGCGAGCAGGGCGCCGACCTCGACCTGGCGGCCGGGAGCGGCGTGCAGGGCGCTGAGCGTCCCTGTGACGGGCGCGGAGATCTTGTGCTCCATCTTCATCGCCTCCAGCCACAGCAGCGGCTCTCCGGCCCGTACGGCGGCTCCCACGGCCAGCCCGTCGGCGATGCGCACGACGGTGCCGGGCATGGGGGCGAGCAGCGACCCGGGCGCACGCTGGGCGGCCGGGTCGGGGAAGCGGGGCAGGACGGTGAGGGCGGCGCCGTTGACGTACACCTGGTCGCCGTCGCCGTACCGGGCGACCTCGAACTTCCGCCGCACACCGTCCACTTCGAGTACGACCAGACCCGCGTCCACGTGCACGACCCGCACCCCGCCGGTGTCGGCGGCGAGACCCTCGCGGGTGTACCGGTAGCGCGCCTCGTGCTCCTCGCCCGCCATGAGGTACCGCTTGGCCTGCGGCTGCGAGGACAGGTTGCGCCAGCCGCCGAACCGGGAGCGGCCGTGGGCGTCCGCGAGCGCGGCGGCCAGCGGGGCGCAGGGGTCGGGGACGGGCCGGGTCAGGTCGGCGAGGTGGCGGTCGTAGAAGCCGGTGTCCATGCGGCCGCGCCCGAACTCCGTGTGCCGCAGGGAGCGGACGAGCAGGTCGCGGTTGGTGACGGGTCCGTGGACGGCGGCCCGCTCCAGGGCGCCGGCGAGCTTGCGGACCGCCTCCGCGCGCGTGGGGGCGTGGGCGACGACCTTGGCGAGCATGGGGTCGTAGTGGACGCCGATGGTGTCGCCGTCGGTGTAGCCGGTGTCCAGGCGGACGCCGTCCGGGACGGCGAGACGGTGCAGGGTGCCGGTCTGCGGGGCCCAGCCGCGGGCCGGGTCCTCGGCGTACAGACGGGCCTCGATCGCGTGCCCGCGCGCGCGTGGCGGCTCGGGGTCCAGGGCGTGCCCTTCGGCGACACGGATCTGCAGGGCGACGAGGTCGATGCCGAACACCGCCTCCGTCACCGGGTGTTCGACCTGCAGGCGGGTGTTCATCTCCAGGAAGTGCGCCCGGCCGCCGGCCACCAGGAACTCCACGGTGCCGGCGCCGGTGTAGTCGACGGCGCGGGCGGCCCGTACCGCCATCTCGTGCAGTTCCCGCTCCAGTTCGGCGGGCAGCCCGGGGGCCGGGGCCTCCTCGACGACCTTCTGATGGCGGCGCTGGAGGGAGCAGTCCCGGGTCCCGAGCACCCACACGGTGCCGTGGGTGTCGGCGAGGACCTGCACCTCGACGTGCCGCCCGCCCTCCACGAAAGGCTCGGCGAACACCTCTCCGTCCCCGAACGCACCGGCCGCCTCCGCGCGGGCGGCGGCCAGTTCGGCGTCCAGGTCCGCGAGGCGCCGCACGACCCGCATCCCGCGCCCGCCGCCGCCCGTGGCCGCCTTCACCAGAACGGGCAGGTCGGCCTCGGTGACGCCGTGCAGGGGCTGGATGCCCATCAGCTCCTTGGCGCGGGTCTTGGACGCCATCGCCTCGATGGCCCGAGGCGGCGGCCCGATCCAGACCAGGCCGGCGTCCTGCACGGCACGCGCGAAGCCGGCGTTCTCGGAGAGGAAGCCGTAGCCGGGGTGCACGGCGTCCGCGCCGGCCGCCACCGCGGCCTTCACGATCAGGTCGCCGCGCAGGTACGTCTCGGCGGGCGTCGCGCCCGGCAGGCGTACGGCGGCGTCGGCCACGCGCGCGTGGAGGGCGTCGGCGTCGGCGTCCGAGTGCACGGCGACCGTCCGGATCCCCAGCTCGCCGCAGGTGCGGAAGACCCGGCAGGCGATCTCGCCCCGGTTGGCGACAAGTACCGTCGAAATCACGTGACCCCTCACATCCGGAAGACGCCGAAGCCACCCCGCGCGCCCTCGTAGGGCGCGGTGTGGACGGCCGACAGGCACAGACCGAGAACGGTGCGGGTGTCGCGCGGGTCGATGACGCCGTCGTCGTACAGCCGGCCGGACAGGAACATCGGCAGCGACTCGGACTCGATCTGCTGCTCCACCATGGCCCGCAGCGCCGCGTCCGCCTCCTCGTCGTACGGCTGCCCCTTCGCCGCCGCCGACTGCCGGGCCACGATCGACAGCACGCCCGCGAGCTGCTGCGGGCCCATCACCGCGGACTTGGCGCTGGGCCAGGCGAACAGGAAGCGCGGGTCGTAGGCCCGCCCGCACATGCCGTAGTGCCCGGCGCCGTAGGAGGCGCCCATGAGCACGGACAGGTGCGGGACGCGCGAGTTCGACACCGCATTGATCATCATCGCGCCGTGCTTGATGATGCCGCCCTGCTCGTACTCCCGGCCGACCATGTAGCCGGTGGTGTTGTGCAGGAACAGCAGCGGGATGTCGCGCTGGTTGGCGAGCTGGATGAACTGGGCGGCCTTCTGCGACTCCTCGCTGAACAGCACGCCCTGCGCGTTGGCGAGGATGCCGACGGGATAGCCGTGCAGGGTGGCCCAGCCGGTGGCGAGGCTCGTTCCGTACAGCGGCTTGAACTCGTCGAAGTCGGAGGCGTCGACGATCCGGGCGATGACCTCACGGGGATCGAAGGGGATCTTCAGATCGCCGGGAACGATCCCGAGAAGCTCCTCGTTGCCGTATTTGGGTGGCTCTGCGACGGGGGGATCGGGGTGGGCCTTGCGGTGGTTGAGACGGGCGACGACCCGGCGTGCCTGCCTGAGCGCGTCGGGCTCGTCCACGGCGAAGTGGTCGGCGAGGCCCGACACGCGCGCGTGCATCTCGGCGCCGCCCAGGGACTCGTCGTCGCTCTCCTCGCCGGTCGCCATCTTCACCAGCGGCGGCCCGCCGAGGAACACCTTCGCCCGCTCCTTGACCATGATCACGTGGTCGGACATGCCGGGGACGTAGGCGCCGCCGGCGGTGGAGTTGCCGAAGACGACGGCGACGGTCGGGATGCCGGCCGCCGAAAGCCTGGTCAGATCCCGGAAGATGGCGCCCCCGGGGATGAAGATCTCCTTCTGGGAGGGCAGATCGGCACCGCCCGACTCGACGAGGCTGATGCAGGGCAGCCGGTTGGCGAGCGCGATGTCGTTGGCCCGCAGCGCCTTCTTCAGGCTCCACGGGTTGCTGGCGCCGCCGCGCACGGTCGGGTCGTTGGCGGTGATCAGGCACTCCACGCCCTCGACGACCCCGATACCGGTGACCAGCGAGGCGCCGACGGCGTAGTCACTGCCCCAGGCGGCCAGCGGCGACAGCTCCAGGAACGGCGTGTCGGGGTCGAGCAGCAGCTCGATGCGCTCACGCGCGAGGAGCTTGCCGCGCCCCCGGTGCCGCTCGACGTACTTCGCGCCGCCGCCCGCGAGCGCCTTGGCGTGCTCGGCGTCGAGCTCGGCGAGCCTTGCGAGCATGGCCTCGCGGTTGGCCCGGAAGTCGGGCGAGCCGGTGTCCAGGGCGGAGGAAAGGACCGTCACAGAAGGACCTCCGGGATGTCCAGGTGGCGGGAGCGCAGCCATTCGCCGAGCGCCTTGGCCTGCGGGTCGAACCGGTGCTGGGCGGCGACGCCCTCGCCGAGGATGCCCCCGACGGTGAAGTTGAGGGCGCGCAGGTTGGGCAGGACGTGCCGGGTGACGGGCAGCGCCCGGCTCTCGGGAATCAGCTGCCGGAACCGGTCGGCGGTCAGCTCGTGGACCAGCCACCGCCAGGCGTCACCGGTCCGCGCCCACACCCCGACGTTGGCGTCCCCGCCCTTGTCCCCGCTGCGGGCACCGGCGACCAGCCCGAGGGGGGCGCGGCGCGTGGGGCCGGGCGGAAGGGGCTCCGGCAGGGGCGGCTGCGGCAGGTCGTCGGGTACGCGCGTGTCCTGGACCGCAGGCACAGGGATGCGGCGGCCGTCATCGAGGACGGCCACATGCTCCACGGTGTCCCGGGGGACGTACGCGGCCTCGAAGACACCGTAGGGCGCACCCTTGCCGGGGGGCGCCAGCACATGGAAGCCGGGATACCCGGCGAGCGCGAGCTCCACGGCGGCCCCGCTGAACGCCCGTCCCACGGCCTCCGCGTCCCGGTCCCGTACGACCAGCCGGAGCAGCGCGCTCGCCGTCTCCTCGGTGTCGGCGTCCGGCCGGTCGGTGCGCACCAGGTCCCACCGCACCTCGCGCGGAGGTGACTTGGCGGACCCGAGCGCGTCCTCCATCTGCTGCCGTGTGAGCTCGGCCTTGCGTTCGACGTCGAGCCCGGTGAGGACGAAGGTGACCTCGTTGCGGAAGCCGCCGAGACGGTTTAGCCCGACCTTGAGGGTGGGCGGCGGTGCCTCCCCGCGCACCCCCTCCACGCGCACCCGGTCGGGCCCGTCCTGGCTCAGCCGTACGGTGTCCAGCCGCGCCGTGACATCGGGCCCGGCGTACCGGGCGCCGCCCGTCTCGTACAGCAGCTGGGCGGTCACCGTGCCGACGTCCACGATTCCGCCGGTGCCGGGGTGCTTGGTGATGACCGAGGTTCCGTCGGCGTGGATCTCGGCGACCGGGAAGCCGGGGTGGCGCAGCCGTTGCAGGGCGTGGTCGGCGAAGAAGGCGTAGTTGCCGCCGGTGGCCTGCGCCCCGCACTCCAGCACATGCCCGGCGACGACCGCGCCCGCGAGCCGGTCGTAGTCCCCCGGCTCGCCCGGCCGCCAGCCGAAGTGGGCGGCGGCGGGCCCGGTGACCAGGGCCGCGTCGGTGACCCGCCCGGTGACGACGACGTCCGCGCCGGCGCGCAGGCACTCGGCGATCCCGAAGCCGCCGAGATAGGCGTGGGCGGCGAGGGCGCCGGTGGAGCTCCCGCCTGCTCGAGCGGGGCCGAGAACCTGGGGGAGGGAGGCGGTGAGGTCGTCGCCCTCGACGTGCGCGACGCGCACGGGGAGGCCCAGTCGGCCGGCCAGCTCCCGCACCCGGTCGGCGAGCCCGGCGGGGTTGAGCCCGCCGGCGTTCGTCACGATCCGTACACCGCGCTCGTGGGCGAGTCCGAGACATTCCTCCAGTTGCCCGAGGAAGGTGCGGGCGTATCCGGCGGCGGGGTCCTTGAGCCGGTCGCGGCCCAGGATCAGCATGGTCAGCTCGGCGAGGTAGTCGCCGGTGAGGACGTCCAGTTCGCCGCCGGTGAGCATCTCGCGCATGGCGTCGAAGCGGTCGCCGTAGAAGCCGGAGGCGTTGCCGATGCGCAGGGTCACCCGGTCGCCCCCTTCGGCGCGCGGCCGGCGCCGGGCGGCCCGGCGAAGGCCTGGGCGATGTCCAGCCAGCGGTCGGCGTCCGGACCCTCGGCGCGTACGGCGAGGTCGGCGCGGTGGGCGCGCTGGGTGACCAGGAGGCAGAAGTCGAGGGCGGGCCCGGTGACCCGCTGGGATGCGTCCTCGGGCCCGTACGCCCACAGCTCCCCGGAGGGACCGCGGACCTCCACGCGGATCTCCTCGCCGGGCACCGGCAGCCCGCGCGCCGCGAAGGCGAAGTCGCGCGCCCGCACCCCGATGCGCACCACATGCCGGAGCCGGTCGGTGGGTGTGCGCACCACACCCAGCGCGTCCGCCACGTCCTGCCCGTGGGCCCAGGTCTCCATGAGCCGCCCGGTGGCCATGGAGGCACCGGACATGGGCGGCCCGTACCAGGGGAAGCGCGCGCCGGGCGGGGCCGCGCGCAGCGCCTTGTCCAGCGCGGTGCGGCCTTCCCGCCACCGTTCCAGCAGCTCGCCGGGCGGCAGCCGGGCACCCTCCTCCGCCCCCTGGTCCACGAAGGAGTCCGGCGCGGCGAGCGCCTTCTCCACCAGGGCGTGGAAGCCGTCCGCGTCGGTGACGGCGAGGAGCGCGGACCGGTCGGTCCAGGCGAGGTGCGCGATCTGGTGGGCGACGCTCCAGCCGGGCGCGGGCGTGGCGAGCGCCCACTGCCCATGACTCAACCCGGCCACCAGCCGGTCGAGTTCATCGCTTTCCTCACGCAGATCGTCGAACACGGGCGTCGGATCGGACATGGGGGGAGCATGGCAGCACGCCCAGAAACAATCAAGCATGCTTGCATGCTTTTTTGGCCCAGCGTGGCGCGATGGTGCGCCTACGCCTACGCCGTCACCGGCTCACCGTGCCGGGCGGGCGGTCAGGAATCCACCCCTGCCACCGGCGCCCTTCCCTGCCTCACCTGCGTCCGAACCGCCCCCATGCTCGCCGCGATGACCAGGGCGATGGCGACCGCCTCCGCCGGGGAGAGGGACTGGCCCAGGACGAGGAAGCCGGCCGTGGCGGCGATGGCCGGTTCCAGGCTCATGAGGATCGCGAAGGTGGGGGCGGGCAGGCGGCGCAGGGCGAGCAGTTCGAGCGTGTACGGCAGGACGGAGGACAGCAACGCCACCGCCGCGCCCAGCCCGAACGTCACCGGGTCGGCGAGCTTCGCCCCCGACTCGGCGAGGCCCAGCGGCAGGAACAGCACCGCACCGACCGCCATCGCCAGGGCCAGCCCGTCGGCCTGGGGGAAGCGCCGGCCCGTGCGGGCGCTGAAGACGATGTACACCGCCCACATCGCGCCCGCGCCGAGCGCGAAGGCGACACCGGCCGGATCGAGGCCGCTGAAGCCCCCGCCGCCGAGCAGGAAGACGCCGGCCAGGGCGAGCCCCGCCCATACGAGGTTGATCGCGCGGCGCGAGACCAGGACCGACAGGGCGAGCGGGCCGAGGACCTCGAGGGTGACGGCGGGGCCGAGCGGGATACGGGCGACGGCCTGATAGAAGAGGCCGTTCATCGCGGCCATGACGACGCCGAAGACGACGACCGTGCCCCAGTCGGCGCGCGAGTGCCCGCGCAGCCGGGGCCGGCAGACCAGCAGCAGCACGATCGCGGCCACCAGCAGCCGCAGGCTCACGACGCCCAGCGCACCCGCCCTCGGCATCAGCGTCACGGCCAGGGCGCCGCCGAACTGCACGGAGATCCCGCCGGCCAGCACCAGGCCGACCGGTCCGAGCGAGCCGAACCGGCGCGGGGGGCGCGGCGATTGCGGCGTCACGGACGTCGAGGAAGGTGCACTGGAGTTGCTGACGGTGCGCACGGGCGGTCCTGGGGCTGGCTCGGATCAGATCGTGTTCATCTCAATGTACTACCGAGTCCAGGGTAATAGACCCCGTCAGGAGTGCGAACCCCTTATGCAACTGTCCTGGATGCTGAGATCAGGCCCGCGGCGGCCAGGGCTCCTCGTCCCGGAACAGGGGGCGGCCGTCGGGCAGCGTGGCGGGGAGGGACGCGTAGGCCCCGGACGACGGCTGGGTCCCAGCCGCCCCCGCGGCGCATGCGCCGTGGTCGTGGCCGTAGCCGTACTGGTCCGTGGGCGCGTACACGTGCACCGGCGGGGCCGCCTGCTCCTCCGTGAACAGCGGCATCCGCAGCTCCGCGGTGTCCGTCACCGCGTTGTTCTGCGAGCGGTGCAGACGCGCATACACCCCACCGCGCGCCAGCAGCTCCTCGTGGTGGCCGGCCTCGACGATGCGACCGCGGTCGACGACCAGGATGCGGTCGGCGTCGGGGGCGAGGTTGAGGTCGTGGGTGATCATGACGGTGGTGCGGCCGGCCATCAGGCGCCGCAGCGGTCCCAGCACCCGGCGGGCGGCCATCGCGTCCAGGCCGGTCGTCGGCTCGTCGAGCACCAGCACCGGCGCGTCCCGCAGGATGGCGCGGGCGATGGCCAGACGCTGGAGCTGGCCGCCCGACAGGCGGGCGGAGTTCGGGTCGACCCTGGTGTCGTAGCCGTCGGGCAGCCGCAGGACGAATTCGTGCGCGTCGGCCGCCTTTGCCGCCTCGACGATCGCGTGCCCGCTGGCGCCCGGACGGCCGCAGGCGATGTTGGCACGGACCGTGTCGTGCAGAACCAGCGTCTCCTGCGGGAGCAGGGTGACGTACTCGCGCAGCCGGGCCAGCGGGAAGTCCCTCAGGGGGACACCGTCCAGGAGGACCTCGCCCGCGTCCGGGTCGTAGAAGCGCAGCAGGAGCTTGGAGACCGTGGACTTGCCCGCGCCGCTCGGGCCGGTGACGATCACCAGCTCGCCGGGCCTGACCGTGAACGACAGGCCCTCCAGGGCCGCGCGATCGGCGCCCGGGTAGCGGAAGGAGACGTCCCGGACCTCGACGGTGCCGTCGGGCCGGCCGGTGTCCGCGGCGTGCCGGGGGTCGGTGACCGAGGGCACGACGTCCAGGATCTCGATCAGCCGTTCGGCGCCGGCGGTGGCCGCGGTGACCGTGAGACCGAGCTGGGCCAGTGCGCGCACGGGTGGGTAGAGGTAGCCGAGGAAGGCCGCGAAGGCGAGCAGCTGCCCCAGGGTCATCCGGCCGGTGGAGATCTCCCAGGCGCCGATGCCGATCACCGCGAGGACGCACACCGTCTCGATGACCTGCACCAGCTGCTCGTACGCCTCGTTCAGCCGGGTCGAGCGGACCGCGGCGCGGAACCAGGCGCTCGCCTCCTCGTTCAGCCGCCGCCGCTCGGCGTCCCGGCGGTCGTAGGCCTGGGTGAGGACGATGTTGCCGAGGGACTCCTCGACCACGGAGGTGATCGCGCCGTCGGCGACCCGGCCCGCGCGGGAGACGTCCCTGATGGAACCGGAGAAGCGGCGGGCGGCCAGCCAGAAGAGGGGCGCGAGGACGAAGGTGGCCGCGGCCAGGTCCCAGCGCAGCCAGCAGGCGGCGGCCGCGTAGAAGAGCGCGCTGAAGGCGGCGGAGGCCGCGCCGACCAGGCCGGACACGACCATCGTCTCGATGGCCTCCACATCACTGGTCAGCCGGGACAGCAGGTCGCCCTGGCGGTGCTGCTGGAAGAAGTGCGGCGGCAGCCGCTGCACATGGTCGAAGACGTGCTCGCGCAGCCGCATCACGAACCGTTCGGTCACCCACGCGGCCAGCGAGTTGCCGGCGTAGGCGACGATCGCGCCGGCCACGGCGACGCTCAGCCACTTGGCGGCCGGCGTCCAGAACGCGGCGAGCGACCCCTTCTCCAGGGCGTGGTCGGTGAGATCGCCGAAGACGAGGACGGCCTCGGTCTCGGCGAGCGCGGCGAGCACCGTGCACAGCCAGACGACCAGCAACCCGCGGCGCAGGCCCACGGTCAGCGGCCAGAAACGGCGGAATGCGGTACGGGCGGAAATAGTGGGGATGCCGTCGCCCTCGCATTCAGGATCACGCTCGTCGCACTCACCGCATTCCCCGGATTCCGCCACGACGGATTTCGACACGACAGCGCTCCGTTTCCCTCGCCGATAAGACGCGCACCGTGCGCACCGCGCAATTGCGTGCGCATTTCCGTCGTATTCGGGAAGAGGGCCGATTGTGCACCACCGGCCCTCACCCTCACTGCCTGCCCAGGTCAGGCGGGGTCAGCAGTGCTGACCGGGGATCGGCTTGGGCAGCGGCTTGTGCTGGTGCTTCTTCCGCGGCTTCGGCTTCGGCGGCGGGGGGAGCTGCTTCGCCCTGGGCTTCGGGGGCAGCGGGGCAAGCTTCTTGAAGCTCATTTCGACTCCTAGGTGTTTCTGCGGTGCAGAGGGCCGGGGAATTCCCGACACCGAAGAAGTTACACGCCGACCGCCCGGACAAAGGCAAAGCCGAGCTGTGAATTCCCTTGAAAAGCCTGGGAATTGGTTGGCGGAGCTGGGTGTTCCCCGACGAACCTGTCAGCCGCCTTGGTGACGGCCCTCCAGTGCCTGGGCGAGCACCTCCGCCAGATGCCGCCCCCGCACTCCCGCCAGTTGCTCCAGCTGGGTGCGGCAGGAGAAACCGTCCGCCAGGATCACCGTCCCCTCGGCGGCTCCGCGTACGGCGGGCAGGAGCTGTTCCCCGGCGCAGGCCCTGGACACCTCCCAGTGGCCCTGCTCGAAGCCGAAGTTGCCGGCCAGGCCGCAGCAGCCGCCGGAGAGTTCGCCGGTCAGGCCCGCCGCCGCGCGCAGGCGGCGGTCGGCCGCGTCGCCGAGGACGGCGTGCTGGTGGCAGTGGGTCTGGCCGGCCACCGGGCGGTCCAGCAGGGGCGGGCTCCAGCCGGGAGCGTGGCGCTCCAGGGTCTCGGCGAAGGTCAGCACGCGGTCGGCCAGGCGCCGGGCGCGCGGGTCGTCGGGCAGCAGGTCCGGCAGGTCGGTGCGCAGCGCGGCGGCACAGCTCGGCTCCAGGACGACGACCGGGGCGTCGGTCTCCAGGACCGGTGCCATCAGGTCGAGGGTGTGCAGCAGCACCGCGCGGGCGCGGTCGAGCTGGCCCGTCGAGATGTACGTCAGGCCGCAGCACACCCGGCCCCGGCCCCGCAGGAGCGACACCGGGTTCACCAACGCCGACCGTCCGTCGCCCACCGGGGGTCTGCGCAGGCGCAGACTCGGGGGCAGCGCCACCCGCAGCCCGGCCGCCTCCAGCACCCGTACGGCCGCCCGGCCGACGGACGGCGAGAGGTGCTCGGTGAAGGTGTCCGGCCACAGGACCACCAGCTCGCCCGGCCCCTCTCCTTCGCCCGGCCCCTCTCCTTCGCCCGGCCCCTCTCCTTCGCCCGGCCGTCTGCGCCACCATCGGGTGAACGGCTCCGGCGCCAGCCGCGGGATCCCTCTTTCGGGTGCGATTCCGGCCAGCCGTTTGGCCGCTGCCGCCGACGGCCGCACAGCGGCGAGCGCGTTCACCAACGGCGCGATGCGTGTACGCGCCGCCCAGCGCAGCCACACCGGAAGCCACCCCATGGAGTAGTGGGCGGCCGGGCGGCGCCGCCCGGCGTAGTGGTGGTGCAGGAACTCCGCCTTGTACGTGGCCATGTCGACGCCCACCGGGCAGTCGGACCGGCAGCCCTTGCACGACAGGCACAGGTCGAGCGCGTCGCGGACCTCCGTCGACCGCCAGCCGTCGGTCACCAGCTCGCCCGCGAGCATCTCGTGCAGCAGCCGGGCACGCCCGCGCGTGGAGTGCTCCTCCGCGCCGGTGGCCCGGAAGGACGGACACATCACCCCGGCGCCGGACACCTCCGCCGTACGGCACTTCGCGACCCCGACGCACCGGCGCACCGCCGCCGCGAAGTCCCCGCCGTCGGCCGGGTAGCCGAAGGCCACGTCGACGGGCTCGCGCGGCAGCACGGCGAAACGGAGGTTGGCGTCCAGGGGGGCCGGACGGACCAGCATCCCGGGGTTGAGCAGGTCGTCCGGGTCCCAGACGGCCTTGGCCCGCTCGAACAGGCCGACCATTTCCGCGCCGTACATCCTCGGCAGCAGCTCGGCCCGGGCCTGCCCGTCGCCGTGCTCCCCGGACAGCGAACCGCCGTGCGCCACCACCAGCTCGGCCAGCTCCTGGGAGAACCGCCGGAACCGGCCGACCCCCGCCTCGGTCAGCAGGTCGAAGTCGATGCGGACGTGGATGCAGCCGTCCCCGAAGTGCCCGTAGGGCGTGCCGCGCAGCCCGTGGGCGGCCAGCAGCCCCCGGAACTCCCGCAGATACGCGCCCAGCCGGGCCGGTGGCACCGCGCAGTCCTCCCAGCCGGGCCACGCCTCAGTGCCGTCCGGCATCCGCGTCGCCGTACCGCTCGCGTCCTCGCGGACCCGCCACAGCGCGCCCTGCGCGGCCTGATCGGTGACGACGAGCGCGTCCACGGCGTCGGCCGCGCGCACGACCGCCTCCGCTCGCGCGCGTGCCTGAGCCGCCGACTCCCCGCCGGTCTCCACGAACAGCCAGGCGTCCCCGCGCGGCAGCCCGGCGGCCGTGCCCGGCACCAGGTCGCGCGCCATCCCCTCCACCGTCAGCGGCCGTCCCCCACCACCGCCTTCGCTCCAGCGGGGGGACCCCCACGGCACCAGCCCCGCCGCGGCCTCGGCGGCGGCGCCCTCGTCGGCGTACCCCAGCACGGCCAGCGCCCGCGCGCGGGGGGCCTCGACCAGCCGCAGGACCGCCTCGGTCAGCACACCCAGCGTGCCCTCCGAGCCGCAGAAGGACCGCGCCACGTCCGCGCCCTTCTCGGGCAGCAGGGCGTCCAGCGCGTACCCGGAGATCCGGCGGGGCAGCTCCTTTGGAAAGCCGGTGCGCAGCCGCGCCAACTCCCCCTCGGCCAGCTCCCGCAGCCCCCGCGGGGCCCCGGCCCAGTCCGGCCCGAGCCGCAGCCGCCGCCCGCGCGCGGTGAGCACGGACAGCTCCCGCACACTGTCCGCGGTCGTCCCCCAGGCCACCGAGTGCGAGCCGCACGAGTTGTTGCCGATCATCCCGCCGAGAGTGCACCGGCCGTGCGTGGAGGGGTCGGGGCCGAAGCGCAGCCCGTGCGGCGCGGCGGCCTCCTGGAGCCGGTCCAGCACGAGGCCGGGCTGGACGACGGCGGTACGCGTGTCCGGGTCGAGGGCGAGCAGCCGGTTCATGTGCCGGGTGAAGTCCAGGACGACTCCCGTCCCGGTCGCCTGCCCCGCGATCGACGTCCCGCCGCCCCGCGCCACCACCGGCACGCCGTGCACCCGGCACACCTCGAGCACCGCCGCCACGTCGTCGGCGTCCCGCGGGGCCACCACGCCCAGCGGGACGCGCCGGTAGTTGGACGCGTCCATGGTGACCAGCGCCCGGGCGGTGACACGGAAGTCCACGTCACCGCCCCGGACGGCCCGGCGCAGCTCCGCCTCCAGCCCCGCCGCGAGCTCCGAGGGATCCGAGAGATCGGTCATGCGTCCAGGATGCACGCGACCACCGACAGTCCGGTCACCGACCGTGACGGCGGAGGCCGGCGGCCTCGCAGGCACGCAGACCTCGTAGCTCTCGACGAGCCCGCCGGGCGGCGAAAGTCGTCTCATCGGACACGTCTCACCGGACGGACACGTTTCCGTCCGGTTTCACCGAAGAGATACCCTCCGGCTCGTGGCTGAGATCCAGATTCCTGACGACATCAAGCCCGCGGACGGCCGTTTCGGCGCGGGTCCCTCCAAGGTGCGGACGGAGGCGCTGGACGCCCTCGCCGCCACGGGTAAGTCCCTGCTCGGCACGTCCCACCGCCAGGCCCCGGTCAAGAACCTGGTCGGCAAGGTGCGCGAGGGCATCGGCGAGCTCTTCCAGCTCCCCGACGGCTACGAGGTCGTACTCGGCAACGGCGGCTCCACCGCGTTCTGGGACATCGCGACGCACGGCCTGATCGAGAACAGGTCGCAGCACCTCACCTTCGGTGAGTTCAGCTCGAAGTTCGCCAAGGCGTCGAAGCTCGCCCCCTGGCTGGCCGAGCCGGACGTCATCTCCACCGACCCCGGCACGCACCCCGAGGCGGTCGCGCGCGAGGGCGTCGACGTCTACGCCTTCACGCACAACGAGACCTCCACCGGTGTCGCCATGCCCATCAAGCGCGTGGCCGGTGCCGACGAGGGCGCCCTGGTCCTGGTCGACGCCACCTCCGGCGCCGGCGGCCTCCCGGTCGACGTCGCCGAGACCGACGTGTACTACTTCGCCCCGCAGAAGTCCTTCGCCTCCGACGGCGGCCTGTGGATCGGCGTGTTCTCCCCCGCCGCGATCGAGCGCGCCGAGCGCGTCCACGCGAGCGGCCGGCACATCCCGGAGTTCTTCTCGCTCCCCACGGCGATCGACAACTCCCGCAAGAACCAGACGTACAACACCCCGGCCCTCGCCACGCTCTTCCTCCTGAACCAGCAGCTGGAGTGGATCAACGGCCAGGGCGGCCTGGACTGGGCGGTCCGCCGCACCGCCACCTCCTCGCGCACGCTTTACGGCTGGGCCGAGGACGTCAAGTACGCCAGCCCGTTCGTCACCGACCCGGCCAAGCGCTCCCAGGTCATCGGCACCATCGACTTCTCCGACGACATCGACGCCGCCGCCGTCGCCAAGGTCCTGCGCGCAGGCGGCATCGTCGACACCGAGCCCTACCGCAAGCTCGGCCGCAACCAGCTCCGCGTCGCCATGTTCCCGGCCGTCGACCCGGCGGACGTCGAGGCCCTGACCAAGTGCATCGACTACGTGATCGAGAAGCTGTAGCCGTCCTCTCCGCGCGGATCAGCTCGAATCAGTTCGGATCGGTGAACGGCGGGGTGGGGGGGGGGGGGGGGGGCGGGGGCCCCCCCCCCCCCCCCCCCCGGCACCAACCCCCCCCCCCCCCCCCCCCCCCCCCCCCCG
>NZ_JBIRST010000009.1:112920-326225 GCF_044334385.1 Streptomyces sp. NPDC020801
TGGTGGGGGGGGTGTGTGTTTGGTTGGGGGTGGGGGGGGGGGGGGGGGGGTGGTGTTGGGGGGGGGGGGGGGGGGGGTGGTGGGGGGCGGGGGGGGGGGGGGGGGGGGGGGGGGGGGGGGCCCCGCCCCCCCCCCACCCCGCCTTCATGTCAACCGCGTACGGCCACCCGCACGAACGCCGTCCACTGGCCGGCGGGGACGCTGAGAATGGCCGCGTCCGGCCGCTTGGAGTCGCGGACGTACACGGCAGTGCCTGCGACGGCGACCTCGATGCACTGGCCGCCGTCCCCTGCGCTGTAGCTGCTCTTCACCCAGGTCAGCTCGGCTGCCTGATCGTCGTTGGCGTTCACAACTCTCCCAAGAGCTTCTCGATCCAGGCCAGCGACTCCCGGGGCGTCATGGCTTGCGCTCGCAGGACTCCGTACGTGGACTCGAACCCCTGGACCTTCGCCGGCTCCGTGTGCAGGGTGCTGTTGCTCTGCACCTCCGTGTACGCCATCCTCCGTCGTCCGCGCGTGAGGATCAACGTGAACGGCCCTGCAACTCCGGCATGTTCGTCGCGGTCGGTCGGCATCACCTGCAGCTCCACGTTGCGTTCGTGTCCGATTAGCAGCAGGTGTTCCAACTGGGCACGCATCACGCCCGTACCGCCAAGTGGCCTGCGCAGGACCGCCTCTTCGATGACGAAGCTCAACAGCGGCTTCGGCCGACGGGTCAGCAGTTTCTGGCGATCCAACCTTGCCGACACCCGCTGCTCAATGGTCTCGGAGTCCAGTAACGGGCGCCACATGCCAAAGACCGCACGCGCGTACTCCTCGCACTGCAGCAGGCCGTTGACCAGGTGGGCGTCGTAGGCGTGCAGTTCGGCGGCGTCGGTCTCCAGACTCGCGAACTCACGGAAGAACCCCGGATACCGAGCCTTAGCCACCTCCCCCTTCATGGCCACCAACACCCCCCGTGCGCCCGTCTCCCGGTCCACCGCGTCCACCAGCTCCGGCCTCGGGATCCGGCGCCCCTGCTCCACCGCCGCGATCTGCGCCTCGCCGTACCCGACCCGCTCGCCCAACTGCGCCTGCGTCAGCCCGGCGGCCTCACGGAAGAGCTTCACCTGACGGCCGAAGCAGCGCAGGAACTCCCCGTTGGAGTCCGCCTCCGCGCCCACACCCGCGCCCGAGTCCGCGCCCGACTCCATCCCGCCTCGCCTCCTCGGCTCGCACGCCAACCACTCGTTGTGATCGCACAGTAGGACGCACGGGCCTCAACCACGCTCGGACCAGGCCCGGTTGCGTCGTACGGGTGAAGGCCGTTCCGCCCGGGCCCGTCGACGACGAAGACCTCGGGGCGTAGTGGCGTTCCGACAGCCCCGACATGATCGGCTCCTGCCCCGACAGACCTCCGCCGTAGGGGCGCCGGAGCTGGTGGGGGCGGACGGCCGCACGAGATCTTCGGTGCATGACGACCTCCCCAGAGCGGCAGCGCCCGCCGCTGCGTCCGGCCGCCGACCAGCCGGTCTTCGCCCTCCGCTTCACCGCTTCCCCGCGCGGGGCCCGGCTCGCCCGCAGGCTCGCCTCCTGCCAGATGGACGCCTGGGGGTGGAGCTACGGCACGCCCGTCCACGACGCCGTGGAACTGGTCGTCGCCGAACTGGCCGCGAACGCCGTCACCCACGGCCTGGTCCCCGGGCGGGACGCCGAGCTTCGGCTGAGTGCGGAGGAGGGCCGGCGCGTGCGGGTGGAGGTGAGCGACGCGCGCGGGGAACGCCGCCCGGAAGTGACGCCCGGCGGCCCCGGAGCGGACGGCGGGGCGGACGGCGGGCGGGGTCTGCTGCTGGTGGCCGCTCTCGCGGACGCCTGGGGCGTCACCGGACGGACCGCCGGAGGACCCGGCAAGACGGTGTGGGCCGTGATCACCGCTCCGGCGAACGCCGCACCGGCCGGCCTCCGTCAGGACCGCCGGCGCAACAGCCGCCCCAGTCCGAACACCGCGACCGCCGCGACCACGACGGCCACGGCACCGGTCTTCAGCCCGCTGCCCGTGCCGCCGCCTCCGCTGCCACCCGCCGCCTGCGAGCCGCCGCCGCTCGACGGCGACTTCGGCGAATCGCCACCTCCGCCGGGTGCGTCCTGAGCCTGTACCGGGCTGTCGGCGCCCTCGCTGCCGTACAGCAGCTTCTTCCCGTCGACGGTGTACGTCACCGACTCGCCCTGTTGCTGGAGCGGCACGTTCAGCGTGCCCTCGCGCTTGATCCTCCCGCCGTTCCAGTCGTAGTAGATGCCGCCGAAGTAGCCCCGCACGGCGAGTTGCCGGCCGTCCGGCGAGAAGGCGGCGTCGGTGGCCCAGAGGTCGACGGGGGCGATCGGCCGGAAGACGTTGGTTCCCGTGGGGGACAGCTGGGCCGGCCCCTCGAACAGGTGGCCGCCGTCCTCCTTCTTGTCGATGATGTACACGCGTCCGGTCTTCGGGTGCACGATCAGCGACTCGGCGTTGCGGGGGCCGTCGGAGTACTTCACCACGTACTGCGTGGCCCGGATCGTCTGGTCCTTGAGGACCTTCGGCTCGGGCAGCTTGTAGATCCACACGTAGGGCCAGGTGCCGCCGAGGTTGTCGCCGATGTCACCGCAGTAGATCTGGTTGCCGGGGCCGATGGAGATCGCCTCGAAGTCGCGGGGTTTGCCGACGCCGCTGAACGTGACGGTGGCGACGGTCTTCCCGGTCCTGCCGTCCACGGCGTAGATCTGCGGTCCGTAGCCGCTGTCGTTGTGGGTCCAGTAGACGCCCGGGTGCAGATGGGAGGCGGCGAGCCCGCTGGACTCCTTGATCCGGGGATCCTTGATCGTGAACCCGTCGTCTCCGTCGGCGGCGGAGGCGGGCACGGCGAAGGCGCCCACGAGGAGGGCCCCGGCGAGGAGGGCGAACGGTCGGCGCATCCCTCAAGCCTGCCATCCCGGGCGGGGGTTCATCCCACGTGGTGGGCCTCACATCGCACCCGGCGCCGTGATCGTCCATCATGAGCGGATGCTCAGGTTCATGCCCGTCGGTGACTCCATGACGATCGGAAGCGCGGGCGAACACACGTGGCGTTACCGGCTGTGGCAGCACCTGCGCGACACGTACGGCGGCCCGTTCACGCTCGTCGGCCCGCGCGAGACGCTGTACGACAAGTCGACGGACTCGCCCACGTCGTACGAGTACGCCGACCTCGGCTTCCCCCGCGCCCATCTGGCCGGCTGGGGCGAGGGCTGGGCGCACATGGCCCCGCTGATCGGGGACGCGGTACGGGAGTGCCGGGCAGACGTGCTGCTCGTCTCCCTGGGCCTGATCGACCTGGGCTTCTACACCAACGCCGAGCAGACGGCGGCGAACGTGCGGGCCTTCGTCGCGCAGGCCCGGGCGGCCAGGCCACGCATCCGCATGGTGCTGCTCCCCGTGATCGCCAACGTCCGCGCCCAGTCCGACCCGCCCTTCGCCGCCGAGGTGACCCTCTTCAACGAGCTGCTGTCCAAGGCGGTGGCCGACCTGGACGAACCCCGCTCCCCGCTGCTGCTGGCGTCCCCGCCGCCCACGTACGACATCCACACGGACACCTACGACGGCACCCACCCGAACGGACGCGGCGAGCACAGGATCGCCGGGGCGTTCGCGGACGCCATGTACCAGGCGTGGGGGTGGGGCGAGGAGTACGGGGGCTGAGCGGCGAGTGACTGGGCCCGGCACCCGCGCCTTCCATCCGGCTGGAAGACAGGATCGAGATCAAGATGGAGCGCCTGGACCAGTGGTTCGAGCGTCTCGAGCGGATGCCCGTGCCCGAGGGTTACAAGGTCGAGATCGTGGGGGGGCAGCGTCTTCGAGACGCCGCAGCGGGACATCCACCGGGAAACCATTCGCGAGATCCTCTGGGCACTCGAAGATCACTTCGGAAGGCGCAGCACACGCGTTCTCACGGACGTCCGTATCGACCTCCCCGGGCTCCAGAACGGCTTCTGCCCCGATGTGGCCAAGTTGCGCGAGGGCGCGGCAAAGGACGCCGAAGGCCGCCGGCGATACGAGGATGTCGAGTTCGTCGCCGAGGTCATCTCCAAGGGGACGGCCCAGAACGACTACGGCCCCAAGAAGACCGCCTACGCGCTCGCCGAGGTGCCGGTGTACCTCATTGCCGACCCCTGCCAAGGCAGGTGCCACGTGTACACGGAACCCAAGGAGGGCGGGTACACCTGCGAGCTGCGCGTCGACTACGGAACCGACGTCGACATGTCCACCACCCCCCTCGGCCTCACCCTCAAGACCGACGATTTCCCCCGGGACTGACGGCCGCCGCACGCGCCCCCAACCCCTCTTGCTTCGAGCGCACTCCAGGACGTTGGCTTGAGGACCATGAAGTACACGCAGCTCGGACGCACAGGACTCAAGGTCGGCCGACTGGTCCTCGGCACGATGAACTTCGGCCCGCAGACCGACGAGGCCGGCAGTCACGCGATCATGGACGCGGCGCTGGACGCGGGGATCAACTTCTTCGACACCGCCAACGTGTACGGCTGGGGCGAGAACAAGGGCCGTACCGAGAGCATCATCGGCAACTGGTTCGCCAAGGGCGGCGACCGGCGGGACAAGGTCGTCCTCGCCACCAAGGTGTACGGCAACATGGCGGCGGACGGCTCCTCCGTCTGGCCGAACCAGGACAAGCTCTCCGCCCTGAACATCCGGCGGGCCGTGGACGCCAGCCTCAAGCGGCTGCGGACCGACTACATCGACCTCTACCAGTTCCACCACATCGACCGCAGCACCCCCTTCGAGGAGATCTGGCAGGCCGTCGACGTACTGGTCCAGCAGGGCAAGATCCTCTACGTCGGCTCCTCCAACTTCCCCGGCTACAAGATCGCCCAGGCCAACGAGATCGCCGCCCGCCGCCACGGCACCATCGGCCTGGTCAGCGAGCAGTGCCTGTACAACCTCGCCGAGCGGCGCGCCGAGATGGAGGTCATCCCGGCCGCGCGGGACTACGGGCTCGGGGTCATCCCCTGGTCGCCGCTGCACGGCGGGCTGCTGGGCGGGGTGATCAAGAAGGAGGTCCAGGGCGGCCGGCGGGCGAGCGGGAGGGCCGCCGACTCGCTCGCCAGCACCTCCATCCGCGCGCAGATCCAGGCGTACGAGGACCTGCTCGACAAGCACGGACTCGAGCCCGGCGAGGTGGCGCTGGCCTGGCTGCTCACCCGGCCGGGCGTGACCGGCCCGATCGTGGGCCCGCGCACCGCCGAGCAGTTGCAGTCCGCGCTGCGGGCGGTCGAGCTGGAGCTGAGCGAGGAGCTGCTGGCCGGTCTCGACGGGATCTTCCCGGGTCCGGGACCGTCACCGGAGGCCTTCGCCTGGTGAGGGACGCCGGTCGCTGACCGCTCCTGGCGCCCGGGCGCGGCGTCACCTGCCGAGCCCGGCGGCCGCGCACGGCGTCACCTGCCGCGCGCGGCCGCCAGGGCGACGACGGCGAACATCAGCACCAGCGCACAGGCCATGATCCGGTTACGGGTTTTCGGGTCCACGTATTCGAGACTAACCGGCGCCGCCGAGCGGCCAGCGGGCGACCGGCTCGTAGCGGGGCTGCTCGCCGGGCACACCGGACGTCGGCAGATGGCTTCGCACCAGGACCACCTCCTCCACCGTCCACACGCGACTGCCGAAGGCGCTCAGGGCCTCGACGTGCGCCCGTACGTCCACCACCTCCCGGCTGCGGGCCACCGTCAGATGGGCCTTGTAGCGGCGGTGCTCCCCCATCGGCACGCCCGCCTTCCGGGCCGCCGCCTCCGAACGGCCGGCCAGCAGCCCCATGGTCCGCAGGTCGCCCTCCGCCCCCGTCCACAGCGCCTTCCCGCGCCCGAACTGCCCGCCCCCGCGCAGGGCGAGCGGGAAGGGTTCCGTACGCAGCGCGCTCTTCTCCAGCCGGGCCGAGAGCTCCGGCAGCACCACCTCGTCGACCTCGCCGTAGAACGCGAGCGTGAAGTGCCAGCCGGGATGCCCGGTCCAGCGCATCCGGTCCGCGCCGGGCAGGCTCCTCAACTCGGCGACCGCGCGTCCGAGCTCGCGGGTGACGTCGTCCGGTGGCAGTACGGCGGTGAAGAGTCTCATACAGCCAGTGTCCCGCCGCGTGTTCGCGGCTGCCCCGGCCTGACCCGGTCACCGTGCGTATCGTTGTACTGCGCGGCTGCATTCGTCGACGGGGCAGCCGGGGAGGAGCGCCACGACGGGGAAGCTCGCCTAGGCCTCCGCAGGGGTCCCCGTCTACCTCATCGCCGACCCCTACAAGGGCGAGTGCCGTGTCTACACCCACAGCAGGAACGGCGACTACGCGACGGTGACCAAGTTCGGCTTCGGCGACGAGATCGACCTGACCGACACCCCGGTCGGCCTGGTCCTCAAGACCGACGAGTTCCCCCGCGACTGACCCGTCTGCGAGAGGCCCGGGCTACGCCACCGCCAGTTCCTCCCGTCGCTCACGCGGCACGAACCGCACCCGCGGGTGGCCGTGGTTCCAGCCGACCGACAGGCGCAGGTCCCCGACACGGGCCAGGACCAGGCCGACGGTGGCGGCCGCGGCGGCCGAGACCACCCCGCCGAGGGCGAAGCCGATCCGGGGGCCGTAGGCGTCGGTGATCCAGCCGACGAGGGGTGCGCCCAGCGGCGTACCGCCCATGAAGACCATCATGAACAGGGCCATCACCCGCCCGCGCATGGCCGGGTCGGTGGCCATCTGGACGGCCGTGTTCGCCGTGACGTTGACCGTCAGGCCGAAGATCCCGATCGGCGCCATCAGCAGCGCGAACACCCAGTACGACGGGGCCAGCGCGGCCACGATCTCCAGCGTGCCGAAGGCGGCGGCGGCCGCGATCAGCACGCGCAGCCGGGCGGTGCCGCGGCGGGCCGCGAGCAGGGCGCCGACCAGGGAGCCGACCGCCATCACGGTGTTGAAGAGGCTGTAGGCGCCGGCGCCGGCGTGGTAGACGTCGTCGGCGTAGGCCGACAGCCACACCGGGAAGTTGAAGCCGAAGGTGCCGATGAAGCCGACCAGGACGATCGGCCAGATCAGGTCGGGGCGGCCGGCGACGTAGCGCAGGCCTTCGCGGAGCTGGCCCTTGCCGCGCGGGGCGCGCTCGACCATGTGCAGCTCACGGGCGCGCATCAGCAGCAGACCCGCGATGGGCGCGACGAAGGACAGGCCGTTGGCGAGGAACGCCCAGCCGGTGCCGACACCGGTGATCATCAGGCCCGCGACGGCGGGGCCGATCAGGCGGGCCGACTGGAAGTTCGCCGAGTTCAGGCTGACCGCGTTCTGCAGCTGCTTCGGGCCGACCATCTCGGAGACGAAGGACTGGCGGGCCGGGTTGTCGACGACCGTGGCGAGGCCGACGGCGAAGGCGGCGACGTAGACGTGCCAGACCTGGACGTGCCCGGTGAGGGTCAGCGCGGCGAGCGCGAGTCCGGTGACGGCCATCGACGACTGCGTGACGAGCAGCGCGGGCCGCTTGGGCAGACGGTCGACGAGGACGCCGCCGTAGAGGCCGAAGAGCAGCATCGGCAGGAACTGCAGGGCCGTGGTGATGCCGACCGCCGCGGAGGAGCCGGTGAGGCTGAGCACCAGCCAGTCCTGGGCGATGCGCTGCATCCAGGTGCCGGTGTTGGAGACGACCTGACCGATGAAGAAGAGGCGGTAGTTCCTGATCCTCAGGGAGCTGAACATCGAGGAGCCCCGGGTACGCGGGGCCGGGGTGTCGCCGTGGGCGGTAGTAGGAGTAGGTGCGGGGGCGGAAGCTGCTCCGGATCCCGTACTCAAAAGGGTTCGCCTCCTTGTGGAACGTGTTTACAGGTGTGCCAGCTTCTCCAGCACGGGGGCGGCGGCGCGCAGTTTCGCCCACTCGTCCTCGTCGAGTCCCTCGACCAGGCCGGCCAGGAAGGCGTTCCGCTTGCGGCGGCTCTCCTCGAGCATGGTCTCGGCCCGCTCGGTCCGTGTGACGACCTTCTGGCGCCGGTCCTCGGGGTGCGGCTCCAGGCGGACCAGGCCCTTGGCCTCGAGCAGCGCCACGATGCGGGTCATCGACGGCGGCTGCACGTGCTCCTTGCGGGCGAGCTCGCCCGGCGTGGCGCTTCCGCAGATGGACAGGGTGCCCAGCACCGACATCTCGGTGGGGCTCAGCGACTCGTCGACGCGCTGGTGCTTGAGCCGACGGGACAACCGCATCACGGCGGATCGCAGGGAGTTCACGGCGGCAGCGTCGTCGCCATGGGTAAGGTCCGGCATGTTCTTTAGCATAACTCATTACCCTCGCTAAAGACCACCGGAGACGCGCACACATGCGGACACATGCCCATGACTCCGGCCACTGCGGTGCCATATCGCTCTGAGATCACTCATATGGGTGATCCGCTTGCGGAACGTCGCGTGTCGTGACCAAGCGTGCGGCGACCCTCGTCCCATGGGGACCAGCGTGCTCAGCCTGCGCATAGACCGTGAGCTGCTCGAACGACTCCGGCACCACGCCGCCAAAAGAGGAATGAGCGTCCAGGACTATGTCGTCCGGACGCTCATTCGAGATGACTTCGACGAGCGGTTCCAGACCGCCGTCGAGGAGACGGAGAGGTTCTACGGGGTCACCTGACCCCCGGCACCCCTCGCGGGGATCAGGTCAGGCCCAGGGCCGGCATCAGGTAGTAGAAGGCGAAGACCGCCGCCACCACGTACATCGCCGCCGGGACCTCGCGGCCGCGGCCGGAGGCCAGGCGCAGCACCGCGAAGGTGATGAAACCCATGCCGATGCCGTTGGTGATCGAGTAGGTGAACGGCATCATCACCATCGTGATGAAGGCCGGGACGGCGATCGTGTAGTCCGCCCAGTCGATTTCCCGGACCGAGCCGGCCAGGATCAGGAAGCCCACCGCGAGCAGCGCCGGGGTGGCCGCCTGGGACGGGACCATCGTGGCGATGGGTGTGAGGAAGAGGGCCACGGCGAACAGGCCGCCGGTGACGACGTTGGCGAAGCCGGTCCTGGCACCCTCGCCGACACCCGCCGTCGACTCCACGAAGCAGGTGGTGGCCGAGGAGGAACTGGCACCACCGGCGGCGACCGCGATGCCGTCGACGAAGAGGACCCTGTTGATGCCCGGCATCTGCCCCTGGGCGTCGGTCAGCTTGGCCTCGTCGCTGATGCCCATGATCGTGCCCATGGCGTCGAAGAAGCACGACAGCAGGACGGTGAAGACGAAGAGGACGCCGGTCAGCGCGCCGACCTTGGAGAAGCCGCCGAAGAGGCTGACCTTGCCGATGAGCCCGAAGTCGGGGGTGGAGACCGGGTTGCCGGGCCACTTCGGGGTGGTCAGGCCCCAGGAGGGCACCTTGGCGACGGCGTTGACGACGACGGCCAGGACGGTCATCGCGACGATCGAGATGAGGATCGCGCCCGGCACCTTGCGGACGATCAGCGCCAGGGTGAGCAGCTCGCCCAGGATGAAGACCAGGACCGGCCAGCCGCTCAGGTGACCGTCGGCGCCCAGCTGGAGCGGGACGGTGGTGTGGGCGGCGTCCGGGATACGGGAGACGAAGCCGGAGTCGACCAGGCCGATCAGCATGATGAACAGGCCGATACCGATCGCGATGCCCTTGCGCAGGCCGAGTGGCACGGCGTTCATCACGCGCTCGCGCAGCCCGGTCGCGACGAGCAGCATGACGGTGAACCCGGCGAGGACCACCATGCCCATGGCGTCCGGCCAGGACATACGGGGCGCGAGCTGCAGCGCGACGACGGTGTTGACACCGAGCCCGGCCGCCAGCGCGATCGGCACATTGCCGACGACACCCATGAGCAGCGTGGTGAACGCGGCGGTCACGGCGGTGGCGGTGACCAGCTGGCCGTTGTCGAGCTGATGCCCGTACATGTCCTTCGCGCTGCCGAGGATGATCGGGTTCAGCACGATGATGTAGGCCATCGCGAAGAAGGTGGCGAAACCTCCGCGGATCTCGCGGGACAGGCTGCTGCCCCGTTCGGAGATCCGGAAGTGGCGGTCGAGGGCGCCGTACACGGGCGGCGTACCCGGCTGCTCGGGGGCGGGGGCCTTGGCGGTGGCCGAGGTGGACATACGGGTGACCTCAGAGGTGGGGGGTACGGGGGTACCGGCATGAACGTGATCGAGTCATCGAGTCCGGCCGTCGCCGCGTCACCAACAGGTCTCCCCCTGTCTCTGTTGGCGTTTCGTACGACCAGAAGTAGCCAGACTCGGACCGTTTCAGTATGAACATATAAAGCCGAAAAGGCTATCTCCGCGCGTAGACCCCCTGGGGCCGTAAGCTGATGGCCATGGCGAAGTGGACCCCCAAGCACGAGGCGCCGGAGCCCCTGGAGGGGCCCGTGGTAGCCACCATCACCGGCGGCACGATCGTCTGGTTCGTCCTCTTCCTGGTCCAGCTGCCCTTCTACGGCTGGTTCGACGACCACGGCCACACCTGGTGGCTGTGGACCTGCCTGGCCGGCGGCGGCCTGGGCCTCATCGGCATCTGGTACGTCCGCAGGCGCGACGCGGCGATCAAGCGGGCGGCGGCCTCCGCCGTGACCTCCGCCGAGAAGACACCCGCGGAGTAGCGCCCGCAGGTGCGAGCCCGGCGGGCAGGCGCCCTACAACCACCGCAGGACGCCGCTCATCCCCAAGTCGGAACTTCCGCTCCCCCGGCGGGTGAAGCCCCAGATCCGCACGTACCGTCGAATGCATGACCCATATCGACGCGGGCGCAGAACTGGACCCCGTGCACCCGGTGCCTCTCCCGTCGGTCCGGACGGCGGGACTGACCCACGCCGAGGTCGCGGAGCGCGTCGCGCGTGGTCAGGTCAACGACGTCCCCGTGCGCAGCAGCCGTTCCCTGACCGACATAGTCCGCGCGAACGTCTTCACCCGCTTCAACGCGATCATCGGTGTGCTCTGGCTGGTCATGCTGTTCGTCGCGCCGGTCCAGGACAGCCTCTTCGGCTATGTGATCCTCGCCAACACCGGCATCGGCATCATCCAGGAGTGGCGGGCGAAGCAGACCCTCGACTCCCTCGCCGTGATCGGCGAGGCCCGTCCCACCGTCCGGCGGGACGGCACCGCCACCGAGGTCGGCACGTCCGAGATCGTCCTCGACGACGTGATCGAGATCGGGCCGGGGGACAAGGTCGTCGTCGACGGCACCTGTATGGAGGCGGACGGGCTCGAGATCGACGAGTCCCTGCTCACCGGCGAGGCCGACCCGGTGGTCAAACGGCCCGGCGACCACGTCATGTCAGGCAGCTTCGTCGTCGCCGGCGGCGGCGCCTTCCAGACGACCAGGGTCGGCCGCGCCGCCTATGCCGCCCAGCTCGCCGAGGACGCCTCCCGCTTCACGCTGGTCCACTCCGAACTGCGCAGCGGCATCTCCACCATCCTGAAGTACGTGACGTGGATGATGGTCCCGACCGCGATCGGACTGGTCATCAGCCAGCTGGTGGTGAAGAACAACGATCTGAAGGACTCGATCGCCCGCACCGTCGGCGGCATCACCCCCATGGTCCCCGAAGGGCTGGTGCTCCTCACCTCCGTCGCCTTCGCCATCGGGGTCATCCGGCTCGGGCGCAAGCAGTGCCTCGTCCAGGAGCTGCCCGCCATCGAGGGCCTCGCCCGCGTCGACACCGTCTGCCTGGACAAGACCGGCACCCTCACCGAGGGCGGCATGGACGTCACCGAGCTCAGGACCCTGGACGGCTACGACGAGTCGTACGTGCGCAAGGTCCTCGGCGCCCTCGGCGAGTCCGACCCGCACCCGAACCCCTCCCTGCGGGCGATCATCGACGCCTACCCGGACAGCGAGGAGTGGCGGTGCGTGGAGTCGCTGCCCTTCTCCTCCGCCCGCAAGTACAGCGGCGCCAGCTTCAGCGAGGGCAACGGCGAGTCCAGTACGTGGCTGCTGGGCGCCCCCGACGTGCTGCTCCCGGCCGACGCGCCCGCCCTCGCCGAGACCGGGCGGCTGAACGAGCAGGGCCTGCGCGTGCTGCTGCTCGCCCGCGCGGGCCGTGACCTGGATGCCCAGGACGTCGTGCGGACCGTCACGCCCGCCGCCCTGGTCGTACTGGAGCAGCGGCTGCGGGCCGACGCCGCCGGCACCCTCGGCTTCTTCGCCCGGCAGAACGTCCGCGCCAAGGTCATCTCCGGCGACAACGCGGTGTCCGTGGGCGCGGTGGCCGCCAAGGTGGGTGTGACCGGCACCGCCGTGGACGCCCGCCGGCTGCCCGCGGAGCGGGAGGACATGGCGCGGGCGCTGGAGGAGGGCACGGTGTTCGGGCGGGTCACCCCGCAGCAGAAGCGGGACATGGTGGGCGCCCTGCAGGCGCGCGGGCACACGGTCGCGATGACCGGCGACGGCGTGAACGACGTCCTCGCCCTGAAGGACGCCGACATAGGCGTCTCGATGGGCTCCGGCTCGGAGGCCACCCGGGCCGTCGCGCAGATCGTGCTGCTGGACAACAGCTTCGCGAGCCTGCCGTCCGTGGTCGCGGAGGGGCGGCGGGTCATCGGCAACATCACCCGGGTGGCGACCCTGTTCCTGGTGAAGACGGTCTACTCGGTGCTGCTGGCCGTGCTGGTGGTGTGCTCGCAGGTGGAGTACCCGTTCCTGCCCCGGCACCTGACCCTGCTGTCCACGCTCACCATCGGCATACCGGCCTTCTTCCTGGCCCTCGCCCCGAACACGGAACGGGCCCGGCCGCACTTCGTGCGCCGGGTCATGCGCTACTCGGTGCCGGGCGGCGTGGTGGCCGCGGTGGCGACCTTCGTGACGTATCTGATCGCCCGCCACCACTACACCGGCCCGGACACCCTCGACGCCGAGACCAGCGCCGCGACGCTCACGCTCTTCCTGGTCTCGATGTGGGTGCTGGCGATCATCGCCCGCCCCTACACCTGGTGGCGGGTCGTCCTGGTGGCCTCGATGGGGGTGGCGTTCGTGTTCGTGCTCGTGGTGCCCGCGCTCCAGCACTTCTTCGCGCTGAAGCTGGTGGGGGCGGCGATGCCCTGGCTCGCGGTGGGCATCGCCGCGGTGGCGGCGGTCGCCCTTGAGTTCCTGTGGAAGTGGGTCGACCGCCGCTTCCCGGCCTGAGGCCCCGTCGGCCCGGTACGGCCGGTGGGTCCGGTGGGTCCGGTGCCTTCGCCTACTGCACGTCGACGTAGTCACCCGTGGCGCTGACCGCCGGGGTGGTCGTGGTGCCCGCGAAGCTGAAGCGCCAGTAGCCGTCGTACTGGGCGGTGGCGGTCGCCTTCAGGTTGCCGTAGGCGTCGGTGTACACCGTCTTGACGGTGGTGTACGTGCTCGTGCCGGCCTTGCGGAACTGCAGCTTGACGGGCTGGTTGGCGTACCCGTGGTACAGGTGGTCGTCCCAGTCGGCGCGGGAGAGCTTTCCGGTGGTGGTCAGCGTCTTGCCCTTGGCGACGGGTTCCGGACCGGCGTTGGCCGTCAGCTTGGAGTAGCGCTGCACCAGCGTGCTGCCCAGCGCGTCCTGGTCCTTGTAGCCGACCTTGCTCATGTCGGGGTTGTTCTGGTCCTGGCCGTTGAAGGCGACCGCCTCGGCGGCGGCGGTCCACTTGCCGGCGTCCGCGATCTTCAGGTCGCCGTCGGCCGGGTAGATGTCGATGGTGCCCTTGCAGTTCGCGGTGGTCGACGAGGTGGCCGTGCAGGTCGCCGGGTTGTCGCCGTAGAGCTCGCTGGAGGGGCTGGCGAAGTCGCCGCGGTAGAGGAAGGCGTCGGTGTAGAAGTCGCTCGCGGTGATGTCGACGTCCGCGCCGTGCGTCAGCGTGTAGGTGACGGTGGTGCTGACCTCGTTGGTGGTGCCGACCTTGATCGCCGAGGCGATCTTCAGATTGGAGAAGCCTACGTTCAGGGTGTACGGCGTCCCGCCCGTCCCGGTGGCCGGGACGGAGCCGGCGGCCTGCGCGGCCGGCACGGCGAAGGCGGTGAGGGCCAGGGCGCCGGTGAGGGCGGCCACGGTGGCTCGTATGCGCATTGCGTTCCCCAAGGTGGAGAAGTGATGGTGGAGTCTGTTGACTCGCTGATCAGATCCGTCACCGGCGGGGAGGGTTGCGGCCGCCGATCCGGATTTTGCCGCTCCATGCACGACGCTTGACGTCCGCATTGCACGGCCCCCGGAAGGGGCGCGCGCCCGGTCGCACGCCGCCGCCTTCAGGAGTTCCGGCCGTCCGACCTTTCCCGGCTTTCGGGCTTTCCCGGCTTTCGGGCTTTCTCGACTGCCCGGCTTTCCCGGCTTCCCGGCTTCCCGGCTTCCCGGCTTCCCGGCTTCCCGGCTTTCCCGGCTTCCCGGCTTCCCGGCTTCCCGGTTCAGTCGAACCAGCGGTCCCGGGCCAGTTCCTCCGTGCGGGAGGGGTCCTCCAGCAGGGCGGCCACCTCGAAGCGGCGCGGCCACTGGCCGGAGGCCCAGGCGAGGCCGGCGGCCACCCCCTCCAGGGTCGCGGCGTGCAGTACGCCGTCCGAGGTCAGGCGCCAGTCCAGCTCGGTGCCGTCGACGACGAGTTCCTCGTGCTCGACGTAGGTGCCGGGCGTGCGCGGGCCGAGCAGCACCCGCACGGACTCCGGTACGTCGTGCTCGGTGCCCGCGGAGTCCACGGATCCGGTGACGGACTCGCTCAGCCGCCGCACCTGGAACAGTTCGGCCAGTTCGGCCGCCCGCGCCGGCCGTACCGGCAGCAGCGGGACGCCGGACGTGAACGGCAGCAGGTCCGGGGAGTCGCACACCACTGCGTCGGCCGCGTCCACGACCTCCACCCGCCCGTCGACCACGGCCCGCAGCTCGTCCGGCAGCGTCACCTGCTCCGGGTCCAGCTCGGCCAACGCGCCGTACAAGGCGTGCAGTTGGGAGGCCGTCACCGGGCGCTCGGGGTCGGCGAGCCGGTCCAGCAGTTCGGCGGCGCCGCCCGGCTCGGCGAGCAGGGCGGCCACGGACGTGCGTACGCCCAGGGCGCGCAGCACCTGCTCGTCGTCGAAGCCGGTGGCGTCGGCCTCGTCGTACAGGCCGCGCAGCAGCGGGTCGGAGCCGGCGGCACGCAGCCCGGCCGGGCGGCGGCCGCCGAGCACCGGGTGCCCGCGCAGCCACCAGGCGGTGTAGGGCCGTACGACCTCGTGGGTGCCGTCCGGCAGCAGGATCCGCACCGGCTGGGTGAGCGCGTCCCGCAGGGGCGGCCGGGCCAGCAGGGCGAGGGCCCGCGGCCACTCGTCGTCGTCGACGAGGTCCAGGTCGCGCACGGCGACGATCTCGGTGGCGACCGGCGGCACGGGAGTGTCCGGGAAGCGGTCGAGGATGTCCTCGCACCACACGTCGACGGCGTCGAGCAGCCCGGGGTCGTCGGGTTCGGGGAAGTCCCCCTCCCGCGGCTCCAGTTCGTCGGGGTCGAGGACCACGTCCGTGGTCCGTACGAGGGCGAAGTCCACGAGCACACCGCACGCGGCCAGCGGCTGCTCACCCCATTTCCCGGCCAGCTCGGCGTCGGCGGCCGGGAGTTCCCCCTCCCGCATGACCTGCGCGAACGGGCCGCCGGGGAAGACCAGTTCACCGGCCGGGGAGAGCTCGCCGTCCTCGTCGGGCAGGGCGAGCGCGCCGAGCCAGGGCTCGTCGCCGGGCTCCAGACCCGCGTCCCGGACGAGGGCGAGGACCGTGTCGGCCAGTTCCTCGGCGTCCGGGGTGTCCTCGTCCCACGCACCGGCGTCCTCCTCGAGGGAGGCGGCGACCGCGGCCCGCACCTGCGGGGTGGTGAGCACCGCGCGCGGGGTGGCGGGCAGGGCGCCGAGCTTCTCCAGGATCGGGTGGACGGCGTCCGGATGGGCGACCTTCAGGCCGAGCCGGGCGAGGATCTCCGGGTCGGCCGAAGCGGCGCCGGGGGCGGGCAGCAGCACCTGGCGGGGCCCGATCGTCGTACGGCCTCCCCCGGTGCCGAACGCCTGGGAGGTGCCCCCGGCGAGCGGCACGGGCAGCCCGGAGAGCCGGTCCGGGTCGACGCCCGCGAGGCTGTCGTAGAGCCGCCACCACCACTCCGGCTCCTTCTCCAGACCGGCCAGCCGGTCGATGGCGTCGGCCAGCGGAAGACGGGCCACGCCCAGCGTGCGCAGCTCCACGCGCCGTTCGAGTCCGGCGGGCAGCAGGGTGGGCAGCACCTCGGCGAGGACGCGCACGGTGCCGGCGCCCGCGCCCTCCACCACCTCGGCGTCCCGGGGCCGCAGCGACTCGGGCAGGTCGCGGTCGTGTTCCTTCGGCTCGAGGGCGGGCGGCAGGAAGGAGGTCCGCGGCAGCCGCTGAAGGATCTCCTGCCGCAGCGCGCCGTCCAGTTCGCCCTTGCCCAGCGGGCCGGGCACGAGGCCGATGATCCCCTCGGTCACCGGCCGCCAGTCGGCGAGGAGTTCGGCGTAGGCGTCGGCCGCGCGCCGCACCAGGAAGTCGGTCAGCGGGCCGGGCGCGGTGTGCCGGCGGGTGGAGTCCAGCGGGAACGACGCGATGAGCAGGGCCGGTACGCCGAGGGGTTCGTCGCTCGGCGTGGGCGCGTGCAGGACCGGGCTGGTGCGGGGGCGGGCCGGGGTGCCGTCGGCGTCCACGGGGACGGCCCAGGTCACGGACCAGTGGGGGCGCAGGCGCTCCTCCACCGGCCGGCCGGCGAGGAGTTCGGGCGTGAGCGGCCCGTGGGCGGCGGTGGTACGCCAGCGGGTCGTGCCCTCGCGAGTGTCCTCCACGACGGTCAGCGCGCCTTCAGTGCGGCGGCGCAGGGTGCGGGGGCCGGCGTCCCCGATTTCGACCACGACCTCCTCGAGGCCGGGCAGGGCGAGGAGCAGGGCGTCGTCGACGGCGTGCAGCAGCCGCTCGGCGAGGTCGGCGGCGGCCGTGTCCCGCAGCGGCAGGATGACGACCGTGTCGTACGGATCGGGGGCGGTGCCCTCGGCGGCGAACGGAAGCCGCAGCAGCGGTACGTGCCCGTCGCGGCGGCGGATCTCGTCGCCGAGCCCCGGGCTGTGCCGGGCGGTCTCCTCGGCGAGACCGCGGGCCTCGGCCAGGGACCAGCGGACACCGCCGTGCCGGCCGACCACCGCGGGCTCGTCGGTGACGGCGATGACGGCGGCGAAACCGACGCCGAACCGGCCCACCGACGGGCTGTCGCGTTTGGAGGAGGCGCGCAGGGTGGCCAGGGACTCCACGCCGGCCGCGTCCAGCGGTGCGCCGGTGTTGGCGGCGACGAGGACGCCGTCGCGGAGGGTGAGACGCAGCCGGCCGGGCACACCCGCGCGGGCGGCGGCGTCGGCGGCGTTCTGCGCCAGCTCGACGACGAGCCGGTCCCGGTAGCCGCCGAGGACCAGATCCTCCTCGGCGTTGGCGTCCTCACGGAACCGGGCCGGGCTGGTCGCCCAGGCGTCCAGCACGCCGCGCCGCAGGCGCACGGTCGCGAACGGATCGCCTCCGGCGGACGGCTGCACCAACATGCTCACGTTCACTCTCCTCATGGGGGACGCCCCCGAAGGTACCGCGCGGGCGGAGGTCAGCCCGTCCGGCGAGTGAGGACGAGGCCGTCAAAGCAGAAGCGGGGGTCTGCAGGCGGCAGCCCCCAGGGGCGCGAGCCACCGCGCACCCGCGGACGAAAACGCGCCCGGGGCCGGGTCCCGGTCCTAGGAGTGCCCCAGCTCGGCGGTCTCGTCGTCGGAAACGGAGACCGACCCCGAATCCCGCGCCGGCCGCAGCGGGAACGGATCCACCCGCGTCTCGTCGATCACCGGCGGAGCCGGCTGCGGCGGCTTCGGCATGATCGCGGCCTCGGAGTGCCCGCCGCACCCGTACGTCAGTGAGACCACCCGGCCGTCCGCCGGGGAGAACTCGTTGGCGCAGATCCCGAAGGCCTGGCCCAGCGAGCCGCCCATCGGCACCAGGAAGCCGCAGCTCACGCAGGCCGCCGGGGCCGCCTGCGCCATCGGCGTCTTGGCACCGAACGCCTCCTCCCAGCGGTCGGCGGCGACATGCAGGCCGTACCGGGAGAGCACCCGGGCGCGGCGCAGGCCCAGCTCCTCGGCGACCGACGCGATCGAGCCGCGCGACGGCACGGCGGGAAGGTTCTTCGGCGGGGCCGCCGTGACCTCGGCGTCCTCGGCCTCCACCAGTTCGGCCATCTCCTCGGAGACCGGGGAGTTCGGCGTGGGCTCGTCCTCGCCGGAGTAGCCGGGCTCCAGCCGGAGGTCCTCGGCGTCGGTGGGCAGCAGATCGCCGGGGCCCATGTCGCCCGGGCGCAGGCGCTCGCTCCACGGCACCCACTCGGGCGCGAGCAGGGCGTCGGGGCCGGGCAGCAGGACGGCCTCGTCCAGGGTGACGATCTTGGCGCGGGAGGCACGGGCCACGGTCACGGCCCAGCGCCAGCCGCGGTACCCGAGTTCCTTGCACTCGAAGAAGTGCGTGACGACCCGGTCACCCTCGGACACCAGGCCCGCGTGCTCACCGACGACGCCGGGCGCGGCCGCCTCCTCGGCTGCGGCGCGGGCGAGGTCGACGGCCTCGGCGCACAGGCGGTCGGGGGTGCGGCTTCGCGTGGTCGCTGCGCTCACAGGTATCGCTTCTCTCCTACGCCGTCTCTCGGGTGCGCCGGCCTGAAGGCGGCGGGGCGGACGGAGCGGACCCGGGGACCGCGTCGACGTCCGCGCCCGATCGCGCTCGGGCGCACCTACGTCATCCATTCTGCGGTATGCCCGTAAGGCGCGCGGCCGAGAACGTTCGCCACGGCGCGCTAGGCACGCTACCTTCTCGCTGCCGCTCGGCCTACACCGACGGTCGCTTCACCGCCCCGCGGTGAGGTTTCCCGCCCGCCCACACCTCTCGCCGAGTGCGAAGGCGGGCATCCCGGCCCCTCGTGCGCGCCGACCCGGGCGAGGGCGGACGCCGTCGCCGTGACCGGCCGGCGGGACCGCCCCGCGCCGCTGCCCGGGTGCCTCCGTTCTGTTCGATCGGTCCCATCCGTGCCGTAATGGCGCTACCTGGGCCTGTTCCGGGGCACTATGACGGGGTGGCAGCCGCGAGGACGCCCCCGGGTACCGCCGGGATCGGTGGGGCCAAGGGGGTCAAGGGGAGCAGCCGGGGCAGCGGTTCGGGCCGGTTCGGCGGGTCCGTCCGCGCGATCGGCCGCGCCCTGCGCCTCCCCGTCACCGGAGCGGTCCGCGGCATCCGCCGGGCGACCCACGCGCACGGCGCCGGTGAGTCCGGGCTCGGCAAACTGATCGAACTGCACGCGGTGAACGGCGCCGGCGACGTCATGATCACCGTCGCGCTCGCCTCCACCGTGTTCTTCTCCGTGCCCACCGACGAGGCCCGCGGCCGGGTCGCGCTCTACCTCGCGATCACCATGGCGCCGTTCACCCTCCTCGCGCCCGTGATCGGCCCCCTCCTGGACCGCCTGCCGCACGGCAGGCGCGCCGCGATGGCCTGCGCGATGCTCGCCCGGGCGCTGCTCGCGCTGATCATCGCCGGGGCCGCGGCCGGCGGCGGCCTGGAGCTGTATCCGGCCGCGCTCGGCGTGCTGGTCGCCTCCAAGGCCTACGGCGTGGTCAGAAGCGCCGTGGTGCCCCGGCTGCTGCCGCCCCGGTTCTCCCTGGTGAAGGCGAACTCACGGGTGACCCTGGGCGGGCTGCTCGCCACCGGTGTGGCCGCGCCGATCGGGGCCGGCCTGCAGGCCCTCGACTCGCGCTGGCCGCTCTACGGCGCCTTCGTGATCTTCGTGGCGGGAACGTTCCTGTCCTTCTCCCTGCCGCCCAAGGTCGACTCGGCCAAGGGCGAGGACCGGGCACTGCTCGCGGCGGACGAGCAGCATCTGCACGGGCCGCACCGCAAGCCGCCCAGGCGGCCCGGCCTGCGGACGGTCGGTACGGCCGTCACCCATGCCCTCGCCGCGAACGCGGCCCTGCGCTGTCTGTCCGGCTTCCTGATCTTCTTCCTCGCCTTCCTGCTGCGGGAGCAGCCGCTGACCGGGTCGAGCGCGGCGGTGTCGCTGGGGATAGTGGGGGTCGCGGCGGGCGCGGGCAACGCGCTGGGCACCGCGGTCGGGGCGTGGCTGCGGTCGCGGGCGCCGGAGATCATCATCGTCACCGTCGTGGCGATCGTGCTGGGCGCGGCGATCCTGGCCGCGCTCTTCTTCGGGGCGTTCCTGGTGGCGTGCCTGGCCGCGATCGCCGGCTTCGGGCAGGCGCTGGCCAAGCTGTCCCTGGACGCGCTGATCCAGCGGGACGTGCCCGAGCTGGTGCGCACGTCGGCGTTCGCGCGCTCGGAGACGCTGCTGCAGATGGCCTGGGTGCTGGGCGGCGCGATCGGCATCGTGCTGCCGCTCAACGGCGTGCTGGGCCTTTCGGTGGGCGCGGCGATCGTGGCCGCCGGCTGGCTGCCCACGGTCCGCGGCCTGCTCGCCTCGGCCCGCCAGGGCGGCGCGGCGCGGCCACGGGTGGCGTGACACGCGCGGCACCCGCCCCCGGCCGGGCGGTACGCCGTGCCCAGGCCGCCCCCGGCCGGGCGGCACGCCGTACCCCACACCGCGTCCCGGCCGGGCGGCACGCCGCACCCCCGCGTGGCCGGACGGCTGGGCCTGCCAGATAGCCTTCGGCCATGACCTCGATGCATTCCGCCGTGCGACGCCGCCGCGCCGTCGCCGCTGCCGGCGCCGTGTCCGCCGGACTGCTCGCTCTGTCGGCCTGTTCCAAGCCGACCCCGATGGCCACGATCACCGTCGGCCAGGACTCGGTGAGCTCGGAAGCCACCTGCTACAACGACGGCAACGCGCTCAAGATGGCCGACCTGGCGAAGTGCCTCAAGGACACGGACATCAAGTCGATCAAGGTCGACCCCGACGAGACCGTGCGCTTCGGCGTCGACCCGAAGATCGCGGACCAGGGCTGGACGATCCTGATGAACGATCAGCCGCTGACCGACTCCAGCAAGAAGACCTATCGCACGATCCCGGGCAGCGTGTTCTTCAACTCCCAGTACGGCGCCACCGGCAACTCGACGAAGATCACCATCAAGGAGGGCGAGAAGGACGTGACGGGTCTGTGGTCCTTCCAGCTGAAGAAGGCCTCCTGACCACGTCCTCGCCACGTGTACTCGTCGCCACCGCGGTCCCCGTCGAACGGGACGCGGTGGCACGGGCGTTCACGGAGCCGGTCACCGAGGTCCCGCTGCCCGGGCTGCCCGGGCTGCCCGGACCGGCCGTGCACCGGACGACGGGAGCGGTCCGCTACGACCTGATCGCCGCCGGCGTCGGCCCCGCCCTGGCCGCCGCGTCCACCGCCACCGTCCTGACCGCCGCCGCGCTCGGCGGCGCTCCCTACGACCTCGTCGTGTGCGCCGGTATCGCCGGCGGCTTCCTGCCCGGCGCGCCCGTCGGCTCCCTCGTCGTCGCCGACGAGATCACCGCTGCCGACCTGGGTGCCGAGACCGGCGAGGGTTTCCTGCCGGTGACCGAGCTCGGCTTCGGCACCGTCACCCACCATCCGCCCGAAGCACTCGTACGGGGGATCGTGGCCGCCACCGGAGCCCGCGCCGGCACCGTGCTCACCGGCTCGACCGTGACCGGCACCGCCGCCCGGGCCGACGTCCTGCGCGCCCGTCACCCGCGGGCCCTCGCCGAGGCCATGGAGGGGTTCGGCGTCGCCGAGGCGGCCGCCGCCCACCGCGTCCCCGTGCTGGAGATCCGCGCGGTCTCCAATCCCGTCGGTCCGCGCGACCGCGCCGCCTGGCGCATCGGCGACGCGCTCGCGGCCCTGACCGAGGGCTTCGGGAAGCTCGCGCCCGTCCTCACGAGTTGGAACCCACATGAGCCCTGAGAGCCGACCGCTGCAGATCGCCTACTCCCCCTGCCCCAACGACACCTTCGTCTTCGACGCCCTCGCCCACGGCCGGATCCCGGACGCGCCCGCGCTGGACGTCACGTTCGCCGACATCGACATCACCAACGGCATGGCCGAGCGCGGCGAGTTCGACGTGCTGAAGGTGTCCTACGCGGTGCTGCCGTACGTCCTCGGCGAGTACGCGCTGCTGCCGTGCGGCGGCGCGCTGGGCAGGGGCTGCGGGCCGCTGGTCCTCACCCGGGAACCGGGGGCCGACCTCAAGGGGCGCACGGTCGCGGTGCCGAGCGTGAAGTCGACGGCCTACCTGCTGTTCCGCCTGTGGGCTGCGGACAGTGGCGGAAACACCGGGGGCGGGCCCGCAGGGCCCTCGGTCGAGGGTGGTGGGCGACGGGCGGGCGGGGTCGGCGAGATCGTCGTCATGCCGTTCCACGAGATCATGCCGGCCGTGCGCGACGGGAAGGTCGACGCCGGGCTCGTGATCCACGAGGCGCGCTTCACGTACCAGAACTACGGCCTGCACAAGCTCGCCGACATGGGCGAGCACTGGGAGCACACCACCGGGCTGCCGATCCCGCTCGGCGCGATCGTCGCCAAGCGGTCGCTGGGCGCGCCGGCGCTGACGAGGCTCGCGGAGTCGATCCGGGCCTCCGTGCGCGCGGCCTGGGAGGACCCGGAGGTCTCCCGGCCGTACGTCATGGAACACGCCCAGGAGATGGACCCGGCCGTCGCCGACCAGCACATCGGGCTCTACGTCAACGAGTTCACCGCCGGCCTCGGCGAGGAAGGCTACGCGGCGGTCCGCGGGCTGCTCACGCGCGCGGCGGCCGAGGGGCTCGTTCCGCCCCTCGGCCCTGGCGCGCTGGACTTCCCGTAGGACGGGCCACGGTCTCCGGCCGGACGCCCCCCGCTCAGACGTCCAGCTGGTCGGCGACCGCGCGCAGCAGTCCCGCGACCTTCTTGCCGGAGGTCTTCTCGGGGTAGCGGCCGCGTTCGAGGGTCTGCGCGACGCTCTCCAGGAGGGTCGTCAGGTCCTGCACGATGGAGGCCAGCTCGTCCGGCTTCTTGCGTTGCGCGGCGGCCACCGAGGGGGCCGGTTCCAGGAGCGTCACGGACAGGGCCTGGTCGCCGCGCTGCCCGGCGACCACCCCGAACTCCACTCGCTGTCCCGGCTTGAGCGTGTCTACTCCGGCGGGCAGGACCGAGGAATGGACGAAGACGTCACCGCCGTCGTCGCGGGAGAGAAAGCCGAAGCCCTTCTCACTGTTGAACCACTTGACCTTGCCGGTAGGCACGTCTGTCCTCGTCCTCGTACTCGTCGGAAAACTGCTTCGGAAAACGGCTCTTGATAGCACTGGGGCGGGTCGCACCCGGACCCGCCGGTACCAAGGCTAATGGTCTTGGGCCGGGTGACAAGACGTCGCCCGGTTGTTCCTTCGCGCTGGGAACTACCCTGGTCGGGTGCGCAGCAAAACCCAAACGAATTCCGCCGAGGCCGGTGACCGGCTGATCCGTGCCGGTGCCATCGTGTTCTTCATCGGTGTGGTGGCCACTCTGGTCACGGTGGCACCGCTGTTCCTCGGGACGAGGCCTTTTCCGACGTTCATGTTCGGCCTGAGCATGCTGATGGCCGTCGGCTTCCTGATCGCGGGCGCGGGCGTGCTCCGGTCGATCGCCGCCGGACGACGTCAGGCGCGCGGCGACTCGCGGTAACCGACGGCGTCGCGGTGAGCGGTTGCCTCGCGCGTGTCGCCGTCCGAAGAGACTCCGCGGTAGTCCGAAAACCAATTCGGGAACTCGGTCAGATCAGCGAGTACGACGTCCGCGCCGGCCGCCCGGAGTTCCTCTCCGCCGCACGGGCCGGTGGCCACCGCCACCGACAGCGCGCCGGCCGTACGGGCGCCGCGCACGTCTCCGACGTGGTCGCCGACGTACACACTCGCGCCGTGCTCGCGCAGCGCCTCGGCCTTCTGCTCGGCCCACAGGTTGCCGACCACCGCGTCGGGCTCCAGGCCCAGGTGCTCCATGTGCAGCCTGGCGTGCGGCTCGTTCTTGGCCGTGACGACGATCGCGCGTCCGCCCGCCCGCTGCACGGCCGCTATGGCCTCACGGGCGCCGGTCAGCGCGGGCGAGGAGGTGATGGCGGTCGTCGGGTACATCTCGCGGTACAGCCCGATCATGCGCTCGACCTGATCGGCCGGGAACCAGTTGATCATCTCCTGCGCGAGCGGCGGCCCGAGGCGGGTGACCACCAGGTCGGCGTCGATGTGGGTCCCGGTCCGCTCGGACAGCGCCAGATAGCAGGCGTGGATGCCGGGGCGGGAGTCGATGAGGGTCATGTCGAGGTCGAAGCCGACGGTCAGCGGGCGCGAGATCATGTGGGCCATTGTGCCCAGGCGGCGGAACCGCGGGCCGTCCGGCCCGTGACCTGCACCTGCCCGGCGCCGACCGCGTCCCCACGGCCCGCCCGGGCCGTTGTCCGGCGATTCGCGCCGGATCAGCGGGCGGCGTCCGGCGGGAATTGCCGGACAGGCCCTGCAGCTCTGCAGGGCCTGTCGCTGCCGCTGTGACGGGGCCTACAGGGTGCAAGGGTGCAGAGGGGCCTATCGCTGCTGCCGCTGTGAGCGCCACACCAGGAACAGCGCCGACAGTACGGCCGCGGCACGGACCACCCAGGGCCAGGTCTGGGTGATCGCCTCGTTCATATGGCCCTGGGTGATGGGGGCGCCCCAGCGGTCGTTGGTCCGCCCCCACAGCCAGAAGGCGCCCGCGGCCAGGGCCAGGCCCGGCATGCCCATGACGGCCCACTTGGACTCGGTCGGGGTCAGCCGGCGGGACGCGTACGCGATGAGCCAGCCGAGCAGCAGTGCGAACCAGTTGCCGAGCACCGCGCCCACGACCAGCAGTCCGGCGGCGAGCAGGAGCAGCGGGTTGGTCCAGCGTCCTGGGCGCAGGGGCAGGGCGAGCCGCCGGCGCGGCGTGGGCGCCTCGGCCGCTTCCGGGGCCGCCTCGACGGCCGGGACCGCCTCGGCTGCCGGGTCCGGCGCGGGCTCCGGAAGCCGCACGGGGTTCTTCGGGGGCGGGGGCTTGAGCAGGTCGGGGATCTCGACACCGCCCACGAAGCCGGGCACGTCGTCGCCGATTCCGAAGGGGCTCCCGTCGGTGCGCCACCAGTCGGGGCGGGTCGCGGCGCCGCCGAGTTCGTCGGCGGTCGCCAGGTGCGGCGGGACGGCGGTGCCGGAGGACGGCGGGGGTGCCGCGGGCTGGGCGGGGCGCGGCCGCGGCACGACCCTGCGCAGGCCCTTGGGCCGCTCCTCCTCCGCCTCGCGCTGCACCGGCACGACCGGGGACGGCGCCCGCGCACCTGCGTCACCGGTGCCGCCCGCGGCCGCGACGACCTCGTCGGGGCTGCCGAGCCGATCGAGGATGCGGCGGACCGCGGCCGGACTGTCGACTGCGGCCTTGGCGCGCCGCCGGTCGATCTCGTTGCGCAGCTCCGAGACCAGGCGCATCCGGGTGGCCGAGGACAGCTGCCGCTGATGAGCGACGTCCCCGACGCGGCTCAAGTACTCGTAGACGACCTGGTCGCTCTCGATCCCCACGGAACCCCTCCGGGGCGGCTGGCCGGAAACCCCGTGGGAACGAAGGTACCGCGTGGCGCAGGGCGTCGTGGCCGCCCGCGGTCGTGCCGCCCACACGGCGGACGGGGGCCCCGTCGTCGCACCCACCCGCTACCGTGGGTCGGATGAGCAGCGATGAGAACCCGGCGGCAGCCCCCCGCTCGCTCGCCGAAGCGCTTCGCGCGCGCGACGACGCGTCCCTGGGCGCGCTCCTGCGCAGCCGTCCCGATCTCATCACCCCGGTCCCGACCGACCTCACGCAGCTCGCCACCCGCGCCGGGACCCGCGCCTCGGTGGTCCGCGCCCTGGAGCGGCTGGACCGGTTCGCCCTGCAGACGGCGGAGGCGCTGGCGGTGGCCGGCGACCCGGCGGCATACGAGGAGCTGCTCGGGCTGACGGCCGGCGACGCCGGGGATCCCGCGGTCGCCGCCGCGCTGCCCCGCGCCCTGCGCACCCTGCGCGAACAGGCCCTGGTCTGGGGCGGCGACGACCGGCTGCGCCTGGTGCGCACGGCCCGCGAACTGCTCGCCCCGTCGCCGCAGCACCCCTCCCCCACAGGGCTCGGCCCGACCGTGCGGGAAGCGACCTCGGGCATGTCGCCGGGGCGGATCCAGGAGATCGTGACCACGGCCGGGCTGACCTCGACCCATGACTCCGTCTCCGCGGTCGGCTCGCTGACCGCCCTGTTCACCGACCGCGAGCGGATGGCCGCGCTGCTCGCCGACGCCCCCGCCGACTCCCTCGACGTGCTCGGCCGCCTGGTGTGGGGCCCGCCCTACGGCCAGGTCACCCCCGACCCGGCGCCCCGGCTGCGCTGGCTGCTCGACCGGGGTCTGCTGCTGCCGACGGCACCCGGCACCGTCGTACTCCCCCGCGAGGTGGCCCTGCACCTGCGCGAGGGCCGCGCCCACCGCGTGCCCGAGCCGGTGCCGCCCGCCGTCGAGGCGGCCGCGGCACACCGCCCGCAGATGGTGGACGCGACGGCGGCCGGACAGGCGTACGCCGCGCTGGCCACCGTCGAGGAGCTGCTGAAGGAGTGGGACGAGGGCGGGCCGGGCGTGATGCGCGCGGGCGGTCTGAGCGTGCGGGACCTCAAGCGCACCGCCGTCGCCCTCGACGTGCCGGAGCCGGTGGCCGCCTTCTGGGTCGAGCTCGCCCACGCGGCCGGGCTGCTGGCCTCCGACGGCGAGGCGGACGAGCGGTACGCGGCGACCCCGGCCTACGACGAGTGGCTGGAGCGGCCCGCCGCCCAGCGCTGGGTGCACCTGGCCGAGGCATGGCTGGCCGCGACCCGGACGCCGGGGCTGGTCGGCGGGCGGGACGCGAAGGAGCGCGCGCTCTCCGCGCTCGGCCCGGGGCTGGACCGCTCGGCCGCGCCGGAGGTACGGCACCGGGTGCTGACCCTGTTGGCCGCGCTGCCGGAGGGCGCCGCGCCGGCCGCCGAGTCGGTGCTGGCCCGGCTGCGCTGGGAGCGCCCGCTGCGCGGGCCCCAGCAGGCCCCCACGGAGGACGACCTGCGTGACCGGCTCGCCCGGTGGACGCTGTCCGAGGCGGAGCTGCTCGGCGTCACCGGGCGCGGGGCGCTGTCCGCGCACGGGCGGGCGCTGCTCGGTGGGCCGCCGCCCGCGAGGCCAGCCGTGGAGATCCCCGCGGAGGCGGCCGAGCACCATGCCGGGCGCGAGTCCGCGCCCGGCCGCGCGCCCGGGTCCGCGGGGCCGGGGGACAAGCTGCCCGTCCACAAGCACCATCGGCCCACGCCGGATCGTCCGGAAGCCACCGGAGCGAAGGCGGCGGCCCCCGCCGCGACCGCGGCGGCCCCCGCTCCGGGGCGTGATCCGGCGGCCCCCCGGGAACGCCTCTCCCCCGCCGAACAGGCCGGCGCCTCCGCCGCGGCCGCCCGCGTCCTCGCCCCGCTGCTGCCCGAGCCCCTGGACCACGTCCTGCTCCAGGCGGACCTGACGGCTGTGGCGCCCGGCCCGCTGCGACGACCGCTGGCCGACATGTTGGGCGTGCTCGCGGACGTGGAGTCCAAGGGCGGCGCGACCGTCTACCGGTTCACCCCGGCCTCCGTGCGCCGCGCCCTGGACGCCGGCCGGGGCGCCGCCGACCTGCACGCCTTCCTCACCGAGCACTCCCGTACCCCGGTGCCGCAGCCGCTGGCGTACCTGATCGACGACGTGGCCCGGCGGCACGGGCACCTGCGGGTCGGCGCCGCCTCGGCATATGTGCGCTGCGACGACGACGCGCTGCTGAACGAGATCCTCGCCGACAAGCGCTCCGCCGGCCTGCGCCTGCGCCGCCTCGCGCCGACCGTGCTGGCCACGCAGGCCGACCCGGCCACGCTCCTTGAGGGCCTGCGCTCGATGGGCTACGCCCCGGCCGCCGAGTCCGCGGAGGGCGACGTCCTGATCGCGCGCGCCGACTCCCGCCGCACCCCGCCGCGCACCGCCCCCGAACCGGTCCCGGACGGCCCGCCGGCCCCCGATGCCACGCTGCTGTCGGCCGCGATCCGCGCGATCCGGGCGGGCGACCTGGCCTCCACCGCCCCGCGCAAACCGACCGCGGCCCCGGTGACGGGCGGTGAGCTGCCCCGCACCAGCTCCGCCGAGACCCTCGCCACCATGCAGGCCGCCGTCCTGACCGGCGAGGCGCTGTGGATCGGCTACGTCAACGCCGAGGGTGCCGCCAGCCAGCGCGTCATCGCGCCGATCCGCGTCGAGGGCGGCTTCGTGACGGCCTACGACCACACCGCGGACGAGGTCCGCACCTATCCGCTGCACCGGGTCACCGGGGTCGCCGAGCTCGCGGACGACCAGCAGTGACCGTCCGGACGGTCCAGCCGTGATCACCCGCCGGTAGGGCACACTGGACGTTTGGCCGGGCGATGTCGTGAGCCGGCCCGCCACGGCTTGAGGCAGCTTCAGTGCAGAAAGGCAGCCGCGCGTGAATGGTCCGCTGATCGTCCATACGATCAGGCGTGATGCACACACTAAGGGATAGGTCCGAGCTGTGGAGCGGTTTGCCTGGTCAGTGGGGTTCCGTCTGCTGTCGTTGCCGTCAGGGTTGCCGTCGGAGTCAGTTGTGATGGGCCAGCCTGACCGCGGAGACAAGCAGGATCACGGCCAGCAGGGGCATGAGGACCACGTCCGGGAACAGGCCGACCAGTAGCCCGCCCAGGAGGGCGCCAGCGATCGAGCCTGCGGCCATGACGGCGGTGAAGCGGATGTTGGCGCCGAGTACGGCGAAGCTGCCGTCGCGGCTGTAGCGGGCGAAGGCGACCAGCATGGTGGGCAGGGAGACCAGCAGGGAGAGGCTTCCGGCAGTCTTGATGTCCTCACCGAACAGCAGCACGATCGTCGGGATCAGCAGCTCACCGCCAGCGACGCCCATGATCGCGGCGACGACCCCGATGCCGAACCCGGCCACGACGCCAGCAGGGATCTGAGCCCAGAGCGGTAGTGCCAGGGTGTCCAGGGTGGTGGCGTGGGTGACCACGAGGGCGGCGGCCATGAGGACCATCAGCGCGGCCAGCACCTTGTAGAGGGTGGCTGAACGCATGCGTACCGCCCAACTCGCTCCGGCCCAGGCACCGAGGACGCTGCCGGCTAGCAGGTTGACCGTGACGGGCCAGCGTGACGCGACCTCGGCGGCCGGCACCGCTGCGAGGCGGGCGGGCAGTGCGACTATGACCACGACCAGGCTCATCGCCTTGTTCAGGATGACGGCTGAGAGCGCAGCGAACCCGAAGAGGCTGATCAGCATTGGCAGGCGGAACTCCGCGCCGCCCAAGCCGATCATGCCGCCCAGAACGCCGATGGCTGCTCCCGCACCGAACACCATGGGTGCTGAGTGCGTCGAGCGGAGGGAAGCGAGGTTCTGGTCAGAAGTCACGACGGGCATCCTCGCTGGTGGCTGCCCCTGTCGGCTACGGCACGACCTCACATTCGGCGGAATCCACCGGGTGTCCGCTCAGGGTTCGTCCAGACCTCTGAGCATCGGCGTCCACGCCCGGCCCCATCGATTCACTCGGTACGTGGTCCCAGGGGCTGCTGAATGTGTTGGCAAGCACTTCCTGACCCGTAGCTCTGCACACGAGTCGCGCGGCCTCGGTACCGTCAAGGGTAGAAGCCCGATGGATGGAGCACGATGCCTCGCCGCATGCAGGACCGCCGGCGCCTCACCTACAGGGGGGCGCGCTGATGCTGGAAGAAGCCGAAGAGATCGGCCGTCGCGCACGTCGCGCACGGCTCCGCCTCGGCATGACGCAAGCCGACCTCGCTGCCGCCCTGGGCAAGACACAGGGCTGGGTGTCCAAGATGGAACGCGGGCACATCGAACTCGACCGCGTCGGCCTGCTCAACCTGCTCGCCTCGGAACTGCACGTACACCCGAACGACCTGATCGGGCGTCCGTACAACAGCACTACCCCGGCCGAGAATCAGTGGCAGGTGTCTGCCGCCGCGATCATGCGGGAGCTGCGCCGTTACGACCTCGCTCCCGTCTTCGACGGAACCCCCCGCCCAGCCGGTCAGCTGTGGCAGGAAACCACCCGCCTGCATCGCCTCCGCGACGCTGCCGCGAACGTGGCGATCGTGCAGGTGCTCCCCGACCTGTTCCGCGAGGCGCGCGCCCTGGCCGAAGTCGCCACGGGCCACGAGCAGGAAGAGGCGTACGCCATCTACGCGGTGTGCTGCAAGTTCGCGCACACCGCCGCGCACGCCCTTGGACACCCGGAACTGGTCGCCATGGCATGCGAACGGGCCGCATGGTCGGCGCGGCTGTCCGGCGACCCGGTGATGCCTGCCGTCGCCGACTGGATGCGCGTGTGGGACATGTGGGCCACCGCGGATTGGGACGACTCTGTTGCCCTGTCTGACAAGGCGATTCGCAGCGTGCAGCGGGAGTACGACCGTGGTGAGCCGTTGGCCGTGCGGGCATGGGGGTCACTGCAACTGCGCGCGGCAGTCTCGGCGGCGCGGGGTGGTCGTAAGGCCGAAGCGAAGGATCGGATCAAGCATGCCCGGAGCGCGGCCAAGCGGATGGCTGAGGCCGCCGACCCTCCGATCTACGACCGCCACAGTCTGACTTTCTCGGCTGGCAACGTGCAGATCCACGCGATCAGCGTCGCACTGGAGATGCACGAGCAACGTGAGGCGCTGTCGATAAACCGGCGCACGAGCAAGGAGTTGATCGCGTCTCTTCCCAACTCCCGCCAGGGGCACCACCACATGGACCTTGCCCGTGCGTGGCTGTGGGACGGGAACCGCGACAAGGCGCTGAAGGAACTGGAGAAGGCGGAGGTCATCGCCCCCCAGCTCGTCCGGAACCATCCCATCGCCCGGTCAACCCTGCGCAGCATCGTGTACGCCGAGCGGGCGAGCAGTCGTGAGAAGCTGCGTCGCATGTCAGGCCGCTTCCACCTCGACGGGTAGGGGCCGTATTCCTGCGATTCATATTGGGCCCCGATCATCCACCTAGCTTCGGGGCATGGCCGATCGAACCTCACAGCAACTCCCCACGTCCCAGAGCGCTTTGAGCGCCGGCAGCCCCTTCCATCCCCGCCTCGGCGACCTTGCCATCGATCTGGCCAAGGCGGGAACGATCGGGGTCGTCGTCGCCCTGCCAAGCGACAGCTCGGCGTCTTACCAACTCCGTCCGCCTGGCGGAGGCGTGGACTGGCGCGCAAGGTCCGACGGAAGCACCCTCCGCCCCGTGCCGGTTCCGGTCACGCACGTCACGCCCGTGAAGCGCGACGCCGTGTACGACCCGCGTGCGCAGCAAGCCGCTATGGCGGTGACCGTCCACTACGAGGACGGCGGCGTCTGCGAGTCGATGCTCGTCCTCACCCCTGCGCAAGTCGAGCTGTACTACAACCAGCTCGGCCGCATGATCAAGGCGAGGGAATCGGCTCAGGATCGTCGGCGGTGAGCACGGCCGTGCTGAAGCTCGCCCCACCGACCTCTGCACGTGCCTTCGTGCGACCTGCCGTCGCATTCCGGTGTGAGGCCACTGCCGGTGACCTCAGCGGCTCCCGCGAGGTCCTGCTCGCCACCACCTATCGCGGCCGTTCCCCACGCCTCGCGGCACGGTGGCTGAGAGCGTCCGCGCATCGTTTCGCGCGGCTACTGTCTCCGGACGTCGGGGCCCTGGGCCTCCGCGACGCGCCGCTCATCCCTGCCGGCCCCGAAGTCCCGCGCCCCGATGTCGAGTTACGGGCGTGGGCGGACAGCGATCCGGCGTACGAGCAAGCCCTTCGAGCCCTCGCCGCAGGCCGCGTCTTCGTGTTCACCGTGACGGACTACGACGCTCGGTACTGCCTCCGCGTGTACCCGCTGCCGACTCGCCGGCCTCGTCTTCCGCAGCATCCTGCCCTGGCCGGGGGGCTACCCCACCCCTCGGTGAGGGCGGGCCGTCACCGACGTCCCCGCGGGCGTCGTCCGACCCGATGACTCCCGCCCCCGCGTCTTTTCCGGTTTCCCCCGGCGCGGGGGCGGGTCCACCACGCAATCGCAGGTGAACCGCTGAACGTACACCCGCCGCTCTGCGGCGCTGCCCTGCCCATCTACCGAGGGGAAGACGCGGTGACCATCTATCCCGTATCGCCGAACACCGTGCTCGCCAACGCGCTGACGAATGCTGAGGACCTGCTGAGGCCGCACATCGCCCAGGTGGCTCCGGAGCGCATCGTGTTCGTGATGGGAACGCAGATCAACGGAGCACCGCACGTCGGCACGTCGCTGGTTCAGTCACTCACGTTCGCCACGGCGGCCCGGATCCGGGACAGGTTCGGCGTACCGGCTGAAGTCCAGTTCGGCGCACTCGACAACGCCCCGTACGCCATCGTGACCGACAAGGAGACCGGTCACCGATACCAGCGGGCCTACGTGCACGCCCTGGGCGAGGTGGGCATCGCTGACCAGATCGACAAGCTGTACCGCCCGCTGTTCACCGCGCTGTCCGAGCGCCTGGACGTGCCGTACTCCGTCGAGACCTACAGCCAGCAGCAGGCGGGCGAGCACTTCCGCCGTACCTGGCTGCTCCTGCTGCCCCGCCTGGACGCCGCACGCTGGCACCTGTCTCCGTCGTCCGGCGTGCCACACGTTCGTGTTCCCTGCCCGCGCCCTGGCTGCGGGTGGGCCGAGAAGTACGCCGAACGCACCCACGTCCGTGACGACGGTTTCGAGCGGGCAACCATCTCGGCTGTGTGCCTGCACCACGGCGAATACGACGTCGTCATTGAACCCTTGAGCGATGCATACCTCGACCTCGCCACGCTGTACCGGAACCTCGTCAAGGAACTGGCGGTCGTTGGAGCGCGAGGCACGCTGTACGTCATGGTCAAGGGCAGCGACTGGATGCCCGGCTGTCTTCTCGTCGACGGCGCCCTACAGGCCGTGGGCCTCACTCGCGGACAGATGACCGCCCGGCTCTTCTGCCCCCAGGTCGTCACGGACACGGGCGCGAAGCTGTCCAAGTCCCTCATCCGCGAGGGACGCGCGCCCTTGCCCGACGGTGCGGCCCCGTGGATGCTCGACACCCGCGAGTGGCCTGGCTCGTTGGGAGAGTACGTCGATCGCCTTCTCGGTCTGACCGACGTGCTACTCGCCGACCCCCGCCATTTCTTCCGCTCGTACTCGGCCGGTGAACTCGGCCGGCTCATGTCCGCTGCAACAACCAGGAGCGTTCCCGCCCCATGACGGAGACTGCCGCCGCGCGCGTCCGTGAACTGAACCTCTACCGCCGTTACTTCGACCTGGTCGCCGCTGGTCAGAAGACGATCGAGGTGCGGGTGAAGTACCCCCACCTCGAAGACCTGGCCGCTGGAGACGTCATCCGCTTCCGCATCAAGGGCACCGAAGAGACGTGTGACGTCCTGGTGAAGCGGGTCACGGAGTACAAGTCGTTCGAGGAACTGCTTGACGGAGAGGGCCCGGCGAACGTCAACCCGGCCTCCCCCCGCGAGCAGCAGCTCGCCAACATCCGCGATATCTACCCGGCGGAGAAGGAAGCGCTCGGCGCGCTCGCCATCGAAATCGAGCTGCCGCCCCAGTAGCCCGCCGCACGGTCCCCGCTCCCCCGAGGGGACTGCTTGCGGCTTCCTGGCGTCCGCCGCTCGTGCCCGTGCTGCGGGCGGCGGACGCCCACAAGAAGATGTGCCACTGCGTGTGTCCGGTGACGTTGGCGTCAGCCCTGGTTGTCAGCCGCCTCGGTCTCCTGTCCGCTCTCCTTCGCCGCTGCCGCCCGCCGCATGTGCCCCTCCTCGCCGAAGTACACCGACAGACGCGACGTGTCCAGCTTCTTGCCGCCACGCCGCGCGGGTGCCACCTCCACGTAGCCGCCCGCGTTCAACAGCAGATCTCGCTTACCGGCCACGTCCGAGCGCTTCCACTGCTCGGCGTGCGTCTCTCCGGTCGGCTCCGCCTTCACACCGCCCGGCTTCGCCGTTCGCTGCCTCTCCTTCAGGGTTGCCAGTCGCTCTTCCAGCTTGGCGTACTGCTCCGCGTACCGGATCGCTCCGTCGTCGCCCCTGAACAGGCCCCGGTCGTAGCGATCCTTTTGCAGGTCGGCCAACGCTTCCTCGGCCTGCCTGATCTGCGGGCGGAAGTCCTCTCCCACCTCCTGGACCATCCGCATCACGGAAAGGTGGCCGTACTTCGCGAGGAACTGCTCGGTGACGTGCTCCTCGGTGGTCACCCCGGCCACGGTCGGCCCGTAGCACTTCACGCCCGCCTTCTCCTCCCCCTTGGCCGCCCGCTGGCGGTACTTCAGCGGGCCGATGCACCGGTACCGAAGCTGACCGTTGCGCCCGCTGAAGGTGTACATGCGCTCGCCGCAGACTCCGCAGTGCATGATGCCGCGCAGCAGCGACGTCCCCTCCCGGCGCTTCTCACCGGGGTTGGCACGGCGCTCCAACTCGTCCTGGAGCGTCTGCCAGGTGTCCGTGTCGAGGATCGGCGGCCGGTTGACCAGCGGCAGGCCGTCCGTCCGCAGGATCGGCTTTCCGTCCTCGATGACCTGGCCGAGCAACTGGGGGTTGCCCAGCAAGCTCCGCAGCGTCGTCGTGTACCACTGCTTGGAGTCGCTGCGCTTGCCCGAGGTCTGGCGTGAGGAGTGGCCGGGCGACGGGACGCCCTCCTTGTTGAGGTCGTTGATGATCTGCATGAGCGAGTCCTTGGTCAGAACCCGCTCCACGATCCTCTTGATCGTCTTGGCCTCTTCCTCGTTGACCGCGAGGACCTTGCCCGCCCCGTTGGGGTTGGGGACGACCATGTACCCGTACGGGACCCGACCGCCGGTGTAGCGGCCCTCGCGGCGCAGGTGCTCGTGCGCGCTGGACACCCGCATGCCGATGGTGTCGGACTCCAGCTCAGCGAAGACCGCGATCACCTTCGCCATGGCCCGGCCCATGGACGACGTGAGGTCGAGCGGCTCTGTCGCCGACGCGAGCGCAACGCTCTGGTGCTCGGCGAGTCGCATGATCTCCGCGAAGTCGACCGTCGAGCGCGCAAGCCGGTCGATCTTGAAGAACACGATCACGTCCAGCTCGGCGAGCCTGGTCAGGATGCGTTGCAGTCCCGGCCGGTCGAGCCCGCGTGAGAAGCCCGAGACATCGATGTCTTCCTCGGCGGCCACGACCTCCCAGCCGCGTGCCTCGCACAGCGCTTCACAGGCCGCGCGCTGACGTTCCGGCGAAGTCGTCTCGTCGGTTTCGCGCGATAGGCGAACATAGATAGCGGCGCGCATCCCCGGCGCGCTGGCCGGGACGCCCTTCCGGCGTCGGGCACGGGGCATAGCCCGTGCTGTGACAGGCGTTGGTTCTGTCATGAGACGACCTTATCTCCGGAGGTATGTGTGTCCTGCCTAATCGTCCAGTCCGACAAGACCCTGCTCCTCGAGGTCGACCACGAGCAGGCCGATGACTGCCGTCGCGCCATCGCGCCGTTCGCCGAGCTGGAACGGGCGCCCGAGCACATCCACACCTACCGGGTCACCCCGCTCGGCCTGTGGAACGCGCGTGCCGCCGGGCACGACGCCGAGCAGGTCGTGGACGCGCTGGTGCAGTACAGCCGCTACCCCGTGCCGCACGCGCTGCTCGTCGACATCGCCGAGACGATGGACCGCTACGGCCGGCTGACCCTGAGCAAGCACCCGGCGCACGGGCTGGTCCTGACCACCACCGACCGGCCGGTTCTGGAGGAGGTGCTGAAGTCCAAGCGGATCGCTCCGCTGGTCGGTGCCCGCATCGATGCGGACTCCGTGGCCGTGCACCCCTCCGAGCGCGGGCAGATCAAGCAGGTGCTGCTGAAGCTGGGCTGGCCGGCCGAGGACCTGGCGGGCTACGTCGACGGCGAGGCGCATCCGATCGAGCTGCACGAGGACGGCTGGGCGCTGCGCCCGTATCAGAAGCAGGCCGTGGAGAACTTCTGGCACGGCGGCAGCGGGGTCGTCGTACTGCCCTGTGGGGCAGGCAAGACGCTGGTCGGCGCCGGTTCGATGGCGCAGGCGAAGTCCACGACCCTGATCCTGGTCACGAACACCGTCTCCGCCCGCCAGTGGAAGCACGAGCTGGTGAAGCGGACCTCGCTGACCGAGGACGAGGTCGGCGAGTACAGCGGGACCAGGAAGGAGATCCGGCCGGTCACCATCGCGACGTACCAAGTTCTCACCACCAAACGCAAGGGCGTCTACCCGCACCTGGAGCTGTTCGACTCCCGGGACTGGGGGCTGATCGTCTACGACGAGGTGCACCTGTTGCCGGCACCCGTCTTCAAGTTCACGGCCGACCTGCAGGCGCGGCGGCGGCTGGGGCTGACCGCGACCCTCGTCCGGGAGGACGGCCGCGAGTCGGACGTGTTCTCCCTGATCGGCCCGAAGCGGTTCGACGCGCCCTGGAAGGAGATCGAGGCGCAGGGCTACATCGCGCCCGCCGACTGCGTCGAGGTCCGGGTGAACCTCACGGACTCCGAGCGGCTGGCGTACGCGACCGCCGAGACGGAGGAGAAGTACCGCTTCTGCGCGACCACCGCGACCAAGCGGAAGGTCACCGAGGCGATCGTCCGCCGCTTCGCCGGGCAGCAGATCCTGGTGATCGGCCAGTACATCGACCAACTCGACGAGCTGGGCGAGCACTTGAACGCTCCCGTGATCAAGGGGGAGACGTCCAACGCCCAGCGTGAGAAGCTCTTCGACGCCTTCCGCGAGGGCGAGATCAGCGTGCTGGTGGTGTCGAAGGTCGCCAACTTCTCCATCGACCTGCCGGAGGCCACCGTCGCCGTCCAGGTCTCGGGCACCTTCGGCTCCCGCCAGGAGGAGGCGCAGCGGCTGGGACGGGTGCTGCGCCCGAAGGCCGACGGCCACCAGGCCCATTTCTACTCGGTGGTCGCCCGCGACACGATCGACCAGGACTTCGCCGCCCACCGCCAGCGCTTCCTGGCCGAACAGGGCTACGCCTACCGCATCATGGACGCCGACGAGCTCCTGGCGGAGGATGCCTGACGAGCCGCTGGGCGGGCTATTCGGCCCGCGACCTCGGCCCCGCGGCCCGCAGGGAGAGGGAGGCGGTGGCAAGCGGCATGCGGTCGCCCCTCCGCCTGTGACATCCCAGCGCGGCCGCCGCGAGCAGGGCCAGCGCCAGCAGCGGGTACGGCGAGGCCAGTGGCTCCTGCCACCACGGCAGGTGCAGGTCCAGGTCTCCGTCGCGGGGGACCAGCCACATGGTGCGGGCCGTGAAGAGGACCGCGGTGACCGCGGCCCAGGCGCGGCGGCCCTCCGCCAGGAGTACGGCGATCAGCGGCACGCACCACACCCAGTGGTGGGACCAGCTGATCGGTGAGACCAGCAGGGCGGTCAGGCCCGTCAGCAGGATGCCCCACCGCTCCTCGGGGACCCGGCGCGCGAGCCAGAGGCCGGCCGCGGCCACGGCGAGCGAGGGCAGCACCCAGGCGAGGCCGGGCGCCGGGTCGCGCAGCGCGCGGGCGACCAGGCCCTGGAGGGACTGGTTGGCGATGATCCATGGCTTCCCCACTCGGTTGGTCTCGAAGAGGCGACGGGTCCAGTAGTCGACGCTGGCCGCGGGCAGGACGAGCGCGCCGACGAGGACCGTCCCGGCGAACGCGGCCGTCGCGGTGACCGCCTCGCGGCTCCGCCCGCGTCCGCGCAGCAGCAGGTAGACGACGAAGAGCCCCGGGGTGAGCTTGATCCCGGTCGCGACGCCGACCGCCACCCCCTTGCCCCGCGCGCCGGGCGGCCGGGTGAGGTCCCACAGGACCAGGCAGGCGATCGCGAGGTTGATCTGCCCGAACACGAAGGTCTGGAAGACCGGTTCGAGCCAGACGGCCACCGCCGTCGCGGCGCACAGCAGCGGAAGGCCGGCCCGGCGGCCCGCGAGGCGGGCGGAGAGGTGGACGAGCCAGGCGAGCAGGAGCGCGTTGCCCGCGAGGAACGCCGCCTTCAGTTCCGGAACGGAGAGCCACACCGTGGGCACGAACAGCATCGCCGCGAACGGCGGATACGTGGCCGGCAGCCGGCCCTGCGTGATCGTGAAGCCGTAGAGGTCACGGCCGTGGACCACCGCCGCGCCCTCGGCCCGGTAGACCAGCGCGTCGGGCATCGGCACGCGCAGGAGGGCGAGCAGGACCGCGAGGCCGACGAAGGAGACGGCGAGGAGGACGAAGGGAGTTGCTGCGTGCGACCGTCGGGCCACTGTCCGTTCTGTCACGGACCGACCCTAGTTGGTCACTTGCGGCGTATGCCTGCTTCCTCGCCGTACTCACCGAGGACGACGACGTCGAACGTGGCGCCCACGAACACCTTGATGGCGTGCAGGGCGTCGCCCAGGCGGTGGTGGTGGCTGCCCTGGACGGCCGTGGCACCGGCCGGGCGGGCGGCGGGGGCTGGGTGGATGGTTGCTGCGCTCATGACTCAATGGTGGATCCGAGGACGTAAGGCCGGCATCGGTCTGTGGAGCCAACCTTCCTGCCCTCTGCGTACCCCTCTGGAGGGACCATCTCCCCTACACCGGGCGGACGGCGCCCCCTAGGGGGCAGGGGGCGGGGATCCGGGTGCCGCGGCGCGCCCGGCGCCGGAAATCGGTTGGCCTCCGCCTCCCCCACCGACCTAGAATCTCCGCTCTTGCCCTGCCCGCTCCCTCACAAAGCTCCCGCCCGTCGCCCACCACCACCCTCATCGGAGGCCCTCGGGGCCGCCGTGTCGTCCGACCGGACGGAAAACCCGGCCGGCAAGATCCCGCAGCCGCATGGCGCCGCCCCATGGCAGACCCGCCTGCCCGTAGGCCTTCCGGAGGCACCCCCTTGTCGCCCTCGCCCACACCCACACCCGCCCCCGCCGACCCCGCACCCACCGCCACCACCGCCACCACCGCCACCACCGGCCCCGCCATGCCCGCCACCGGCCCCCTCGCCCGCGAACGCTCCCACCTCACCGCCTCCCGCGCCGCCCTGCGCGCGATGCGCGAGGACGTCGAGTCGCTGGACATCAGCGACGTCACGGCGAACTGGGTCAACGCCGAGGTCCTCGCCCGCCAGATCGACGAGCGCATCAAGGCCCTGGCCGACCTCAGCGACACCCCGCTGTTCTTCGGCCGCCTCGACTACCTGCACGCTCCGGGCGCCGACCGGGCGGAGGGGGCCGAGGGCGAGCGGTTCTACATCGGGCGGCGGCACGTGCACGACGCCGGCGGCGACCCCATGGTCATCGACTGGCGCGCACCGGTCTCGCAGCCGTTCTACCGGGCGTCCAAGAAGGAGCCGATGGACGTGGCGCTGCGCCGCCGCTTCGGCTACACCGGCGGCGACCTGACGGCGTACGAGGACGAGCACCTGTCCGACCCGGCGGAGGCGGTCACCACCAGCAGGCTGCTGCAGCAGGAGATCGAGCGCCCGCGTGTGGGCCCGATGCGCGACATCGTGGCGACCATCCAGCCCGAGCAGGACGAGATCGTGCGTTCCGGCCTGGGCGGCACGGTCTGCGTCCAGGGCGGCCCCGGCACCGGAAAGACCGCCGTCGGCCTGCACCGGGTCGCCTACCTCCTCTACGCCCACCGCGAGCGGCTGGCCCGCACCGGCACCCTCGTCATCGGCCCGAACCGTTCCTTCCTGCACTACATCGAGCAAGTGCTGCCCGCGCTCGGCGAGCTGACGGTGCGGCAGGCGACGGTCGACGACCTGGTGGCCCATGTGGAGGTGCGGGGCTCGGACGACGCGGCCGCGGCGATCGTCAAGGGCGACGCACGGATGGCCGAGGTGCTGCGCAGGGCGGTGTACTCCCACGTCACGACGCCCACCGAACCGGTCGTGGTGGTGCGCGGCTCCCGCCGCTGGCGTGTCCCGGCGTACGAACTGCAGGACATCGTGCAGGAGTTGCTAGACCGCGGCATCCGCTACGGGGCCGCCCGCGAGGCGCTGCCCCAGCGCATCGCGCACGCCGTACTGGTGCAGATGGAGCGGGCGGGCGAGGCCCCGGACGACCGCGTGCAGGACGCCGTCGCCCGCAACTCGGCGGTGAAGGCCGCCGTCAAGGCCGTGTGGCCGCCGGTCGACCCGGCGAAACTGGTGCTGCGGCTGCTCTCGGACGCGGACTTCCTCGCCGGACACGCGGACGGAATCCTCACCGAGGAGGAGCGCAAGACGATCCTGTGGGCAAAACCCGTGCGGTCGGTGAAGTCCGCCAAGTGGTCCGCGGCCGACGCCGTACTGATCGACGAGGCGGCCGACCTGGTGGAGCGCACCCACTCCCTCGGCCATGTGGTGCTGGACGAGGCCCAGGACCTCTCCCCCATGCAGTACCGGGCGGTCGGCCGCCGCTGCACCACCGGCTCCGCCACCGTCCTCGGCGACCTGGCGCAGGGCACCACCCCCTGGGCCACCCGAACCTGGCAGGAGGCCCTCGCCCATCTCGGCAAGTCCGGCGGCGTCATCGAGGAACTGACGGCGGGCTTCCGGGTGCCGACCGACGTCATCACCTACGCCTCACGGCTGCTGACGCACATCGCGCCGGGCCTGACCCCGGTCGCGTCGGTGCGTGAGAACCCCGGCTTCTTCGAGGTCCGCCGGACCACCGATGACACCGAGGTGATCGCCGCCTGCGAGGAGTTGCTGCGCAACGAGGGCTCCACCGGCCTGATCGCCGCCGACGCCCGCGTCCCTGCCCTCGCCGAGGCCCTCACGGCGGCTGGTCTCGCCCACCTCGCCCCCGGCGAGGAGACCACGGCCGAGACCCGTCTCACCCTGGTCCCGGCCTCCCTCGCCAAGGGCCTGGAGTACGACTACGTCGTCCTTGACGAACCCCGGGCCGTGGTCGACGGCGAGCCGGACGAACGCACCGGCCTGCGCCGCCTCTATGTGGCGCTCACCCGAGCGGTGTCGGGCCTGATCGTCACCCACGCGAGCCCGCTGCCGCCGCAGCTGTCCTGACCCGGGCGCCGCCTCAGACGGCGGGACCCGGCAGTACCTCGCCGTCCAGCGTCCGACGCCACCTGGCGACCGCCGCGGCGGAGACCGGCCCGTCCCATCCGCCGGGCCGAGCCGCCCCGCCGATGTGGAACGCGTCGATCCCGGCGTCCCGCAGCCGTGGGACGTGGCCGAGCCGCAGCCCGCCGCCCACCATGATCCGCTGTTCGTAGCCGGGTTCCCCGCTGCGCGCGGCCTCGGCGACGAGGGTGGGCAGTCCGTCGTCCACACCGCCCGCCGCGCCTGCCGTCAGATAGGTGTCGAGTCCGGGCAGGCCGTCCAGCTGTTTGCGCAGCGCGTCCCGGTCGGCGGCGCGGTCGATCGCCCGGTGGAAGGTCCACCGGCAGCCGTCCAGCCGGGTGACGACCCGCTCCACGGCCGCCAGGTCCGCCCCGCCGTCCGGGTCGAGGAAGCCGAGCACGAACTCCTCGGCCCCCGCGTTCCGCAGTTCCCCGGCGGCCCGGGCCAGCCGGTCGACGCCCCCCTCGCCCCCCGCGGCGAACCCGTCCGCCAGCCGCAGCATCACGCGCAGCGAGATGTCGACGGCGGCGCGGATCCGGGTGACGGTCGCGGCCGGCGGGGTGAGCCCGTCGGCCGCCATGTCGGTGACCAGCTCGAGGCGGTCCGCGCCTCCGGCCTGGGCGGCGATCGCGTCCTCGACGTCGAGGGCGATCACCTCCAGGACTGCACGCGTGCTCATAGGACCCCTTTCCTCGGTTTCCCCTGGAGCGGACAGGTCTAGTCCAATCTCAGGGTACGCCGGGTTGGTCCCAGGACCGAGAACCGGTCACCCGAAGATGTCGAGCTCCCCCTTCTCCGCGCCCGCGGGTTCCTGCCCCGCCGCGGGCACCGGACGCCCCGCGTGGAGCCGTACCAGCGTGGCGGCGTCACCGTTGTGGCGGGCCGGGGTCCCCGTCCCCTCCCTCTCTCCCCGCTCGGGCCGCGGAGCCCGAGCGGCTCGTCCACGCCGTCGAGGCCGGCGAGCAGCGGCGGGTGCCCTCCCACGGTCGCCCGCGCCGGCCCGGCGGGCGCGTGCGGCAGCCCGTCGCCGGCGTACGATCCCGGCTCGCCGATGGTCTCGCGCACCTCGCACGTCAGCAGAAGTCCTGCCCTCCGCGCCGGGCCGTGTCCCGGGGGGCGGGGCGGTGGCGGCGGGAGAATGAGCGCATGGCCGATCACGTCGATCTCGACGCGCTGCGTTCCCGCTGGACCCGCGCCCTTCGAAGCACCCGCGGCCCGGGCGGCGGGCCCGACCCGGTGCCGTACGCCGACAACCTGCTCGCCCGCTGGCAGGAGCCCCAGCGGCACTACCACACGCTCACCCACCTCACCGCCGTCCTCGAGCACGTCGACGTCCTCGGGCAGTACGCCGACGACCCGGACGCGGTCCGGCTGGCCGCCTGGTTCCACGACGCCGTCTACCTGCCCGACCGATCGACGAACGAGGAGCGCTCGGCCCGCCTCGCGGAACGCGCACTGCCCGAGGCCGGGGTGTCGCAGGAGAAGACCGCCGAGGTGGCCCGGCTGGTCCGCCTCACCGTCACCCACGACCCGGCCGACGACGACCGCGACGGCCAGGTGCTGTGCGACGCCGACCTGGCGATCCTGGCCGCACCCCCGTCGGCGTACGCCGCCTACACGGCCGCCGTGCGCGAGGAGTACCACTTCGTCCCCAGCGACGCCTTCCGCGAGGGCCGGGCCGCGATTCTGCGCCGGCTCCTGGCCCTGCCGCGACTGTTCCGGACCCCGTACGGGCAGGAGCACTGGACGGCGACGGCCCGCTACAACCTCACCTCCGAGCTGGAAATGCTGTCGACCTGAGCGGTCGGCCCGCCTAGTCTGCGGCACATGCGTGCCATGGGCGGGGATCAGGTGGAGGAGGCCGTCGCGGGCTGTGTGGCGGCCCTGCGGACGGCGGCGGACCGGGACTGGGAAGGGGTGAGGGCCGGCGGGCTGGAGTGGAGCTGCCGCCGGACGGCGTTCCACATCGCGGAGGACCTCGTCGCCTATGCCGCCAACCTCGCGGGACGCGCCCAGGACGCCTACGTCCCCTTCGAGATCACCCTCGACGAGGGCACCGGCAACACCGGCCTGCTGCACGTCGTCGAGACGACCGGCGCCCTGCTCGCCGCCGCCGTCCGCACCGCCCCGCGCGATGTCCGCGCCTTCCACCCCTACCCCTTCCGCAGCGCCGACCGCGAGGGCTTCGCCGCGATGGGCGTCGCCGAGGTACTGCTGCACACGCACGACATCGCCCAGGGGCTGGGCCTGGCCCACGAACCCTGCGAGGAGCTGGCCGAGTCCGTCCTGACCTGGCTCTTCCCGCACGTCCAGCCCGGCCCGGCCGCCTGGCCGACCCTGCTGTGGGCCACCGGCCGCGGCGAACTCGCCGGCCGCGCCCCGGTCACCGAGTGGCGCTGGCACAACAACCTGGTCGTCCCGGCCGAACGCCTCATCCTGACCGGCGTCCGCCCCGCCGCCGCCCGCGACCTCAGCCTGGGCGGCGACGGCGGCTTCGAGTGGGTCGGGGACGGCCCGTTCCGGGGCACGCGGGAGGCCGCCGGGATGCTGGCCAAGGCGTACGAGGACGGGGTGCACCGGCCCGAGTGGGGCATGTTCGTGCTCGTACGGCGGCAGGACGGCCGCGCGGTCGGCGCGATCGGCTTCCACAGCGCACCCGACGAGGAGGGGCGGGTGGAGATCGGCTACGACCTCGCCGAGTCCGCCCGCGGCCACGGCTACGCGACCGAGGCGCTGCGTGCGCTGTCGGCGTGGGCGCTGGCCCGGGACGACGTACGGCAGCTGTTCGCGACGGTCGAGCGGGACAACGGCCCCTCGCACCGGGTGGTCGCGCGCGCCGGGTTCGTGCGGGTGAGCGAGGACGAGCGGGGCCCGCAGGGCGGGTGCGACGACCAGGACGGGACGCTGATCGCCTACGAACTGCGCGGCTGCGGGGACACGTCCGGCTGAGCGCGGCCCTTGGGACGGCGCAGCCCGGCCGCGTGCAGCAGCCGCACCACCTCGCGGCTGCCGACCTCGACCGCGCCGGCGGCGACGGCGTCCGCGTAGCGGTGCGAGGGCAGATCGTAGTGGTCGCGTTCGAAGGCCCGGCGGGGCACGCCCAACCGGTCGGCGAAGGCGTGCAGTTCGTCGTACGAGACGTCGCTGACGAGGTGGGACCACAGGCGGCCGTGGCCCGGCCAGGTGGCCGGGTCGATGTAGACGGTCACGGTGCCACCGCGGCCGGTGGCGCGCTCACGAGGACGGATTCCCGCCCGTCGCCCGCGCCAGCTCTCCCACCGGCGCCACCTTCACGCCCGCCTTCGGGCACACCCAGTGCGGGTCGGGTCCGAGCTCCGGCTCGACGTCCAGCGCGTGCGGGTCGCCGTAGCCGCAGACCGGGCACAGCGGCCAGCGGCCGTACCGCTCCAGGAGCGCGTCCTGGACGTCCTGCGCGACCAGCCCCGCCACGAACTGCATGCCGTCCGGCCACTGCTCCACCCACCAGCGGCGCTGGGCGACGGACTCCTCCACGAGCGAGACCACGTCCGCCTCGGCCACCTCGCCCGCGATCAGATCGGCGAGTACCAGGGCGCGGGCGGCGTGCAGGGCCTGCTCCAGGGGGCTGATGGGGTCCATGCCTCCATTGTGCGCACTCTTGACCACACCTCCGAACGGAAAATATCTTTCATATGTGACCCAGGACGTGAAGGAAATTTTCGCAGGCTCGGGCAACACCGCGGGCCTGGCACCCCCCGCGCCCGCCGCCCTCGCGGCCAAGGTCCGCACGCTCGCGCCCACGATGACCCGCTCCATGCAGCGCGTCGCCGAGGCGGTCGCGGGTGATCCGGCCGGCTGCGCGGCCCTCACGGTCACCGGCCTCGCCGAGCTCACCGGCACCAGCGAGGCGACCGTCGTGCGCACCGCCCGCCTGCTCGGCTATCCCGGCTACCGCGATCTGCGCCTGGCCCTGGCGGGCCTCGCCGCCCAGCAGCAGTCCGGCCGCGCGCCCGCCATAACGACCGACATCGCGGTGGACGACCCCATCGCCGACGTCGTCACCAAACTCGCCTACGACGAGCAGCAGACCCTCGCCGACACCGCCGCCGGGCTCGACACCGTGCAGCTCGGCGCGGCCGTCACCGCGCTGGCCGCCGCCCGCCGCACGGACGTGTACGGCATCGGCGCCTCCGGCCTGGTCGCCCAGGACCTCACCCAGAAGCTGCTGCGCATAGGGCTGATAGCCCACGCGCACAGCGACCCCCACCTCGCCGTCACCAACGCCGTGCAGCTGCGTGCGGGCGACGTGGCGATCGCGATCACCCACTCGGGCTCCACGGGGGACGTGATCGAGCCGCTGCGGGTGGCCTTCGAGCGCGGCGCGACCACCGTCGCGATCACCGGCCGGCCCGACGCTCCCGTCACGCAGTACGCCGACCACGTCCTGACCACGTCCACGGCCCGCGAGAGCGAGCTGCGCCCGGCGGCGATGTCCTCCCGGACCAGCCAACTGCTGGTGGTCGACTGTCTGTTCGTGGGCGTGGCCCAGCGGACGTACGAGACGGCGGCGCCGGCCCTGGCGGCGTCGTACGAGGCACTGGCCCACCGGCACAGTCCGCGCGGCGGCGGAACGCGGCGCTAGCCCGCCCGTCCTCCGGACCGAGCTCACCCGTCCCGCCCAACCACCGATCCGCCCTGCCCTGCCCCAGCCACCGATCCGCCGTACCGCATCGCACAAAGAGAGTCGCCCTCTGATGACCTCCACGTCCCACTACCGTGAGCTGCGCGCCGAGTTGGAGTCGCTGACGACCGAGGCGTTCCGGCCCGAGCTGTCCGACATCGACCGGCTGCCCACGCTCGAGATCGCGCGGCTGATGAACACCGAGGACACCACCGTGCCCGCCGCCGTGGCCGAGCGGCTGCCGCAGATCGCCGCCGCGATCGACGCGGTGGCCGAGCGGATGGCACGCGGCGGGCGGCTGATCTACGCCGGCGCGGGCACGGCGGGCCGGCTGGGGGTACTGGACGCCTCGGAGTGCCCGCCGACCTTCAACACCGAGCCGTCGCGGGTCGTCGGCCTGATCGCGGGCGGCCCCGAGGCCATGGTGACCTCGGTCGAGGGGGCGGAGGACTCAACGGAACTGGCGGTGGAGGCGCTCGACGCGCTGCGGCTGACGGCCGCCGACACGGTGGTCGGCATCTCGGCCTCCGGCCGCACCCCGTACGCCATCGGCGCGGTCGAGCACGCCCGGCGGCTGGGCGCCCTGACCATCGGCCTGGCCTGCAACGCCGACAGCGCGCTCGCGGCCGCCGCCGAGCACGGCATCGAGATCGTCGTCGGCCCGGAACTGCTCACCGGCTCCACCCGGCTGAAAGCCGGCACCGCCCAGAAGCTGGTCCTGAACATGCTCTCGACGATCACGATGATCCGCCTGGGCAAGACCTACGGAAACCTGATGGTCGACGTGCGCGCCTCCAACGACAAGCTCCGCGCCCGCTCCCGCCGTATCGTCGCCCTGGCCACGGGCGCACCGGACGACGAGATCGAGAAGGCCCTGGCCACCACCGACGGCGAGGTCAAGAACGCCATCCTCACGCTCCTCGCGGACGTCGACGGCCCGACGGCCGCCCGCCTCCTGGAGGAGTCGGGCGGTCATCTGCGGGCGGCGCTGGGGTCGACGGCGCGGGGGGGCCGTTGAGCGAGGCACGGGAGGACGAGCCGTTCCTCGTCAGGAGCAGGTCGTCGCCGAGCGGTTACGTCTACAACCCGCGCAGCCGGGCGGGACTGGCGGCGATCTTCTTCTCGCTCGCGGTCACGGGCGCGGTCCTGCTCTGGCAGTACGACGACTCGCACTGGAGCGAGAGCGAGCTGCGCAGCGCCACGCACCAGGCGGCCACGGCACTGGAGCAGGAGCCGCAGCCCAGGGACGACTGGGACGGCTACAACCAGTACGGCCTGCTCATGGAGGAGGCCATCGACAAGACCGGCGCGGGCCCGTCCTTCGGCGCCATGGTCCGGGAGGAGGGCGACTCCCCCGACTTCACGGTCACCGGAGGCGGCACGGACGCCGCGTTCTGCATGCACCTGACCGAATCGTTCGGCGCTCGGCGCGACCAGGTGCACCTCGGCATCACGGTCGCCGACGGCCGCTGCACACTGGCACCATGAACCACGCCCAGCTCACCGCGCTCGGCCGGGCCCTCCGTCTCCTCGGGGAGCACGGCGAGTCCCTGGCCGCCGACACGCCCGACGCCAAGCTGCACGAGGTCAAGGCGGATCTCCGGCGTGCCCTGGAGCTGCTGGACGAGACCGTCACCACGGCCGCGCCCGCGACCCGCTGCCGGGAGCACCCCCAGGGGCCCGTGGACGAGAGCGCCCCCGACCTCTGTCTGCTCTGCGAAACCCGGCGGCGGGCCGCCCGCCGCTCCGAGGTCGACGACGCCTATGCGTCGTACGCCCGCCCGGCCGCCGAGCCCGCCGACCGCGCCCCCTCCCGCTACGGCGTGCGCGGGGACCGGCCGCAGCCCCAGCAGCGCTGGCTGCCGGAGCTGTGGAACGGACGGGAGTGGCAGTTGTGCGGCACCCCGCGCCGGGACCGGCGCGAGGCCGAGTCGTTCATCAACGCCCAGCGCCGGGCCCCGCGCGCCGCGATGGCCTACCGGCTGGTGCACGAGTTCACCGACTACGAGGTGGTGCGGATCTGGGGCAACCCCGTGCGGGTCGACATCGAGCCGATGGGCAACCTTTAGGCGCCGACCGCGAGGACGGTGCGAAAAGCCGTTCCCGGAGGGCGGCGCGCAGGGTCCGGACCGGGTGGCCGAGCGGGGCCGGCACGCCGGCACCGGCCCCGCCACCACGCCGGCCGTGGGCGGTGCCCGCCCCCCGCCGGGCACCGCCCCGATCGCGGACCTCTCGGTCCCGTGCGTCAGCTCAGCGTCTTCAGCGCCGCCGCGTCGTACGGCTTCAGCTCCTCGAAGCGGTCGCCCAGCACCTTCGCCGCCCACTCGGGGTCCTGGAGCAGCGCGCGCCCCACGGCCACCAGGTCGAACTCGTCGCGCTCCATGCGGTCCAGCAGGTTGTCCAGGCTGCCGATCGCCGCGCCCTCGCCCATGAAGGCCTTGATGAAGTCGCCGTCCAGGCCGACCGAACCGACGGTGATGACCTGCTTGCCGGTCAGCTTCTTCGTCCAGCCCGCGAGGTTGAGGTCCGAGCCCTCGAACTCCGGGAGCCAGTAGCGGCGGGTGGAGGCGTGGAAGACGTCCACGCCGGCCGCGGCGAGCGGGGCCAGGATCGCCTCCAGCTCCTCGGGGGTCTCGGCGAGCCGGGCGTCGTAGGCCTCCTGCTTCCACTGGGAGTAGCGGAAGATGACGGGGAAGGCGGGCGAGACGGCCGCGCGCACCGCCGCCACGATCTCCGCCGCGAACTTGCTACGGGCCACCGGGTCGCCGCCGTAGGCGTCGGTGCGGCGGTTGGTGCCCGCCCAGAGGAACTGGTCGAGCAGGTAGCCGTGGGCGCCGTGCAGCTCCACACCGTCGAAGCCGATGCGCTCGGCCGCCGCGGCCGCCTCGGCGAAGGCGCCGATGACGTCGTCCACGTCCGTCTGCGTCATCGCCTTGCCGGTGACCTCGGACTCGCCGATGCGCAGCCCGGAGGGGCCGACCGGCGGCGCGTCCGCGAACGGCGGCCGGCCCGGCTTGCGGACCATGCCGATGTGCCACAGCTGCGGCACGATCGTGCCGCCCGCCGCGTGCACGGCCTCGGCGACCTTCGCCCAGCCCGCGAGCTGCTCCTCCCCGTGGAACCGGGGCACCCGGCTGCTCTCACCGGCCGAGTCGTGTCCCACGTACGTGCCCTCGGTGACGATCAGGCCGACACCCGCGGCGGCGCGGCGGGCGTAGTACGACAGCACGTCCTCGCCCGGGATGCCGCCCGGCGAGAACATGCGCGTCATCGGCGCCATCACGATCCGGTTGGGAACGGTCAGGCCGTTCAGCGTGACGGGACGGGACAGGATCTGTGCCGCGCGGGAGGCGGACTCGGAGGCGGTGGCGGTCACGTGGAGGTCTCCTCGGCAGAGCGGATCGGATACCAAATGGTATGTGCACGCGCATGCACTGTGCAGTGGTGGCAACTGTGCCGTCCGCCACGCCATTCCACCGCCGCGCAGTTGTGAGCGGGAACACGCCTCAGCGCCTCACGGCACCGCGCGGGCCACTTGCGCCGGGGGAGGGAGTGCGTGGCAGCGGCGGACTCGGGCGGAGGCTCACGCTGGATCACCCGATCGCCCCGGGCCTCCGGAGGTCCTCCCGGGCGGTCTCTGCGGCGCATGCAGGGGTGAACGCTCCCCCGCCCGCCCCAATACACCCCTGTCCGCTTCCCGTCGGCTAGGCGGGGGTCGACATCCCCGTCTACCTCCTCATCGACCGGGACAACGCCACGGTCGTCGTCTACAGCGAGCCCAGGGACGGCCGCTACCAGCAGTCCCGGTCCTGCCCCTGGGGCGCCACCGTGGATGTCCCACCCCCGTGAGCATCACCCTCGACACCGAGCCGCTCAAGCGATACGCCGACTGAAACACCCGAGGGCGGCACCTCCTGCATCAGCAGGAGGTGCCGCCCTCGGTACGTGCAGGACGGATCCGATCCTCGGAAGGATCAGAAGTCCATGTCACCGCCCGGCATGCCGCCGCCGGCCGGCGCGGCGGCCTTCTCCGGCTTGTCGGCGATGACGGCCTCGGTGGTGAGGAACAGCGCGGCGATGGAGGCGGCGTTCTGCAGCGCGGAACGGGTCACCTTCGCCGGGTCGATGATGCCCTCGGCGATCATGTCGACGTACTCGCCGGTGGCGGCGTTCAGACCGTGGCCGACGGCCAGGTTGCGCACCTTCTCCACGACGACGCCGCCCTCGAGACCACCGTTGACGGCGATCTGCTTCAGCGGGGCCTCCAGGGCCAGCTTCACGGCGTTGGCGCCGGTCGCCTCGTCGCCCTCGAGCTCCAGCTTCTCGAACACCTGGGAGGCCTGCAGCAGGGCCACGCCACCACCGGCGACGATGCCCTCCTCGACGGCCGCCTTGGCGTTGCGCACGGCGTCCTCGATGCGGTGCTTGCGCTCCTTGAGCTCCACCTCGGTGGCGGCACCGGCCTTGATGACCGCGACACCGCCGGCGAGCTTCGCCAGGCGCTCCTGCAGCTTCTCGCGGTCGTAGTCGGAGTCGCTGTTCTCGATCTCGGCGCGGATCTGGTTCACCCGGCCCGCGACCTGCTCGGCGGAGCCGGCGCCGTCGACGATGGTGGTCTCGTCCTTGGTGATGACGACCTTGCGGGCGCGGCCCAGGAGGTCCAGGGACGCGTTCTCCAGCTTGAGGCCGACCTCCTCGGAGATGACCTCGCCGCCCGTGAGGATGGCGATGTCGCCGAGCATGGCCTTGCGGCGGTCACCGAAGCCCGGGGCCTTGACGGCGACGGACTTGAAGGTGCCGCGGATCTTGTTGACGACCAGGGTCGACAGGGCCTCGCCCTCGACGTCCTCGGCGATGATCAGCAGCGGCTTGCCCGACTGCATGACCTTCTCCAGGAGCGGGAGCAGGTCCTTGACCGAGGAGATCTTGGAGTTGGCGATGAGGATGTACGGGTCCTCGAGCGACGCCTCCATGCGCTCCATGTCGGTCGCGAAGTAGGCGGAGATGTAGCCCTTGTCGAAGCGCATGCCCTCGGTGAGCTCGAGCTCCAGACCGAAGGTCTGCGACTCCTCGACGGTGATGACGCCTTCCTTGCCGACCTTGTCCATGGCCTCGGCGATCAGCTCGCCGATCTGGGTGTCGGCGGCGGAGATGGAGGCGGTGGAGGCGATCTGCTCCTTGGTCTCGACCTCCTTGGCCTGGTCGAGCAGGGCGGCGGAGACGGCCTCGACGGCCTTCTCGATGCCGCGCTTCAGGGCCATCGGGTTGGCACCGGCGGCCACGTTGCGCAGACCCTCGCGGACCAGCGCCTGGGCGAGCACGGTCGCGGTGGTCGTACCGTCACCGGCGACGTCGTCCGTCTTCTTGGCGACTTCCTTGACCAGCTCGGCGCCGATCTTCTCGTACGGGTCCTCGAGCTCGATCTCCTTGGCGATGGAGACGCCGTCGTTGGTGATCGTGGGGGCGCCCCACTTCTTCTCGAGGACGACGTTGCGGCCCTTGGGGCCGAGGGTCACCTTGACGGCGTCCGCGAGCTGGTTCATGCCGCGCTCGAGGCCGCGCCGCGCCTCCTCGTCGAACGCGATGATCTTGGCCATGTGAAGTGGTCCCTCCAGGACTGGGGGTGATTCCTTCGGACCGCGCCCGCGCCCGCGACGGACGGCTCGCCGGCCTTGTGGTTCCTTGCCCCACCCGGCCTGCGGGCCTCACCGACCCGGTCCTTCGTTGTCACTCTCACCTTCAGAGTGCTAACGCCAATGATTAGCACTCGACCCCATCGAGTGCAAGCGCCTCCGGGGGGTCCGGCAGGCGACTCAGCCGGGCGCGAACACGGGTACGCCGCGGCGGCGGCCGGCGCCGGAGCAGGTGGCGGCCGGACACGCCGAAGGGCCCGCACCCCAGCGGAGGTGCGAGCCCTTCGAAAGAAGAAGATTGCTTGCGGTGGTCGCGCGATTCAGGCCGTGACGCGGACCATGTCGGCCTGCGGACCCTTCTGGCCCTGCGAGATCTCGAACTCGACCCGCTGGCCCTCTTCCAGCGTGCGGTAGCCGTCCATCTGGATCGCGCTGTAGTGGACGAAGACGTCCGCACCACCGTCGACCGCGATGAAGCCGTACCCCTTCTCCGCGTTGAACCACTTGACGGTGCCCTGAGCCATGCCTAACTCCCCTATTACTGGCCCTTGCACAGATCCACACTTCGCGGACCCGGGTCAGACCTCACCCCCCGTGGAATGGGGGTGTGCGCCGGAACGCGTCGACCGCGGCTGAATGTATCTGTCCAACTGCCGTCTGCAACAGGTCAATCGGACGAGAATTCTGGACGCACACGGTCCGGAATGTGGTGAGAATTCACCTGAATTCAGGGCAAGTCGGGCCCCGCAAACAAGACAAATGCCGCGAAATGCCCTCGCACTTTGGCTACTTCTTGTCGGGCCCGCGGCAGGAATCCAGGGCCCGTGACCCCGAGATCAGGAGCGCGTTCCCCAACTGTACCGCGCTCAATCACACGGAATTGCCCCCTCCGCTTCTCTTACGGAGGGGGCAATTCGATGAACTCTGCGTAACGGATGTTACCGATGGTAATGATCAGCCGCCGGCGACCGCCGGGATGATGGAGACGCCCGCACCGTCCGGGGTGGCGGTCTGAAGGCCCTGTTCGAAGCGGACGTCGTCGTCGTTGACGTAGACGTTGACGAAGCGGCGCAGCTTGCCCTGGTCGTCAAGAACGCGGGCGGCGATGCCGGTGTGGTTCTTCTCCAGGTCGGAGATGACCTCGGCGAGGGTCGCGCCCTCGGCGCTCACCTCGGCCTGCCCGCCCGTGTAGGTGCGCAGGATGGTGGGGATGCGAACGGTCACGCTCATGCGGTGAAACCTCCGGTGGTGTCTCGCGGATACGGCTGGGCAACGCCCCAGGGGCGCGGGGAAACCGCGCGCCCGGGGAAGCTGCGCGACCGGCCCATCGGCCCGCAGCGCGACGGTCTACGCCAGACCGGCTTCCCGGAACGACTCCAGGCTGGGGCGGATGGTCGCGGTGAGCCCCGTGCCCGCGACGGCGTCCAGGGTCTTCAGGCCGTCGCCGGTGTTGAGGACGACGGTGGTCTTCGTCGGGTCGAGCAGGCCGGCCTCGATCAGCTTCTTCGTCACGCCGACCGTCACCCCGCCCGCCGTCTCCGCGAAGATGCCCTCGGTCCGCGCCAGCAGCTTGATCGCGTCCACGACCTGCTCGTCCGTCACGTCCTCCACCGCGCCGCCCGTGCGGCGGGCGATGTCCAGGACGTAGGGGCCGTCTGCCGGGTTGCCGATCGCCAGCGACTTGGCGATGGTGTTCGGCTTCTGCGGCCGGACCACGTCGTGCCCGGCCTTGAAGGCGGTGGACACCGGCGAGCAGCCCTCGGCCTGGGCGCCGAAGATCTTGTACGGCCGGTCCTCGACCAGACCGAGCTTGATCAGCTCCTGCAGGCCCTTGTCGACCTTGGTGAGCTGCGAGCCGGAGGCGATCGGGACGACGATCTGGTCCGGCAGCCGCCAGCCGAGCTGCTCGCAGATCTCGTACGCCAGCGTCTTGGAGCCCTCGGCGTAGTACGGCCGCAGGTTGACGTTGACAAAGCCCCAGCCCTCGCCGGCCGGGTCGCCGATCAGCTCGGAGCAGAAGCGGTTCACGTCGTCGTAGTTGCCCTCGATGCCGACGAGCTCGCCGCCGTAGACCGCGGCCATGACGACCTTGCCCTGCTCCAGGTCGTGCGGGATGAACACACAGGAGCGCAAGCCGGCCCGGGCGGCCGCCGCGCCGACGGCACCGGCGAGGTTGCCGGTGGAGGAGCAGGACAGGGTGGTGAAGCCGAACGCGCGCGCCGCCTCCAGCGCCTGGGCGACCACCCGGTCCTTGAAGGAGTGCGTCGGGTTGCCGGAGTCGTCCTTGACGAAGAGCTTGCCGGCGTCGACGCCGAGCTCGCGGGCGAGGTGGTCGGCCTGGACGAGCTGGGTCCAGCCCGGGTTCAGGTTCGGCTTGGTCGCCACGTCCGCGGGGACCGGCAGCAGTGGCGCGTAGCGCCAGATGTTCGCGGGGCCCGCCTCGATCCTCTTGCGCAGTTCCTCGGCGTCGTAGGCCGAGAAGTCGTAGGCGATCTCCAGCGGGCCGAAACACTCCTCGCAGGCGAAGACCGGGCCGAGGGGCACGCGATGGCCGCACTCGCGGCAGCTCAGCGCCGCGGCGGGACCGAGGTCTACGGTGGAGTCGGTGCTGCTTGCAACAGTCTGCACAGCCATGGAGGCGAGGCCCTTTCTCCTCATCTTCCTCACGACGCATCTCGCCGTGAGACGGATTTGGCACCTTCCCTAGCCGGGAGCCTCGCGGTGACCGTCGACGCTGATCCACGACTGGACGATCAACGGTGGTCTACGAGAACCGGCTGGAGGGTTGCCGGGGCTTCATCGGGCCGTGTCCCTCTGCCCCTCTGGATGAGCTGTATGCGGTTGTTGAGCGGCGGCGACCCCCGACATGCGATGGTCATCCGCGTTGTTCAAGACTGTAACCGAAGGCCAGGACAGTTGAGATAGTCGTCCGAACCGCGAGACAACAGTGAGGAGCCGCTGACTGTGCTGGAAGAAGTCGAGCGCTGGCTGGCCACCCGCTCCTGGTCCGTGACCGATCGCCCGCTCCACCAGATCCTGGCCGCCAAGCAGCGCACCGGTCAGTCGGTCTCCGTCGTGCTGCCCGCCCTGAACGAGGAGGAGACGGTCGGCGACATCGTCGCCGTGATCCGCCACGACCTCATGGACCAGGTGCCGCTCGTCGACGAGATCGTCGTGGTCGACTCCGGCTCCACCGACCGCACCTCCGAGGTGGCCGCCGCCGCGGGCGCCCGGGTGATGCACCGCGACGAGATCCTGCCGCGCCTGCCGGCGGTGCCCGGCAAGGGCGAGGTCCTGTGGCGCTCCCTGCTCGTCACCCGCGGGGACGTCATCTGCTTCGTCGACGCCGACCTGAAGGAGTTCTCCTCCGACTTCGTCACCGGGATCGTGGGCCCGCTGCTCACCGAGCCGGACGTGCAACTGGTCAAGGCCATGTACGACCGCCCGCTCACCGTGTCCGACGGGCGCGCCCCGGGCACGACCGCGGCCGGGCAGGGCGGACGGGTCACGGAGCTGATGGCACGCCCACTGCTCAACATGCACTGGCCGCAGCTGGCCGGCTTCGTGCAGCCGCTCGGCGGCGAGTACGCGGCCCGCCGCTCGCTGCTGGAGCAGCTGCCGTTCCCCGTCGGCTACGGCGTCGAGCTGGGGATGCTGGTCGACGCCCTGCACCTGGTCGGCCTGGACGCGCTCGCCCAGGTGGACGTCGGCGTGCGCAAACACCGGCATCAGGACGGGCAGGCGCTGGGCCGGATGGCCGCCGCGATCTACCGGACCGCCCAGCTGCGGCTGGCCCGCGGCCACCTCGTCCGTCCCTGCCTCACCCAGTTCGAGCGCGGGCAGGACGGCTTCGAGCCGCGCACGTACTCGGTGGACACCGAGGAACGGCCGCCGATGACCGAGATCGCGGAGTATGCATCCCGGAAGGTGGCGTAAAACCCCGGCCTCGTCGTATACGGCCCGCTACGAAGCGGAACCGTACGTTTGAGCGTTTCCGGGCCGGGCTAGGTTGAGGACCATGGCTTCAACGCACGGCGCCGAGGTGCTGGTCGCGTCCAATCGCGGCCCGGTCTCGTACGAGGTACGCCCGGACGGCTCGCTCCACGCCAGACGCGGCGGCGGAGGGCTGGTCTCCGGGCTGTCAGCGATCGGTCCGGACGCGGGCGCGGTGTGGGTGTGCGCCGCGCTGAACGACGCCGACCGCGAGGCGGTACGCCGCTTCGAGGGCGGCCGCCGGCTGCCCTCCGAGGCGACCGGCGGGCAGCAGGTACGGATGCTCGACATCGACGCCGGCGTCTTCGCCGACGCCTACAACGGCATCGCCAACTCGGTGCTGTGGTTCGTCCACCACATGCTCTACCAGACGCCGCTGGAGCCGGTCTTCGACGCGGAGTTCCGGCACCGGTGGGCGTCGTACGAGGCGTACAACCTGGCCTTCGCCGAGGCGCTGGCGGAGGAGGCGGCCGAGGGCGCGGCCGTGGTGGTGCAGGACTACCACCTGACGCTGGTCCCGGGGATGCTGCGCGACTTCCGGCCGGATGTGCGGATCGGGCACTTCTCGCACACGCCGTGGGCGCCGGTGGACTACTTCCGGATGCTCCCCGACGACATCGCCGAGCAGGTGCTGCGCGGGATGCTGGGCGCCGACCGGCTGGGATTCCTGACCCGGCGGTGGGCGGACGCGTTCACCGGGTGCTGCGAGGCGCTCGTGGGCGGGCTCGGGGGCACCATGATCGGGGTGCACGGGCTCGGCGCGGACGCCGACTTCCTGCGGGAGCGGTCGCATCAGGCCGACGTCTTCGAGCGGATGGCCGCGCTGCGCGAGGAGATCGGCGCGGGGCCGGACGGCGGGGTGCGGAAGACGATCGTCCGGGTGGACCGGACCGAGCTGTCCAAGAACATCGTGCGGGGACTGCTCGCGTACCGGCAGTTGCTCGAGGACCGGCCGGAGTGGCGCGAGCGGGTGGTGCACGTCGCGTTCGCGTATCCCTCACGGCAGGATCTCGCGGTCTACCGGGACTACACCGCCGAGGTGCAGCGGCTGGCGGAGGAGATCAACGGGCATTACGGGACGCCCGGGTGGACGCCGGTCGTGCTCCACGTCAAGGACGACTTCGCACGGTCACTTGCGGCCTACCGGATCGCGGACGTGGCGCTGGTCAATCCCATCCGGGACGGGATGAACCTGGTCGCCAAGGAGGTGCCGGTCGTCTCCGACGCGGGGTGCGCGCTGGTGCTGTCGCGGGAGGCGGGGGCCTGTGCGGAACTGGGGGACGACGCGCTGGTGGTGAATCCGTTCGACGTGGTGGGGACGGCGGAGGCGCTGCACGAGGCGTTGAGCATGGCGGGGCCCGAGCGGGTGGAGCGGTCCAAGCGGCTGGCGGAAGCCGCCACCGCGCTGCCGCCGGCCCAGTGGTTCCTGGATCAGCTGGAGGAGCTGGGGAGGCCGGCCGCCGGCTGAAGGGCGCCCCCTGGGGTTCGCTGCGGGGATGGGACAGCCTGCGGGCGCGCGTGCCCGCAGGCTGTGAGGGTGCGCGGCAGTGCGGGTGCGGGGGTGCGCGGCCGAGCGGGTGCGGTGGTACGCGGCCGAGCGGGTGCGGGGGTGCGCGGCAGTGCGGGTGCGCGGGTGCCCGGCTGAGCGGGTTACCGCAGCTGGTCCGCCAGCGTCCTCAGCAGCGCCACCACCCCTGCAGGGCCGTCCACCACCAGATCGGCCTTCTCCGACAGCTCCGTCACCTCTGTGCTGCCGCTGCACACGAGTACGCCCGGTACTCCGTCCGAGCGGAGTTTGTCGACCGCGGCGAAGGCCGGGAGATCACCGAGGTCGTCGCCGGCGTAGAGGACGGCTGCGGCGCCGAGGTCGCGGACGTAGTCGGACAGCGCCACGCCCTTGTCCATGCCCGGGGGGCGGAGTTCGAGGACCATGCGGCCCGGTTCGACGATCAGGCCGTGTCGGGTGGCCAGGTCGGTGAGGGGCTCGCGCAGGAGGTCGAAGGCGGCCTGGGGGTCCTCCGCGCGGCGGGTGTGGACGGCGACGGAGCGGCCCTTCTCCTCGATCCAGGTGCCGCGCCAGGCGCCGACCCGGTCCAGGAGACCGGGCAGCTCGGCGCGGACGGCGGCGACGCCGGGGTGCGGCGCCGGGGCGGTGACGGTGCCCGAGGCCGCGTCCCAGCGCTCGGCGCCGTAGTGGCCGAGGACGACGAGGTGCTCCAGGCCGGGTACGCCCGCGAAGCCGCCGTGCCGTACCGCGACGCCCGCCGGGCGCCCGGTGACCACCGCCACGGCGGCCACCTTCGGGGCCAGCACGGCCAGCGCGGGCACCGCCTCGGGATGCGCCCGGGCCTGGTCGGGGTCCGGCACGATCGGGGCGAGCGTGCCGTCGAAGTCGAGCGCGATCACCGCCTGCTCCGGCCGCGCGAGGATGGCGGCGAGCCCGTCCCGCCCGGCCTGGCTGGCGGGCGTCGGCAGGGAGGGGAGCGAGTGGCGGGAGGAAACGGAGGAGACGGGGGTGGTCGGGTCCGCGGCGTGGCCGTCGTGGTTGGCGTCGCTGTCATGGCTGCCCATACGGCGAACCTATCCACCACGGGCCGACCGCACTCCTCGACGGACCGCCCGCCCAGGTTCTCAGCGCTCGGCCCGCCGTGCCTCCCGCACCCGGCGCAGCCGGTTCACCGTCACCGGGTCGTGCGCCAGCGCCCGGGTGTCGTCGAGGAGCGCGTTGAGGAGCTGGTAGTAGCGGACGGGTGACAGACCGAGCTCCTCGCGTATCGCGCGCTCCTTCACGCCGGGGCCGGTGAAGCCGCGGCGCTCCAGGGCGAGGATGTCCCGTTCCGTGCGGCCGAGCCGCCGCTCCCGGCAGCCGTCGGCCCGGTCGTCGGTCCCGTGGTCGGCCCGGTCGTCGGTCCCGTGGTCGGCCCCGTGGTCGGCCATGCCGGCGGCCCCGTCGTCGTCCGCGTCCATACCGGCACCGTAGCCCCTGCCACCGACAGGGGCCCCACCGGCGGGTCTACTTGGCGTTCTCCGCGCTCTCCGCCGCCGACGCCGTGGCCTGCAGCTGCCCGAGGACGGCGGCGGGGCTGCCGCCGGAGGCGACCGCCTGGCCGATCCGCTTCTTCAGGTCCGCGCTGACCTGGGCCCAGGAGGTCTTGCCGACCGGGTAGAGCTGGGCCAGCGGCAGCTCCTCCAGGAACGGCTTCAGGCCCTTGTCCTGCTCCGCCGCGGCCATCGCCCCGGACGCGGATCCGGTGACCGGCAGCAGGTCGTACTCGCGGGAGAAGTCGAGGACGTTCTTCTCGTCGTAGACGAAGTCGAGGAAGTCGCCGATCTGGTCCTGGTGGCCGTTCTTCTTGAAGGCCATCATCCAGTCGGCGACGCCCATGGTCGCCTTGGCCGGGCCGTTCTTGCCCGGCATCGGCACCGTGCCGAACTCCACGCCCTTCTTCACGGCCTGCTGCATCAGGGTGGGGTGGCCGTTGAGCATGCCGACGTCGCCGGCCGCGAAGGCCGAGAAGGCGTCCGCGCGGTTGAGCCTGCCCGGGGCCACGGGGCCGGTCAGGCCCTTGCCTACCAGCTCGTCCCTGAGCCAGGTGAAGGTCTGGACGTTCTGCGGGGAGTCGATGGTGTAGGTGCCGATGTCGTCGGTGTAGCCGGCGCCGCCGCTGAGCAGCCACTGCATGGTCTCGGCCTGTGCCTCCTCCGGGCCGAGCGGCAGCGCGTAGGGGTACTTCACGCCCTGTGCCTTCAGCGCCTGGGCGTCGGAGGCGAGCTGGTCCCAGGTCGTCGGCGGGGTGAGGTGCGCCTTGGCGAAGAGGCCCTTGTTGTAGAAGAGCACGCGGGTGGAGGCGGCGAACGGGATGCCGTACTGGACGTGGCGCAGCTGCCCGGCGTCGGAGAGCTGGCCGAGGAAGTCGGCCTGGACGGGTATGGAGAGCACGTCGTCGGCCTTGTAGAGCAGGCCCTTGGCCGCGTAGTCGGCGTACGCGCCGATCTGTGCCATGTCCGGCGGGTCGCCCGCGTCGACCATCTGCCTGACCCTGCGGTCGACCTCGGTCCAGGAGTAGACGCTGACCTCGACCTTCACGCCCGGGTGCCGGGACTCGTAGTCCTTGACCAGTTTGTCCCAGTACTTCTGCGAACCGTTGGCCGCCGAGTCGCCGTAGTCGGCGGCGACCAGCTTGAGGGTGACGCCGGAGGAGCCGGTGCTCCCGCAGCCGCCGAGAACCGCCGTCATGCCCAGTGCGGACACCACCGCGATCATTCCTGTCCTACGACGCCGCACTGCTTCTCCGCCCCATACGAATGCCGGCTCGCCCGAACGGAAACGCACAGAACCGGAACCCGCGCGGCCGCAAGCCGAAAACTTTCAAAACGTCAGCCATAAGGTCTACACCACGTGAGTGGACTAGACCTCTTGTGGGTCGAAGGGTCACACTACCCCCGTGGAACACGTCATCGCCCTCGATGTGGGCGGCACCGGGATGAAGGCCGCACTGGTCGCCGCCGGCGGCGCGCTGCTGCACCAGGCGCGCCGCGCGACCGGCCGCGAGCGCGGGCCCGACGCCGTCGTCGAGGGCATCCTCGGCTTCGCCGCCGAGCTGCGCGCCTACGGCGCGGAGCGCTTCGGCGGGCCCGCGGCCGCCGCCGGCGTCGCCGTCCCCGGCATCGTCGACGAGGAGCGTGGGGTGGCCGCCTACGCGGCCAACCTGGGCTGGCGGGACGTACCGCTGCGCGACCTGCTGGCCGAACGGCTCGGCATCCCCGTGGCCCTGGGCCACGACGTGCGCGCCGGCGGGCTCGCCGAGGGCCGGATCGGGGCGGGCAAGGGCGCCGACCGGTTCTTCTTCGTCCCGCTGGGCACCGGGATCGCGGGCGCCATAGGCATCGACGGCAGGGTGGAGGCGGGCGCGCACGGCTTCGCGGGCGAGATCGGCCACATCGTCGTACGGCCCGGGGGCACCCCCTGCCCCTGCGGGCAGCGCGGCTGCCTGGAGCGGTTCGCCTCCGCGGCGGCGGTCAGCCAGGCATGGGCCGAGGCGTGCGGGGACCCGGACGCGGACGCGGCGGACTGCGCCAGGGCCGTGGCAGCCGGGGACCCGCGGGCGCGGCAGGTCTGGCAGGAGGCGGTCGACGCGCTCGCCGACGGGCTGGTCACCGCACTCACCCTGCTGGACCCGCGCATGCTGATCATCGGCGGCGGGCTCGCCGAGGCGGGGGAAACGCTGTTCGCACCGCTGCGGGAGGCCGTCCGGCGGCGCGTCACCTTCCAGAAGCTGCCGTCGATCGTCCCCGCCGCCCTGGGGGACACCGCCGGATGCCTGGGCGCGGGGCTCCTCGCCTGGGACCTGATCAACACTTCTACGACTCCCCGGAGGTAACCACCTGATGGCCGCTAGCAAGGTTCTCGCCGGTGCCCGGGTGGTGCTGCCCACCGGGATCGTGGAAGACGGCCGGGTGATCGTCGAGGGCACCCGGATCGGGGACTCGGCCCGGGAGGACGCCGAGGTCGTCGACGTACGCGGGCACTGGGTGGTCCCCGGCTTCGTCGACCTGCACAATCACGGCGGTGGCGGTGCCTCCTTCTCGGGCTCGGCCGACGACGTGCTGACCGCCGTGCGCACCCACCGGCTGCACGGCACCACCACGCTCGTCGCCTCCACCGTCACCGACGACATGGGCATCCTCACCAAGCAGGCGGGACTGCTGTCCGAGCTGGCCGAGCAGGGCGAGATCGCGGGCATCCACTTCGAGGGACCGTTCATCTCGCCGTGCCGCAAGGGCGCGCACTCGGAGGCGCTGCTGCGCGACCCGGACCCGGCGGAGGTGCGCAAGCTGGTCGACGCGGCGCGCGGCCGCGCCCGGATGATGACCCTCGCCACCGAACTGCCCGGCGGCATCGGCTCCGTACGGCTGCTCGCGGAGCACGGCGTGATCGCGGCGGTCGGGCACACGGACGCGACGTACGAGCAGACGGTGGCGGCGATCGAGGCCGGGGCCACCGTGGCCACACACCTGTTCAACGCCATGCCCACCCTCGGCCACCGCGCACCCGGCCCGATCGCGGCCCTGCTGGAGGACGAGCGGGTCACGGTCGAGCTGATCAACGACGGCGTGCATCTGCACCGGGCCGCCCTGGAGCTGGCGTTCCATCACGCGGGTGCCGGGCGGGTCGCGTTCATCACGGACGCGATGGACGCGGCCGGGATCGGCGACGGCCGCTACATGCTCGGCCCACTGGAGGTCGAGGTCGCGGGCGGGGTGGCGCGGCTGGTGCAGGGCGGCTCGATCGCGGGCTCCACGCTCACCCTGGACCGGGCCTTCCAGCGGGCGGTCACGGTCGACCGGCTGCCGGTCCGGGACGTCGTGGCCGCGCTGTCCGCCAACCCGGCCCGGCTGCTCGGCATGGACGACCGGATCGGCTCCCTGGAGCCCGGCAAGGACGCCGACCTCGTGCTGCTGGACGAGAACTTCGCCCTGACCGGAGTGATGCGGCGGGGCGAATGGGTGGTTGAACCCCAACTGGGCTGATCCGTCCGGCCATCCGGACGCGGTGGCCGGTCCGAGGGCTGGGCGGTCTGCCGTCTCTTTGGCATGATCGAACCCCCACGGCACCGCGACAGGCGCGCCGGCTCGGCTCACTCGGGGGAGGTCGGACCTCGTGATCCTCACGGTCACGCTGAACACCGCTCTCGACATCACCTATCGGGTGCCGGCGCTCAGGCCCCACGCCTCGCACCGGGTGTCGGAGGTGACCGAGCGGCCGGGCGGCAAGGGCGTCAACGTGGCCCGGGTGCTCGCGGCCCTCGGCCACGAGGTGACCGTCACGGGCTTCGTGGGCGGCACCACGGGACGCGAGGTGCGGGACGGGCTCGCCCAGGTACGGGGGGTGACGGACGCCCTGGTCACGGTCGCCGGCGCAACCCGGCGCACCCTGGCCGTGGTCGACGAACGCACCGGCGACACCACCCAGCTCAACGAGCCGGGTCCGGTCGTCTCCCCCGCCGAGTGGTCCGCCTTCCAGGACGTCTACGAGGACCTGCTCGGCTCGGTGTCGGCGGTGGCGCTGTGCGGCAGCCTGCCGCCGGGGCTGCCGGTGGGGGTGTACGCCGGTCTGGTGCGCACGGCGCGGGCGGCCGGGGTTCCCGTCCTGCTGGACACCAGCGGCGAGGCCCTGCGGCGCGGGGTGGCGGCCCGCCCCGACATCGTCAAGCCGAACGCCGAGGAACTGGCCGAACTGACCGGCTCCCACGAGCCCCTGCGCGCCACCCGGGACGCCCGCCGGCGCGGCGCGCGCGCGGTGGTCGCCTCCCTGGGCGCCGATGGCCTGCTCGCCCACACCCCGGAGGGCACCTGGCGCGCCGCGCCGCCCGCCCGCGTCCGGGGCAACCCGACCGGCGCCGGCGACTCGGCGGTCGCGGGCCTGCTCTCGGGCCTGGTGGAGCACCTGCCCTGGCCAGCCCGCCTGGCCCGCGCCGTAGCCCTCTCCACGGCGACGGTCCTGTCCCCCGTGGCGGGCGAGTTCGACCACCCGGCGTACGAGGAGCTGGTGGGGCGGGTGGCGGTGACGGGGGAGGCGACGGCGGCGTAGAGCGGAGCGTGGCCAATAGACGACTTGGAGTCACCAAGGTGTACCGGGCCGGCCGGCCGGACGGGATGGGTAGCTGCAAGGTGCGTGGAAGCCGGACGCATCTGACTAGCCCGTTGTCACCCGTTCACAGGTGATCGCCATTCCTGATCGGTGGCTGTCAAAGGTGAAGTCCTTCGGCAGCCACCGCGATCGCGGCAACCCACGATGCCCTGGACGCGTCTAGCCGTTGGACTTGACCCAGCCCTTCACCAGCCAGAGCTGGTCGAGGTCGGCGTCGCACTGGTTGCCCTGCTCGCAGGAGACCTTGATGGTGTTCGTGCCCTTGTTGAGCTGGACGTAGTTGTAGGTCTTCGTCCAGCCCTTCTCGTAGTCCCCCTGCTGGGCGCCCGCCCAGTTCTTGAGATTGACGGGCCTGTCGGACGGCGTGCCGTTGACCGTCAGGGTGGCGGTGCCGTCCTTGCCGGGGACGGTGTAACCGACGTACACGGTGTACTTGCCGTCGGTCGGGATCCCGTTGACGGTCCAGGTGACCGAAGCGCCCACGTTGTTGAAGTTGGTCACGTAGACGCCGCCGTCGGCCTGAGCGCCCTTGACGTCGGAGGCGAGGGTCGCGCCGCCGCCCAGCAGCAGCGCCTTGGCGTCGATCTTGGGCAGTTCACCGCCGGCCGCCACGCTGCTGCTCGCCGAAGGGCTCGGCTGGGAGCTGTGGGAGGCCGTGGGTGTCGTGCCGCCGGCCTTGTTGCCGCCCTTGTCGCCGACCATCGCGATGCCGATGCCGATGACCACCGCGGCCACCACCGCGACGGCGCCGATCAGCAGACCCTTGGTGTTCGGGCCCCGGCCGCGGCCGCCACCGCCGCTCTGGGCCGGCTGGCGGGTCGTGGGGGCGGCGCCGCCCGGGATCGTCTCCGGGGCCGCGTAGTGGGCGTTCGGCTGGCCGTAGGTGCCCTGCTGCTGCGGGACCTGGCCGTAGGGCGCCGTGGGCGCCTGCTGGCCGTACTGACGCTGGCCGACGGCGCGGACCCGGTTGACCGAGTTCGGATAGCCGTAACCGCCGGACGGCGGCTGGGCTCCGTTGGCCTGACCGTCGGCGTACAGGTAGCCGAACGGGTCGTCGTCCTCGGGCGTGCTCGCGCCGTTGTTGCCGGGCGTCATCCCTTGGTCTCCTCAACAGGTGCGGGGCTGATGCAGTACGTCGTGAGAATGGCGAGCCTACCCGCTCCGCGGGCGCCAAACGGGTGACTCGGACCGCATCAACCCACTGACCTGCGGATCATCCGGCGCGACGATGTTGTTTGGGACGAGATCGTTTCTCGACGTACATCCGTTCGTCGGCAGACTTCAACACTTCGTCCGCCGTCATCCCACAATGTGCCCAGCCGATGCCGAAGCTCGCGCCGACCCGGACGGCCCGGCCCTCGGCGCGGATCGGCTGGATGATCTCGTTGCGCAGCCGTACGGCGAGGTCCTGGGCGTCGGCGCGGCCGAGACCGTCGGCGAGGATCACGAACTCGTCGCCGCCGAGGCGGGCCACCGTGTCGCCGTCGCGCACGCCGTTCGACAACCGCCGGGCGACCTCGATCAGGACGGCGTCGCCAGCGTTGTGCCCGAACCGGTCGTTGATCGACTTGAAGCCGTCGAGGTCGCAGAAGAGGACCGCCAGCCCCTTGGTGCCGTCGTCCTGGTCGCCCTCGGGGGCGACGGTGTGCACATGGTGGTCGTAGGCGTCGTACGCCTCCGCGCCCGGCCGGAAGTCGAAGCCGTGGCCGGCGACGTCGTAGCCCGGGTGGCCGTAGGCCGCGTCGAGCGACTCGAGCTCCCCGGCGTGCGCCGGGCGCCGGCACAGGCGGGCCGCCAGGCGGGCACGCAGCTCGGCGGAGTTGGGCAGGCCGGTGAGGGAGTCGTGGGAGGCGCGGTGGGCGAGGTGGAGCTCGCGGCGCTTGCGCTCCTCGATGTCCTCGACGTGGGTGAGGAGGAAGCGGGGGCCGTCGGCGGCGTCGGCGACGACGGAGTTGCGCAGGGACACCCAGACGTAGGTGCCGTCCCGGCGGCCCAGTCTGAGCTCCGCCCGGCCGCCCTCCGCCGAGGTGCGCAGCAGCGTGCCGATGTCCTCGGGGTGGACGAGGTCGGAGAAGGAGTAGCGGCGCATCGCGGAGGCCGGGCGGCCCAGCAGACGGCACAGGGCGTCGTTGGTGCGCAGGATGCGGCCGTGCTGGTCACCGCCCATCTCGGCGATGGCCATGCCGGAGGGGGCGTACTCGAAGGCCTGCCGGAAGCTCTCCTCGCTGGCGCGCAGGGCCTGCTGCTCGCGCTCCAGGCGGACCAGGGCACGCTGCATGTTGGCGCGCAGCCGGGCGTTGCTGATCGCGATGGCGGCCTGGAAGGCGTACATCTGCAGGGCCTCGCGGCCCCAGGCGCCGGGCCGGCGGCCGTTGCGAGGGCGGTCCACGGAGAGGACGCCGAGCAGCTCACCGGAGGAGCCGGCCGGGCCGCCGGGCGAGAACATGGGCGCGAAGAGCCGGTCTGAGGGGTGCCACTCGTCCTCGAAGCGGGGCGCGGGCCCGTCGGTGTACCACTGCGGGACGTCGTCGTCGTCGAGGACCCAGCCCTCGGTGTGGGATATGAACACCAGGTCGCCCCAGTGCTCGCCCATGTTCAGCCGGCGCTCCCAGGAGTCGCGGGAGCCGACGCGGCCGGTGATGAGGGCCTCGGCGGCCGGGTTCCCGGCGAAGGAGGCGACCACCAGATCGCCGTCGGGGCGTACGAGGTTGACGCAGGCCAGCTCGTAGCCGAGGCCGTTCACGACGCCGTCGGCCACTGTCTGCAACGTGTCCGCCAGGCTCCGCGCGGTGTTCATGTCCGCCATGACCTGATGCAGTTGCCGCAGGGTCGCAAGACGGACGTACGGCTCCGACTCGGTCTCCATGCTCGCCCTCCCCCCGAGACCTCGCAGCGAATCAAAGGGTTCTCTTCGGCGTATCGTCTGTGCAGTCTCAGCCACTGAATCACAGCGCGAAGCCCACTCGGTACACAGGGTCAACAATTCATGGCCCTTGTGACTCAAGTCACAGCAGAACGTGAGCAATTGAGTGGAGTTTCTGCATTTTCCCTGTGCGTTTACCGACACAAACTTTGTGGGTGTGCGGACATGATGCACGAGAGGTGGGCCGCACCCGCCGGAATCGCCCCGAAACCACCCCGGGACCGCTCCGGGACCGCTCCCGAACCGCTCCCGAACCGCTCCTTCGCTGGTCCTAGGACCAGCCCGATCCCGGCTTCGGGCGGAGGCCCGATGCGGGGCCCGCGGGCCGGTGACTAGCGTTGACGTGTGCTGAACACTTCCGCTGCGCCGGCCCCCGCCTCCCCCACCGCCACGGCTGCCGCCGGGCATGCTGAGGGGGTGACCAACGACGAGTTCCGCGCCGCGATGTCCCGGCTGGCGGCGGGCGTGGTCCTGGTGACCGCTCAGGAGCCGCCGCTCGACCCGGACGACCCCACGGCGCCGGGCGGCGAGGACGTGGGCATGACGGCGACGGCCTTCGTGTCGGTGTCCCTGGACCCGCCGCTGGCCCTGGTCAGCCTGCGCGAGGGCTCCCGCATGGACGACCTGCTGGCCGAGCAGCCCCTGTGGGCGGTCTCGGTCCTCTCCGGGAGCCAGCGCCACATCGCCGGCCGCTTCGCCATGAAAGGCCGCATCAGCGACCGCCTGCTCTTCGAGGACATCCCCTACGTTCGCGGCGAGGTCTCCGGTGCCCCGCTGGTCGGCGGCGCCCTGGCCACCCTGGAACTGCGCACCGAGCAGCGGGTGGCGGCGGGCGACCACACCCTGGTCGTCGGCCGCGTCCTGACGGCCGGCGTCCCGAGCGCTGAAGGCGGCCCGCTGATGTACTTCAAGGGCCGGTACCGGCAGCTGGGCTGAGCGGGCGGGCCCCTCGAACCCTCCCAGGCGTCAGCCGCCCCGGCCGTCGCCCGGCGCGGCCCGAACAGGCGCCGCCCGAACCGACCAGGCCCGAACAGGCGAGGCCCGAACAGGCGCCGCCGGCCGCTGCCGCCGCTACCCCCAGTCCCGCCCGGACCGCCCCCGCTTGGTCTGCGAGCGCTGCTTCTTCTCCCGCAGCCGCCGCTCGTTGATCCCGCGCGGGATGCGGGTCGGCCTGCGCGGCCTGGGCGGGGGCGCGGTCGCCTCGGCGAGGAGGGCCGCGAGGCGCACGGCGGCGGCCTCGCGGTTGCGCCACTGGGACCGGTGCTCGGAGGCGCGGACGGTGAGGACCCCGCCGACTAGCCGGCCCGCCAGCCGCTCCAGCGCACGCTGCTTCCACACCTCGGGCAGGGACTCGGTGTTCGCCAGGTCGAAGCTCAGCTCGACCCGGCTGTCACTGGTGTTGACGTGCTGGCCGCCGGGCCCCGAGGACCGCGAGAAGCGCCAGGCCAGCTCGGCCTCGGGGAGCGCGACCAAGCCGCGGATGAGATAGGGACCGGACATGTCCTCCATGTTCCCGTTCCTGTCCGGGCCGCGTCACCCGGTTTTCGCCGGGACACCCGGGACGCCCGGGCCGGGGTGTTCGAGCCGGGCTTGGTAAAAATGGTAAAGAGGTCCGGAACCATGGGGACCCCTCTTGGCGTTCATAGGGGTGGCTGTAGCTTCGTCCGCACACGTAACGAGGGAAGGGACTCCCACACCATGGCTGTAAGCCTCTCCAAGGGCGGCAACGTCTCGCTCACCAAGGAAGCCCCGGGCCTGACCGCCGTCACCGTTGGCCTCGGCTGGGACGTCCGCACCACCACCGGCACGGACTTCGACCTGGACGCCTCCGCGATCGCGGTCAATCCTCAGGGCAAGGTGTACTCCGACGCCCACTTCGTCTTCTTCAACAACAAGCAGACCCCGGACAACGCCATCGTCCACACCGGTGACAACCGCACGGGCGAGGGCGCCGGCGACGACGAGGCGATCAACGTCAACCTCGCCGCGCTCCCGGCCGACATCGAGAAGATCGTCTTCCCGGTCTCCATCTACGACGCCGAGAACCGCGGCCAGAACTTCGGCCAGGTCCGCAACGCCTACATCCGCATCGTCAACCAGGCCGGCGGCGCCGAGATCGCCCGCTACGACCTGTCGGAGGACGCGGCCACCGAGACGGCCATGGTCTTCGGCGAGCTGTACCGCAACGGCGCGGAGTGGAAGTTCCGCGCGGTCGGCCAGGGTTACGCCTCGGGCCTGGTCGGCATCGCCCAGGACTTCGGCGTCAACGTCTGAGGGCGACCCCGGACGACGCCCCGCCCGGAGCCCCGGACCCTCCCGAGGGCCGGGGCTCCGGCCGTCCCGCCGGGCCCCGCGATACGTTGCGCGGATGATCCTCGAACCCCTCCGCCTCACCCCGGACCACGGCCTCCCGGGCGAACTGCTGACCGAACTCACCGCGCTCTACGCCTCCCAGCGCGACTTCCACGCGCTCAGCGGCGACTTCCCCGACCCGGACGACATCCGCCCGGAACAGGTGGCGACGGCGCTGGCCGAGGAGTTGGCCGAGCCGGACGCGGAGGTGCTGCTGGCGCGCAGCGAGGGACGGCTCGTCGGGATCGCGACCACCCTCGCCCACCACCCCGACCCGGCCGACCCCGACCCGTGGATCGGTCTGCTGATGGTGGACGCGGCAGCTCAACGGCAGGGTCACGGGCGGCGCTTGGCGGCACTCGTCGAGGAGCGCTTCCGCGCGGCGGGCCGCACCGCCGTGCGCCTCGCCGTCCTGGAGAACAACCCCAGCGGCCTGACCTTCTGGACCGCCCTCGGCTACGAGGTCATCGGCCACCGACGGGACCGCCGGCTGGACCGCCCCTGCGCGGTGTTGCGCAAGGAGTTGCCGGCCCCACGGTCCTCCTGACCGGACCGCGGCCGGGCACCACGCCGGGGTGGACTGGATGACCCCGGCCGGTAAGGGACTCGGCGCGCTCGCCGGTGCACCGCGAGCGGGAGCCGCCGGCTCTGGCGGCGGCCGTGCGGGAGGCGTTCCGGGCGTTCCGGGCGTCGCGGTGCGACGAGGTCCGCGACGCGAGTGGGCGCCGAGGGTGGGCGTGACGACGGGCGTGACGGCGGGCGTGAGGGACGAAGCCGCGGCAGGGCTCAGGGATGCGCCGGCTTTCCGTCGCCGTACAGCCAGTCCTTCCAGATCTCGCCGAAGTCCTTGCCGGGGGCCTTCTTCTCGACGTAGGCGGTGAAGTCGGCGGTGTCCGCGTTGCCGTGGCGGCGGGTGGCGGCCCAGCCCTGGATGATGCCGTAGAAGGCGTCGTCGCCGACCAGTTGGCGGATCTTGTGCAGGACCATCGCGCCGCGCTCGTAGACGGGCCGGTCGGAGATGTGCGCGGCGCCGCTCGGTCTGGCCGGCGGGAAGGACCAGACGGCCTTGTTGTCGGCGTCGTTGTCGAAGTAGTCGCCGCGGTAGACGGAGTCGAAGGTCTGCTGGGCGCTGTCGCCGCCGTGGTCCTCCTCCCACAGCCACTCCGCGTACGTCGCGAAGCCCTCGTTGAGCCACATGTCCCGCCAGCTCTTGGGGGTGACGGAGTCGCCGTACCACTGGTGGGCGAGTTCGTGGACGAGGGTGCCCAGCTCGGGGGCGCCGGGGAAGAAGGGCCGGTTCTGGGTCTCCAGGGCATAGCCGGCGTCCTCGCCCCGGTCGACGATCGCGCCGGTGGAGGAGAAGGGGTACGGGCCGAAGTTGTACTCCTCCCACTCCATGATCTCGGGGATCTTCGCCAGGACCGCGCCGCTCGCCTTGGACTGGGTGGGGTCGACGGCGACGTACACCGGCAGGCCGTTCTTCGTGGTGGTGCGGGTGATGTCGTAGTGGCCGATCGCGACGGTGGCGACGTAGCTCGCCATCGGCTCGGCGGTGTGCCAGCTGAACGTCGTACGGCCGCCGGTGGTCGTCTGGCTCTTCAACTCGCCGTTGGAGACGGCCTGCAGGCCCTTGGGCACGGTGACGGAGACGTCGTAGGCGGCCTTGTCGGAGGGGTGGTCGTTGCCCGGGAACCACGCCATCGAGCCCATCGGCTCGCCGAGGGCGAGCGCCCCGTCGGCGGTGGGCAGCCAGCCCTCCTTCGAGCCGTCGGCGTCGGTGATGGTCTGCGGGGTGCCGGAGTAGCGGACCGTCGCGCTGAAAGTCTCGCCCCTGCTGAGTTCGTCGTGCGGACGGACGGTGAGCTCCTGGCCCGCACGGTCGAAACGGGCGGACCTGCCCTCGACCGTGACACTGTCGACGTCCAGCCCCTTGAGGTCGAGGTCGAAGGCGGACAGGTCCTGGGTGGCGCGGGCGGTGATCACCGCCGTGCCGGTGAGGCGGCGGCGGTCCGGGTCGTAGGAGAGGGTCAGACCGTAGTGGGAGACGTCGTATCCGCCGTTGCCCGCCTTGGGGAAGTACGGGTCGCGTACCCCGGAGCCGCCCGGGGTACCGCGCACGCCGCCGTCGCACGCGGTCAGGGTGAGGGTGAGCAGCGCTGTGGCGGCGGTGGCGGTTCGGGCAACCGGTGCTGATCGGAACACGAGTACGATCCTATGCGGGGCCCATGGCACCATCGCCTACGTGCTCGACATCGGCTACGCCCTCTCCAACCGCTTCCCCGACCCGCCGCAGACCGACTACCGGCGGGCGGACGTGCGGTCGCTGCGGCACGACCTGTTCTGCGGGGACGTGTATCTCGCCGACACGGAGGCGGACCGGGAGCTGGCCACCGCCTGGGGGTGGGTTCCGGTGCTCGACTTCGCGTGGGCACTGTGCGACATGGTGGAACTGCTGGACCGGGATCCGGCCGGGTCCCGGGCGGCGCGGCCGCAGCGGGCGGAGCTGGACTTCACCGAGTCCACCGACCGCATGCTCTTCGAGCGCCGCTTCGGCTGGGTGGACATCGAGGCCGACTGGATGCCGGCCGAGGAGCCCCCGCTGTCCTTCTCCCACTCCGCCCTGCGCCGGGAGGCGCGGGACTTCCTGCACGACCTGATCGCCGACCTGGTGGACATGCACGAGGACCTGGGCGAGAACCCGGCCATCTGGACCCTGCAGGCCCGCTTCCCCCGGGTGGGCTGACCCCGCGCGGCACTCGTCAGCCCACCACGCGCACCCCCAGCGCCGCCGCCAGCACGGGGGCCAGGTCCAGCAGCTGGCCCGTACTGATCACCGCGCCCGCCAGCCGGTCCACCCCGCGTGCGATCTCCAGCGACGCGGCACCGCGCAGGTCGACGTCGGTGAGCGTCACCGCGGTGAGGTCCACGCCCTTGAGCGCGCAGTCCACGAACTCCACCCGCTCCAGCTTCGCGCCCGCGAAGTCCGGCTCGACGAGGACGCAGCCCTCGAAGACCACGTCCCGCAGCCTGGCCTTGCGCAGATTCAGATAGTCGATCTTGCCGCCCCGGACCCACACCCGCTCCAGCACCGAGCCGTGCAGCTGCACCCCGCCGAGGCGGGCGTCGACCAGCTCCACGTCCCGCAGGGTGGACTCCGCGAGGTCGGTACCGACCCCCCGTACACCGGTGAGGACCGAGTCGAGCACGCGGGCGTGGTGCAGTGAGGTGTCGTCCAGCGCGCAGCCGGAGAGCGCGCAGTCCATGAACCGGGCGCCCGCGCCGTCCTGCCCGGCGAAGTCCGCGTCCCGGAACTCCAGTCCGTCGTAGTCCCCGTCCGGGGCCAGCCCTGAGCCGCCGTACGTCTCCAGCGCCGGCAGCCGCACCTGTGGCCGCCGCGCCGCCTTCACCCCGTCACCGCCGGCACGGCTCCCGCCCACGCTGCTGGTCGCTCTCTTCGCCATGGCCCCATGCTGCACCACAGCACTGACAACGCCCCGGCAGGAGTCCAGGGATGCGTTAGGGGCCGATTCATGGTGTTCTGGCAGGATGAGTGTCACCCGAAAAGGTGAATCCTCGCCTGTACATCAGCACCAGGGCTCCCGCGATACGAACCCCCTGCGCCCCAGGCATCACCAGCCCCGGCACGCCCGCCCCGCCGATGCACACCGCTGGTGGGCCCTGGTGGTGATCGCGATGGCGCAGCTGATGGTGGTGCTGGACGCGACCATCGTGAACATCGCGCTGCCCTCCGCGCAGCAGGCCCTGCACATCTCCGACGGCAACCGGCAGTGGGTCATCACCGCCTACTCCCTCGCCTTCGGCGGGCTGCTCCTGCTGGGCGGGCGGATCGCCGATCTGGTGGGCCGCAAACGCACGTTCGTCATCGGGCTCATCGGCTTCGCCGGCGCCTCCGCACTCGGCGGCGCGGCCACCTCCTCCGGCATGCTCTTCGGCGCCCGCGCGCTGCAGGGGGCCTTCGCCGCCGTGCTGGCCCCCTCCGCGCTCAGCCTGCTGACCACCACGTTCACCGACCCCCGGGAGCGCGGGAAGGCGTTCGGCATCTACGGCGCCCTGGCGGGCAGCGGCTCGGCGATCGGGTTCATCGTCGGCGGCCTGCTGACCGAGTACCTGAACTGGCGCTGGTGCCTGTACGTCAACGTGCCCATCGCCCTCGTCGCGGTGCTCGGCGCGTTCGTCCTGCTGCACGGCCGGCCCGGCCACCCGGGCGCCCGGCTGGACGTGCCCGGGGTGGTGCTGGGCTGCGGCGGGCTGGTCGCGGTCGTCTACGGCTTCAGCGAGGCCGAGGCGCGCGGCTGGACGGACCCGCTGGTGCTGAGCCTGTTCGCGGTGGGCGTGGCGCTGCTCGTGGCGTTCGTGTGGTGGCAGACGCGGGCGCCGATGCCGCTGCTGCCGTTGCACATCGTCCGGGAGCGCAACCGGGCCGGCTGCTTCCTGACCATGCTGCTGGCCGTGATCGGCATGTTCGGCCTGTTCCTGTTCATGACCTACTACCTGCAGGGCATCCTCGGGTACTCGCCGCTGAAGACGGGCCTGGCGTTCCTGCCGCTGACGGCCGCGATCATCTTCGGCGCCACCCAGGTCTCGGCCCGGCTGCTCCAGCGTGTGCCGCCACGGATGCTCATGGTGCCCGGGATGCTCCTGGCCGCGAGCGGTCTGCTGCTGCTGACCCGGCTGACGGTCCAGTCGCAGTACACGAGCGAGGTGCTGCCCGCGCTGCTGCTGATGGGGCTCGGCATGGGCCTGACCTTCATGCCCGTGTTCGCCACCGCCACCGCGGGCGTCGCCCCGCAGGACTCGGGCGTGACCTCGGCGACCGTGAACACCTCGCAGCAGGTGGGCGGTTCGATCGGCACCGCCCTGCTCAACACGATCGCCACCACCAGCAGCGCCGCCTACATCACCGCACACCTTCGCAGCCCGGCGGACCGGGCCAGGGTGGTCCCGGAGGGCGTCGTGCACGGCTACACGGTCGCCATCTGGTGGGCCGCCGGCGTCATGCTCCTGGCCGGCCTGGTCGCGGGCCTGATGGTGACGGCGAGGGCCCCGAAACACGGTGCACCGGCCGAGGCGGCGTTGCCGGAACCGGCGGTCTGAGGATTCGGCGGTCTGAGGATTCGGCGAGTGGAAAAGGGCCCGAGCGGCCTCACCGCGGCCCGCGGGCAGAGACCGCCGAGCCCCGAGGGCAATGACCTGCGCAGGCCGCAAGCCGTCCGGGCCACGCGGCGCCCAGGCCCAGGAGCGCCCCCGGCCACTCCTGGCGCCCAGACCACTCGGGATGCCCAGGCCACGCGGGTACCAGACCCGCCGCCCGGCTCCCGGGCCACTCGGGGTGCCCAGGCCAGGGGCGCCAGACCCACACCCGGCTCCCAGCCCACTCAGTGCCCGGCCCACACCCGGCTCCCAGCCCACTCAGTGCCCGGCCCACACCCGGCTCCCAGCCCACCCCCGGGTGCGCAGGCCACACGGGTGCCGGACCCGCCGCCCGGAGACCGGGACGAAGGCACCCCGCACCCGGGCCGAAGCCCTCACCGAGGGCCGGAACGCACGGACCCGGAACGCGATAGGCCCGGGAGCCGAAGGGCCCAGAGCCGCCGGGGCCGGAACGCCACAGACCCAAGAACCGACGAGACCCCGATCCGACAGGCCCGGAACGCCACAAACCCCAGAACCGGCAAGGCCCGGAACCAGCGCGGCCCGGAACCGACGAGGCCCGCAACCAGCGCGGTCCGGAGCCGACGCGCCCCGGGCCGCGCGACCCCGCCAACCCACCGCCGCGGCAGCACACCCCCGCCGGCCGCGTCCCCCGGCACCCGAGCCCGACAGCGAAAGGTCCCGAGGCGGCGGGCGCCGTCCCGGGACCGGGTATGTGCCGGGGGCGGCCCGGGTGCCGCCCCCGGCCCGGTTCAGCGCAGGTGCCGCGGGTCGATCGACCAGATGCCGCGGCCGTGGGTGGCCGCGTACAGCAGGCCGCCGGGGCCGGTGCGCAGCTGCATGACCGCGGTGGTGGGCAGGTTGTGGCCCGCCACCTCCCAGGTGGCCGACCTCGCCGTGCGGACCAGGACACCCAGGTCGGTGCCGAGCACGATCGTCCCGCCCTTCAGCAGCGCGACCGAGTTCGCCGGGACGTCCGGGAGGTTTCCGGAGATGTCCTTCCAGGTGACTCCACCGTCCCGGGTCTCGAACAGGTGACCGACGCCCGCGCCCGGGCCCTCGGTCCACTTGCGGGAGAAGCCGTTGACCGCGAGCAGGACGTGGTTGTTGTCGGCCGGGTCGACGGCCAGACCGGACAGGTAGCGGTTGGGGACCGTGCCGTCGACCGGCAGAGTCAGCTGGTGCCAGCCGGTGCCGTCGGCGTTGCCGACGGCGATGCCCCGGGTGAAGCCCTGGTTGTTGCAGGGGCCGCACCAGGCCGCGTAGACCTTGCCGCCGGAGGAGGCGACCGCGGTGGCGGTGTGGCCCGCGCCGAGGTCGTAGGCGCCGAACCACTCGCTGCCGCTGCGGATCGCCCAGCCCTTGGTGTTGATCCACACGTGCCGCCCGCCCGCGACCCAGGTGTTCTTGTCCTGGATGTCGGCGTTCAGCGGGGCGATGAAGCGGGCCTCGCTGGTGGCGCTGTCGGGCGGGGCGACGGAGTAGGTGGTCGCCCTGGACGGGTCGGTGGTCCAGCCGCCGTCGTTGACCGCGCAGTTCTGCGTCACCGACACCGCCAGGTAGACGTACTCCTGGGCAATGTTGCAGCCGTTGCCCGGGTCGGTGATCGTGTCACCGCCGTCACCGCCGAAGTTGGAGCCCATGACGGCGTCGTGCGGGCGCAGGACCGACTGCCCGTTGTCCTGCAGGCCGCCGGTGACGGCGACGCCACGGCCGTCGGTGCCGACGCCGACCGAGTAGTACTGCAGGGCGTCCATCGTGCCGTCGTTCAGCGAGGTCCAGTCGGTGGCGTGGCCCTCGGCATTGGCGCTGCCGTCCAGCGGGCGGCGGAAGGCGCCGCCGTCGTCGCCGACGACGACGTACGGCCTGCCGTGGTCGCTGCCGATGGTCACCGCGTGCTGGTCGGCGTGCACGGTGGACGGGCAGTCGCCGGACTGTTTGGCCGGGTCGATGGCCCAGCACTTGAAGCCGAAGTTCCAGTACGGGCCCGGGACCGTCCAGGACGTGCCGCCGTCCTTGGTCTCGAAGACCTCCTCCAGACCCGCGTACACGTGGTCGGGGTTCTTCGGGTCGACCGCGAGGAACTGGTTGTACCAGGCCTGGATGCCCGGCTGGTACCCGGCGCCGGTGAGCGCCGAACCGGAGTCGCGCAGCTGCTTGTAGTCGGCGATCCTCGTCCACGGGCCGGTCGGGGAGCCGGACTTGGAGACGAAGATGCCCTCCAGGCCGCTGTCCGGGTTCTCGGCGGTCTGCTCGGGCGACTGGTCGACGGCGTAGTAGCGGGAGCCGTCCGCGCTGCGCGCGAAGGTGACGTTGCCGACGTCCTCGCTGTTGTCCGGAAGGTCGCCGAGACCGGTCAGCCGCTCCCAGCCCTTGCTGCCCTTGGCGTAGAAGCCGTTGTAGGTGTCACCGCCGCGCCAGCCGACCGCGAGGACGACCTTGCCCGGGTCCTTGGGGTCGACCGCGATGTCGTTGGCGATGTTCTTGTACGCGGCGTCCGGGTCGGCGGCCTTCGAACCGCCGGGCAGATAGTCCGGGTTGGGCGCGAATTCGAGCTTCCAGGCGCCCTTGAGGGTCTTCGTGGAGTGGCTCCACACGCCCCGGGTGGTCGCCGCCCACACCTTGTCGCCCGCGAACCGCAGCGCGTGGATGGACGTCGACTCCAGCTCGTCGCCACCGACCCGGTCACGCTTGCCGAACCGGCCGTGCCGCGGGTCGTCGAGGACGTAGACGCCGGTGCCGAGGAAGGCGGTGGCGCTGGTGTTGGCCTCGCCGGTGGCGTACCAGAGCCGTCCGCGGCCGTCGAGCTGCAGGTCACCGGTGGACAGGGCGGGCAGCCGGTCGGAGATCTCGGTCCAGTGGCCGCCGCCGGTGCGTGACCGGAAGACGCCGCCGTTGGCCGAACCCGCGTACACATAGCCGTGGTCGTCGGCCGCGAGCCCGGTGACCCGGCCGGTCACCCGCCCCGAACCGCCGCTGGAGTTGGAGTTGACGTCCCGGTAGCGCGGGTCGTCGGAGTCGTACGGCAGCCGGGTCACGTCCCGCCAGCCGCCGTGCGTGTGCGGCAGGTTCCGCAGCGCGTCGTACGCCGCGCCGTACGCGCCCGGCGCCACGATGCCGGGCGAGGTGCGGGCCTCGGCGTACTGGTCGGCCTGCTCGGCGATCTCCTCGCCCTCGTTGCCGCCCTCGTCCTCGCCGTCCTTGGCGAGGGCGGAGCGTCCCTGGTGCTGCTCGTTCAGCTGTGCCTGGTGACGCAGCGCACGGACCCCGAAGGGGTCGGTGCCGCGCCCCGCGGCCTGGGCCTGAGTGATGGTCAGTCCCAGTGCGGCGGTGGTGATGAGAACCGCCGCCGTTCGAGTTCTTCTGTGCCGGCTTGTGGCCGCCATGAAGTGCCCTCCCCTAAGAGCCGTGGCGTACATGACACGTATACGGCACACAGCCTCGGCTCGATGGGAGTGACGGGAGGTGCTGGAGACGGCAATCAGAACGTAAATTTTCGGCCGCTACGTCAAGCGTGCACCGGGACTTGAGGGGACTGTCAGTGACGCCCGGCCACCCGGTCCGCCAGCCGCGCCAGCCGGGACGACCGCGCGCTGTGGGTGAGCAGTTCACGCCGGTCGGCCGTGCGATAGGTGGCGTACATGCCCTGCACACCCAGCCAGCGCAGCGGCTCCGGCTCCCACTTGCGCACCTTGTGGCCGACCCAGGGCAGCTCGGTCAGCTCGGTGCGGCCCGCCTGGCCGGAGTCGAGCTGGACCAGGTCGCGCAGGGTGCGGGCGGCGAGGTTGGCGGTGGCGACGCCGGAGCCGACATAGCCGCCCGCCCAGCCCAGGCCGGTCGACCGGTCCAGGGTGACGGTCGCGCACCAGTCGCGCGGTACACCGAGGACGCCGGACCAGGCGTGCTCGATCCGCGCCCCGGCCAGGGCGGGGAAGAAACCGACGAGGATGTCCCTGAGCGCTTCGACGGTCTCCTCCTGCGTGCGGCCGTCGTTGTCGGTGCGCGAGCCGAAACGGTACGGCACCCCGCGGCCGCCGAGCGCGATCCGGCCGTCGGCGGTGCGCTGGGCGTACATGTAGGCGTGCGCCATGTCGCCGAGGGTCTCGCGGCCCGCCCAGCCCACCGCCGCCCACTGCTCGTCGGTCAGCGGCTCGGTCGCGATCATCGAGGAGTTCATGGGGAGCCAGGCGCGTCTGAGGCCCTTGAGGGAGGCGGTGAAGCCCTCGGTGCAGCGCAGGACGTAGGGGGCGCGGACGGTTCCGTACGGGGTGACCGCGTGCCTGGGGCGGATCTCCGTGACGGGCGTCGACTCGTGGATGGTCACGCCGAGCGCCTCGACGGCCGCCGCGAGGCCCTTGACCAGCTTCGCCGGGTTCAGCCGGGCGCCGTGCGGGGTCCAGCTGGAGCCGACGGCGTCCGCGACCCGGACGCGCTCGGCGGTCTCGCGGGCGCCGTACAGCTCGCGGTCCTTCTCGCCGTACGACATCTCGTGCTCGTGGAAGGCCTTCAGACGGGCCAACTGGGCGGGTGTGCGGGCCACTTCCAGTACGCCGCCCTTGTGGACCCCGGCCTCGACGCCCTCCTCGGCGGCGACCCGGATCACCTCGTCCACGGTGTCGTTCATCGCCCGCTGCAGGCGTACGGCGGCCTCGTGACCGTGCAGTTTCGCGTACCGGTCGCGGCCGGCGACACCGTTGTAGAGCCAGCCGCCGTTGCGGCCGGAGGCGCCGTAGCCGCAGAACTTCTGCTCCAGCACGGTGATCCTCAGGAAGGGCGCGGCCTTCTTCAGGTAGTACGCCGTCCACAGGCCCGTGTATCCACCACCGACGATCACCACGTCGGTGCTCGCGTCCCCGGTGAGCGGCTCCCGCGCCGCCGGGAGGCCGTCGTCCGCGAACCAGAAGGAGATGCCACCGTTGACGACACCGCTTGCCGAGCTGCTCATGGCCGGGACGTTAACGCCTGAGAGCAGCCAGTGTCTCCTTCGGATTCCATGCTTTTCCCCGGCTCCCGACCAGCGGACCACAGCCCAGGCCGAGCAGTACCGCGGTGAAATGCCCGAGATCGGTGAAGGTGCGCCCGGTCAGCAGCGGCACCCCGAAGAAGAGGAACACGGCGGCCGCGTACGGGTACCGCCAGGGGGCGGCGATCCGGCAGGCCAGCACGCCCATGACCCCCGCCAGCGCGTAACTCACGCCGACATCGAGGGTGTTGACGGACGACTCCGGGGCCACCCCGCGCTGGAGCGCCCACAGCAGCGCGCCCTCGCTGATCAGCGTCGCCAGCACATGCGCGGCCACGCACACCAGCAGCCAGCGCAGCGTGCCCAGCCAGCGCTCGGCCTGGGCGTGGAAGACCGTGTACAGCGCCGCGTACGGCAGCCAGCGGCCGCTGGCGATCCACATGGCGCTGGTGAACAGCACCCGCACCGGGCTGTTCGACAGCTCGTGGATGTTCGTCGAACGCTGGCGCAGGAAGTTCTCCTCGAAGCCCGGCGACATACGGTGCAGAGCGACGGTGGTGACGAACAGGATCAGCAGCCAGACGTACGTCCCCGGCGCCCTGCGGACGTACTCCGCCACCGCCCGAAGCCCACGCCGCAACCAGATGACCCCGTTCACAGTCGCAAGTATGGTCGGCAAGGCGATCGAGGTGTCCCACGGGCCGACCGCTTCTCAGGAGAAATTCAACGGGCGGTTGGCGGGCCTTCGTCGCGGACCTGCCCTGCCCGGCGGCGGGATTCCCGGAGCGGTGGCGGCTGCGCTCCGGGGCGCCGTCGCGCCCTGCGCGCAGGACACGCCGCCGGATGGCCCATCCGGCAGTCCAAAGGGTCATCAGGTCATAGCGTACAGAATATGACGAAACGCCATATCGCTCTGCTTGTGAGCGCCACAGCGCTCGTCGGTTCGGGCGTCGCCGCCGCCCCACCGATCTCCGTGCCCAGGACGTATCTGGTGCACCCCGGCGAATCGATCCAGCGGGCGGTGAACTCCGCCAAGGCCGGCGACACCGTTGTGCTGATGCCCGGTACCTACCGCCAGAGCGTCAAGGTGACGACGCCCCGGCTGACCCTGCGCGGCACGGGCCGCCAGACCGTCCTCGAACCGGCCAGGAAGGCCACCGACGACTGCGGCTCGCGCGGCAACGGCGTCTGCGTGGTGGGGACCAAGACCAAGCCCCTGAAGGGCGTCACGGTCTCCGACCTGACCGTGACCGGCTACTCCCACGCGGGTGTGATGGCCATCGGCACCGACGGGCTGACCGTGCGGCACGTGACCGCGGAGAAGAACAGGCTCTGGGGCATCGCCGAGGAGCGCTCCGCGCACAGCGTGTACCGGCAGAACACCGCCCGGAACAACGGCGACGCGGGCCTCTTCCTGGCCAACACCATCACCGCCGAGAAGGGCGCCACCGACACCGGGGGCACCCTGATCGCACTCAACCGCCTGGAGGGCAACCGGATCGGTGTCACCGTGCGGCGGTTGCGCGACCTGACCGTCGTGGGCAACCAGATCACCGCCAACTGCGCGGGCGTCTTCCTCGTCGGCGACGAGAACAAGCCGAAGGCCGGCGCCCTGACCGTGCGCGACAACTGGATCGTGCAGAACAACAAGTACTGCGCGGCGACCAAACGGCTGCCCTTCCTGCAGGGCTCGGGCATCGTCCTGACCGGCGCCGAGGACTCGCAGATCACCCGCAACACGATCGTCGGCAACTCCGGCAGGTCACCGCTGTCGGGCGGCGTCGTGCTGTTCAAGAGCTTCGTGGGCGTCACCAGCGACCGCAACCGCATCAACGAGAACCTCCTGCGGAGCAACTCCCCGGCGGACCTGGTCAACCAGGAGAAGGCCAAGCGCGGCAACACCTTCCGGCACAACGCCTGCCGGGCCTCCCGGCCCGCCGGACTGTGCTGAGGCCGTAGCCACTCGTGGCATCGACAGGGACCGACAAGGAAGGAAGGCGGCACATGACCACCGCTCAAACCGCCCCACCGCCGTCCATGCGGCTCCGGGAGCTCGCGTTCGGGGCGGCGTGTGCCGCCGCCCTCCGCGCGGCCGCCCGGCTGGGCGTGGCCGACGCGCTCGGGGACGCCCCCATGGCCGTGGAGGACCTCGCGGCCGCGGTGAAGACCGAGCCGAAGCCGCTGCGGCGGCTGCTGCGGGCGCTGTCCTGCTACGGCGTCTTCACCGAGCGGCAGGACGGCACCTTCGCGCACACCGACATGTCCCGGCTGCTGCGCGAGGACGACCCGAACAGCCTGCGCTACATCACCCTGTGGTGTACCGAGGCATGGACCTGGGACGCCTGGCCGAAGCTGGACGAGGCGGTGCGCACCGGCCGCAACGTCGTGGAGGACCTGTACGGCAAGGAGTTCTTCGTCTACCTCAACGAGGACGCCCCGGAGTCCGCGGACGTCTTCAACCGGGCCATGACGACCTCCAGCAAGCAGTCCGCGCGGGACGTGGCCGAGCTGCTGGACCTGTCCGGGGCCTCCTCGGTCGCCGACATCGGCGGCGGCCAGGGGCACGTGGTGGCCAGCCTGCTGGAGAAGTACCCGGCCATGCGCGGCACCCTGCTCGACCTGCCGCGGGTGGTGGAGAACGCCGACCCGCGGCTGCGCGAGGGCGGCTCGCTGGCCGGCCGGGTGAGCATCGTGCCCGGCGACTGCCGGGAGGCCATCCCGGTCAAGGCCGACGTCTACATCATCAAGAACATCCTGGAGTGGGACGACGACTCGACCGCGCGCTGCCTGCGCAACGTCATCGACTCGGGCGGCCCGGGGGCGCGGGTCGTGGTCATCGAGAACCTCGTCGACGACACCCCGTCGATGCGGTTCAGCACCGCCATGGACCTGCTGCTGCTGATGAACGTCGGCGGGGCCAAGCACACCACCGACTCCATGGTGAGCCGGCTGAAGGCGGCGGGCCTGGTCATCGACGACATCAGCCCGGTCAACCCCTACCTGCACGCCTTCGACTGCACCGTCCCCTCCTGACGGGGGCCGTCCCCGCCCGGCGGCGGGAACGGCCGCGAACGCCGGTCGCCGGGCCCGCGATGTCGCGGGCCCGGCGACCGGTGTTCCGTGCGTCCGGCGCGGCGGCGTCAGCCGCGGGCGTCGCGCTCCCAGAGGTAGAAGCGGGTCGCCATCGCGTCCTTCGGCGACCGCCAGGTCTCGGGGTCGTACGCGCTGACGTACGCCGAAAGCCGCTCGCTGATGCCCCGGAACTCGGGGTGGCCGGCCACCTTGGCGATGGCGGGACCGGGGTCCCGGTCGGCCTCGACGAGATGCATGTACACATCGCCGAACTGGAAGAGGCTGCGCCGGGCGACGCCGACCAGGTGCGGCAGCTCCCCCCGGTCGGACTCCTCGAAGATCTTGGCGATGTCCGGGGCCGAGCCCGGGGCCATCCGGGCCACGATCAGGGCCTGGTGCATGAGAGTTGTCCTCCTCGTCCGGTCCGGCTCAGTCGGTGGTCAGGGCCGGCTCGGGCCGGCGCCGGGCGGCGGCCTTCTCGATCTTTTCGCGAATCAGGGCCATCTGGACCTTGGAGTTCTTGTTGATGTTGTCGGTCATCCAGTCGTCGTCGACCGGCGCGTCCGGCTTCATCGCGAAGTCCTGGGTCCAGATCATCCGGGTGCCGGCGGGGACCTCCTCGTAGCGCCAGCGGATGTCCATGTGGTCGAAGGGGCCCGTCTCGACCCGGCGGGCCTTGACGGTGAGCGTGGCGCGGTCCGGCTCACGCTCGGAGACCCAGCTCCAGACGGTGCCGTTCTCGTCGGGGTGCATGGTCAGCCGGAAGGTGCACTTGGCGCCTTCCTGGGACAGGATCTCGGCGGAGGCGTACTCGCTGAACAGCTCCGGCCACTTCTCCACGTCGTTGGTCATGTCCCAGACCAGGCCCACCGGCGCGGCGATGGTGATCTCGTTCTCGGTGTGTCCGGCCATCTCTACGCTCCTGCCAGAAGGGTGCTGTTGACGAGGTCGAGGAACTTCCGGGGTGTCTTGCAGCGCTCCGCGTCGGCCGGCATCGGCATGCCGTGCCGGTTCTCCAGCTCGCCGACGATGCCCAGCAGGCCGAGCGAGTCGATGCCGAGCTCGTCGAAACCGATGTCGGGCCGGTCCGCCAGCTCCTTGGGGCTGACGGTGATGCCGGCGGCCTTCTTCATGAGTTCGGACAGTTCTTCCACGGTGATTCGGACACTCATCTCGTTCCTCTCCTTGTTGCTCCCGTTTGCCTCGGATGGCCTCCGGTTTCTCCGGCCGGCCGGCTAGGAGGCGGCGCCGTGCCGCAGCACCAGCGCCGAGTTCGAGCCCATGAGCCCCCGGCTGAGGACCAGCGCCGTACGCACCTCGGCGGCACGGGCGCGGGCGGTCACCAGGTCGAGGTCATGGCAGATGTCGGAGACGTTGGGGGTGGGCGGGATCAGGCCGTGCTCCATGGCCAGCACCGCCGCCGCCGCGTCCAGCACGGGCGCCGCGCAGTAGCCCCGGCCGGTGCCCGACTTGGGCGCCGTGACCGGCACCCGCCGGCCGTGCACGCCGAGCGCGTCGGCGATGGCGAGAGCCTCGGCGCGGTCCGCCTCCGGGACACCGAGCGCGTCGGCGAAGACGACGTCGACCTCCTCCGGGGCGCAGCCGGCCTCCGCCAGGGCGCCGCGGATGGCCTGCGCAAGGCCCTCCCGGGACAGCTCCCAGCGGGAGGCACCGGTGAAGGTGGCCGCATGCCCGGCGAGGATGGCCCGCACGGGCACGCCCCGCTCCCGGGCCGCGCCAACGTCCTCCACCACGAGCATCGCGCCGCCCTCGGCGGGCACGAACCCGCAGGCCGACTCGGTGAACGGGCGGTAGGCGGACGCCGGGTCGCCGACCGGGCTCAGCTCCCGGTAACCGAGCTGGCAGACCATGGAGTACGGAGCCAGCGGCGCCTCCGTCGCACCGGCCACGATCACGTCGGTGCCGCGCCGCACCGCCCGCGCCGCGTGCGCCAGGGCGTCCAGGCCCCCGGCCTCGTCGGCCGCGACCACCGAGCAGGGGCCCTTGAAACCCCGGCGGATGGAGATCTGGCCGGTGCTGGCCGCGTAGAACCAGGCGATGGACTGCCAGGGGCCGACGTAGCGGCTGCCCTTGCCCCACAGCTTCTGCAGCTCCCGCTGGCCGAACTCGCCGCCGCCGGACCCGGCCGCGGTGACCACGCCCGCGGCGAACGGCGCCCCGTCGGTGTCCGCCTGGCCGAGCCGGGCGTCCTCCAGGGCGGCGTCGGCCGCGGCCATCGCGAAGTGCGTGAAGCGGTCGGTCTGGACGAGGTAGCGCTCCTCGATCGCCGCCGAGGCGTCGAAGGACCGCACCTCGCCGGCCACCTTCAGCGGCAGATGCTCGCAGCCCTCACGGGTCACGCGGTCGAGGACGCTCAGGCCCTCCTGGGTGGCCTTCCAGAAGGTCTCGGTGCTCGTTCCGTTGGGCGCGACCACACCGATTCCGGTGACGGCGGCGCGCCGTTCATGGGGTGCACTCATCGTGTCCTCTCCCTACTCCCTACGGCCGGGTCAGGATCACCGCGGACTGGAAACCGCCGAACCCGCTGCCCACGGAGAGCACGGCGTCCAGCTTCCGCTCGCGGGCGGCCTTCGGTACGTAGTCCAGGTCGCACTCGGGGTCGGGGGTCTCGTAGTTCGCGGTCGGCGGGACCATCTGGTGGGCCAGGGCCAGCACGCAGGCCACCACCTCGATCGCCCCGATCGCGCCGAGGGAGTGCCCCACCATGGACTTGATGGAGCTCATGGGCGTGTCGTAGGCGTGGTGGCCGAGCGCCCGCTTCACGGCGGCCGTCTCATGACGGTCGTTCTGCCGGGTGCCGGAGCCGTGCGCGTTGACGTAGTCGATGGCGGAGCCGTCCAGCCGGGCGTGGTCGAGCGCGGTCTCGATGGCCCGCGCCATCTCCAGGCCCTCACTGGTCAGGCCGGTCATGTGGTAGGCGTTGCCGAAGGTGGCGTAGCCGCTGAGCTCGCAGTACACATGGGCGCCGCGGGCCCTGGCGTGCTCCAGCTCCTCCAGGACGAGCACCGCGCCGCCCTCGCCCATGACGAACCCGTCACGGTCGTTGTCGAAGGGGCGGGAGGCGTGGGCCGGGTCGTCGTTGTTCGGGGACGTGGCCTTGATCGCGTCGAAGCACGCCATCGTGATCGGTGATATCGGCGAGTCCGACGCTCCGGCTATGCAGATGTCGGCCCGGCCCTCCTCCACGGTGTGCAGGGCGTACCCGACCGCGTCCAGCCCGGAGGTGCAGCCGGTGGAGACGGTCTGAACCGGGCCGCGCGCGCCGAACCGCTCGGCCACCGTGGAGGCGAGCGTGCTCGGCGTGAACGCCCGCTCCAGGTACGGGCGGGCCCGCTCGTGGTCCACGTCCCAGCGCTCACCGCCGTGGCTGACCAGCACGTAGTCGTTCTCCAGGCGGGTGGTGCCGCCGACCGCGGTACCGAGCGAGACCCCGACCCGCCAGGGATCCTCGCCGGCGAGGTCGAGTCCCGAGTCCCGTACCGCCTCCGCCCCCGCGACCAGCGCGAACTGGATGTAGCGGTCGCAGCGCGCGACCTGCTCCTCGTCCAGCCCCGAGGCCACCGGGTCGAAGTCGCACTCCGCGGCTATCCGGGACCGCAGGCCGGCCGGATCGAAGAACGTGATGCCCCGCGTCGCGGTGCGCCCGTTCGCCAGCAGGTCCCAGAACGCCGGGGCGCCGATGCCGCCCGGCGCCACGATGCCTATGCCGGTGACCGCCACCCGCCTGGTCATGACCGCACCTCGGCGGCCTCGGGCTCCTCCACCGCACCGGCCGCGACCGGCACGGTCTCCGTGCCCTCGGTGTCGACGTGGCCGAGCTGCGGGCGCGGGGCCAGCGGCCCCAGGTGGAAGACGATCCGCGCCTCCACGTTGCCCACGTTGCGGAAACGGTGGCGCATGTAGGCGGGAATCATCAGACCCTGCTCGGGCCTGAGCGGGTGCGGGTCGCCGTCCAGGTCCACCTCCAGATCGCCGCAGACGACGTACACGAACTCCTCGGAGTAGGGGTGGTAGTGCTCGCCGATGCGGTCGCCGGGCTGCACGATGGCCACGCCCATGAAGCCGCTGGTGGAGCCGACCGTGGCCGGGGTGAGCATGGCGCGCAGATCGCCTCCGCGCTTGGTGTTGGGCTCGGTCTCGCTGAGATCCACGATCCTGGGCCTGGGTTTGATCACGTCGTTCCTCCGTGGTGTGGTACGTCGACTGGGGGAGCGCGGCCGCCGTGGGCAGGCGGCCGCGCGGGCCGGCACTCAGGCGTCCGGCGCGGACCGGCGGTCGGTGATGAGGTCCATGCGGGCGAGGGTGAGCAGGCGTGCCAGGTCGCCGTCCTTCTTGGCGGCCCCCTCGTCGAGCAGGGTGGTCAGCTCGGCCGCCTGCGCGGCGTCCGCCAGGCCCAGCGCGACCACCGGGTCGGCATCGAGCCCGCCGCGGACGTCGATGAGGCGCACCACGACGTCGTCCCGCTCGAAGACCGTGCTGCGCACGACCGGGTTGCGCGGGTCGTCCGCGGCCCGCTCGTCATGCTGGGCGAGCAGCTCGGCCAGCTTCATGCCCATGCCGGCCCGGGCCGGGTAGTACAGCGCGTGCCGCTCGGTCTGCGCGCTGTCCTGACCGACCGTCACGTGGTGCACGGCGGGCAGCGCCGCCCGGGTGAAGAACACCCGTGCGGACTCCTGGTCGTTGAGATCGCGGTCCTGCTCCAGATAGGGGTTGATGGCCTCCTCGACCGCCCGGATCTCGGGCTGCCTGGCCACGTGGCGCAGCGCCGCCAGCAGGTCGCCGCGCACCTCGATGGCCCGTACGACCCGGTTGCCGTGCATGAACAGGGAGGTGCGGCACAGCCGGGTGGTGTCGTCTACCCGCGCCTCGGGCGACTTGTAGTTCGCGAGGAGCTCGGCGACCTTCCGCTCGCTGCCCGGCTTCACCGTGAAGGTCAGCGCGTGCCGGATCACTCCGTCGCCGATACGGGGCGAGGTCTGCAGCCGGCGCTCGGCGGACGCCGCCTCACCGCCGGTCTCGCGGACGATGTGGAAGCGCAGCGACCGGGTGTCCCGGATGCAGCTGTGCATCGGCTCCACCATCCGGACGTGCTCCTCGCTGTTCACCCAGGCGAGGAACGGCGGGGCGCTCTCCCACTCGCTGGTGATGAGCCACTGGGAGGGATTCTCGATCGACTGGCACAGCTGGTCGCTGACGTGCCCGGGAACGGACGCGACCTGCTTGCCCATTTGCTCGTAAGCCTCCAGGAACTGCTGCTGGGCGCCGTCGTAGACGTCCACCAGCAGCACGACACGGAGCCGGGAGCCGTCGAAGACGGACTGGGAGACACGTTTCGAGGCCTGCTGCTTGGTCGGTTCTGAAACACGCTCAGAGATGGCGGTCATCTGCGTACGTCTCCTTGGCGGTGCTCGGTGGGTCTTGGCGGTCTGCACGGGAACAGGGGGAGGGCGACGCCGGCCGCGGGTGACACGACGTCAGCGTGATCTCGATCCTGTGCCGGTCCCGAACCGTGCGCGACTCGTATGCACCACGTGGGTGATCACACGGGTGATTGGCCCCGCGAACGCACGCGGACCGGCTCCGCGCCGGGCATGGAAACTCCGACGCGCCCACATCCCGCACCCCGCCCCTGGAGGCATCGATGCGCCAAGAAGCCGACCACCGGGTACCCGTCCTCATCGTCGGCGGCTCCCTGGTGGGCCTGTCCACCTCGCTGTTCCTTGGCCGCCTCGGCGTGCCGCACATGCTGGTCGAGCGGCACTCGGGAACCTCCATCCATCCGCGCGGACGCGGCAACAACGTGCGGACGATGGAGCTGTTCCGGGTGGCCGGCATCGAACAGGACGTCAGGACGGCGGCATCGCTGCTCGCGGACAACCACGGCATCCTGCAGACCCCGACACTCGTCGGCGACGCCGGCGAGTGGCTGTTCAGGAACATCGACCCGGGCGGCGGGCTGGCGAGGTTCAGCCCCACCGGCTGGTGCCTGTGCAGCCAGAACGACCTGGAGCCGGTGCTGCTGGAAAGCGCCCGGCGACTCGGCGGCGACCTGCGCTACTCGCACGAGCTGGAGTCCTTCGAGCAGGACGGCGCGGGAGTGACCGCCGTCGTACGCGACCGCGCCGCCGACGAGCGGTACACCGTCCGCGCCGACTACCTCGTCGCCGCGGACGGCCCGCGCAGCCCGGTCCGCAGCAGCCTCGGCATCGGCCAGACGGGCCCCGGCGACCTCTTCGCCAACGTCAGCGTCACCTTCCGCTCCAAGCTGCTCGCCGACGTCGTGGGCGATCGCCGCTTCATCTGCTGCTACCTCACCCACCCGGACGCCGACGGCGCCCTGCTCCCGGTGGACAACAAGGAGCACTGGGTCTTCCACGCCCCCTGGCACCCCGAGCACGGGGAGACCCTCGACGAATTCACCGAGGACCGCCTCCAGCGGCACATCCGCCGCGCCGTCGGCGCCCCCGGCCTCGACGTGGAGATCACCGGCAAGGCGTCCTGGCGCGCCGCCGAACGGGTCGCCGACCGGTACGCGGCCGGGCGGGTCTTCCTCGCCGGGGACTCCGCGCACGAGATGTCCCCCACCGGTGCCTTCGGCTCGAACACCGGCATCCAGGACGCGCACAACCTCGCCTGGAAGCTGGCCGCCGTCCTCGCCGGCTGGGCCGGACCCGGGCTCCTCGAGACCTACGACACCGAGCGCCGCCCGGTGGCCACCGCGACCAGCGCCCGCGCCTCCGCCCGCTCCGTCGAGCACAGCCACCCCGGGTTCGCGCCCGCCCCCGGTGTCGGCGGCGGCAAGCGGGGCGGCATCCTCAACGTCGTCCTCGGCTACCGCTACCCGCACGGCGCGGTCATCGGCGCCGACCCCGGCCAGGAAGTGGTGCCCGAGGGCATGCGCCTGACCGGCGAGCCCGGCAGCCGGGCCCCCCACCTGTGGCTGCGGCGCGGCAGCGAGCGCGTGTCGACGCTGGACCTCTACGAGCGCTCGATGGTGCTGCTCAGCGACGCCCAGTCGGCGGCCGGCTGGCACACTGCGGCCCGGCGCCTCGCCGAGAACGGGGGCATGCAGCTGGATTCGTACCGCATCGGGGCCGAGCTCACCTACGACCCGCGGGGCGCCGCCGACGGGGAGACCCCGGACTGGGCCCGGACGCACGGCACCACCTCCGACGGGGCGGTGCTGGTCCGCCCGGACGGGTTCGTGGCCTGGCGCGCACCGGGCGCCGCACCGGACCCGGGAGGCGTCCTGCGCGAGGTCCTCGCGACGCTGCTGAGAACCGCCTGACCCGCAGGACACGACCGAGGCCACCCATACCGGACGGTGTGGGTGGCCTCGGTCGTGCGGAGCCGCCCATCACCTTCCTCGAGGTCCCGGACGCTCCCGCCCAGCACATCGCCGCCACCACCGACGCCCTGGTTGACGCGCTCGGCGAGGACATCCGCAGGCAGATCATCGTGACGCTCGTCGGCGTCGCGGACGGCCACACCGGAGTCGCCGGCACGCCGGCCTGACGAAAAGGCGTGAGCCGGGACAGGGGGACCGCCTGCCCCGCCCACGCACATCGGCTTCGATCAGCGGGACGGGTTTGACTCGGGCGCACGGCGAATGGCAGGCGCCCCACGCCCGGAAACGTAAGGCAGCTCGGGGAAGTCTGAGATCGAACGATCTCGCCCTTCCGGACGATGTTCGGTTATCGGAGTGCGTGTACCGTAAACGCCGAGCAAACGGCGCTACGAAGGACGGAGCGCGCAGCGATGCGGGGGTGCAGCGGTGGCCCGACCAACCAGGCCGATCCTCAGCCGGGGCGGCATCTGCGCCGCGGCGCTCGCCATCGTGGACCGTGAGGGGCTCGCCGAGCTGTCGATGCGAAAGCTCGCCGGGGAGCTCGGAGTTCAGGTCTCCTCCCTCTACGAGCACGTCAAGACCAAGGACGACGTCCTCCACGAGGTCACCAACACCATCATGGAGAGCGTGGACGTCTCCGGCTTCGAGACCGGCGACTGGCGGCACGGCGTGGCGTCCTGGGCCCGGTCCTACCGCGCCGCCCTCGCCGCCCATCCCCATATCGTTCCGTTCCTGGCCCACGGCCCGGCTCGCCGCGAGGCCTCGCTGCGGCGCGCGGACACCGTGCACGGCGGCCTCGTCGGCGCCGGCTGGCCCCCGCGCTACGCCACGATGATCGGAGCCTCGACCAAGTACCTGGTCATCGGGTCGGCGATGAGCTCCTTCGCCCGAGGGTTCGACGACGACGTACAGGTCTACGTCGAGCGGTATGCGCACCTGGCCGATGCCCACCGCCTGAGCGACCACGCGGACACCATCGACCGGGACAGCTTCGAACTGGCCCTGGAGATGTTCCTCGACGGCCTCGGCGTGCTGTACGCGCGCGTGACGGAACCCAAGGCGTCCGTGTCCGGCTCCTGATCCGCCCCGCCCGCCGACCCGGCGGGCGGGCTCCCGATCCCCCGCGCCCGACCCGGCGGTGGCTCCGGATCCGCACAGCGGCCCGTTCCCGATCCGCACAACGGCCGCCGACGACCCATGACGGACCCGGCGATCCGCACAACCCGGCCGCTGATCGCCCCGGCGGCCCCCTCCCCGTGCCGGGCAGCAGCGGCACCCCGCACCCAAGGTCACAGCGCGGTGACACCTCGGCCTGCACCTTGTCGGGCTCAGGAGCCCACTCTAAGCTCCCGAACCGAACGGCGTTCGGTTGTGGTGTCACGCTATCCCTGCTCACACACGGCCTCGCGTCACCGCTCGCAGTAAGGAGTTGATGCCGTGTACGGGCCCCATGAGCCGCGCTGGCAACCGTCGTCGTACGGGCACCCGTCGCCGTACGGGCAACCGCCGCCGTACGGGCAACCGCCGTCGTACGTCCGTGAGGCTCCTGAGGAGTTCCGCGAGGCCCCTGAGGACTGGGGCACCCCGCCCGAGGTGATGACGTCCCTCGCCCGGCTGCGTGCCGAGCGCCGCTCCAGGATCTTTCCCGTCGCCGCCGCTGTCGTCAGCCTGTACCTGGTCAGTGCCCTCATGGCGAGCTGGGCGGCCGATGTGATGGCGATCAGACTCGTCGGCCATCTGAACGTCGGCCTGGCGCTGGCGCTGCTGCAGTGCGGCACCACGCTCGCGGTCTGCCGGTGGTACGCGCGCTACGCGCACACCCACCTGGATCCGCTCGTCGCCCAGGTGCGCGCAGGACTGGGATACCGAGGGGAGGAGCAGTGACCATCTCTCCCCTGCTCGCGTCTCCCGTGCTCACGCAGACGAGCCACACCGGGGTCGTCATCACCGCCTTCGCGGTCTTCGTCGTCGGCGTCGTGCTCATCTCCCTGCTGGACGCATCGGAATCGGACACACCCCGGCGCTTCTTCGCGGGCGGTCGCCGGCTGTCCTCCCCCCGCAACGGCATCGCCCTGTTCGGCGACTTCATCTCCGCCGCGACGCTGCTGGGGACCCCCGGTCTCATCGCGCTGGCCGGGTTCGACGGCATCCCCTACCTGCTGGGTCCCGTCGTCGCCTGGGCCGTGATCCTCCTGCTGGTCGCCGAGCCGTTCCACAACGCCGGGCAGTACACGGTCGGCGATGTGCTGGCGCAGTATCTGCGGCCGCGCCCCGTCCATATGGCCATGGGCATCGCCACGCTGGTGATCTCGCTGTTCTACCTGACGGCCCAGCTGGTGGGTGCCGGCGCCCTCGCCGCCCCGCTGCTCGGCATCACCGGAGTCCCGGCCCAGAACTTCCTGATGCTGTTCCTCGGCATCCTGATGATCATCTACGTGACCATCAGCGGCATGTACGGCGCGACGCTGGTGCAGTGCTTCAAGGCCGCCTTCCTGCTGGTTGCCAGCGTGTACCTGGGCCTGCTGGTGCTGGGGAAGTTCGGCTGGAACCCCAGTCACCTGCTGGGGGTCGCGGCCGAACGCAGCGGCGTCGGCGAGGCGTTCCTCGCGCCCGGAGCACGGTCTCAGGGCACTGGCACCGACAAGCTGGACGCGCTGAGCCTGCAACTGGGAGCGGTGCTCGGAGCAGCCGGCCTTCCGCACCTCCTGCTGCGCCTGCGCGCGGTACCCAACCCACGCTCCGCCCGGCGCTCCGTCCAATGGACAGCCGTATTGACGTGCGTCTTCTGTGTGACCGCGGGGGTCCTCGGGTTCGGCGCGGCGGGCCTGCTGGGCCCCCGGACGGTCGTGAGCAGCAATGCCTCGGGGAACACGGCGACGCTGCTGCTGGGGGGCTCGCTTGGCGGGTCGCTGCTACTCACCGTGATGTCGTGTGTGGCGTTCGCGACCATCCTGGCCGTTGTGGCGGGCATCGCCCTCGCCGCCGCGACCTCCATGGCGCACGATGTCTATGGTGCGGTGATCACGAAGGGGCGTGCCACCGCGTCCCAGGAAGTTCTGGTGGCCCGGGCGTCGGTGGTGGTGATCGGCGCCGGGGCGACGACCATCGCCCTCTTCTCCTCACGCCTCAACGTCTCCTTCGCCGCCGGGCTGGCGTTCGCCGTCGCGGCCTCGGCGGTCCTCCCCTCGTTGCTGCTCGGCCTGTACTGGCGGGGCTTCACCACCACCGGAGCACTGTGGAGCGTCTATGGCGGCCTGATCTGCTCGGTGTCCCTGGCCGTGCTCTCTCCCGCCGTCTCCGGAAATCCGGCCGCATTGTTCCCCGGCATGGACTTCGACGTCTTCCCGCTGAAGTACCCGAGCATCGTCTCGGTCCCCCTGGCCTTCCTGCTCGGATGGCTGGGCTCCGTGATGGGTGGGGAGAGGACCCATCCGGCCACCCGGTCCGCCTTCGAGCTGCGCATGCTCGTGGGCAGCGACTCCTCGTGAGGCCGACTCCTCACAAGTTCCTCCTGCCGGTGATCGGACCAGGATCCTGGCCAGTGCTGTGGCCGGAAAGGTTTGCCGGAAAGCCCGCGGCGTCCGGTGCGGTGCATCGCAAGGCGGAGCATCGCCCGCGTACTGGATGTACTCGGGTGAGGCGACAACGCGGCGAGGTGCCGTGCCGGGCGTCGCGAGCCGGTGAACGTTTCCGGTCGCAGCTAGCCTGTCCGGCCTGCGAGGTACGGGACTGCGTCTTCGAATGCGGCGACGTCCACCGCGGTTGTCCTCGAGGGCTGCCGGCGGCGCGTTGCCGACCTCACGCACGTGAGCGACGGCGACCGGCGGGAGACCACGGGGCACATGGATCGACCTGCTCAGGCGACGCCGTCAGAGGGGGACTGCCGTCAAGAGCTACCGTCAACGCCCTCACGATCATGGATCGTGAGGGCGTTGACCCAGGTAGTGGGTGGAGCCCCCTGTCGGATTCGAACCGACGACCTTCGCTTTACAAGAGCGGCGCTCTGACCAGCTGAGCTAAGGAGGCGTGCACCGGCGCGCGTGGCCGTGCCCGAGCAGTGTACCCAGGTCGCCGCCGCGTCCCGTCGAGAATTTCCACGAAGTTCACAGGGCAGGGGGTACTGACAGACGAGGTGAACGCCAGGTACCGTCCTGTGCCAGTTCACCCTTGTGGACTACACCACAACCACAACGGAACCACCCGTAGTGGCAACCACCTTCCACAACGGATCGTCCGGCACGTTCCTGCCGGTAGAAGGGGGCCCATTCACCATGGCCACTGTTCAGTTCGACAAGGCGACCCGGATCTACCCGGGTTCCGAGAAGCCCGCCGTCGACGCGCTCGACATCGACATCGAGGACGGCGAGTTCCTCGTCCTGGTCGGCCCGTCCGGCTGCGGCAAGTCCACCTCGCTGCGGATGCTCGCGGGGCTCGAGGACGTCAACGCCGGCGCCATCCGGATCGGTGACCGCGACGTCACCCACCTGCCGCCGAAGGACCGGGACATCGCCATGGTGTTCCAGAACTACGCGCTCTACCCGCACATGTCGGTCGCCGACAACATGGGCTTCGCGCTCAAGATCGCCGGCGTCAACAAGGCGGAGATCCGGCAGAAGGTCGAGGAGGCCGCGAAGATCCTCGACCTGACCGAGTACCTGGACCGCAAGCCGAAGGCGCTCTCCGGCGGTCAGCGCCAGCGTGTCGCCATGGGCCGCGCGATCGTGCGCGAGCCCCAGGTGTTCCTCATGGACGAGCCGCTGTCCAACCTGGACGCCAAGCTCCGCGTCTCCACCCGTACGCAGATCGCCTCGCTGCAGCGCCGCCTCGGCATCACCACGGTGTACGTGACCCACGACCAGGTCGAGGCCATGACCATGGGTGACCGCGTGGCGGTCCTCAAGGACGGGCTGCTCCAGCAGGTCGACTCGCCGCGCAACATGTACGACAAGCCCGCCAACCTGTTCGTGGCCGGCTTCATCGGCTCCCCGGCGATGAACCTGATCGAGGTGCCGATCGCCGACGGCGGGGTGAAGTTCGGCAACAGTGTGGTGCCGGTCAACCGGGACGCACTCAAGGCCGCCACCGACAAGGGTGACCGTACGGTGACGGTGGGCGTCCGCCCCGAGCACTTCGACGTGGTCGAGCTGGGCGGCGCTGTGGCCTCCTCGCTCTCCAAGGACACCGAGGAGGCCCCGGCCGGCCTCGCGGTCTCGGTGAACGTCGTCGAGGAGCTCGGCGCCGACGGCTACGTCTACGGCACCGCCGATGTCAGCGGCGAGCAGAAGGACCTGGTGGTCCGCGTCAACGGCCGCCAGGTGCCGGAGAAGGGCTCCACGCTGCACGTCGTGCCGCGGCCGGGCGAGATCCACGTGTTCTCGACCTCGACGGGCGAGCGCCTCTTGGACTGAGTGGGTGACTCACTCCGGCTGACGCCCTACGGCTGAAACCCCGGGACGGACCCGGGTGATTCACCCTGGCTGACGGGAAGGGCCCCGCGAACTGCCGCGGGGCCCTTCCCGCTGCCTCCCGCCGCCCCCGAAATACCCCGGCCCACCGGACATTTCGAGCAATGTGCGTCAACGTGCCACCCGGGAAGGGCCACCTCGGCATCCCTCGATGAGGTGACTAAATGTCGCCAAATCATTACCGGGCGCTACCCTCACTCGCGTGAAGCACTCCACCACCCAACCCACGCGACGCGGCCGGGGCCCCGCCCGCCGGATCGGCCGCTCCCTCGCCCTCGTCCTGCCCGTCGTCCTGGTGCTCTCCGGGACCCTCGCGGTCACCCGAGTCAACTGGTCGGGGAGCCCCTCGAACTCGGTGCTCACCGCGTCCGACGCGTCCGCGGCCGAGGTCTCCGCCCACGAGCACGCCCGCGCCCCGCAGGACGTGCTGCGCGACCGGCTGCTCACCGAGCTGCAGGAGAAGGACCCGGGCGTCGCGCTCACCCACCTCCAGGAGGCGGTCAACGGCCGCCCGTCGCTGGCGAAGCACTGCGCCTCGCTCGCCCGCACGCTGGGCCGCGCCGCGGTACGCATCTACGGCCCCTCCCGCGCGCAGTCCTACGCCCGCCCGGTCTGCGACACCTCGTTCGCCTCAGGCGTCCTGGCCGCCCACAGCTGACCCACCGACGCCCCCCACCCGTCCCGGGCACTCCGGATCGTCCGCCCGGGACACACGCCCCCCAAGGGGTGGTTGCGGGCGGGAGAGCGGTGGGGAGCGCGACGTACAGTTCCGTCATGACCCATCCGAATGCGGCGTCCCGCCCCACTCAAGCCGTCATCCTGGCCGGTGGCCAGGGGTCCCGGCTGCGCCCCTACACAGACGACCGGCCCAAGCCGATGGTCGAGATCCCCGGTACGGGCACTCCGATCATCGGTCACCAGCTCGCCTGGCTCGCCGAGGAGGGCGTGACGGACGTGGTGGTGTCCTGCGGGCACCTCGCCGAGGTCCTGCAGACATGGCTCAAGTCGGCGGACCTCCCCGTCAACATCACCACCGCCGTGGAGACCGAGCCCCTCGGCCGCGGCGGCGGTCTGAAGTTCGCCGCCGCGCACCTCCCCCATCCGGACCGGCCCTGGTACGCCACCAACGGCGACATCTGGACCCGCTTCTCGCTGCGCGACATGGCCGACTTCCACACCGAGCGCGACGCGGTCGCGACGCTCGCACTGGCCCGCCCCCGCATCCCCTGGGGCGCCGTGCAGACGGACGGCTTCGGCCACATCACGGACTTCATCGAGGCGCCGCCCTCGACCTTCGAGATCAACGCGGGCGTCTACGTCTTCTCGCCCGAGTTCGCCGGCCTGCTCCCGGAGCGCGGCGACCACGAGCGCACCACGTTCCCGCGCCTGGCCCGCGAACTCCGGCTGGCGGGCTTCCCGATCCCGCAGGGCGCCTACTGGCGCGCCATCGACACCGCGAAGGACCTCACGGAGGCCGCGAAGGAACTGGCGGCGCTGGGCCGCGCCTGACGGCCGGCCCGTTTCATCGCGACCCGGGCCCACCCATGGCAGCTCTCCCGGGGTACCGGTGGCGGCTGCGCCGCGGGATCGCGCCGACTCGAACCGTGACCGGTGGCTGTGCAAGGGCGGAGGGCAGGGGCAACGGCCCACCCACGGCGCATCTCCCCGGGCACCGGCCGCGAGTGAGCCGAAGGGGCGCGCCGGTGCGGAGACGGCATGGGGGTCTCCCCCTGGTCATCAAGAGCTTGGGGGAAGCGCAGAGGCTCGAAGCGCCGAGCACGTTCGCCGTCTCCACACCGGCTGGAGCGCCCCGCAGGCGACCGAGCCGTCCGACCCGCCCCCCGCAGACCACCGAGCCGGCAACCCCCCGCTAACCCAGCAGACCCCCCACCAGCCCCGGCTGCCCCGAGGAGGAGCCGCCGCCCGAGCCGCCGGCCGAGCCGCTGCCACCGGTGGCGGTGCCGCCGGAGGTCGGGCCCGAGCTGGTGCTGGGCGCCTGCTGCACCGGGGAGGACCGGCGCGGCCGGGTCTGCCCGGTGGTGCCCTGGGTCTGGCTGGGCTGGCCGCCGGTGGCGGTGCCGCCACTCTCACGGGCCGCGCCCGGCAAGGTCGCGGGGCCGCCGGAGGGGCCCGCCGACGCGCCGCGGTGGCTGGGCGAGGTCGAGGCCGACGGCGACTTCTGATGCCGCTTGCCCGGCTGCTGCGGGAGCGGTGAGCCCGGCAGTTCGTTGCGCGGGGCCTCGCCCGGGCCGGGCGCGACCACCCGGTCGGCGTCCCGCACGGCACCGCCGAGCAGCGAGCCGACGAGCAGCGTGAGACCGGTGACGACCGCCGTCAGCAGGGCACCCCGGCGCAGTACGAACTGCCGCAGCTCCCAGATGTCGGAGTGCGGCCCGAGCCGCCGCCAGGCCGAGGCCGCAAGACGGCCGTCGACGGAGTAGACCGGGGCGCCGGCGATGACCAGCGGGGACCAGGCGGCGAGGTAGATGATGTCCGGGGCGTCGTAGGCCGGGATCGTCTTCCAGCTGACGGTCACGATGAGTGCGGCCGACAGCAGCGCGCCGACCCCCGCCGCGACCCGCTGCCAGCAGCCCAGCACCGTCAGCACGCCGACGATGACCTGGAGGAAGGCGATGACCAGCCCCGAGCCCACCGGGTGGTGCAGGGCGAACTGGCGCAGTGGCTCGGCGACTTCCCAGGGGTGCAGCGTGTCGAGCCACTTGACCATGGAGCCGCGCTTGCCGCCGTCGAAGTAGAGCGGGTCGCACAGCTTGCCCATGCCGGCGTAGATGGAGATGAACCCGAGGAAGATCCGCAGCGGGAGAAGGACGACCCCGAGGTTCATCCGGCGGCCCGGATAGTACGCGTGCCGGGCCGGGTCGTCGGCGTGCCGCCTGGCCGGCCGGCGCGCGTCGCCCAGCACGTCGTCGTGGTCGTCGTCCGCGAAGCCGGCGTCGTCGTAGGGGCCTTCACCGTAGCCGGACTCGCCGTAGCCGGACTCGCCGTAGCCGGACTCGCCGTAGCCGGGACCGCCGTAGCCGGAACCGCCGTAGGCCGGGTTGCCGTAGCCCGGCTCCCCGTAGGCCGGCTCCCCGTAGGCCGGCTCCTCGTGATTCGGCTCCCCGTAGGCGGGACCGCCGTACGCGGGCTCGTCGTACGTGCTGCCCACCGTCCGCATGTGCGGCAGCAGCCGCCTCTCACCGGGCCCGGGGGCGCGCGGGGCGCCGACGACGGGGGTCTCGACGGTCTGGTCGGGGTCGCCGTAGGCTCCGCCGCCGTAGCCCGGGGCGCCGGCGACGCGCGGGATGACCTGCGTGGCCCCGGCGTCGGCGGGCGGCTCCTCGACGTGCCGTACGCTGCCGCTCCGCACCGCCTGCAGCAGTCGGTGGGCGCCGGTGTCGTCGGGGGCGGACTTGCCGCTCCAGACGACCGGGCGGCGGTGGGCGGCGGCGCCGGCCGCCCGGCCCGCCGCGCCGAAGACGGGCACCCGGGCGGGATTGTCGGTGGCGCTCAAGTGCCGGGCGACCCGCAGGGACTGGGTACGCCGCGAGGTGGCGCCCAACTGCACGCGGAAGCTCGCGTGATTGACGATGACCTGCGCCGGATCGCTCGGCACCTTCACCATGCTCAGCGCGGGAGCGTCGTCGATTCCCGACGAGCGGTCCCCCGTGGGTGTGCGGGGTGTTCTGGTGTCCACACTCATCTAACCGAGTGATGGGGAGTTAGGACACTGCCTTGACCCGTCAGATCTGTCCGGACCGCGTCAAGGTTGCACCGAACGCCCGGGTTTACCCGAGCGGGTGACCGTGCGGACGACCATGCGGACGACCGTTCGGACACCCGCCGCCCGGCGGAGGGACGCTCACGCGCGCCTGCGTGCCGCCTCGTACAGCACGATGCCCGCCGCCACACCCGCGTTGAGGGACTCCGCCCCGCCCGGCATGGGGATGCGCACCCGGAAGTCGCAGGTCTCGCCGACCAGCCGGGACAGGCCCTTGCCCTCGCTGCCGACGACGATGACGACCGGGCCCTGAAGGGCGTCCAGTTCGCTCAGTTCGACGTCGCCGTCCGCGGCGAGGCCGACGACCATGATGCCCGCCTTCTGGTACGACTCCAGGGCCCGCGTGAGGTTGGTGGCGCGGGCCACCGGCGTCCGGGCGGCCGTACCGGCGGAGGTCTTCCAGGCACCGGCGGTCATGCCGGCCGCGCGCCGCTCGGGAACGACCACGCCGTGGCCGCCGAAGGCGGAGACGGAGCGGACCACCGCGCCGAGGTTGCGCGGGTCGGTCACCCCGTCGAGGGCGACGATCAGCGGGTCCTCGCCCTCGTCGTAGGCCGCGGCGGCGAGGTCCTCGGGGTGGGCGTACTCGTACGGCGGGACCTGGAGGACCAGCCCCTGGTGGTTGAGCCCGTTGGTCATCCGGTCGAGCTCCGGGCGCGGGGCCTCCATGAGGTTGATGCCGCCGCGCTCGGCCGCGAGCTGGAGCGCCTCGCGGACCCGCTCGTCGCTGTCGATGAACTGCTGGACGTAGAGCGTGGAGGCGGGCACGCCCCCGCGCAGCGCCTCGACGACCGGGTTGCGGCCCACGACGAACTCGGAGGACGACCTGCCCGATCCGCGGCGCTGCTGCGGACGGCCCTGGGCACGGCGCGTCTTGGCCTGGGCGGCACGCTGCTTGGCATGCCCCTTGCGCATCTCGGCGGGGGGCGTCGGGCCCTTGCCCTCAAGGCTCCGGCGCCGCTTGCCGCCGCTGCCGACCTGCGCGCCCTTCTTGCCGGACATGCGGCGGTTGTTCGCGGCCATGACCTACCTGTCTGTTGAAGCCTTCGTACGTACGTCTGTTTCGTACGTACGTCTATGAAGTGTGCCGCCCGAAAGGCCGGGCGGCACAGTCGATCTTCGGTGCCCGTGGGCGGTCTCAGCGGGGGCCGAGGCTCCAGCGGGGGCCCTGCGGGCTGTCCTCGATGACCAGGCCGGACTGGCCCAGCTGGTCGCGGATGGCGTCCGCGGTCGGCCAGTCCTTGCGGGCACGGGCGGCCTCGCGCTGGTCCAGCACCATCCGGACCAGACTGTCGACCACGCCGTGCAGGTCCTCACCACGGCCGCCGCCCCCGCCCGCCCAGTGCTCGTCGAGCGGGTCCAGGCCCAGCACACCGAGCATCGCACGCACCTCGGCGAGCCGGGCCACGGCCGCCTCCTTGTCGTCGGCCGCCAGTGCGCTGTTGCCCTGCCGGACGGTGGTGTGCACCACGGCGAGCGCCTGCGGCACGCCCAGGTCGTCGTCCATCGCCTCGGCGAAGGCCGTCGGCACCCCGGCGGCCGGCTCCACCAAACCGGCCTTCTCCACCACACGCTGGATGAAGCCCTCGATCCGCGCGAACGCCGACTCGGCCTCGCGCAGCGACTCCTCGCTGTACTCGATCATCGACCGGTAGTGCGGGGTGCCCAGGTAGTAGCGCAGCACGATGGGACGCCACTGCCTGACCATCTCCGCCACGAGCACGCTGTTGCCCAGCGACTTGGACATCTTGTCGCCGGCCATGGTCACCCAGGCGTTGTGCACCCAGTAGCGGGCGAACTCGTCCCCGTATGCCTTGGCCTGCGCGATCTCGTTCTCGTGATGCGGGAAGATCAGGTCCAGGCCGCCGCCGTGGATGTCGAAGGCACTGCCCAGGTACTTGTGCGCCATCGCCGAGCACTCCAGATGCCAGCCCGGCCGCCCCTCGCCCCACGGCGTCGGCCAGGTCGGCTCACCCGGCTTGGCCGCCTTCCACATGGCGAAGTCCCGCGAATCACGCTTGCCGGTCTCACCGGTGCCCGAGGGCTGCTGGAGGTTGTCCAGTTCCTGCCGGGACAGCTGAAGATAGCCGGGGAAGGAACGCACGTCGAAATAGACGTTGCCGTCGGCGGCGTAGGCATGCCCGCGCTCGATGAGCGTGCGCATCATCTCGATCATCTCGGGCACGTGCCCCGTCGCGCGGGGCTCGTAGGTGGGCGGCAGGCAGCCGAGAGCGGTGTAGCCGTCGTCGAACGCACGCTCGTTGTCGTACCCGATCGACCACCACGGGCGGCCCTGCTCACGCGCCTTGGCGATGATCTTGTCGTCGATGTCCGTCACATTGCGGATGAACGTGACCTCATAGCCGCGATAGGCGAACCAGCGGCGCATGATGTCGAAGTTCAGCCCCGACCGGACGTGCCCGATGTGCGGAGCCGCCTGCACGGTGGCGCCACACAGGTAGATCGAGACACAACCCGGCTTGAGCGGGACGAAGTCACGGATCTGCCGGGCGCTGGTGTCGTACAGGCGAATGGTCACCACTCCAGGGTAGTGGGCGCCGGGGAGTGCCCAGCGACCCTCCCGGCCGCGGGCACGCATTCGTGACCTCGGCGGGCCGCGTCACAGACCGCCGACGACCTTCCGCGCCCTGATCCGCACGACCACACGCTCCGCGTCCTGCGCGGACGCGGGGTTGAACTCCGCGTACTTCCTGCCGGTGTACTTCAGGCTCAGCTCGTCGATGAGTTCCTGGCCGCCCTCCGTGGTCATCTCGGCGGTGCCGCGGATCTCGGCGTACTCGTAGGGGGAGCCGGGGTCCTGGACGACGACGCTGACGCGGGGGTCGCGGTCGAGGTTCTTCTTCTTGCGGCGGTCGGCGGTCGTGGAGACGAGGATCTCGTCGCCGTCCCGCTTCACCCACACCGGGGACAGCTGTGGGCTGCCGTCGGGCTGGAGCGTGCCGAGGACGATGAAGACGGGGCCGTCGAGCAGTGACTTCAGCCGGTCGGACAGGGCGGCGGACATGGGTACCTCCGTGATTCCGTGATCCTCGTGCGCCTCACGCGCTTCACACGCTCACATGCTTCACGCCTCACATGCTTCACGCGTCTCACCCGCCTCGGACAGCGGTGTCGGCGGTGTCAGCGGTGTCAGCGGTGTCAGCGGTGACTCTGCGGGTACCCTCGCACGCCGTCAGCTCACCCGCACCACGAGCGCCGTCGCCACCGCCATCAGGCCCTCGTCCCGGCCGGGGAAACCGAGGCCGTCCGTGGTCGCGCCGGAGACGGAGACCGGCGCTCCGGCCGCCTCGGAGAGGATCTTCTGGGCCTCCTCGCGCCGCTTGCCGATCTTCGGGCGGGGCCCGACGACCTGCACGGCGACGTTCCCGATCCGGAAGCCCGCCGCGCGCACGATCCGCGCCGCCTCCGTCAGCAGCGTGGTCCCGGAGGCGCCCGACCACTCGGGGCGCCCGGTGCCGAAGTGCTGCCCGAGGTCACCGAGGCCGGCGGCGGAGAACAGCGCGTTGCACGCGGCGTGGGCGACGACGTCCGCGTCGGAGTGCCCGGCCAGCCCCGGGCCCTCGCCCTCCCACTTCAGGCCGGCGCACCACAGCTCGCGGCCCTCCTCGAAGGCGTGGATGTCGGTGCCGATGCCGACCTGCGGCAGCGCGACGGGGATGTCAGAAGCCATCGTTCAGCCTCCGCCGGGCCAGGACCGCCTCCGCGAGGACCAGGTCCAGCGGGCGCGTGACCTTGAACGCCTCCTCGTGGCCGGGTACGGCCACCACCCGCTCGCCGAGCTGCTCGACCATGCTCGCGTCGTCGGTGACGTCGTCGCCGACCGTCTCGTGGGCGCGGACCAGCGTCGCCCGGTCGAAGCCCTGCGGGGTCTGCACGGCGCGCAGCAGCGACCGGTCCGGGGTCGCGACGACCGTCTCGGGCTCGCCCGGCACCGCCGCCGGCTCGACCTGCTTGACGGTGTCCGCGAGCGGCAGCGCCGGCACGACGGCGACCGCGCCGTCCCGTACGGCCTCGATGACCGCGTCCACGGTGTCCACCGGCACCAGCGGACGGGCCGCGTCGTGCACGAGGACGATGTCGTGGCCGGGCGGCAGCGCTTCCAGGCCGAGCCGCACGGACTCCTGGCGGGTCTCCCCGCCGGGCACGACCAGGAAGTCGGTGCTCCCCCAGCTGGCGCTGGGGGGACCCCCGGGCAGCGCGTGCGCGTCGAGGAGCGACTTGACCTCGGCGGCGCCCTCGGGCGGGGCGACGACGACCACGAGGGAGACTGCCCGGGAGGCGGCCAGGGCGCGCACGGCGTGGACCAGCATGGGAGTGCCGTTCAGCGTGCGCAGCGCTTTGGGAGCGCCCGGGCCGAGGCGTACGCCCCGGCCGGCGGCCGGGATCACGGCGGCGACGGGGGTTGCCGGCTGGGCACCTGCGGGCGAAGGGCGCGATTCGTCAGACATCGGTTCCTGTCAGGTTTGTGTGCTGGCCTTGTCTGGGTATGGCCTCACCGTGCCGGGCGCGCGACGCCCAGACCGGACCCTTCCGTGACCCCGGTCGGGCGGCTGCCCGGGCCCGGCACACAGTATCGGGGGAGCCCTCCCCCGCCGTACGGCATGCGACGTCACGCGCGCGGGCGGGAGCGGATGCGGACATGCCGCAGCGCCCGGCGACTGCAACTGCGTCATCGGGCACCGCGGCATTTCAGTGTGCTGAACTGAGGCGGGTGGTGGTGTCGCCCCGGGTCAGGACTCGCGTCAGGACGCGAGAACCTCGTCGAGCAGGGCCTCGGCCTTGTCCTCGTTCGTGTTCTCCGCGAGAGCGAGCTCGCTCACCAGGATCTGGCGGGCCTTGGCGAGCATGCGCTTCTCGCCTGCGGAGAGTCCACGCTCGCGCTCGCGACGCCACAGGTCACGCACGACTTCCGCGACCTTGATGACATCACCGGAGGCAAGCTTCTCCAGGTTCGCCTTGTATCGACGCGACCAGTTCGTGGGCTCCTCGGCGTACGGAGCGCGCAGCACCTCGAAGACCCGGTCCAGCCCGTCCTGACCGACCACATCACGCACGCCCACGAACTCCGCATTGTCCGCTGGCACACGCACCGTCAGGTCACCCTGGGCGACCTTCAGCACCAAGTAGGTCTTGTCCACGCCTTTGATCTGGCGAGTTTCGATGGCCTCGATCAGCGCGGCCCCGTGATGGGGATAGACCACGGTGTCGCCAACCTTGAACGTCATGTGACAGGTACCCCTTCCGTGGCTATCCAGGGTAACACGGATACGGCGTCTTCTGAATGGCGTTTTCGCAGGTCAGGGCATATCTCGGGGCTTGACAACAGCAACAGGAACGTGCTTCGGAAGGGTCGCGCGGGCCAAGGGGAAGCGGGTATTCGCAGGTGGGAGGGGCTCTCCGCACAGGGTGAAACGCGTACGTTACACACATCCGGCGGCCCGCCCAAACGGCCGAACATCCCGATTTGTCCGGTTCCAAGTGCTCGACTTCCGCTACTCCGTTCGGTGAGCTTCAGTCACGTCCGGGCCGAATCCGGAATTGATCACGGTCACGGCACAACCCGCCGGCCGGGCACCCGGTGATCAATTCCCGGCCCGCCACGCATTCCGTCACCGAAATCGCCGAGAGCGGTTGCCGGGGTATGTCAGAGGACGCTTATGTGAATGGCGGACGACGGTGCGGCCAATGTGACTCGGGGGTCACATTGCGAGCGCGGTGACACCCCTGGCAGAGGGGTCTGCGGGTGCCCCGGGCCCGATAGGGGCGGGTCGGGTGCGGAGCCGTGGGAACGGCTCGGTAACCTAAGGCCGCTGACAGACCTTAGGGCGGCTTTACAGGGAGGCCGTCCTGCTCCGCCCACGTTCAAGGAGTTGCCGCCGCCGTGAGCAGCAGCCTTCGACGCGGCGCCCTCGCCGCCGCCGCCATCGCGTTCTCGATCGCCTCGCTCGCCGCGTGCGGCGCCGGCAGCAACGCCCAGACGCTCCAGATCAAGCCGGACAACGCGGCCACCGCCGTCGGTGACATCAAGGTCCAGAACGCCACGGTCATCAGCCAGCCCGACCCGCAGTCCAAGGGCCCGGCCGTGATCTCCGCGACGCTCTTCAACAACGGCACCACCGACCAGACGCTGGACTCCATCCGCGTCACGGGTGACGGCAACGCCCAGCTCTCGCCCGCCACGGGCAAGGGCAAGCTGACCGTCCCGGCCGGCGGCTCCATCGTCATCGGCGGCAAGGGCAACGCCTCCGCCGTGCTGTCGAACGCCGGTGTGGCCGTGCAGAACGGCAACGCGCAGCAGATCACCTTCACCTTCAGCAAGACCGGTGACGTGAGCCTGCGGGCCTTCGTCGTCCCGGCCACGAGCTACTTCGACAAGTGGGGTCCGAGCAACGTCCCTGCGGCGCCGGGCGGCAAGGCCTCGGCAAACCCGTCCAGGCCGGCCTCCGCCTCCGGCAAGCCGTCGAAGTCGAAGTCGCCGTCCAGGACGCCGTCCGGCTCGCCGTCGGCGACCCGCACGGGCACCGCCACGGCCCCGGTCCCGAGCGACTCGGCGTCCCAGTCGGCGGCCGGTCACTGACACCCGCGTACGCATAGGGGCGGCACCTCTCGTCGAGAGGTGCCGCCCCTGCGCGTGCAGCCGATGCCGTCGGCCGCGGACGGGCCGCCGTCCTTCTCACCGACCACCGGCCGGCGCCCGGCACGCGGCCTACGGCTCGAACTTGTACCCCAGTCCCCGGACCGTCACCAGATACCGCGGCGCCCCCGGGTCCGGCTCGATCTTGGCGCGCAGCCGCTTGACGTGGACGTCCAGGGTCTTGGTGTCGCCCACGTAGTCGGCGCCCCAGACTCGGTCGATGAGCTGCATACGGGTCAGCACGCGGCCGGCGTTGCGCAGGAGCATCTCCAGCAGGTCGAACTCCTTGAGGGGAAGGTCGACCTTGGAGCCGGAGACCGTCACGACGTGCCGGTCGACGTCCATGCGGACCGGGCCGGCCTCCAGCGCCGCGGGGGTGACCTCCTCCGGCTCGCCGCGGCGGCGCAGCACCGCGCGGATGCGGGCGACCAGCTCGCGGGAGGAGAAGGGCTTGGTGACGTAGTCGTCGGCCCCTATTTCCAGGCCGACGACCTTGTCGATCTCGCTGTCCTTGGCGGTCACCATGATCACGGGGACGTTGGAACGGCCGCGCAGCTGGCGGCACACCTCCGTACCGGGCAGACCCGGCAGCATCAGGTCGAGGAGGACGAGGTCGGCGCCGTTGCGCTCGAACTCGTCGAGTCCGTCGGGCCCGGTGGCCGCGACAGCGACCTCGAAGCCCTCCTTGCGGAGCATGTACGACAGGGCGTCGGAGAAGGACTCCTCGTCCTCGACGACGAGCACTCGGGTCACGGAAGGACCTCCGGGGCGGGAAGCGATTCGTACGGGGATGATGCGGTGGGGGGTTGCCCGGCCTCGTCGTCGAGGTCGGGGTGCTGCTGGGCACGGTCACGGGCGTCTCGGGCGTCACGGGCGTCACGGGCCTCGCGGGCCGCACCCGCCTCCGGCAGCCGAAGGGTGAAGGTGGAGCCCTGTCCCTCGGCGCTCCACACCGTGATCTCCCCGCCGTGCGAGGCGACCACGTGCTTCACGATCGCGAGACCCAGGCCGGTGCCGCCCGTGGCACGTGAGCGGGCCGGGTCGACGCGGTAGAAGCGCTCGAAGATGCGCTCCTTGTCCTTGTCGGAGATGCCGATGCCCTGGTCGGTGACGGCGATCTCGATCAGGTCCCCGCCGGGGGCGGTGATCCGGCGCGCGGCGATGCCGACACGGGTGCGGGGCGGGGAGTAGTTGACGGCGTTCTCGACGAGGTTTCCGAGGGCGGCGGCGAGCTGGCCGCGGTTGCCCCACACATGGAGGTCGGCGGGACCTCCCGCCCGTCGCCCGCCACCGCCCTGATCGGGTCCCTCGGGCGTCCAGATGTTCGTGGCCATCGTGATCTGCTTGGTTCCGGCCTGGTGGCGGCAGCGGTCGATGGCCTCGGCGACCAGTTCGTCGACGCGGACGGGCTCGGCGTCCTCCAGGGGGTCGTCGTTCTGCACCCGGGACAGGTCGATGAGCTCCTGCACCAGGCTGGTGAGCCGGGTCGCCTCGATCTGCATCCGTCCGGCGAAGCGCTCCACCGCCTCCGGGTCGTCGGAGGCGTCCATGACGGCCTCGGAGAGGAGGGAGAGCGCGCCGACCGGTGTCTTCAGCTCGTGGCTCACGTTCGCCACGAAGTCGCGTCGTACGGCTTCGATCCGGCGGGCCTCGGTCAGGTCCTCCACGAGCAGCAGCACCAGCCGCGAGCCCAGTGGCGCGACGCGCGCGGAGACGGCCAGGGCCTCGCCGCGCCCGGTACCGCGCCGGGGCAGGTCCAGTTCGACCTGCCGTATCTCCCCGTCCCGCCGGGTGTCCCGGGCCATCTGGAGCATGGGCTCCACGGAGAGCTTGCCGCCGCGGACCAGCCCGAGGGCGTACGCGGCGGAGCTGGCCTTGACCACGGCGTCGGCCTCGTCGAGGACGACGGCGGAGGAGCGCAGGACGGACAGGACGGTGTCCACGCCCGGCGGGAGGACGGGGTCGGTGTGCAGGGACGTCCGCGTCGGGCGCTTCTGTTCCCGCTCGCTGAACCGGAACGCCAGCATGGCGATGACGCCGGTGAGCACTCCGGCGATCGCTGCCGCTGCGGCGACCGCCGCGTTCACGTCCATGCATCCAGGTTAGGCATGGGGTACGACATGACCACAGCCGTCGTGGTGCGAGCTCGAACACTCGTCGCCCAGAGTTCACCTTGGAGCCAGGATTGGTTCATTTGGGGTGACGGAAACGGACGCGTAAGGGCCGGAGCGTGGGAGCGTGGGGTTCACACCGCCGGCTCCGCCACGGTCCGGGCCCGAAACCCCTGGCCGAAATCCTGGCCGAGAACGCCAGACACCGAAACACCGAGAACACCGAGAACACCGAGAACACCGACCGAAATCCCTGGCGGAAAGCCTTACCGAACTCGAACCCCCGAACGAAGACGCACGAGAGGGAACCCTGATGCGGGACGCGTACCACGAGGAACTGGACTCGATCGGCGACGGACTGGTGGAGATGGCCCGGCTGGTCGGCTCGGCGATCGGGCGCGCCACGACCGCCATCCTGGACGCCGATCTGAAGCTGGCCGAGAGCGTGATCGAGGCCGACCAGAAGGTCGACGAGCTGCAGCACGATCTCGAGGCGCGGGCCATAGCCCTGCTGGCCAGGCAGCAGCCGGTGGCGACGGACCTCCGTATCGTCGTCACCTCGCTGCGTATGTCCGCCGACCTGGAGCGCTCCGGCGACCTCGCCCAGCACGTCGCCAAGCTCGCCCGGCTCCGTTTCCCCGCGCGTGCGGTCCCGCAGGACCTGCACGCCACCATCCTGGAGATGGGCCAGCTCGCGCAGCGCCTGATGGCCAAGGCGGCCGAGGTGATCGTGACCAAGGACGTCGACCTCGCCCTCCAGCTGGAGCAGGACGACGACGAGATGGACCTCCTGCACCGCACCCTCTTCCAGCACCTGATCGACGACCGCTGGAAGCACGGCATCGAGACGGCCGTCGACGTCACCCTGCTCGGCCGCTACTACGAGCGCTACGCCGACCACGCGGTGGCGGTGGCGAAGCGGGTGGTGTACCTGGTGACGGGCGAGCATGCGGACGAGCTCCAGCAGGACATCCAGCCGGTGACGGGCGTGGACGGCGCCTGAACAGGCGCGAAGACCGAGGGCCGGGGCGCGCGTGAGCCACTGTGCGCCGTTGATGCGCCCAGTGCAGCGGGCATGGAATGAGCAAAGGCACCAGCCCCGAGGAGGGACCCATGGCCGAATCCCCCAGCACCACGCCCGACCCCACGCAGGAACGCGAGACCGAGCAGCCCGCCGAGATCAGGAGCCTTCCACTCGTCGGCGCCTGCGGCTGCGGCTCGGGCTGCGGCTGCGGGTGCCAATCGGGCGGCCCCTGCCAGTGCGGCTGACGGCACCCGAGGCCGGCACTCCCGTACAACACTGAAGGGCCCCGGGCGCGCGACGGCGACGACCGGGGCCCTTCGCATGCGTGCGTGCAGGGCGGACGGGCCCGGGGCCCGGCAGGCACCGCGCGAGACCGTCGCTGTCCGCCCGACCGACCCGCCGGACCCCGTTACCCACTTTCAGGTGACGCGGCCGCCGCCCGGGGCCGCGCATCCCTGTCGCTCCACCGAACCGAAACGTTCAGGCAATAGATGAACATTGCACCTTACTGTCACGGATAAATGGACGACTCGTAACACAGAGCACGTATCGCCTTAACAGGACGAATCAGAGTGCAGGGTGTGGATGTGCGGCCGCCCGGCCGCACTCGTACACCGCACCTCCCGTGCCCGGCCCGGAGGCCGGCACGGGGCGTGCCCACACCATGCAGGGGGACCTGTGTCCGTTTCCGCTTCTGTGACCACCCGTCGTCTGGCCGCCGCCGCGCTCGCCGCGGGCGCCCTGGTCGGCTCGGTGGCGCTGCCGGCGTCGGCTGCCGACCACGACCGCCGGTTCCACCCGCGAGTGGAGATCAGCAACGTGCGGTACGACTCCCCTGGCCGGGAGAACCGCCGCCAGGACCGTTCCGTGCGCGTCCTCAACCAGCAGTGGGTGGCCCTCACCAACAGCTCCTGGCGCGATGTGAACCTGAACGGCTGGACGCTGTCCGACCGGGACGGCCACACCTACACCTTCCACCACTACCGCCTGGACGGCCGCGCCACCGTCCGCGTCCACACCGGCTACGGCCGCGACACCCGCACCGACCTGTTCCAGGACCGCCGCGACGTGATCTGGAACCGCCACGACACAGCCACCCTCCGCGACGAACACGGCCGCCTCGTCGACACCGTCACCTGGGGCGGCGAACGCCGTGACTACCGCGACGACGACCGGCGCGACGACCGGCGCGACGTCCCCGGGGACGACCGCCGGGACGACCGCCGGGACGACCGTCACGGCGACCGCCACTGACACCCCGCGCTGACAACCCGCACTGACACCCGGGCGACACTCCACGGCCACGCGACGCAGCAGAAGGGCCCCCTCTCCGCGGATCTCCCGCGGGGAGGGGGCCCTCTTCCGTGACCGCCGGCGACGGGGCCGGGCCGGATCAGCCCTTGCTGCCGCTCCCGGCCTGGGCCTCGGCATCGGCCATTGCCTGCGCCTCGGCGTCCGCCAGGGCGATGGTGAAGCCGAGCGCCTGGGTGATGTGGCCGGCCGCGGCCATCACGCGGGCCGTCCCCACGACCGGGGCGACAGCCACGAGCACGTCCTGTACCTGCTCGACGGTCAGGTTCGCCTGCATGGCGGGACCGACGTGGGCGAGGTAGGAGACGGGCGGTGCGTCCATGGCCGCCAGCGCGGCGATGCGGGTGAGGATCAGCGTGCGCTCGTCGAGGCCACAGCGTTCGATCGAGTCGACGGTCATGGCGGCGAGTGTGTCGAGAACGGGGGTGTCCGACGTAGTGGGCATGTTCAGGCAGCCTTCCGGTCCACGAAGAGCCGACACGCGTGACCCGCTGAGAACGGATTCCTCACACGCCGGCGGCTTGTCCTTCCACGTTAGGCGGCCCCCGGGCCGCGCGCATGCTGGGCCATCAGGACGAACCCCGGCACCGCGACACCGAGGCACCGTGATACCGGGGGCACCGCGACACCGGGGCAGCGGTCGCCGCGCCGCAGGCCGGTCCACGACCGAGTCGGCCAAGCCGCTCTCCGTCGAACGGCGGAGTTGACCGAAAGTCGACGAATCAGCTCCGGGGATGCTCAACTCACTCGCTTCTATTCGTGCGTTCGTGCGAAGATCGCCTGGTTTGCTGCCGTCCGGCGCGTTGGCGTGGGCCGTCGCGCTGTCACTGGAGTGGAATTGTTCTCGTATCGCAGACGTTTGACGGTCGTCGCCGCCCTGTGCGCGGCCGTGCTCGGTGCCACGGTTCCGGCCGCGTGGGCCGCGCCGCCGTCACCGCGTCCGTCCTCCCCCTCGCCCACTCCCCCCGCGGCCGCTCCCTCCGCCGCCCCTTCCCCCGCCGCGGGGCAGGAGGCGCGGAAGGCCGCCGAGTACTGGACCGCTCAACGCATGGCGGGCGCAAGGCCGTTGGACGGCCCCCGGGCGGAACCGTCCGGTCCGAAACAGGGCGCGACCGCGGTGGCGGGTGTTGCCAAGGGCACCCTGTTCGGGGGGACCCGGCTCGTAGGGACGTTCTTCGGCTCCAGCGGCCCGAACGGCGCCGACTGGACGTGCACCGGCAGCGTGCTCGACACCCCGGCCCGGAACGTGATCCTCACCGCGGGACACTGCGGGCTGGGCATCAGGAACAACTACATCTTCGTGCCGAAGTTCCTCAAGGGCGCGGGCCCCGACCAGCAGCCGTACGGCATCTTCCACATCCAGCGCGTCTTCATCGACCCGCGCTACGTGCCCGACCAGGGCGCCTCGACGACCAAGAAGGCCTGGTCCGACCTGGACACCGCCTTCGCGCGCGTCTCGGCCAACCAGCGCGGGCAGCAGCTCCAGGACGCCGTGGGAGGCGGGCTGACCTTCACTCAGCCGGCCGGCTACAGCAACAAGAGCGTCACCGTCGTGGGCTACCCGGCGCGCAAGCACGGCAATGACGCCGGGCAGGCCATCAAGTGCACCGTCCCGACCACCCAGCTGTCCGGCTACCGCCAGATGTCCATGACGTGCGGCGGCTACTACGGCGGTGTCTCCGGCAGTCCGTGGATCACCGACTACCAGGACGACGCGGGCACCGGCCATGTCATCGGCAACCTCGGCGGCTACAACGGCGGCGGCAACGACGCGAACGTCGACTACATCAGCTACGCACCGGCGTTCGGCACCGACGCCGCCAACCTCCTCGCCAACGCCGTCGCCGACCAGGACCCGCCGGGTGACCTGCCCCCGTACCAGGGCATCCAGGCGAAGCTGCCCAACGGAGCGGGAATTTGGCAGCACGCGAGGCTGCTGACCTCCGGCGACTACACGGGCGACCACCTCAGCGACATGATCGTGGTCTGGTCCGACGGCGAGGTCACCCTGTACCCCGGTGACGGCAAGGGCGGATACCTGACCGAGACGCGGCTGCGGCCGCCCAACTCCACCTGGACACAGGCCGCGACCATCACCGGCGGCGACTTCGCCGGCACCGACCTGTTCGACCTCGTGGTGCGCTGGCCCAGCGGCAAGGTCAGCCTCTACCCGGACGTCAGCCCCTCCGGCATAAGCAAGGAGATCCAGCTGGCGCCCCCCGGCTCCGACTGGAAGAACGCCGTCCAGATCTCGGCCGGACAGTTCCACAACGGCAAGTACGTCACGGACCTGCTGGTCCGCTGGACCAGCGGCGAACTGACCCTCCACACCAACGTCGGCGCCGGCACCTTCGGCACCAGGCACCGCCTGGCGGCGCCGAACTCCGACTGGAAGAACGCCACCCTGCTGACCACCGGCGACTTCAGCCACCACACCAACTGGGACGTCCTCGCACGCCAGCCGGACGGCGAACTCGACACCTACGTCGCCACCTCGTCAGCGGGGCTCGGCGCCAAGACCCGTATACGCGGCCCCAACGGCCTGTGGACACACGCCTCGGTCCTGACGGCCGGCAACTACACCTCCAGCAACCTCAACGACGACCTGGTCGTTCGCTGGTCCGACGGCGAGACCACCATGTACACCGACACCACCTCCGACGCCCTCGGCACCGAGAACACACTGGTCCCCGCCGGCACCTGACGCGGAGCCCGCAAAAGGCCCGGCGCCATCCACCGGGCCCCGGCAGCCGGGCGCCACAGGGGCAGGCCGAGTGAATACTCGGCCTGCCCCTGTGGCCGTGGGTTCCCCAGCCTGTAGCGGTGGAGGTGGTGTCGGTCATCGGCACCGTCACGGGTGCCGTCATCGGTGTGGCACGACATCGCCGGCCGAGTGATCGAGATGGCGCCGGGAGCCGGCCAGGCAGCCTCCCGGAGCCCTTGCGGGCACTTCGGCAGCCCCAGGGCTCGCTACCGCCCGGGGCCGCCGAGGCGTGACGCGCACTTCAGTGAGAACCGCACAAGAACCTGAGGTGCAGGCTGACGAGGATGGGGGAGTTGTTGCCACCCCCCTCCGCGGTCCCGGAGCCCGTGGCGCACTCGAAGACCCCGCTGCCACCCGTGACCATGAGGGGGGTGGTCTGCTGGGAGTCACCCGGCTGAGCGAACTGAACGCCCACCTGCCCCTGGCCGCTGGACAGCCGCAGGGTGTAGACGCCTTCGCCGGCTCCTGAGTCGAATCTCGACATCATGCCGGTCACGAATCCGATGGCGCGCCCACCCTGAAACGCGTCCAGACTCTGGATCGTCACCCTGCCCGTCGTCCCGGGAATGGAGTCCTCCTGTACGGGCCGGAGTTCGAACTGCAGGAGGCAGTCCTGCTCATTCGACCTGCCGGAGATCTCGCAGGGGCGATCACGGTCCGGGGGGCGTTGGGCGGCAACCGCCGGGGAGGCGAGAGAGGTGACGGCTGCCGCCAGCGCGGCGGCCCAGACGACTGTCTTGCGCACGTGTGCGGTCCTTTCCTGGTTCCATGCGAATGTGCGGTGATTGCGTGATGCGAGGTACCCGCTGAGCACCCGCCACGTCGGGCCGGGTGCAGAGGTTCACCCGGTCGCCCTGCCGCCCCGCCCGCTCCGGAACCGGGCCCGCACACCCGCCGAGATCACCACCCCCGCAGCCCAGCCCACGAAAAAGCCCCCACCAGCGGAGAACCCGCAGGCAGGAGGCTTGATCAGCTCTGCTTACTGGTCGCCCGCCAGGCCCCGTACGGTGGGCGACCCGGCTGGCCTCCGGCCCCACCCGGCCCTCGCCCTGACCAAGCAACTGCTGAACGCGTCCGTAGACAGCGATCACACGACCGCCTTCGCGGCGGAGGCGGAGGAGGAGGCGGCGGAGGAGGCGGCGGAGGCGGAGGCGGAGGCGGAGGCGGAGGCGGCAACAGGAGATCAACATGCCGGCCGAGGACGCCCGGGAGGGCCTGCGGGCGTTCGTGGAGCGCAGGGGGCCGGGGTTCGAGGGACGGTGAGGACCGGTTCGGTCAGCTCTCTCAGCTCTCTCGGCCGCCGCGCACCCCCGTGTCCTGAGTACGCGTACCCAGGACGGCTGGGGTGGATCACGGATGGGACCTGCACAACGGGCGTCTACCATCCTCCGGGCCACAACGACCGGCAGAAGGGGGGCCACGCGTGGCGTGGGAGGAGTGGGAGCAGCTCAAGACGGCGGCTGCCGAGCGGCATGGAACACGCATGCAGCTCAATCAGGTTCCGGCCGACATCGGTGGTTCCGGCAGCGGAGCCGGCGGGGGAAGCGGCACCGGGCGGCTTCGGCACACGCACGGCCCCTGGACGCGGGCCGCGACCGTGGCCGACGATCTGCACACCAGCACGGTCAAGTCCAAGGCGGACCTGCGCCTCGCCCATGACGACATGGCCCTCGGGGGCCTGGCAAGTCTGGCCACGATCAAGGCAGTTCTCGCCTCGTGGGAGAAGCGACTGGGCGCGGTCCGCGACGAGTGCAGCACCCTGGGGCCCAAACTGCGCCAGGTGGCCGTGGACATGGGTGAAGTGGACCAAGCGGTGAGCACCAAGGTCGGCGCCGTGCACGTGTCCGGTTCAGGGAGGGACTGACCGTGGCGTCGACGCTGACCTGGCAGCAGCTCAAGGACCTCAAGCCGGAAACACTCGGCCACGCGGCCGACGGGTGGGGTGCCGCCTCTCGGCACGCGGACTCCGCTCGCGAACGGATCGAGGGCCGGATGAGCGGCCCCCTCGGCAAGACCCAGGAGAGCGAAGCCGCGCAGGCCGCGGTCAAGCGCCTCAAGCGGCTGGAGGACAACTACCACTACATCCACGCCGAGTGCGGTCTCGTCCGAGGCACGCTCGACGGTCTGGCGGCGGAGCTGACCGCCCAGCGCAAGGCCCTGACCCAAGCGCTGGACGACGCCGCGGCACTCGGCTACGCGGTCGACGGCAACGGCGGTGTCACCTACCCGGCCGACGGCAGGAACGAGCAGACCGGGGAGGAGTATCCGGGCGGCACGGTCTACGGCGAGGACGGACACTTCACGCCGGGGAGCGCGGCTCCGTCCCCGGGAAAACACCGGCTGTACCAGCCCGGCCCGGGCGATGCCGACGGGAAGGTCAAAGTCCCGAACCCGCACTACGCCAAAGCTCGGGAGATAGCCAACCGCATCTCGTTCGCCGTGCTGCGCGCCCGGGGTGCCGATGACCGGTATTCCGGAGCTCTGGCGAAACTGAGGGCCGCTCCCGGCCTGACCGTGGACACCAAGACGTGGGCGGACATCGCGTCCGACGTCGACTCGGTCGGCGCCTCAGCACTCCCCTACATCAAGGACAAGCTTCCGCTGTACAAGGCACCGGCGGAACGCAAGGACTGGTGGGACCACCTGACGGCAGATGAGCGCGACGAATACCTGACGGCTTTCCCCGGACTGATCGGCAGCCTCGACGGCATACCGGCAACGGCCCGCGACGACGCCAACCGGGAGAACCTGAAGTTCCTCATGGCGAAGCTCGAAGGACGGCACGACGATCTGTCCAAGGCCCAGCTCGACGGCATGAAGGGAATCCAGGCCAAACTCGACACGGTCAGCAACCCGCCCATGTTCCTTCTGGGCATTGGGGACGAGGGGAACGGGCGGGCAATCGTCAGCTACGGAAACCCCGACACCGCCAAGAACGTCTCCGCATACGTCCCCGGCCTCGGCACCGCACTGGACGGGGATTTCGCGGACGACACGGTCCGCAGGGCGTTCCAGACCGCCAAGGGCGCGCGCAAGTACGACCACTCAACGGCCTCCATCGTTTGGCTCGGATACGACGCGCCAGGGCTCACGAGGTGGCGTCCACCGCGAACGCGGAAAAAGGTGCCCCGGAGTACCGCAGTTTCATGGAGGGCATAGAGGCGACCAATGTGCACAAGGACCCCCATGTCACTGCAATCGGGCACTCCTACGGTTCCCTCGTGGTCGGCACGGCGACACGTCAGCACGGCGGCATTCCCGGCGCCGACGACATCGTCCTGCTGGGCAGCCCAGGAACCGGGGCTCAGCGGGCCGACGAACTGAATGTCGGCAAGGGCCATGTTTTTTCTGCTTCGGCTGGGAACGATCCGGTTTCCTGGTTGCCCGGGAAGGAAAGCCTCCTGGGCCCGGTGCAGGCGGTGGACAGCTATATGGACGACCAGCGCTGGTTCGGCCGGGACCCGGTCAGCAAGGAGTTCGGTGCCGTCCGTATAGAATCCGGGGACGGGCCGCTGCCGCTCTATCTCTCGGGTGAGGGGCCGACGCCTGCCCACTCCGGATATTTCGATCCCGACAGAAATCACTCCGCGGCGAACAATATCGCCAAGATCGTCGCCGGCAGGTCAGACATCGTCACGACGGAAGACCCCCGATGAAAAGGCTCACCGCTCACCTGGCCGGTATCGCACTGGGCATCGTGGCCGTAACCGGCTGCGGCGGGAGCGATGGGGGTGTGAAGGGGAACGCGAAGGTGGACATGCAGGAGGCGGCGGAGAAGGCCGACGCGTTGGTGTACCGGACCTTCAGCACGGTCCGGCCCCCGCTCGACTGGACGCATGACGCCTCGGACCACGGCAGTTGCGGCGGCTCGGACGAATACGGGGACGTCACCCGCCGCGCGGTCGTCATGACGAAGGTGTCCGCGGAGCGGCGCGGGGCTCTCCTCGGCGTCATCGAGCGGTACTGGAAGAAGACGGGGCTGAAGATCACCAAGGTCGTTTCCGACAAGGAGTTGCCCGAGATATACGCCGAGACCGGTGACGGCCTGCTGCGCACCGGCCTCGTCGTCGGCGGGGAAGGGCAGTTCTTCCTCGACGTGCAGACCGCCTGCGTCCGCACGTCCGGGGTCAGGGCGCCGGCGACCCAGACACGCGGACACAGCTACTACGGCAAGGACGTGCCGCGCCCCAACGTGACCGACCCCTTCTGGTCCTCCCACGAACCGATCAGCCACTGAGCCTGTTACCTGACGTACCATCAGCTTCAACGGCAGTGTGGTGGGACACGCCGGAGCGGCAACCTCCGCCGTTCGGCATCTGGGGCCCGGGCCGGGTTTCGCATGGAGCGGGTGACGAGAATCGAACTCGCGCTCTCAGCTTGGAATGCTTGGGCCTTCTGGCGGCGGTCGTCGCGTTGACCTGCGGTGGAGTGGTGTTGGAGCCTTGGCCACACTGGTGGCCGGCCCCCGCTTTTCACCGTGGTTCCCCGCAGGATCCGGCACGCCAATGGCACGCCCAGTCCGGCCTCGTCCCACTAGGTGAGAGACGCACATGAGAGGCAGGTCTGGATCAAGGTCGGCAGTGATCTGCTCAGGAAGGCGAGGTACGCGCGATGTACCTGCGCACTGCAGCGACCGCTCTCACCGCGACCATCATCGGCCTCACGGGCTCTCAGACAGCCTCGGCGGCGGACGGTCCGGGCCTGAGCATCAGCATCCGTGGAAACGACAGCAACAGCACCGCAGGCGGCCCCCTTCAGCAGGGTGCGCCCGTCGTGGTCACGTCCGACGCCGACCTGACCTCCCTGGCCGCGGACGCCAACGGCAGCTTCACCGTGAAGTCTCCGGTGCTTGCCAAGGACGTGACCGTGGGGATGCGGAAGAACGGCTTCGGGGAGGGCAACGGCACCATCAGCTGCGACATCGGGCCGGGAAGCTACCCGGTCGACATCGCCGGGCAGCACGAGAAGTCCGAAGCGATCGGCAACCGGGGTCACCTGACCATCGCGGTCAAGGACGACAGCGACCAGTACTGCGAGCAGGCGGCCGGTACCTTCAGCCGCACCGGCACCGTTGCCGCAGTCGCCGGCGGCAGCGCGACAGTCCTCGCCGCCGTCGGATACACCGCCGTGCGCCGCCGGAGGACCAGGAACACCTGACCCCGGCAGTACCGGGGGCGACCGCCACCGCACGGCGACCCCCGCCACAGAACCGACCACCAGGCCCCGCCTTCACCTCCCGGCCGACCCGCACGCCTGAACCCGCCCGGGATCACCGAACGCCGGTTTCCAGCGGGGCCCGGCTGCGGCCGGCGCGGAGTTCGCGCTTGGGCGGGGGCTCTGCCTTGGGCTCGTGTGGCTCTCACCTGTGCTGATGGTCCGCAGGCGTTCACGCATGTCCGCAAGTTCGGCCCAGGAGATCGTCAGGACACAACGCGTAGATCGCCCCGCCATCGACGTCCTGGGTTGTCCCAGATCCGGTAACCACCCGGCATGCCCCTGGCAACGTAGCGTCTCCTGCTCACAGTCCCCCTGTTCCCGGCACCGTTCATGTCGTCCATCAGCGAGTCGCCCCCGACGCGTGACCATATGCGGGATGCGGCCGACCGGCGAGGCAGTGCCGGACGACGGCGACCACTCAGTGCGCGATGGGATCGCCACCCAGTTTGCGAGGGCGGAACTCCGGCCGTCGCGCAGAAGTATCGGGTCTCAGCCGACCGGTCCCGACTGCGGAGGCACCAGTGCAGCTTCTCCGGGGGGCGCAGTCCCCGCCTCCCGGAAGTCCGTCCGCTGGGTGGTGCCCTGCCACAGCTGTCCGAGATACCGGTAGAAGCGGTCCGGAAGGAACACGGCGTCCGCGACGATCATCGCGCCGGAGAAGAGTGGCAGGCCCAGGAACAGTGCGATCCCCAGGTGCATGCCCAACAGCATCGTCAGGACGGGGTACTTGAGCCTGCCGAACAGGACGAACGGGAAGGCCACCTGCAACAGCACCGTCAGATAGCAGGCGATGGCGATCAGTACGTCGTGTTCGTCCGCCATGAGGGAGAGCTCGGGCCAGGGCTGGAACAGGTCGAGATTCAGGGCGTAATGGAGGGCGGTGCCGTTGCCCCAGGAGGTGCCCTGCACCTTGTACAGGCCCGCGGATCCGTAGAGGAAGCAGACCTGGGCGGCGATGACGAGCATGCCGCAGTTGTGCAGCACGGTGATCACCGTCAGGCGCGCGTCGCGTAGGTGGCGTCGCAGCTCGCCGGATGTCTGGTCCAGCGGAAGCCGGGCAGTCTTGTCGGTGGATGCTCGAAGCCGGGTCCTGCGCGCGTCGAGGGACCAGCGCCGGCCGCATGCGGTGAACACGAGGTAGAGGGCCATGAGGAGGATGAGGTTGTCCCCTCCGTCCGTCATGAAGATGGCCCTGGCGTGGAACGACGCCACTACGACCGTGAACAGCACGGACACCGCTCTGGTCCGCCAGCCCAGCATGAACAGTGCGGAGGTGACGAGGGCTGCTGTGTAGCAGACCTCGAAGTAGGCCCGGCTGTCGGACAGCGTGAGGATGCTGGCCCACCCGGTCTGGTCGAAGAGTTGCCTGGCCAGTGCCGGCGTCCACGGTGAGCCGGGACCCCAGATCTCGTCGCGGTGGGGAAACTCGCGCAGCAGGAAGGCGAAGTAGAGGAACCCGTACCCGATGCGCAGAACCGCCGCGGCGTACAGGGAGATCGGCTGCTCCAGCAGAAGGGTGAGGAGCGTAGCGATACGGGCTGGCATGTGCAGCGGCGCGTGTGCGCTCACCCGCCCGGTGCCGTGTCCGGGCCGCGACGGCGGGGCCGCCGCGATCGATGTCTGCTCAGCCTGTTGCATGGGGGGCCACCTTCCACCAGGGCAGGTATCGGGTGTCCGCGGGCCTCGGTGGGGCCACGCCGGGACGGGGGCCGCCCGCCGCGGGCGGCGCGGCGATGGGCAGGGTGATCACCCGCAGTTGGATGGACTCGAATGCGCCGTGGCGATGGGCGGCGACGCGATCCGCGGCGATGTTGCGCAGGTAGTGCTGGATCATCAACGCGCGCTGCGAGTGCGGATGATCGTCGCCGCTGTGCGTTTCGAGATAGGAAGCCCAGGCCCGGCGCAGCATGTTCTGCGCTGTGTGGCTCGGGAAGGGGTCGTGTTTCACTGCGGATGTGTCGACAGCGGTCAGGTCGAACCATCCGCTGACCTGGGAGGTGCCGTCCGGGGCGGTGTGCATGGTCCTCGCCCAAATCTGCCGGTTGACCGACTCCGGGTCCGGGGCGAAGAGTCGCCAGTTCTGTTCGAACAACGGGAAGACCCAGGTGTTGACCTGCCGGCTGTACTGCCGGGAGATGGGATTGGGCGGTGCCACCTGCAGGAATACCAGGAGTACGTGTACCAGGGCCACCGCCAGGCACAGGACCACAGCGACTTGTACGCCGGCCCCCAAGGCGACGTGCGGCTCCGAAGACGCTTGGAACGTAAGAGGTCTCCCGCCCCCCTTCTGTGCAGTCGGCCCGGCGCCAGCCTGGTCCGATTCGTCGGCATCCGCTGATGCAACGCCACCCCGCACGGCCCCATCCGGTCTTTCCGTCCCGACTTCTCTCACCTGGTTCTCCTGAGCTTTCGCCGACGGCGTGCGGCGGAATCGATGACGATCCGCGCCGCACGCCGCCCGTCCTACTCGCGCACGTGGGCGGCTACCTCCGAACACTCACCCCGCCGGAGTGGGCCGTGCATGCTGGGCGGGATCACAGTCGTAGCCATCGTTCTTGCCGGGCTTTTCGGGCTTGCCGCCGTGCCCGTCGTGCTCATCGGGCTTGCCGCCGTGCCCGTCGTGCTCATCGGGCTTGCCGCCGTGCCCGTCGTGCTCATCGGGCTTGCCGCCGTGCCCGTCGTGCTCGTCCGGCCTGTCGCCAGGCCCGTTGTGCTCGTCCGGCTTGCAGCCGTGGTCATGGCCGGTCCCACCGGTGGTGCCACCGGTCGTGTTCCCACCTGTGGTGCCGGCCGTCGTGGTACCCGTAGTTCCACCGGTGGTGCCGGCGGTCGTGGTACCCGTCGTCCCGCCCGTGGTGCCGGCGGTCGTGGTACCCGTCGTCCCGCCCGTGGTGCCGGCCGTCGTGGTACCCGTCGTCCCGCCCGTGGTGCCGGCCGTCGTGGTACCTCCCGTGGTCCCACCGGTGGTGCCGGCCGCGCACCGCGGCCGGGTGATCTTGTTGGTATCCAGCGTCACGGCACCGTTACGGGCCAGCGCCCGCCCGTCGATGGTCGCGCCCGTCGTGGCAGTGATCGAGGTCAGGGCCAGGATGTTGCCCACGAAGGTGGAGTTGGTGCCGAGGGTGGCCGAACTGCCGACCTGCCAGAACACATTGCACGGCGAGGCGCCGTTGATGAGGAGCACCCGGCTGGCGGACGCCGTCGTCAGACCCGAACCGACCTGGAACACCCAGACGGCGTTGGGGTCCCCCTGGGCGTCCAGGGTGAGGGTGCCGGTCAGTCCGAGGGTGGATGAGGCGGTGTAGACGCCCGGAACCAGCGTCAGGCCACCGGCGTCCGCGGGAAGGGCCCCGTTGGTGGCCTGTCCGGCGGCGTTGTTGTACGCCGCGACCAGGTCGCTCTGGGCCTGAGCGGCCACAGCGTCCGCAGAGTGCTGGGCCCCGAGCACCAGGCCGGGCGGGAATCCGCTGATAGCCGTCCCCGGACTCACTCCGAGGTCTCCGGTGACCACCGAGGGGCCGGTGTTGGTGACAGCGGAACCGGCCAGTACCGCGAAGCTGTCCGCCGTACCCAGAGGTACAGGTGTGGCGATGGCACTTGCCCGTGTCGGCGTCACAGCGACTACGAAAGCGGCGATCACCACGGCAAGTACCGCCGCGGTCCAAACTGACAATGTGCGCCGTAGCGGCGCGACAGGGATGTTCAGCGTCATGGAGGGGCCAGATCCTGTGAGGGGATGGTGACGTGTACTTGGCGGTTCTCAGTCGCGCAGAATCGCCCGTTTCTGTCGCCGGCATATTACTCAGCAGCATGGACCGGGTTACGATTCATTCGACTGGTTTCGCCCACCCTGACGAGTCGATCGTAAATACTCAGAAAATGATTAATGGGCTGGATGGCCGTGCCTGTTTGATTCGGACGGGCGACGCGGCGACGTCACCGCGCAGGTCGGAACAGGGGGCAATGAAAATAATGCATTCACAGCCTCCTGGACCAATACCGACCCTATTGGGCGCCCTTCATCTCACCGGCGCGTTGAACGAATAGGTAGTTCCGCGATCCACTCTTTATCGACACAGAGGGAGGCTGCCGTGGTCTCACGTCCACGGCTGAGGATCGAGGTCCAAGCGCCCGAGCTGCGGGACATGCTGGCGCGGCCCTGACGATCGCAGCGCTGATGGCATGCCGTTGCACGGTTCGGTACGTACGAGGCCCCGCCTCGTAGTCCGACGGCCCAAAGACGCCCCGAGGAACGGGATGAGGCCCCTACCAGGAGAAAAACCGCTGGTAGGGGGCTTGATCGGTGCCGCTTACTTCTTCTTGCCCTGGGTCTTGTCGGGGATCTTGGTGAGCTGGGTTTTTGCTGGTCAGGGGTGGTGGGCTCGTGCGGCTGGTGGTCGTTGTTGGTCATCCCTGGGCACTGTTGAGCGGCCTCGGACGGCCCAGGGACGGCCCAGCCATGGGGCACATGGACGGCGTCAAACGGCGGAGGCGGCCCGCCACTGCTCGGTGATGCATCCCTCTTCCATGTCCCACCACTCCTTCGCTACGCCGTGCTTTAGCAGCCTCTGCACCTTGGCGAGATCGGCGGTGGGCGGGACGTCCAGGGCAACCATGCCGAACCGCTCTATGCCCTCGCCGTCGACGCCGAGTCTCTCAAACGCGTTGATCACGCTCTGTCGTGCAGCTCCCGAGCCGCCGTCACGGAACACGATGAGGCGGATAGTGCAGTTCTCCGAACGCCGGACCACCTCGCCGGCCCATCGCACGCCTTCCTCATCTGGCTCGGTGGCGACGATGTCCCCGCAGGCAATACCTCGGACGAACCAGGGGATGTTGTCGAGCCGCACGGTGCCGTCACCTTGGTCGACGGCCCAGAGACTCTCCACCGACGCCGGGGGCCAGTCGTCCTGGGTCTCAAGCCGGAAGTGCACCTTCACATACGGGCCTTCGGGGTTCGTCATGGTGCCCAGGATGCACAGCCCTGCCGCGCCAGCCGCAGGTGGGTGACAGATGACGAATCCTCAGAGTTGGGTCCGGTTCGTCTGTGCCTCAGCCGACGACAGTCAGCCACGACGGCGGGCCTGCCGACCGATCACGCACGCGTATGCCTCGCTGCACCCCCACCGGCCTCCGCCACGCTGCCGGTGCCGTCGATCACAGCAAGCCGTGACGGCCGCCCCGTAAAGACGGTGCCTGAGACCTCAGCTTGGGAAGCTAGGGTGCTCCAGCGGTGGGGACCTTGTTGACCTGCGGCGGAACAGTGTCGGTGCCCTATGGCCTCGGGCTTCATTCCCCGGTGTTCCCCGTGGTTGCCCGCAGTATCTGGCACACGAGTGGCACGCTCGGTCTACTGAAGCTCTCGCCGACCACCAGGGACGCCGGGCGGTGTCTGAACGTCAGTGCTTACTTGGCCGCCCAGGGTCATCACGTTGAGGGTCGCAGAGTTCTCGTTGGCGATGGCGCGCTCTACGCGGGCGACCAAGGTCGTGAATGCGTCACTCTCCGAGAGACCTGAGTAGGGCCCCACCTTGGTTTCGAAGTAGATCCGCTCATGCCCGAGGAGTTGTTCGGTCGACCTGTAGTTCTTCCACTGTTCGCGGTAGCGGTACACGCTCTCCAAGGAGACGGAGCCGACAACGATCAAGCTCAGCACCGTAGCGGTAAGTTTCGCGAACGACAGGTCAAGGTTGACTAACACGGGAACCAAGGCTCCTCCGACGACGGATATCGTCCTCATCCGGAGATGCATGGCCTTCGTCTTGATGGCCTTCTTGTCGTACCACGTCTGGTACTGCGACAGCCTCCCGTCCACGTAATCCTGCGCTGCGGCCACAGGCTGAGCGAGAGCGGGGTGAGCTTCGAGTGACTGACCGTCATCCCTTGCTGGCATGTGTGGGAGTACATCGGTGGTGAACTACGCAGTCAACTCGGCAGCTCGACCCACGCACGACCCCTTCGCCCCGAAGCAACTTGGGCGCTGGTGCTGCCTTGGGCTGGTGCGGCTCTCACCTGCCCCGATGGTCCGCTGACGTTCGCGCTCGTCCGCCGTTGTGCGTCGGCGTTGTCACGCAGTTAGACACTCATCCCACGACTCCGGCTCACTTCTTGCGGCGCCTGCTCGCCCTCTTCTTTTAGGCACGCCACGACGAACTCGGTGAAACGGCCGGTGTCTGCGAAGTAGTTCGGGTACGCGTCGCGAAGCTGGCTGATCCGGGCGATGTTGATGAGCACCGCGTCCAAGTCCTCGTCGTCCAATGCCTCCAACTCGGTGATCCGGGCCTCCGCGGCGGCCAGCGTCTCGTGTACCGTCACTGTGAGCTGTCCCTCGGTCCGCCAGAGCTCCAGGGTCAGGGTGTTGCGGCGGTCCGTCTTGGCGTGCTCGCCCACGATCGCCGCGTAGCCCCGTAGCCGCTCCAGAACGCCGACGTTCGCCTCCAGGCGCGCCAACTCGTCCGCCAACTCCTCCCGCGTCCCTTCGGCGCCGGGTACCGGGGTGGTGCCTTCCTCGTACGCCATGAGCGAGCCGACCAGGACGAAGAACCTGAGCACGTCCGCGTCGCCCTTCCCGTACTTCAGCTCGCTGCCCGAGAACAAATCCATGGTCTCGACGGCGGTCGCCCAGGCGTGCTGGAGCCGCGTGCGCACCTGCAGCTCGATCCGCAGGCCGTGGTATTCCTTTTTCGAGGCTCCGTACTCGTACACCAGGTGAACACCCCGGTAGCCAGAGTCGCGTGGCCCCGGGTCATCACGTAGGTAGTCGTAGACCTTCTTGACGCGGTTCTTGCTCCGTGGCAAGTCCGCCAGGACGCTGACCAACTCGTCCGCCTCGGCGACGGTGTCGAAGACCACCCGGCAGCCCCCCAAGTCTTGCATGGTGGTCACGCTCATCGTGGGGTGGCGCTTCAACTTGTCCAGGATCGTGGGCAGGCGCTTCCGGCGCTCGGCCACGACGGCGTTCGGGTTCACGTCGAGCGCTCGCTGCCGCACGGTCACGGTCACCGCGTTCAGAGGAAATGCGTGGGCGAGACGGTAGTTGCTCAGGACGTCCCGCGCCTCCCGGATCTCCTCGGGCGTGCCCGTCCCCTTACCGATCGTCCGGCTCGCGCGTTGGACGCGCTTGTTCGAGTTCTCAGGGACCACCCACTTCTTCATGGTCGCGACCGTACAGGGCCGCGTCGACGCCCGCCTGCGGTTATCGCCGCGGTCGGCGCGGCCCTTTCCGGAGATCTAGGGCAGGGCGCATGGCCGATGGCATAAGGCGATCGGGGCGCACACCGGTCAGTACGTCGAACCTCACGGGTCTGCCACTGACCACCGCTTTAGGAGAGAGGGTGGGGGATCACGCTGCTAACCTGGGCTTTCGATACCTGGTGAGGCGACTGACAACTCGGCTGCAGGGCAACCAGGTTGACCGTTGCTGACCCCTGTATCTGGCACGGTTGTGGCACGAACCTCAGCCGACGACAGTCAGCCAGGGCGGCGGGTGCGCCGACCGACCACGCACGCGTGTGCCTCGCTGCACCCCCACCGGCCTCAGCCACGCTGCCATGCGTACGACTAGAGCAAGTCACGACGGCCGGGCCGTGACAACGGTGCTGCTCCCTCAGCTTGGGAAGCTAGGAGCGCTCGAGGGAGGTGGCCGGTCCCTGTCGGGCTTGGCTGCCTTCACCGTTTGCGCTGTTCCTGCCCGTCAACGGTCAGGTCGGCAGGTAGCCGACCACTCACTCCGTGGGGCCATGCAGAGTAGGTCCGCCGTGAGTCGCATGGTCGAAGGTGCCCAGAGGAGACGGCTGCACTCTGGCCAGTTCCTCTCGAAGGCCGCTACGGTCGGAGTGGCTTGGCGGAGCGAGGGGGCGCAGATGGGGATGCCACCGGAACAGCAGCGGAAAGATGTCGTGTTCGATGTGTTGGCACAGGCTGCCCAACTAGTAGTTGGAGCCGCACAGTCTGACTGGTGGGATGAATTTAAGAAAGCCTTCTTTGAAGTCCTACTCACTGAGCAATCCACCGGTTCTGAAGTATATTCGGTCATCCGTCGCTTGGCAGACACGCGTAATCGGCTAACAGCAAACTTGCCACTCGTGCGGAATTCGACTGTTGCCGCTATTGAGATGAACGTGTGGGAAAGGGCCTTACGGCAGTCCCCGCTATTGCGCGACCAGACCTCGGCGCGACAGTATCTGGAGCGTCTTAATCGACTCCTCGACCACTTCGGAGCTCGACCTAGCGCGGGAGTCATCACTGGCCTTGAGCAACACGTAGGCCCTAGCCAAGACATTCCCGTGACTGACGATAGTGTGGCTGCCGCTACGACGATCGACGATGCGCTGGCTCGACTCTTCGTCCGACTCGGGCCACCGCCTGAACCAACTGTTCGACATTACACACCCGTAGGAAGCGGTGGCGGGGGTGTCGAGCAGTGAGCTTGGAAGAGAACCTGCCGGCACCAGTTACACAGCCTGATTCGGTCGCCTCGGCAGGTTTTGAGATTGCCATGAAATGGGGTGCCGCTCTAGGAGGCCCCGAGAAGCTCGAAGTTGCTTTGCGGGCTCTGGAGCCGCAACTTAAGCGCGAGCATCAGATGCGACTGCGGCAGTTGGAGAATCAGCGAGCTCAGGCGGAGATAGAAGCGACAACTCTCAAAGAGGCAGCCGAACGTGAAGCGGCTGCCTCTAAAGCGGCTGCGGAGAGTCAGGCGCGGGATGCGGAGCGCAGGCGTAAGCATGCATTTCGCGTATACAGCCTCATTGCCAGCGTGGTGCTTTCGCTATCCATGCTCGCTGCTGGCGTATGGACGGCGCGAGACCAACCGTGGCTGGCAACAGCCTTGTGTGGCCCAAGCCTGCTCTCGCTGGCGAAACTGTTCCTCACGCAGCGCAGCGACTCCACTGACATGCGGGCCGTCGGACGCGCCGCGCGTGACGCGACTACGGCAGGAACACCGCCCGCTCCGTAACCAACAACACCCACGACGCGGCGAAATACGCTTATCCATTTGCTGCTCGACTGGGGCAAATATGCTTCCGCGATCACTTTCCGAATAGTCGCCTCAGTCGGTTCGGCCTAGTTTCCCCTTCCTCAAAGCCAATCATCGCGCGCTCTTCGGTGCTAAGGGGTGGCAAGGATTCCGGTGGGTCCGGGAAATTGGCCAGTCCAGGGAAGAGCCATCCAGGTGCCGAAACAAAGAAGCAGACCACACCGACTGCGGCGATCACCAAAGCGGCCACGGTGGCATAAACACCCCAGGTTCGATCGGTCGTGAGGAGGAGGAACGCCAGTCCCAAAAGCGTAGAAATAACCCCGCATACGATGGCTCGTGTTTTACGTTTTTCGTATTGATCCAGCATCCATTCGTCTTGCCGCTGGGTATACCGAACGGCTTCAAGTGCTTCCGTGTCATACTTCGCTTCAGGCTCCCATGAGAGTCTTTCGTCAGGCTTAACGATGAACGGCGCAGCCGCCGCAATAAAGAAAATACCTAGCATGAAGCTCGCAACGGCCACGCCAAGCATCAGGATGGCTAGGTCTCGCCAGGGAGACTGGCATGGTTGTTTGGCGGCAGTGATGGCCGCAGTAAGGGAAAACCCGCCAAGGATGGAAATGGGTGCTCCCCCGACAGACCCCAGAGCGTAACCGGAGGCAAGTTCTCTCGGTCGACCCCAGATCGTCACTAGCAGTCCCAACTATGAATCTCGCACGGACGTGTTCTGCCACACCTCTTGCAGTGCCGCCCCACAAGCTCGGGGGTTTGAAATGATGCTCCCTCAAGGAGGCGCTGTACATGTTTAAGAGCTTCACTGTGCCGGGTTGTCCTGAGAGCCCTATCGATTTCATTTGAAATCCTTGCAGAGAACCTATCTCCCTCCAATTGGTGCGCGATGTAAACGTCACTCTCCGGAGTTCCCAAGAGGTGATCTGCGAGATCGATGAACTCTCGTCTCTTTGGCAGGTATACTTTGAAGTCGGGATCGAACTCACCACTCTCGACCTCATGTGCACTCAGACTCAGATCGGCGCGATTTACGATTACGCCTGCCGCGTCCCCCTCGTGATGAATCCACTCGTACGGGTCTGCAAGTTCGCCAGTAGGTCTTGAAAAGAGGACCATGTCCCCTGGCTGAATATCCTGTTCATCTGGCACTTTTTCTCCCTATGGCGTACTTCCCTAAGGGGACTTGTTTTTACCTCCTAAGGCTAAGTAGCTAGCGACCATCTCGGCCATCCGACGCGAAAAATGCCACTCAGGTGGGCTATAGCCTCGGATTGCTCTCTCGCGTGCACGTGAGAGTGCCAGCCGTTGCGGTCAATGCGATCGACGGTGCCTTGGGCGCTCGCCAGCGGCTACCTGCGCCTGCCTGGCCGCCTCGATGACTCTGTCACTGTGGCAGGGGCTTGAGGCTCGCGCCAAAGGGGCTCCGTAAAGCCGTGGAGCCTGCCGCCCCAGCCACGACGTACCCCCTTCTACGGCAAGCGGCTGATTTCTGCACGCGGGGCACGGGCGCCGGCCGGGCTGGAGCGGGGCGGAGACAGGAGCGCAGGCCCGGCCGGGGGCCGGGCCGCGCGCGGTGAGCGGAGCGAGCCGCCTTGAACCAGTAGAGAAAGTTGTAACTCAGTCGGCCCGCTGGGGCGTGAAGGCGTATGCGCAGGCTGGGAGTTCGGTGCCCTGTCGGTGGGCGAGCGGTACGAAGAGCACTGGGCGGATCGTCCAGGTGATACGGGTGCTGGCCTGGGTGACTGACACGGTGCAGGGCTCCGAGCGCAGGAGAGCTCGTCTGGTCTCGATGCGGCCGTTGTAGAGCCAGCTCCAGGCCTCTTCGGATGCGTCGGGGTCGAGTGCTGGGGAGATTGTGCGAAGTGCGACGGCGACCCATCGGTCTGCCTGGGGTGCGGTGTAGGCGTCGAAGGATGCCCGGAGTGCCGGCGGCCTGCCCTCCGTGAGGTTCTCGGTCCAGCACTCGCACCAGTAGCCGCGCTGTGGCTTGTCGATCAGCATGGGTGGCCTCCTGCGCGGTGGCCGGTGAAGAGTTCCGCGGTGACGGTGCGGCCGCTGTCGCTGTCGTGGACTACGACTCGGTGGGCGATGGTGCTGACCATGCCCAGGCCTCGGCCGTGTTCGGCGTCCTGGTCCTGATGCTCGGCCTTCGGGGCGGTGGTGGCGCCTCCGTCGTCGCTGACCGAGAGGGCGATGACCTGCGGGGAGACGGCAAGGGCCAGGTGGAAGCTGCCGGATTCCAGGCCGCTGGCGGTGTGGAGGATCGCGTTCGCGCTGAGCTCGCTCACGATCAGTTCGGCGTCTTCGGCTAAAGGGGAGCCGCGCAGGATGTCGCGGGTCCAGCGGCGGGCCCGGCTGACCTCTTCGGGAAATCCTGGGCAAGTGAGTCCCCAGACCCGAGCTGTACTCGTATACTCGTGCATACAAGTTCCTTCGTGCTGATAGGCCGCCATGTGCAGCGGGTTCGGGCTAGACGAGTTTCACGCCGTCGTGGGCGCGGATGGCGGGCGGGAACGCCGCGTCGAGTGCATCCAGGACACGGATCGCGTACGCCTCGTCGCACAGCTCGGTGACCTCTTCGCGAGTCGCCCAGCACAACGCGCGGGTCTCGTCACCGGTGGTGGGCATGCCGTCCGCGGCCTCGCAGCGGAAGACCAGCGAGACGATCAAGCCCGTCATGTTCTTGTAGACGCCGGTCAGGGTCACCGGAAGTGCGATCTTGATACCGGTCTCTTCGAGGACTTCGCGCTGCAGGGCCTCGGGGATGGTCTCCTCGCGTTCGAGGACGCCGCCCGGGGGTTCCCACTTGCCGTTGTCGCGCCGCTGGATCAGCAGGGCCCGGCCCTGGCCATCGATGACGACTCCGGCGACGCTCACGGAGTGCGGGCGTTCTGTGCTCACGTTCCTCGGCCCTCTCGGCTGGCTAGGCTCTCCACCGTAGCAACAACACTCGCCCACTCGTCTAGATACCTAAAGGAGTACTCGTGAGTCCTCTTCCTTCCGGCCTCCTCGGCGATCTCGACCCCACGAGCGATCGTGCGGTCTTCCGGCAGATCGCCGACCAGTTGCGCGAGGCCATCGACCGTGGGCGATTCAAGGAGGGCGAGAAACTGCCCTCCGAAGCCGACCTTGTCGAGCACTACGGAGTTTCCCGGATGACCGTCCGAAACTCCTTCTCCATCCTCCAGGGCGAAGGGCTCGTGCACGCCGAGCACGGCAAGGGCGTCTTCGTGCGACCACGGCCACCCGTGCGGCGCCTCGCCTCCGACCGGTTCGCCCGGCGCCACCGCGAACAGGGCAAGTCCGCGTTCATCGTGGAGGCCAACGCCGCCGGCAGTCACCCGCAGGTCGACAGCCTGGAGGTCAAGGAGGAGAAGGCCAGTCAGGACGTCTCCACGCGGCTCGGCTCCGTGCGGCGGGTGCTCGCCCGGCGGCGCCGGTATCTGCTGGACGGGCGACCGGTGGAGTTCGCCACGTCCTATCTGCCGCTCGACATCGCGCGGGGGACGCCGATCGCCGAGCCCAACCCTGGGCCCGGCGGCATCTACGCCCGCCTTGAGGAGCTGGGGCATCGACTCGACCACTTCGAGGAGGAGATCCGGGCCCGGATGCCCTCGCCCACCGAGGTGAAGACGCTCCGGCTGGCCTCCGGCGTGCCGGTCATCCACCTGATCCGGACCGCCTTCGACACCGAGGGGCGGCCCGTGGAGGTGTGCGACACGGTGATGGCGGCGGACGCTTACGTGCTGTCGTATCAGCTTCCGGCGACCTGATTGCCTGGTCAGCGGTGGTGCGCGGGGACGCCTTCCCGAACTCGTACACCCCAACACGCTTACTCGTATAGACGAGTGGGCAAGTTGTGTGGCAAGGTGGTCCCCGTGATCCCGGGAAGCCGGGTTCGCAAGACACATCATGTATAGACGAGTAGATAGGGGAAGTTCCTTGCGTACCATCCGTGTTGAGACCTCGGCCGCGACGATCCTGCTCACGGAGGCTCCGGAGCCGAAGGTCCGCGACCGGCAGACCGGCGAGATCGCCAAGGACGCGACCAGCGGTGAGGCGCTGATGACGCTCGGCGTCGTCTACATCGAGGACGGCGAGTCGTCGCTGATCAAGGTCACCGTTCCGGAGGGCGGCATTTCCGAGGGGCTGGCCCTCGGGGCGCCGGTCTCGCTGCCGGGCCTGGTGGCCCGGCCGTGGGAGTCGGTGTTCAACGGCCAGCAGCGGCACGGCATCGCCTTCCGCGCTGCTGCCGTCACCCCGGCTGCCTTCCCGGCCTCGACCGGGGCCGCTGCCTGATGACCGACCTGACGACACTGCTGGAGGTGGGTGGTCCCCTCGCCTCGCTCGGCGGCGGGGCCGCCTACACCCGGGCCAAGTACCCGGGGGTGTACTGGTCCACGGTCGGCCTGCCGATATCCACCGTCCGGCTGCTCGGCTCGTACGGCTCGGTCATGGAGGCGTGCGGCCTGACCGTCGCTCCGTCGCGGCTGCGGGTCCTTGCCGTGAAGGCGACCACTCGGCGGGAGGTGCGGCCGGTGCCGCCTCGTCGGGGCATCATCCGGCCCACCTCGACCGGGCTGCGGCTTCGGCTCCGGCTCGCGCCGGGGCAGGAACCCGCCGATGTCGCCGCTTCGGCTGAGCGGCTGCGGCATGCCTGGGGCGTTCACGCCGTGTACGTCACGACTGTCAAGCCGGGCGTGGTCGAGCTGCGGCTCGTCGGGTTCGACGTGCTGCGGCGGGTGCGGATGCCCCGGAAGACCGGCGGCGGGTTTCTCAAGGTGCCGGTGGCGCTGCGGGAGGACGCCATGCCCTTCGTGCGCGACTACCGCACCATTCCGCATCAGCTCACCCTCGGCGCAACGTTGTCGGGTAAGTCGATGTACCTGCGCCACCTGATCGCCGGACTCGCTCCTCAGCCGGTCGCTCTGGTCGGTATCGACTGCAAGCGGGGCGTGGAGCTGGCGCCCTTCGCCGCCCGGCTCTCGGCGCTGGCCACCGACCCGGAGCAGGCGGCCGAACTGCTGCCCGTGCTCGTGAAGGAAATGGAGGACCGCTACGACCTGATCAAGGCCCGGCAGGGGATCGCGCCGGGCACCCCGGATGAGGAGATCACCTCCGACATCTGGGGACTGCCCGAGCACGAACGCCCGGTGCCCGTTGTGCTGTTCGTCGACGAGGTGGCCGAACTCTTCCTCGTTGCGACCAGGAAGGACGAGGAACGGCGGGATGAGATGGTCACCCAGCTCATCCGCCTCGCCCAGCTCGGCCGCGCCGCCGGCATCTACCTGGAGGTCTGCGGGCAGCGCTTCGGCGCCGAACTCGGCAAGGGCGCCACCATGCTCCGGGCGCAGCTGACCGGCCGGGTCTGTCACCGCGTCAACGACGAAGCCTCCGCCAAGATGGCGCTCGGCGACATCGCCCCCGAAGCCGTCATGGCTGCCTGCGCCATCGCTCCCGAACGGCCTGGCCTCGCCGTGGCCGGTGACACCTCCGGCGGCTGGTCCCGCATCCGCACGCCGTATCTGTCCCTCGGCGATGCCGCCGAGATCTGCCGGGAGTCGGCGGACCTGGTGCCCGACCTGCCCGCACTCAAGCCCTTCCGGCCCGATGTCCCCGTACAGCCGGTTGCAGCTCCGGGCTCGCTCGTCAAGCCGCGACCGGTGACCGACTGACCCTCACCCCCTCAATCCGGTTGGCGTGACCGTCTCTCGCCGCGTCCCTACCCCTCCCATGCCCGAATCCGAAAAGGAGCCGCAGCATGCGCGCCCACCTGGCCCGCGTCGACGCGGTGCTCGTCCAAGCGGTAATCGCCGCCGCGCTGTCCTTCGCCCACCTGCACGACATCGCCTCGGCCGCCGGACAGGACGGGTGGAAAGCGTGGGCCTACCCGATCAGCGTCGACCTGCTGCTCGTCGCCGCCTGGCGTCGACTCCGGTCCAGCGACGCGAAAGCCGCCGGGTGGTGCTGGTTCGTCATCGCGCTCACCGCATCCCTAGGCGCCAACGTCGCCACCGCCGGACTGCTCAACGTGCACCAGGTGCCGGCCTGGCTGCGCATCCTCGTCGCGGGCTGGCCCGCAGTCGCCTTCCTCGGCGGCACCCTCCTCGCCCACACCACACCCAAGCAGGCAGATAGCGACGCTGCGGTCATCGAGGACAAGGCGGAAGATCCCGAATCCGCACCCGAGCCACCCGCCCAACCGGCCATCGAGGCACCACCGGAACGCCCCACACAACCCGCCGTGGCCGTCCCGGCCGCCCTTGTGGCGCACGCCCGCAAGGTCGCCGCCGACCACCACACCCGCACCGGAACACCCATCGACACCCCGACCCTCCGCGCCCGCCTCGGCGTCCCGGCCCCCATGGCCGAAGCCATCGCCGCCCAACTCACCCCCACAGGGAGCTGACTCGTGCCCCTTTTCAGCTTCAACACCGCCGCCGACTACCTCGACGCGGCCCGCGACATGGCCGCAAGCGGCCGACCGGCACTCGCCCGGCTCCTCGCCGAAGCCGCCGCCGAACTCACCCCGGACCCCGTCGAAGCCGCCCGCATCCTGGGCGGCTTTCCCGGCCCGACCCACCGAGAGGAGGACTGAACCCATGGCCGCAAACCGCCGCTTCCGCGACGTCACCCGTATCGGCCCCGTCCAGGTCGGCACCGCCTACGACAACCGGGGCCGCGAGAAGCACACCGCCGCCTGCACCGCCCCGCGCTGCGGCTTCTCCGCCGACTACGACAGCCGCGCCGCCGCCGAACTGGCCGCCCGCACCCACCGCTGCCCCGTCCGCTGAAAGGACCCCGAACCCCGTGACCGTCAGCCTGCCGCTCGTCGTCGTCCTCGGCCTCTTCGCCTGGGGAGCGGTCAAGTTCCTCGGCGTCCGCACCTGGATCGTCGTCCTGATCGCCCTCTTCGGCTTCTGGCTCTCTCACACCTTCCTGGCCCCCGCCATCGAGTCCGGCACGCGCTCCGGAGTCGACGTTGTAAACGGCCAACATGCCTAGACGAGTAGATAAGGAGATCGTCCCGTGTTCCTGCCCAAGTACCCGGACAGCCCGACACCGCCGCCCGCGCACACCCACACCCCGGCCGACCCGGCGCCCGCTCGCCGCTCGCTTCCGGCGCTGTCCATCGATCACAAGGCGGTCATAGCCCTGCTCGTCGGTGGGGTCGTCCTCACCGCGCTCCTGGCCGCCGTCGCCGTCACGGCCATATCCGTGGCCGTCGCCGCCATGGTCCTGCGCTCCATGCTCCGCGACCACCACCGCCGCTGAGCCCTCCGCCCGGCACCCGGGGCGGCACGACAGACCAAGCATCCGCCGCCCCGGGCCCCATCACTCCTGACCGAGCCAGCCAGAAGGAGAACCGCCATCTTCACCCGTACCACCCCGCCGCCGCTTCCGGAACTCGTGAACCTGGCCTCGGGCGGCACCCTGCCCGGTATCCTCCGTCAGCTCTCCGGGCTCGGCGGCTGCACCCATCCCATCCGCCTCGACGGCCACCGCACCGAATACGACCTCGACACCACCACCGGCGAGATCGGCCGCGTCCTCCAGCACCTCGACTCGTCAGAGCTTCCGGCCGGCCAGCTCCTCGTCCGCTGCAACAACCGCCGCACCACACGTTGCCCGGCCTGCGCGGAGGTCTACCGCCGCGACACCTTCCACCTGATCACTTCGGGCCTGCGTGGCGGTAAAGGCCTCCCCGAACAGGTCGCAGCCCATCCGCGCGTCTTCGCCACGTTCACCGCACCGAGCTTCGGCCCGGTCCACAACCACCCCTCCAGCGGCCGTACCTGCCGCTGCGGCGCCCACCACGATCAGGATGACGACACCCTTGGCACTCCGCTCGACCCGGACACCTACGACTACGAAGCTGCCGTTCTCTGGAACGCTCACGCGGGTGTCCTGTGGCGGCGCTTTTCCACCTATCTGCGCCGCGAGGTCGCCAAGCGAGCGGGCCTGTCCCAGCGGCGTTTCCGCGAACACGCCCGCGTCTCCTTCGCCAAGGTCGCCGAGTACCAAAAGCGCGGGGCCGTCCACTTCCATGCCGTCATCCGCATCGACGGCCCGACCGGCGGCGACACCCCGCCGCCCGCCTGGGCCACCGCCGAGCTGCTCACCGATGCCATCGGCGCCGCCGCTGGCAAGGTCCGCGTTGACAGCCCGGTTATCGACGGTCGCTCCCACACATTCGCCTTCGGCCGCCAGCTCGACGTGCGCACCATCCGGTCCGCCGACTTCAACGGCGACCAGGAGCTGACCGAGCGCGCTGTAGCTGCGTACATCGCCAAGTACGCGACCAAGGGTGCCGAGACCGCCACGGGAGCTCTCGACCGCCCGCTGAAGTTCCTCGCCGAACTGGCCCAGCTCGACATCAGCGAGCATGCCCGCCGACTGGTGCGAACAGCCTGGACCCTTGGCGCACGCAAGGACCTGGAACACCTCCGCCTGCGCGCCTGGGCCCACATGCTCGGATTCCGTGGCCACTTCTCCACCAAGTCCCGCCGCTACTCCACCACCCTCGGCGCCCTCCGCGACGCCCGCGCGGACTGGCGCCGGGCCCAAGCTGCTGCCGCGACCGAGACCGCGTCGGATTCGACCCTCGTGCTCGCTCACTGGGTCTTCGCCGGAACCGGCCTCTCCGGCGCCGAAGCCTGGCTCGCCGCATCCCTCGAACCCGCCCCCGGAACGGAAGGAGAACCCACCCGTGGCTGACCGACGCAGCACAGTGGCTCAAGCCCAACCGCGCGCCCTGCCCTCGCGGTTCCTGACTCCTGACGACCTGGTGGAGATGTTCGAGCTGCCCAGTGTCGAGACGGTCTACCAGTGGCGTCGTAAGCGCACCGGTCCTCGCGGCTTCCGGGTCGGCCGGCACCTGCGATTCGATCCGGACGACGTACGCGCCTGGGTGGAGTCCCAGATCAAGGGGGCCGCTGCCTGATGGCCGGACACATCCAAGACCGCTGGTACAAGGAAGAGAAGGGTCCGGACGGCAAGCCTCGCAAGGTCAAGGCCGAGCGCTACGGCACGGGCATGCGCTATCGCGCCCGCTACGTGGGCCCGGACGGCACCGAGAAGTCCAAGAGCTTCCCCGACCGTCAGAAGCGGCTCGCCGAACAGTGGCTGGCGCAGACCGAAGCGGACATGACGCGGGGCCAGTACATCGACCCCCGCGCGGCCCGGATCACCTTCCAGCAGTACGCCGAGAAGTGGGTGACCCACGCGCCGGACCCGAACACCCAGGCCTCGATGGAGTCGCAGCTCCGGTTGCACGCCTATCCCTACCTGGGGTCGCGCCCTCTCGGCTCCTTCCAGCCCGCTCACATCCGCGACTGGGTGCGGCAGCTCCAGGAGAACGGCGTCCGCGGCTCGTATGCCCGGACGATCTACTCCAACGTGCGCGCCGCCCTGAGCGCGGCTGTCGACGACGGACACCTTCCCCGGAACCCGTGCGCCGCCCGCTCAGTCCGTCCACCGACTGTGGACAACAAGCGCGTCGTGCCCTGGACGCCGGAACGGGTCTTCGCCGTCCGGGCCGGCATGCCCGAGCGCTACCAAGCCATGGTCGACCTGGGTGGCGGCTGCGGCCTTCGGCAAGGCGAGATCCTGGGCGTGGCCGTCGACGCGATCGACTTCGAGTCGGACACCCTCCACGTGGTCCAGCAGCTCAAGCTGAGCCGCAGCAAGCCGGTCTTCGCCCCGCCGAAGGGTGGCAAGCTCCGGGACGTACCGCTCCCCGGTCCAGTCGCTGACGCCCTCCGGGCCCACATGAAGCGGTTCCCGCCGGTCGAGATCACCTTGCCGTGGAAGGTGGCGGACGGGCCTCCGGTGACCAAGCGGCTGATCTTCACCGGACCACGCGGCGGGCACGTCTGGCGTACGTCGCTCAACGAGGAGGTGTGGAAGCGTGCCCTCGCCTCGGCTGGCGTGATCCCCGAGCGGAAGCCGGGCGGGTCGTACGTCGAGTCCCGCGAGAACGGCATGCACGCCCTCCGTCACTTCTACGCCTCGGTGCTCCTCGACGCGGGAGAGAACATCAAGGCTCTCGCCGAGTACCTCGGTCACTCGGACCCCGGTCTGACTCTCCGCGTCTACGCGCACCTCATGCCGTCCAGCCAGGAGCGCACCCGCAAGGCCGTGGCCGCCGTCTTTGACACGGCCCGGTCGGTCCCGTCCAGCACCTGACGGCCCAGAGACGGCCCAGAGGCAGCGAAAAGCCCCCTCCCAGCGGAGAACCCGCAGGTAGGGGGCCTATTCGTGGGCGGTTACTTCTTCTTGCCCTGGTTCTTGACCGCCTCGATCGCGGCTGCCGCCGCCTCCGGGTCGAGGTAGGTGCCGCCGGGGGTGAGGGGGCGGAAGTCGGCGTCGAGCTCGTAGGAGAGCGGGATGCCGGTGGGGATGTTCAGGCCGGCGATGTCGGCGTCCGAGATCTGGTCGAGGTGCTTGACCAGGGCGCGCAGGCTGTTGCCGTGGGCGGCGATCAGGACCGTGCGGCCGGTGAGGAGGTCGGGGACGATGGCGTCGAACCAGTACGGGAGCATGCGGACGACGACGTCCTTCAGGCACTCCGTCTGCGGACGCAGCTCCGGGGGGAGGGCCGCGTAGCGCGGGTCGGAGAACTGGGAGTACTCGGCCTCGCGGTCCAGCGGGGGCGGCGGGGTGTCGTAGGAACGGCGCCACAGCATGAACTGCTCCTCGCCGAACTCGGCGAGGGTCTGTGCCTTGTCCTTGCCCTGGAGGGCGCCGTAGTGGCGCTCGTTCAGGCGCCAGGAGCGGTGGACGGGGATCCAGTGGCGGTCGGCGGCCTCCAGCGCGAGCTGGGCCGTACGGATCGCGCGCTTCTGGACGGACGTGTGGACCACGTCGGGAAGCAGGCCGGCTTCCGTCAGCAGCTCACCGCCGCGGACCGCCTCCTTCTCGCCCTTGTCGTTGAGATTGACGTCCACCCAGCCGGTGAACAGGTTCTTCGCGTTCCACTCGCTCTCGCCATGACGGAGGAGGATCAGCTTGTACGGTGCGTCGGCCATGCCTCAGAGCGTAATCCACTCATTCGGGCGCCTGCCCGGAGCGCCCGGCAGGCGGACACGCAGGCGGGCGGGCCGGCGAGGGGCCTGCTCGGGGCGGGGCCGACAGTTGACGGCTTCTGTTAATTGAGTGGTCCCCCACGACCCCCGGCCCGTAAGTTGTGCTCGCCGCAGCAGCCGCTTACATCGGCTTGCATTCGCTTGCCCCGGGGGGTCGTCCCACATGTCCGTCGCCAGTCTCAGACGTGCCGCTCGCGAGACCGTCTCCGGGCTGCCCCGCGAGTTCTGGTGGCTGTGGACCAGCACCCTCGTGAACCGGCTCGGCGCCTTCGTCGCCACGTTCATGGCGCTGTACCTCACGCTCGACCGCGGCTACTCCGCTTCCTACGCCGGTCTCGTCGCGTCGCTGCACGGGCTCGGCGGGGTCTTCTCGTCCCTCGGCGGCGGTGTGATGGCCGACCGGCTCGGGCGGCGGCCGACCCTGCTCGTGGCCCAGGCGTCCACCGCCGTCTTCGTAGCGCTGCTCGGGTTCGTGCACGACCCCGTGGCCATCGCCGCCGTCGCCTTCCTCGCCGGGATGGCCGGCAACGCCTCCCGGCCCGCCGTGCAGGCGATGATGGCCGACATCGTGCGGCCCGAGGACCGGGTCCGTGCCTTTTCACTGAACTACTGGGCCATCAATCTCGGCTTCGCCGTCTCCTCCATGGCCGCCGGCTTCATCGCCGAGTCCAGCTATCTCGCCGGCTTCCTGATCGAGGCCGGGATGACCATGGTCTGCGCGGTGGTCGTCTTCCTGAAGCTGCCCGAGTCCCGGCCGCAGGACCAGCACACCGGCCACGAGGCCGGGGGTGACGGCGTCGGGCTGAGGACCGTTCTCGGCGACCGGCGGTTCATGGGCGTCGTCGGGCTGTCCTTCCTCGTCGCCCTGGTCTTCCAGCAGGGTTCGGTCGGGCTGCCGGTCGCCATGGGCCGGGCCGGGTTCACGCCCGCCGACTACGGCATGGCCCTCGCGGTCAACGGCATCCTCATCGTCGCCCTGCAGATCCCGGTCACCCGCTTCATCGAGCACCGCGATCCCCGGCGGCTGCTCGTCGTCTCGTCCCTCCTCGCGGGGTACGGGTTCGGGCTCACCGCCTTCGCCGGGTCGGTCGGCGTCTTCGCGCTCACCGTGATCGTCTGGACCCTGGGCGAGATGGTCAACGCGCCGACGCAGACCGGGCTGGTCGTCCAGCTGTCCCCGGTGCACGGGCGAGGGCGCTACCAGGGTGTGTACACCCTGTCGTGGTCGGTCGCCGCGCTGGTCGCGCCGCTGATGTCCGGTGCCGTGATCGACCGCTTCGGCGCCGAGTGGCTGTGGGGGATGTGCGCGGCCGTCGGCACCGCGGCCGCCGTCGGCTACGGGGTCCTGATGCGGCGCCTGCCGCCGAAGGACGCGCGCGCCGTAGAAGCTCCGGCCGGCACCCGAGCCGACACCGGCACCGACGCCGAGCCCGAGGTCAGCGCCGCCTGACCCGGCACCCGGCACCCGGCACCCCGTAACCGGCGGAGCGGCCCGGCCGGTCCCGGCTCCTAGGGGTGCATCCGCGCCCCCTTCAGCACCTTGTCCACCGCGTTCCTCGGGCCGTGCACCGCCAGTCCCACCAGGTCCAGTTCACCGGTCGGTACGGCCCGTACCGCTGCGCGGTTGTCTCGGTCGTTGCCCGTGGTGAAGAGGTCGGACGTGAACAGGGCGCGCGGGAGGGCCCGGGACAGGATCCGTCCGTGCGCCGCGGTCAGCGTCTCCTTGCTGCCCTCGAAGACCAGCACCGGCTGGCGGAACATCGGCAGGTACGGCACCCCGTCGGCGTCCTCGTAGGGCTCGCCGATCACCTCCGGGACCGTCGTGCCGAGGCCGCTGACCAGGAAGGCGGTGACGTTCAGGCACTGCCAGGGCTCCAGGTCCTCGCGCAGCAGGACGGCGATCTTCGTGTCGAAGCGGACGGGCTGGACGGGCTGCTCAGTCATGCCATGAGACTCCCGAACGACGCACGGCACCGTCTTGTACGTTGTTTGCATGGCCTCCCCGGAGAACGTCTCCGCCTGGCACCCCCGCATCCCGGGTGTCGTGGAGGTCTTCCACGCCCACTTCACCGAGTACGCCTACCCGATGCACGTGCACGACGCGTGGACGCTGCTGATCGTGGACGACGGCGCCGTACGGTACGACCTGGACCGGCACGAGCACGGCACCCCGCACGACAGCGTGACCCTGCTGCCGCCGCACGTCCCGCACAACGGCTCCCCCGCGACCCCGGACGGCTTCCGCAAGCGTGTCCTCTACCTCGACGCCACCCACCTCGGCGAGGACCTCATCGGGGCGGCCGTGGACGGGCCCGAGCTGCGTGACCCCGTCCTGCGCCGGCGCGTGGACCGGTTGCACGGCGCGCTCGGACGGCCCGGCGACGAGCTGGAGGCCGAGAGCGGACTGACGCTGGTCGGGGAGCGGCTGCGCGACCATCTGCGCCACCGGGCCGGCGCCGGGCGGCCCTCCCTCCGCGATCCCGGGCTCGCCCGCCGCCTGCGCGAACTCCTCGACGAGCGTGTCACGCGAGGGCTCTCGCTGGAGGAGGCGGCGCGGCTGCTGCACGCCCATCCCGCCCATCTGGTACGGGCGTTCAGCACCGCCTACGGCATCGCCCCGCACCAGTACCTGATGTCCCGCCGCGTGGGCCGCGCCCGCCGGCTTCTGCTGGAGGGGAGGCCGCCGGGCGAGGTCGCCCCGGTGACCGGGTTCTACGACCAGGCGCACCTCACCCGGCACTTCAAGAGGCTGGTCGGGGTGACTCCGGGGCGCTACCGGCTCAGCGCGCGCTGAGCCTCGTAGAGGTTGCGCGGGCGTACGGCATCGGGCGCGCCGTACAGCTCCAGGCGGGAGTGGAGGTCGCCGGTGAAGTCGGGGACGTCGATCTGGTCGAACTCGGTGACCTCGTCGATGCCGACCGTGGCGGAGTACGGGGCCAGGCCGTCGATCCTCATCAGGCCCGCCCGTCCGTTGGTGACGCGGATGTTCCAGTGCGTGAAGCGGGCGCCGAACAACGGACCCGCGACGGCGTCGCCGCCGTGGCGGCCGTTGTTGTTCACCGTGATGTCGGTGCGGACGTTGGCGAAGGGCAGGCCGCGGTGGCTGTCGAAGGTGCCCATCTGCATCTCGCCCCGCGACCAGACGTTGCAGGAGGACAGGCCCTCGACGTTGATGCCGTGCAGCTGGGTGTCCGGCGGGGCCGGGACCGTGCGCTGCTCGATGGTGAAGTCCTCGATCAGGTTGTCGTGCGAGCCCTCGCGGCAGAAGTACGGGTGGTGCGAGCCGCGGCCCGCCACGCGGGTGCGGCGCAGGGTGCAGGAGGAGGCGGCGACCAGGCCGAAGCCGTTGTCGACGTGGCGGACGGTCACGTCGTCCACCCAGCAGTCGTAGGCGCACTGCAGGACGACCCCGTTGTAACCCTTGTCGAGCAGGTGCGGCGACTGCGGGGTCTCCATCGCCTCCAGGGTCAGTCCCTCCACCCCCGAGCCGGTCAACTCCTCGACGTGCGTGGTCAGCCGGGGGTCCCACTCGGGGCGTACGTCGAGCGGGAGCGGACGTTCCAGGGTGACCTCGCGGCCGCGGACGCGTGCGATCCGGACCGGCCATTCGTAGGGGACGTACGACGTCAGTTTGGTCTTGTCGTCCCAGTAGTACGCCCCGGGTCCCGGGCCGCCGCCCGCCATGTGCTCCAGCAGCGTGTGGCCGGCGTCGTCGGCGAGACGGAGGAGGACCAGGCGTCCGGGGCGCAGCCGGGACGCGTCCGCCACCTCCACCGTCCAGGAGCCCTGCCGGGCCGGTTCCACCGTCGTCAGGGTCGTCCACTCGTCGCGGTTGTTGCCGGTCCAGCCCTCGAAGGGCCAGGCCTTCGCCCGGACGGCCGCGACGAGGGAGTTCCAGCGGACCTCCGGGGCCAGCCAGACGAGGCCGCCGGCCCAGGACCAGGACGACTTGTCACCGCCGTAGCGGGAGCCGTAGACGCCGATCAGCTCGGTGAGGTTCCTCGTCGCGTACAGGGTGGTGCGGTCGCTGCCGGCGCCGCGCAGGACGACGTTCGAGTGGCCGATGCGGATCAGGCCGTCGATGCGGAAGGTGCCGGGCGGGAGAAGGACCGTGCCACCGCCGGCCCGGCCGGCCGCGGCGATGGCACGGTTGATCGCGGGGGCGCAGTCGGTGGTGCCGTCCGCCACGGCGCCGTAGTGGGTCACGTCGGCGACGACGGGGCGGCGGGGGAAGCGGGACGCCCCGCCGCGCCGGCCGGCCCGGCCGACGTAGGGGATCTGCGGGTGGGTGAAGGGGGTGCGGGTGAACTCCCGCCAGAGGGGCGGGACCTGTCCCCGGTCCGGACAGGGGCCGGTGGCCGCCGCCGGGCCGCCGGTCACGGTGGTGGCCGCGACGGCGATGGCGCTCCCGAGCAGAAGCCGTCTGCTGATGTCCGCGTTGCGCATGCACAACCACCTTCGCGTTTCATGTATATGAACTATGTTCAGATCCGCGTAGACTGCGAGCATGCCACGTAGCCCCGGGAGGGGGAAGAGGGTGTGCGGCACGTGGTGTTGGCGTGGACCCGGACTCAGTCGGACGGACGCTGAGTCAGATGTGTGAACGCCTCAAGATTCCGCGTCGATTCGCCGCGCGACACGCGCCACGCGTACTCCCGGCGGATCGCGGATGCGAAACCGAGCTCCAGCAGGGTGTTGAAGCTGCCGTCGGCGGCCTCGAGGACCTGCCCGAGCAGCCGGTCCACCTCGTCGGCGGTCACGGCGGCCAGCGACAGCCGGCCGGTGACGTAGACGTCGCCGAGTCGGTCGACGGCGTAACTCACGCCGTACAGCTTGAGGTTGCGCTCCAGCAGCCAGCGGTGCACGCCGGCCTCGTTCTCGTCGGGGTGGCGGATGACGAAGGCGTTCAGGGAGAGCGAGTGGCGGCCGACGATCAGCTGCAGGGTGGTGGAGAGTTTGCGGGTGCCGGGGAGCTTCACGACGTAGGTGCCGGACTGCGGGCTCTCCCAGTCCAGTTCGGCGTCCTTCAGGACGTCCTCGATGACCTGCGCCGCGCGCTGCTGCTCCGCCTCACCCATGGCCTTACCCATGGTGGGAGCGTACGCGACGCCGGTGCGCCTGCAGCGCGGCCGTGTACACCTCGGCCGTGGCCGCCGCCGAGGTGTCCCAGCCGAAGGACTGTGCGTGCCGGGCGGCGGCGGCGCCCATCCGGTCGGCGAGGTGCGGGTCGTCGGCGAAGGCGCGCAGCATGCGCGCGTAGGCGGCCGGGTCGTGGCCCCGGACCAGGAATCCGGTCTCCCCGTCCCTTACGGCCACCGGGAGGCCGCCGACCGAGGCCGCCAGCACCGGGGTGCCGGCCGCCTGCGCCTCTATCGCCACCAGGCCGAAGGACTCGCTGTAGGAGGGCATGACCAGCACGGACGCGGCCCGGAACCAGTCGGCGAGCTGTTCCTGCCCGACCGGTGGGCGGAACCGTACGACGTCGGCGATGCCGAGCCGGGCCGCCAGCTTCTGCAGACCCTCGGGCTTGGCGAGGCCACTGCCGCTCGGGCCGCCGACGACCGGCACGACGATCCGCGAGCGCAGTTCGGGCCGCTCGTCGAGGAGGACTCCCACGGCCCTCAGCAGTACGTCGGGGGCCTTCAGGGGCTGGATGCGGCCCGCGAAGAGAGGGATCAGCGCGTCCGGGGGCAGGCCGAGGCGGGCACGGGCGGCCGCGCGGGCGGCCGCGGCCCGACCCGGGCGGAGCTCGTCGGAGTCCGTGGAGAGGGGGTCCCCGGGGAAGGGGCGGAAGCGGGTGAGGTTGACGCCGGGGTGCACGACGGCGACCTTGGCGGGGTCGGCGCAGTAGTGCCGTACGAGTTCGTCCGCCTCCTCGTCGGTGTTGGCGATCAGCCGGTCCGCGGCGGAGACGATCTGGGTCTCGCCGATGACGCGGGCGGCGGGCTCGGGGGTGTCGCCGTCGGCCAGGTTGGCGTTCTTGACCTTGGCCATGGTGTGCATGGCGTGCACCAGGGGAACGCCCCAGCGCTGGGCGGCGAGCCAGCCGACGTGGCCGGAGAGCCAGTAGTGCGAGTGGACGAGGTCGTAGTAGCCGGGGCGGTGACCGGCCCAGGCCTGCATCACGCCATGGGTGAAGGCGCACAGCTGGGCCGGGAGGTCCTCCTTGGCCAGGCCCTCGTAGGGCCCGGCGTCGACATGCCGGACGAGGACGCCGGGGGCGAGCTCGACGGTGGGCGGGAGGCCCCCCGCGGTGGCCCGGGTGAAGATCTCGACCTCCACGCCCTGGGCGGCGAGCCGCTGTGCGAGCTCCACGATGTAGACGTTCATGCCGCCGGCGTCGCCCGTGCCGGGCTGGTGGAGCGGTGAGGTGTGCACGGAGAGCATGGCGACACGGCGGGGCCGGCGGTGCAGCCGCAGCCGCGGGGGTGCCGCCGGGGAGCGACGCCCGAGCCTGCCGGCGTACTGGCTCACGTGGCGTTCCTCCTTGCTGCGGCATGCCGGACCTGGGGCACCGAGTGCCCTTCAAGGGGCAACGCCGGAAGGGGCGGCCCCATTTCCGTCGGCGGGACCTTTGCCCAATCATTACCGGCCATCGCTCAACCGTTCGATGGCGGGCGTGCGCGGCGTGCGCGGCTACGGGTCGCGGTGCGTGTTCTGCGTTACTCGGGTGCGTACGGCACCGAGTGCCCCCATACCCTCGTATCCATGACATCCCGCGCAGCGACCCGCCCCGTGGGAACGGTGACGCGCGGGACGACCAACCCCAACCGGCTCCGCCGCATGGACCGCTGGATCGCGGCCACGCACGGGGCCGAACTGCGCCGTGCCGCCGATCCGGTCGCCGTCGACCTCGGCTACGGCGCCGCTCCCTGGACTGCGGTCGAACTGCTGCACCGCCTGCGTACCGCCGCTCCACGCGCGCGCGTGGTGGGTGTCGAGATCGAACCGGCCCGGGTCGCGGCCGCGAAGCCGTACGAGCGCGACGGACTCGTCTTCCGGCACGGCGGCTTCGAGGTCCCCGTCCCGCGGCGCCCGCACCTCATCCGCGCGGCGAACGTGCTGCGGCAGTACGACGAGGACGAGGTCGCCGCGGTCTGGGAGCGGCTGTGCGCACGGCTCGCGCCGGCGGACGGGCACTCGCGCGGGGGGCTGCTCGTGGAGGGCACCTGCGACGAGATCGGCCGGCGGCACGTGTGGGTGGCGCTCGGCCCGGAGGGCCCCCGCACGGTCACCTTCGCCACCCGGCTCGGCTCCCTTCAGCGCCCGTCCGACCTCGCCGAGCGCCTGCCGAAGGCGCTCATCCACCGCAACGTTCCCGGCGAGCCCGTGCACGCCTTCCTGTGCGACTTCGACCGCGCCTGGGCGGCCGCCGCGCCCTACGCCTCCTACGGGGCCCGGCAGCGCTGGATCCGCGCGGTGCGCGACCTCGCGGCCGACTGGCCGTTGACGGACGGGCCGTTGCGGTGGCGGCAGGGTGAAGTCACGGTGAACTGGCAGGCGTTGGCCCCGCGCGACTGACGGCAGACCGCCCGGGGCCGGCGCACACAGGTCGTCGCACCCCTTCCGACCTGCGGGGAACGATCTCCGTAGGTGGTTCGTCACACAGGCGGGGAGATCGTCGGTGCAGGGGCGGGAGAGAAGCCGGCCTCTGTTGTTTTGGTCGGGAGCATGGCACGATCCCCCAGACGTCCGTAAGTTACTGACGGTAAATCAGGTTGGGGGCTGGGGTATGCGACGGGGCAGGAGCAGTGTGCTCACGGCGGCTGTGACCGTGGTCTGCGCGGTCACCGTGCTGGGCGCACCGGGGACGGCGTTCGCGAACGCGCGGCCCGCCCCCACACCGGCGCCGTCCGGCTCCGCGGCCTCGCCGTCCGGCTCCTCCTCGCCCTCCCCCTCCGCGACACTCCCGCCGGACAAGGACCTCGAGGCCGTCCGCACCAGGCTGGACAAGCTCTACCACGACGCCGCCGTCGCCACGGACGCCTACAACGCGGCCCAGGAGACGGCGGACAAGCAGTCCGCCCAGATCGTCGACCTGGCCAAGAAGATCGTCAAGGAGCAGCGCAGACTCGACGAGCTGAAGGACCAGGCGGGCGCCGCGGCCCGCGCCCAGTACCGCTCCGGCGGACTGCCGCCCGAGGCACAGCTGATGCTCAGCGACGACCCGCAGACGTTCCTCGACGGGGCGGGCCGGATGCTGCAGGGCGAGCGGGCGACCAGGGACCTGATCACGGAAACCGCCCGCACCGAGGGGGACTTGAACAGTCTCGCCGACGACGCCGCCGACCGGTGGCAGCAACTGGAGGCCGACCGCAAGGCCAAGGCCGCGGCCAAGACGAAGATCCAGCAGCGGATCAAGGAGGCCGAGAAGCTCCAGTCCACGCTGGAGAAGCGGCAGCAGGAGCGCCTGGCACAGCTGGAGCAGCAGGCCGCCGACCAGGCGCAGACGGCCTGGCTGGGCACCGGAGTCCTCAAGGACATCCGGGCAAAGGCCTCCGCGGCGGACAGGAAGGCGGTGGAGTTCGCCACGGCCCAGATCGGCAAGCCGTACGAGTGGGGCGCCGAGGGCCCGAAGACGTACGACTGTTCCGGGCTGACCTCGCAGGCCTGGGCGGCGGCGGGCCGACCCATCCCGCGCACCTCGCAGGAGCAGTGGAAGCAGCTCGAGCACGTGGACATCAAGGACATGCGCCCCGGCGACCTGATCATCTACTTCGACGACGCCAGTCATGTGGCCATGTACGTCGGCGACGGTGCGATCATCCACGCCCCGCGGCCGGGGCGCACGGTGACGCTCGCGGGTGCGGGTTCGATGCCGATCCTGGGGGTCGTACGGCCGGACGCGGGCTGACCTCCCACGGGATCATCCGGGCGGCGGTGACCTGGACCACGTGACCCATCGCACCCCAACTCACCCGTAAACGCATGGCGGGCGTGACCTACGTCATGACGGTCCCGGAGGCGTCCTGTCCAACTCCGCTATGGATCGCGGCATATGACACCGGCCGATGAGCGAGCGAGGCGCCTCACACCATTCCGCTGCGGCGCCGACTACCGCTATGGTCCCCGTCGGTGGGGCGAGGTCCCTCGTACCCACCATGCCCTCGGGGGGAGGGAAGGAACCAGGACATGCCCGTGCCCGTACCGCGGCAGAGAGCGATCCCGGCCGCGGAGAGCGGTCAGGCGCAGACCGTGCCCCACGACGGCGGCCCCTCCACAGCACAGGCCCCGCAGCAGGAAGCCCCGGCCGAGAAGGACAACCGCAACACCGGCAACAGCAACAACACCCATCTCACTCTGCTGCTGATCGAGGACGATCCCGGTGGTTCGCCGATCGTGCCCGAGCTGGCCGACTCGTCCGGCAAGCCGATCCGTGTCCGCACGGCCCGCAACCTCACCGAGGCCGAGCGGCTGCTCACCGACGACGTCCACTGCATCCTGCTGGACCTCGCGCTGCCGGCGCCCGGCCGGTCCGGCGGCGGTGACGCCGACGAGCTGGCCGTGCTCAAGCACGTGCTCCGGCTCGCGCCCCGGCACGCCGTCCTCGCGCTCACCGCGTCCGGCGACGCCGAGCGCGGCGCGGAGGCGGTGCGGGTCGGCGCCCAGGACTATCTGTTCCGCGACGAGCTGGACGGGCGGCTGCTGAGCCGCGCGATCCGGTACGCGGTGGAGCGCAAGCGCTCGGACACGGCCGAGCGCAGGCTCGCCGAGGGCAAGCTGCGCGCGCAGGAGAACCGCCGTCTCGAGCGCGGCCTGCTGCCGACCCCCCTGCTGGAGGGGTCCTCGCTGCGCTTCGCCGCCCGCTACCGCCCCGGCCGTTCGCGCGCGCTGCTCGGCGGCGACTTCTACGACGCCGTCCGCACGCCCGACGGCGCAGTGCACGCCATGATCGGCGACGTCTGCGGGCACGGCCCCGACGAGGCGGCGCTCGGTGTGGAGCTGCGCATCGCCTGGCGGGCGCTGACGCTGGCCGGGCTGTGCGGGGACGAGCTGCTCAACACGCTGCAGCAGGTACTGGAGCACGAGCGTGCCGACGACGAGATCTTCGCGACGCTGTGCACGGTCGACATCGCGCCCGACGGGCGCCGCGCGGGCCTGTGCCTGGCCGGTCACCCGTCGCCGCTGATCGCCCACCCCGGCCGGCCCGCCAAGCTGCTGCCCTCCGACAACAACGGCCCCGCCCTCGGGCTGCTGCCGGGCGCCCGCTGGCCCCGGATGCAGGTCGAGCTGGGCGCCGAGTGGAGCCTGATGCTCTACACCGACGGCCTGATCGAGGGCCGGGTCGGCCAGGACGGCGAACGGCTCGGGCAGGACGGCATGCTGCAGATGGTCCGCCGCCAGCTGGCCCAGGGCCTGCGCGGCGAGGATCTGCTGCGGGCGGCCGTGAGCGAGGTGCGCGAGCTCAACGGCGGCGAACTCACGGACGACGTGGCGGTGGTCCTGCTGGACCGGCAGCCGTAGGCGCCCCGGTCCGCCCGGGAGCCGTGGGTTCCCCGGTCCGCCGGCCGCTCGGGGGCCGGCGGTTCACCGTCCGCCGTTGTACGGCCCGTACGGTCCGTCGCTGCTGCTGCCGCGGCGGCCCCCGCCGCTGCCACCCGACACCTGCTTCAGCGCCGGCCGTACGTCCACGATGTAGACGATGCTCGCGATCACACCGATGACCGGCAGGAACGAGAAGATCGAGAACAGGTAGCTCACGACGAGCGCCAGGGCCAGGATGATCAGCCAGAACACCTTGTTCTGCTTGTCGGCCGCGCGGAAGGCGTCCTCGCGCCGGAAGGCGGCGTCGAACAGCCCGAACGCGGCCAGGGCCATGAGGAGGATCTTCAGGATCCCCAGAAAGCCCGCGAAGCCCAACATCAGCATGCTGTCCACCGCCCGTTCTCACCGACTCCTACGCGGCCACCGTACCCGTAGAACGGGCCGGGCACCCCAGGGGTGCCCGGCCCGTACGGCTGTCGCCCGTACGGGCGAGACGCGCCGCCGCCTACTTGGCCGGCGGGGTGGTCTTCTTCGTGGCGGGCGCGGTCTTGCGGGCGGCCGGGGACTTCTTCGCCACGGGCTTCTTCGCCGCGGCCTCGGCCGGAGTGGGAACGGACGCGGGCTGGGCCTTGGCCCCGGCGGGCCCGTCCTCCCTCACCTCGACCGGCTCGGGCTTGGGCTCGACGGCGACGGCGAGCTCCTCGACCTCCTCGGCGATGTCCTCGATGCCCTCGGCGGCCTGGCCGCGCCAGGTCCGCACGGCCTGCTCACCGTGTTCGGCGACCTTCTCGTAGGTCTCACGGGCCTTCACGGCGTACTCGGCGGCGACGCCGACACCGCGCAGGGCGAGATCCTGGGCGGTCTCGCCGAACTTCTTCAGGTCGGAGTCGAGGTTGGTGCCGAGCTTCTTCAGGTCGGAGTCGAGGGAGTTGAAGAACTCGGTGACCTTGGTCTGGAAGCTCTCCTGCGTCTCCTTGACGCGGGCGCCGGCCTCCTTGGCACGGGCGGCGGCCCGCTCCTGGACGGCCTTGGGGTCGGTGTTGCGCACCGCGTCGATGCGGGCGGGGGCCTCGGCACGCAGCTGCTCCACCAGGGCGGGCACCTTCTTGGCCTGCTGCAGGGCCAGGTCCGCGGTGCCCGCGGCGAAGTAGAGCGGCGTCGGGTCGCTGAGGGTCTTGCGCAGGTCGTCGGTGATGGCCATGGTGATGGTCCTCCCGGATCGATTTCGCTTGAGGGTTTTGGTGTGCCGCGGTGGATCGGCCGCCGGCCGGGCCCTTCTTCGCAGGGGCCGTGGCGTCAGCCGGCCGTCTTGTGCGGATCGGCGTCGCTGCCGCGGGACGTGCGGGTACTGCGTCGCCCGGTGGAGGCGGGCCGGCCGCCGTCCGCCTCGGGAACGGCGGCGGGGCGTACGGTGCCCCCGCTCTCACCGCCGGCCCCGCTGTCGCCGTCCTGGGCGGGCGAGGCGTTGGATATATCCAGCATGTTCGGTATGTGCGATGTGTCCGATGTGTCCGCCCCGGCGCCATCGCCGTCGCGGACCTCCTCCCGACCGTCCTTCCTGGTGATCCCGAACCCGTTCTCCTTGCGGAAGGACTCGTAGATCTGGAGCAGCACCTGCTTCTGCCGCTCGTTGAGCGAAGGGTCGGCGAGGATGACGGCGCGTGTCTCCACGTCGTCCCGGTCCCGCTCGGCGTCGAGGATCCCGGCCCGCACGTACAGCGTCTCGGCGGAGATGCGCAGCGCCTTGGCGACCTGCTGCAGCACCTCCGCGCTCGGCTTGCGCAGCCCGCGCTCGATCTGACTCAGATACGGATTGGACACCCCGGCGGCATCGGCGAGCTGCCGCAGCGACAGCTGCGCGTTGCGCCGCTGCTCGCGCAGATACTCACCGAGATTGCCGACGTTGAGCGATGCCATGTCCCCACCTTGCACCCAACCCGCTAACAATTGCAAGCAACCTGCTTGCAAGAGTGCGCCACACCACTCCGGAGGATGCCGCGGCGCGGTGGGCGGCACGGGTGGGCGGCGTGCTGCGGCATCGCGGACGGCGGCGGCATCCCCGGCGCACGACGGCGTGTCAACTGCCGGACGTGCCGCTGCGCGAGGAGCACGAGCGGATCGCGGTACCCGTCGCCGTCCGGCCCTCACCCGACCCCGGGTGCCGCCCCGCGCCGGAACGGGGAACGGGGGTGGCGTCAGAACGGGAGCGGCCGTTCGTGCACCACGTCCAGCCGGGACACCGCCCGGGTCAGCGCCACGTACAGGCGGTTGAGCCCGCGCTCCTCCGCCTCCGCGATCGCCGCCGGTTCGACGGCGACGACGTGGTCGTACTCCAGCCCCTTGGCGAGCCCGGCCGGCAGCACCGTCACCCGCGCGCCCGTCTCCTCCGGCCCCACCGCCTCGATCCCGGCCGCGGCCAGCGCCTGCCGCACCCGCCCCGCCTGGGCGTCCGCCGCGACGACCCCGACGGAACCCTCCCGGGTCAGCGCGTCGCCCACCGCCGCGACGACCGCTCCCAGCAGATCGCCCGCGGCCTCACGCATCCGCAGCTCGCCGCCCCCGCGCAGCGAACGGGCCGGCGGTACGGCCACGTCCAGCCCCACCAGCAGCCGGTTGGTCAGCGCGACGACCTCGCGCGGCACCCGGAACCCGGTCGTCAGCGGCACCACGGCCGCGTCCGGCCGGCCCAGATGTCCGAGCAGCTCGGGCCACGACCGCGCGGCCCACGCCGTGGTCCCCTGCGCCAGGTCCCCGAGCACCGTCACGGAGGCGAACGACGCCCGCCGTGCGATCGCCCTGCACTCCATGGGTGACAGGTCCTGCGCCTCGTCGACGACGATGTGGCCGTAGCCCTCCGGGTGTTCGACCAGTCCGGCCACCTCGTCGAGGAGGACCAGGTCGGCGGCCGACCAGCGCGCGGACCGGTACGAGCGCGGCGGCCTCTTCCACAGCACCGCCTTCTGCTCGCCGGCGTCCAGCAGCCCGTCCGCGGCCCGCGCCAGCGCATCCGGGTCCGTGAGGAGTTCCGCGACCACCTCCTCGGGCCGCACCCCGGGCCAGGCGGCGTCGACGTACCTGCTCACCGCCCGCGACCGTTCGATCCCGCGCACCCAGGAGGCGGGGCGCGGCCCGGACCGCCTCTCGGCCTGCTGCCGCAGAAGGCGGACCACGCGGGTGCGCACGCGCTCGCGGCCGATCGCGTACGGCGGCTCCTCGGCGCGTACGTCCGCGACGATCCGCGCCAGTTCGCCGGCGCCGGCGCGCCAGCGGCAGGACCCGTCCGGCACGGCGAGGGAGTCGATCTCCTCGGCCGACACCCGCGCGTACAGCGCCCGGCGCAGCACCTCGGCCATCCGGACGTCGTGTTTGAGGCGGGCGGCCGCCTCGTCGTCCGCGCCGGTCACCGCGGCGCGGGCGATCTCGTCGGCCACGGTCGACTGCCGTACGCCGCTCTCGCCGAGGGCGGGCAGCACCTCGGAGATGTAGGTGAGGAAGGAGCGGTTGGGGCCGAGGATGAGCAGCCCGCCGCGCCGCAGGCGCTGCGGGTGGGTGTAGAGCAGGTAGGCGGCCCGGTGCAGACCCACGGCGGTCTTGCCGGTGCCCGGGGCGCCCTGCACACACACCGAAGCGCGGAGGCCGGCCCGTACGAGGTCGTCCTGCTCGGGCTGGATGGTGGCCGCGATGTCCCGCATGGGCCCGACGCGGGGGCGTTCGAGCTCGCGGGCGACGATGTCGCTCGCCCGGGACTCGCCCCGGTCGAGGTGCTCGTCCTCCAGACCGGTCAGGTCGGCCCGGTCGCCGCGGCTGCCCGGCGCCCAGCCGAACCGGCGGCGGACGGCGACGCCCTGCGGGTCGCGGGCGCTGGCCTGGTAGAAGGCGCGGGAGACCGGTGCGCGCCAGTCGACGACGAGCGGCGGGGCGGCGGGGTGCTCGGTGATCCGCAGGCGCCCGAGGTGATAGCGCTGCCCGCGATGGTCCCCGGCGGCGGGGCCGAAGTCCAGGCGGCCGAAGAAGAGCGGGCCTTCGGGCAGTTCGCGCAACGCCTCGGCCCGGCTGCGCAGCCCGCGGCCGAGGACCTCTGCGTCGGCCCCGGACGCGGAGACGTCCTCACCCGTCACGACCTGTTCCCGGGCCCCGTCGACCATGGCGGCGAGGGCGGCGCGGCAGGTGTCGTGGTGGGCGCGTTCGGCGTCGAGCGCGTGGCGAAGGGCAGGCTGGGGTGACGTCATTCCGTCGAGCGTACCGGAAAGACGTAACTGAGTTACGATTTTTACTCAGTAACGATCGGTGGGGCGGCCAGGCAGCCGGCCAGCCGTTCGAACGCCCGCTCGGCAGCCGCCACCGCGCCCGCCCGTACCTTCTCCAGCGGCTCCCCGGCCGCGATCCGCCGCCAGTTGTCCTGGGCGAGGACGCGCTGCACGGCGACGATCTGGCCGGCCGCCAGCCGTGCGTCCAGGCCGCCGCCGAGGGCGCCGGCCAGCGCGGCCTCGGAGCGTTCCAGGTGGGTGTGCAGACGCGCGACCAGGGACGGGGTGCCGTAGAGAAGGGTGTGGAAGGCGAGCACCTCCGGGTCGTCATTGAGGCCGGTGACCGGGTCGCACCGCTCGAGGCCGGCCAGGAAGTGGCGCCGCAGCGCGTCGAGCGGTGCCGCGGGCTCGGCGGCGGCCACGCGGGCGGCCTCGTCCTCGTGGTCGGCGATCCGGTGCAGGACGAGGTCCTCCTTGGCCGGGAAGTACCGGAAGAGGGTCGGCTTGGAGATCTCGGCCGCCGCGGCGACCTCGGCCACCGAGACCGCGTCGAACCCCTTCTCCAGGAACAGCCGGACGGCGACGTCCGACACCTCCTGGTACATCCGCCGCCGCTTGCGTTCGCGCAGGCCGATCTCGCTCATGGGGCGAGCCTACGATCCACCGGTGGCCCTCAGGCCCCCGCCGCCGAGCCGAGGATCGTCCGCCGGCGCCGGTGCGGCTCCTCGCCGAGGGCCGCCGAACGGGCGGGCAGGCCGAGGGAACTGGTGGCCGCCGCCAGCGTCATCGCGTAGGAGTCGACCGCCCGGCGGACGTTCGGGGCGTCCAGGCCGGCGCCGGTCACCAGGCGGTCGAGGTCCACATAGGCGGAGCGGACGATCTCCAGCCAGCGGTAGACGCGCCAGTCCTGGCGCCAGTTCCTGGTGTACGGCTGGGGGAGGCGCTCCTCCCAGCGGCGGAACATCCGGTCCCGGATCTCGGGCCGGGTGGGGGTGAGGTGCATGTGCCGGACCAGGTCGTAGAGGGGATCTCCCACCACCGCCATCTCCCAGTCGATGATGGTCAGCGCCAGGGGGTGGTCGTCACGGCGGACCAGGTTCCACGGGTTCAGGTCGCCGTGCAGCAGCGACGGCTCGCGGTGGGTCACCTGGTGCCGGGAGAGGATCTCCCGGAGGCGGGGCGCCTCGGGCAGCCCGAGCAGGCGGGCCATCTGCTGCGACTCCTTCGGCAGCGCCGCCACGAGGATCACGAGCTGGCTGGTCAGCCAGGCGTGGAAGCCGCCCTCCCCTGCCGTCGGGTCGATCTGGCGGTAGTCCACCCGCGTGAGGGCGCACAGCTGGTCCACCAGCCGGTCCGCCTCGTGCGGCAGCAGACCGTGGACCGGGTGGCTCGGCGGCCGGTCGGCGTCGAGCGGCCCTTCGTAGGTGTGGATCGCGAAGGGGTCCCCATGGCTCTCCCCCAGTACGAGCACTCTGGGCGCCGCCACGGCGGCCTGTGACCGCTCGATGGCCCGGAGCACGGCGTGCTCGCTGAGGAAGCTGCGCTCGCGCCGGAAGGCGCTGGCCACCTTGCGCCGCACCACGACGTCGTAGTCGGTGCCCGGCACCCGGACCACCGAGTTGAGATGGCCCGTGCCCTTGAACACCCGGCCGGCGTCCGCCGCACCCTCCTCGCGCAGGGCCTCGCTCACCGCGGAGTGCGGGAAGCGGGGATGCTCCGGCAGCCGGGGGTCCGGCTCCCAGTCGAAGGCCCGGACCACCGGGGCCCGCCCCCCGACGCCCGCCACCCGCCGGGAGGCCCGCCACCGGAAGAGCACCCGCTCGATCTCGCCCGCGTCCGGGACATGGCGCAGCCCGAGCGGCTCGGCCGCCGCCTGCAGGGCGCGTTGCACGGCCGCCGTGGCCCCGGTGAGCGCCTTCTGGTCGAAGGTGCCCTCCAGCGAGCGAGCGGCCCTCATCACGTCCGGGAACACCGACTGCGCGCGCTCGAAGGCGACGTAGTGCCGCAGATCGCGCGCCAGACCGTTGACGGCGGCCGGCCTGGTACGGGCCATCGCCTCCGCCCAGGCGTCGACGACCTCGGACCGCTGGTGGGACGGGTACTGCATGCGCACCAGGTGGACGGCGAGGTCGTGCAGGGGATCGCCGAAGCCGGCGAGCTCCCAGTCGACGCACGTCAGGGGCGGGTCCCCGCCGCGGGACACGATCAGGTTGTCGCGGTGCAGGTCGGCGTGGAGCAGGCTGAAGGGCCGCCGGCTCATGGCCGGCACCCGCTCCCGCAACCGGACCAGCGCGTCCTCCGGCACCCCGAGCGCCGCGAACAGCCCACCGAAAGCAGGCCAGTTGGGCCGCCGGATCTGCTCGTCGGCGAGATGGGCCAGGGTGCGCAGGAAGCCCTGGCTGTCGGTGTGGTTGCGGGGCCAGACCGCCGGCAGGGCGGGCAGCGCGGTGCGCCGTACCTGGGTCAGCCGGGCGAGCAGCTCCGCCAGCGCCTTCACCAGCAGGGTGTCCACGGGTTTGCCGTTCCCGCAGACACTGGAGAGCGGCGCTCCTTCCACATAGGTGTGGAGGGCGAAGCCGTCCCCGCTCACCAGGCACTCGGGGACACCCGGCAGGACGCCTTTGACGGCATCCAGGACCTGCGGCTCCTCGCGCCAGGTCCTGATCACCACGGGCAGCGCGTCCACGCGTCGTTTCCGCACGGTCACCGGGGTGCCGGCCGCCCGGCCCACCAGGGGCGCCACATCCGCCGGCAGGGGCAGGACGTAGTTGTGGTGGTGGTGTCCGCTTCCGGCCTGTCCGGACGCGGCGGTCCGGACGAACGCCGCCAGGGCCGGGCCGGGACGGCCGGCGGCGTGTCTCCCGGGGAATGCCCGGGAGACGGGGGGTGCGTCCACTGGCCGCTCCGGTTTCGGTCGCGCGGGGTGACGGGTAGGGCAAACGTTAAGCCTGGAGTCCTTCCCGCACGACTCGAGAAGCGGTTGAGTCGGCACAAGGGGTGGCTTGTCGCTCGTCCGCGTCGGTCGCGCAGGGCCGGCGTGCTCGCCGTCCCACACCCATACGTACGGCGGGAGGCGATCGCTCGGGCGCGGTGCGGGAATGCTAGCGCAAGGTCCCGGCCCACTCGGCCAACTGTTGCCGGACCGAGTCCAACTCCGGCCGGACCACGTCCGGGCGTTGCCGGCGAAGACGCTGCCCGGCTCCGCGCCTGCGGAAGGCGCGCAGCCGGTGGCCGGGGCGGTGGTCCGGGCGGCCGTTCACGGGCGCACCTCCCACAGGAGTGCAAGCGAGGCCGAGCGGGGAACGGCACGAGGGGCCGGGCGTCCTGAGAGGGACTCGGTTTGGGCGGCACGGCGGCCGCGGGCGCCGCCTCCCCTCGTCGCAGGCGACGGGTGGCAGGTCAGTGTCCGGGCCGCAGCATTCGAAGCACCGGCTCCAGTGACTCCACGATCAGCGTCGCACCGGCCTCTCGCAGCCGTTTCTCCTTGCGGGCGTTGCGGGCGTAGCCGAGGAAGGGGACGCCGGCGCGGAGGGAGGCCTCGTGGTCGGAGGGGGTGTCGCCGATCATCAGGGAGTCGGCCGGGGCCGCCCCCATGGCGCTCAGGGCCCGGTTCAGGCAGTGCGGGTCGGGTTTGAGGTGCTGGAGGTCCTCGGTGCGGCCGTAGATGTGCGGGGCGAAGCAGGGGACCAGGCCGCGGCCCTGCAGGTACTTGCGCACCACCAGGGGCGAGTTGTTCGTGGCGATGGCCAGCCGGGAGCCCAGCGCCGTCCAGGTGCGGATCAGCGGGTCGGCGTACGGGGTGGGCCAGGCGGAGGAGGCGGCGCGCAGTTCCTCGTGGGTGAGGCGGGCCTCCAGTTCCGCGACCAGGTCGCTGCCGGGGTGCCGGCGGTCCACGGCGCGCAGGACCATGTGCGGGTCCAGCGACTCGCGTTCGGTCTCCGTGAGCAGGCCGTGCAGGCCCCGGCCCTCCAGCCACTGCACCAGTTCGGTCGCCACCCGCTCCGAGGAGTGCCCGGCGAACAGCCGGCAGATCGGCCCGTCGAAGTCCCAGAGCACGACATGGGCGCGGGTGATCAGATTCCGCAGCTTCTCCGTCTCTTCTCCGGTCTCTTTTCCGGTCCCGGCTGTCACCGCTTCGGTCTGCGTCGTATCAGAAGTCACTAGGAGAGTGTCAGATCCGTCGTGATGGTTTCCCAGAGGGCATCGAACCACTTCTGGGATTCCTCCACGAACGCCGCGTCCCGCCGTCCGGCCGCCCGCTCGAAGGAGAACAGCAGGGACTCGGTGCCCAGGACGTCGTACATGTCCAGCGTCCCGTCGTCCGCGGTCTCCTCACGACGGGTGATCATGTAGTACGCCATCAGCGCCTCCGCGCCGTTGAGCAGGTACAGCTTGACCGGCGGGGTGAAGGGCAGCGCGCGGAAGGTCACGCGGACGTCGATGCCGTGGGTGGCGCGCAGGGCGTTGAGGTTGTGCCGCAGGACGTGACCCTGGGCGTTGCGCTGGGCGAGCCAGCGCTGGTGGACCGGGTCGTCCTCGATGTCCCGGTCCACCGAGACGGGGAAGGCCAGATTGATGTCCCTGGACGGCAGCAGGATGCGGACGTCGATCGACTCGGGGCGCAGCCGGCCCTCGTGGATCAGGCGGACGGGCTCCCCGACGGCCAGCATCAGGGTCTCGGCGGTCAGGCAGGCGGCGTCGATCCGGACCTGCCGGGCCGAGAACGCCTCTACGAGCCGGGGTGTGAGGCCCACCATGGTCGGCTGGGGCTCGGCGCGGGCCGTGGCCGGGGCGGCGATCCTCGGGGGACTGCCCTTGCTCACATTGCTGAGCAGGCCGTCGTCCTGGAGTGCCCTGAGGGCCTGGCGCACGGTGCCGCGCTCCACCCCGAACTCCTCGGCGAGTTCGGCCTGGGTGGGCAGGCGGTCGCCCGGCTTGAGCTCACCGGCGCGGATCCGCTCCCGCAGGGTCTCGGCGATCTCCTGGGGCGAGCTCCTTCTGCTGCCGTTCACGGCCACGTTCTCCTGGGTCACGACCAAAACGCTACAACTTTGGTCCATCTAAAGGGAGTTGTTTGAAACTTGTTTATGGATAGCAGCCAAGTGGGGACAACTACAGCAGAGTTGGTTGCCAACTTGGTTGAGTTGGCGGAAGTTTTGCCTCCTGTATCCATGCACCCCCCACTCCCGCCCGCCCAGGCAAGCCCGAAGGGGGAATCGCCGTGCCTGCTCTCGCTCTTCTCTCCGCAGTCCTCGTCGTCGGCTTCGAACAGCTCGTCCAGTGGAAGTACGGCGCGATGGGACTCATCGGCCTGCTCCTGCTCACCATCGGCATCAAGGCCAAGAGCCCGGCCATCAGCTCCGTGGGGGCCGTCGTGCTGGCGATGCTCCTCGCCGGACCCGCCCTGTGACCCGAGGCCGTACCCATTTTGTGGGAGACGTCAGTTCCTGAGCTCGGCTCGTGAGCATCAGCTCTTGAGCGTCAGCTCCGAACTGATCGTCTCCCACAGCGCGTTGAACCACAGGTGCGACTGCTCGACGAACAACGTGTCCCGCGGCCCGGCGCCCTGCTCGAAGGCGAACAGCATCGACTGGGTGCCCTCGGCGTCGTACAGCTGGAGATGCTCGTGGTCGATCTCCTCCTCGCGCCGCCGCAGCGTGTAGTACGCGAAGAGCGCCTCCGTGCCACCCAGCAGGTAGAGCTTGACCGGCGGGGTGAAGGGCAGCGCGCGGAAGCTCACGTGCACGTCGATGCCGTGGGTGGCGCGCAGGGCCAGCAGATTGTGCTTGAGCACCTGTCCCTGGGCGTTGCGCTGGGCCAGCCAGCGCCGGCGCAGCGGCGCGGACGCGGAGGCGTCCACCGGCGCCGGGAAGGCGAGGGCGATGTCCCGGCTGGGCAGCAGCACGCGGACATCGACCTTGGCCGGTTTCATTCGCCCGGCGTGGATCTGCCGCAACGGTTCACCAATGGCGAGAGTGAGCGAGATCGAGGTCAGGCACAGGGCGTCGATCTCGACGTGCGGGGCGCCGAAGGCGGCGGCGATACGGGGCGCGAGGGCGACCGTGGTGGGCAGCGGCGGGGCGGCGGGGCCGGTCAGGGCCCGGTGCGGGCCGGGGGCGACGGTCGCCGGACTGCCTTTGGTCACATTGGTGAGCAGGTGCTCCGACTGCAGGATGCGCAGGGCCTGCCGTACGGCTCCGCGCTCCACCCCGAACTCGTCGGCCAGCTTGGCCTGTGTGGGCATGCGCTGGCCCGGCCGCAGCACGCCGGTCCTGATCCGGTGCCGCAGTTCGTCGGCCACCTCGCGGTGTGACCTCTGTGGCCGTTGTGACCTCTTCCGCCCATTGGCGGAGGCGTGTTCCGGGTCCACGGCCAAACACTACAACTTCCCGCCATCTTCAGGCAGTTCCAAGGAAGGTGGTTATGAGTCGCTCCCAAGCGGAGATAAGAGAAGTGAAGTTGGTAGCCAACTTGAACGACATGGTCAAACTTTCCAAGTGTTGGCCACCACGGTGACAGTTGGGGAACGTCGGACCGCGCTCCCTTCCGGAGGGGAGCCGGGAGCACGGTCGGAAGGCACCAACACAAGCGGCAGCCGACGCCCGGCACCGCGGCACAGCCACAACTGAACAGTCCGCGCAGTCACAACTGAACAGCCGTCGCACAGTCACAGTCACAGGCACAGTCACAGCCGCAGGCACAGCCACAACTCGAGATCGTCCGTCCGGTACAGCCACAACTGAACACCGTCAACGCACAGTCACAACTGAACAGCCAAGCTACGGATGCGTCATCCCTGTCACTGTCGCCGGCAGGAAGGAGCGCTCAGAAGATGTCCGGGCACCAAGGTCGCCTGGACGTACGCAGCAGGGCGTCGGCCACTCGGGCGGCGCCCGCTCGTTCTTCCCGGACCCGGCCGAGCGCCGCGAGCCGCACCGCCGACTCGTCACCGAGCCACAGGGACGCCAACTCCGCCACGTCCAGGGCCAGATCGGTCCGCGCCGTCGTCGGCGTGCAGCCCGCCCCGTCGGGCCCGGCCTCCAGCCGCCAGCGGCCACCGGCCAGACCGGCCCGGTCGGCCACTTCCAGCACCAGCGTCCCGGAACCCTGGTACGTCCGCGTCTCAAGGGCCCGTACGACGTCGAGGACGCGCACCCACAGCCAGTCCGCCTGTGTGGTGACCGTGGCCGCGCGTGGATCCGGCAGGAACAGGGGGAGCAGGTCGTCGGGGGCGCGCCAGCCGCTCCTGACCCTCGCCACCCAGTCGATCGAGCACAGGTGCAGCCACAGGGCGCGCTCGGCGGCCGGGGTCACCGCGATTCGGCGGCGATCAGGGTGGCGACGACGTCACCGCGGTCCTTCGCGGCCGCGAGGTCCTGGGTCATCATGCGGGTGAGCAGGCCGCGGCGGCGGTGGGTGGCGGTGACGGTGACGTTCGAGATGGCGTCGGCCGGGACGGCTCCGCCACCGACGGCCGTGAGCTCCTGGTCGAAGGAGCGGAACGTCGCCACGCACCGGCCGGAGTCGAAGGCGCCGAGGGTGCGGGAGGGGACGATGTGGGAGGCGCGGTCGGCGATCTCGGCTTCGGTGACGCCGGGACTGCGCAGGAAGCCGGTCTTCAGGGCACGGACCCAGTCGCGGATCTCGGCGTCCGTGACGGGGCGTACGTCGATGTCGGGGCGGGCGGCAGTCATGGGTCGACGGTAGGGGGACGGGGTCCGGGGTGTCGCGGGCATTTTCCCGCCCCCGAAGCGAGGGCCGGGCATCGTGGGGCTGATCGCCGTCAGGGGCGCGCCGCGGCAGTCCGTCAGGGGCGCACCGCTGCCGTCCCGGCCGCCGCCATCGGCTCGCCGCCCGCGTCGTGGCGGGCCGGCACGAGCCACCGGGTCAGACGAGCAGGTCGTCCACCTGCGCCTCGCCTTCGCGGTACCTGCGGGCGATCTCCGCGCTGCAGTCGTCGGCCGTGCGCTGCAGATGCTGCCGCCGACCGGACACCTGCCGCTCGTACCGCACGAGCCGCCCCATCGCCACGCCCAGCTCCAGGTCTGTGCGGGCGCCCAGGTCCGACAGCTCGACCTCGGCGAGCATCTCCGCGGCCAGCCGCCGGTACTCCTCACTGTGCGGTGTGCCGAGCGTCACATGGCGGGCAGAGGAGCGCTGCCGGGCGGGCGCGTCCTTGAGGATCTCCGCGAGCCGCTCGACGACGGACGCCTGCCCGTCCGCCGCCGGCGCCTGGCCGCTGTCCACGACGGAGGAGGGTCCGCGCCGGGCCAGCTCCGCGCGCAGGATGTCGATCCGCCCCTGCAGCAGCCGCCGTACGTAACTCAGGTCGGCCTCGTCGCGCTGCGCCTGCCGGCGCAGGGTGCGCAGCTCGGGCAGGCTCGGCACGGTCAGGTCCGGCGGCTGGGGGTACCCCCTGCCCGAAGAGCCGGGGGAAGGGTCCACGGTCAGCGCCGGGCTGTCGGTGCGCTGCACGGGCGGCCGATGGGTCTCCGGAACACCCGGAATTCCCGCACGGATCGGCGAGACCGCCCCGGGCTGCTGCTCGGTACTCGATGTGCTCATGCGTCTCTACCGTCCCCTCGACCGGCGCGTACGGAAGCATCGTGCCACCCCGAGTGGCCGGTATGTGAACGAGTGCCCCCGATCGGCCCCAGATGGGGGGTTACGAAGCAGAAAGAAGCACGATATGGACTTCGCCGCCCGGCCGCGGTGTGCCGGCGGTCGCCCGGCATGATGGGCGGCATGCGTGCAGTGGTGCAGAGGGTGGACGGCGCGAGCGTCGTCGTGGACGGCGAGACCGTGGGCGAGATCGAGGGCGAGGGGCTGTGCGTCCTCATCGGCGTGACCCACGAGGACACCAAGGAGAAGGCGGCGCAGCTCGCCCGCAAGCTCTGGTCGATCCGGATGCTGCACGACGAGCGCTCGTGCAGCGACACCGGCGCCCCGTTGCTGGTCATCAGCCAGTTCACGCTCTACGGCGATGCCCGCAAGGGCCGCCGCCCCACCTGGAACGCGGCCGCCCCCGGCGAGGTCGCCGAGCCGCTCGTCGACGAGGTGGTCGCCCAGCTGCGTTCCCTGGGCGCGCCGGTGGCCACGGGCCGCTTCGGCGCGCGGATGCGGGTGTCGCTGACGAACGACGGACCGTTCACCGTCCTGCTGGAGATGTGATCCGCCGCAGGTCTGCGACGACCTGCGGACAGCGACCCGCGGCAACGGCCTGCGCCGACGACCCCGGGGCAACGAATGCGCCGGCGGCCTAGGGTTCCACGACGGTTTCCTGCGCCGCGGCCGTCGTGCCGGCCATCAGCCGTGCGTCCACCGGGACGTTCCGCTTGACCAGGGCGAGGGCGACCGGGCCGAGCTCGTAGTGGCGTGCGGACGTGGTGACGAAGCCGACCTTGCGGCCGTCCGGGCCCTCGTCGGCGAGGCGGATCTCGGTGCCGGGCACCGGCAGGTGCACCTCGCTGCCGTCGAGGTGCAGGAAGACCAGGCGGCGCGGGGGCTTGCCCAGGTTCTGCACCCGGGCCACGGTCTCCTGGCCGCGGTAGCAGCCCTTCTGGAGATGGACCGCGGTGCCGATCCAGCCCAGCTCGTGCGGGATGGTGCGGTGGTCGGTCTCGAAGCCCAGCCGCGGCCGGTGCTGCTCGACGCGCAGCGCCTCGTGGGCGAGGATCCCGGCCGGCGGGCCGGCCTTCTCCGCGTACGACTCCAGGTCCGCGCGCGGCAGGAACAGGTCACGGCCGTACGCCGTCTCCCGTACGACGACTCCCTCGGGCACCTCGGTGATCGAGCCGGCGGGCAGGTGCACGACGGCGAAGTCCGCCGTCCGGTCGGCGACCTCGACCCGGTAGAAGAACTTCATCGACTCCAGGTACGCGATCAGCGCCTCCTGGGTGCCGGGCTCCACGTGGGCCCAGACCGTCTCACCGTCGTCGACCAGGTAGAGCGCGTGCTCGATGTGGCCGTGCGCGGACAGGATCAGCGCCTCGGTGGCCTGGCCGGCGGGCAGCTCGCTGACGTGCTGGGTGAGCAGCAGATGCAGCCAGCTCAGCCGGTCGGCGCCGGAGACGGCGACGACACCGCGGTGCGAGAGGTCGACGAATCCGTTGCCGTCGGCGAGCGCGCGCTGCTCGCGGAACAGGTCGCCGTAGTGGGCGGCGACGCCTTCGTCCGCGCCCTCGGCGGGAACGGCGCCGGGCAGGGACAGCAGAGGGCTTTTCATGAACACAAGCCTACGACTCGGTATTTGAACTCTTGGCGGTCGAGCCCTTCGGCGAGCAGTCCTTGCACCGCCCGAAGATCGCGAAGTGCTTCATGTCCGTGTCGAAGCCGAACTCCTCGCGAAGCTTGGCCGTGAACTCGGCGGCCACCGACAGGTCGGCCTCGATGACGTTCGTGCAGTCCCGGCAGACCAGGTGGATGTGATGGTGCCGGTCCGCCAGGTGGTACGTCGGCGCGCCGTGTCCCAGATGGGCGTGGCTGACCAGCCCGAGCTCCTCCAGGAGCTCCAGGGTCCGGTACACCGTGGAGATGTTGACCCCCGACGCCGTCTTCCTCACCTCGCCGAGGATGTCGTCGGGCGTGGCGTGCTCCAGGCTGTCCACGGCTTCGAGCACGAGTTGCCGCTGCGGGGTCAGCCGGTAGCCGCGCTGCCGCAGGTCAGTCTTCCAGTCGGTGCTCACCACACTGAAAGTCTAGGACCAGTCGCCGTGCGGCCCACCGAAGCGGCCTACTTGAAGAAGGCGATCCCGTCGTCCGGCAGGTCGTCGGGGAGGGCCTTGGCCCAGCGCTCGACCTCCTCGGGGGTGACGACCCTCTTCAGATGGGCGGACATGTACGGGCGCAGCCCGACCTCGGGGGTCTGCTTCTCGCCGACCCACATCAGGTCGCTCTTGACGTACCCGTACAGCCGCTTGCCACCGCTGTAGGGGCCGGAGGCCGCGGTGCGGGCCACTGCGTCCGTGGCCAGGTCGATCTGCGGCTTCTTGTCGGCCAGCTCGCCGTACCAGATCTCGACGACGCCGTCGTCGCGGGTCATGGTGACCTCGACCCTGCGCCCGGCGTCGATCCGCCAGAAGCCCGACTCGGTCTCCAGCGGCCGCACCTTGTTGCCGTCGTTGTCCAGCACCCAGGTGCGGGAGTGGTACTCCAGGAAGTCCCGGCCGTCGTGGGCGAAGGTGACCTCCTGGCCGAAGTTGCACTTCTCCGCGCCGGGGAAGTCGTGCACACCGGCGCCGGCCCACTCACCGAGCAGGAAGGCGAGGGGGACCAGGTCCTTGTGCAGGTCGGACGGGATCTCGATCATGAGCAGCGGCTCCTGGACGTCGTCAGCGCTGGCCCTGGTACAGCTTCTTCACGGTCAGGTAGGCGAAGGCGAGGACGCCGACGCAGACCAGGACCAGAAGGGTTTCGAAGAAGATCTCCACGGGGTGCTCCTCGGTTGAGCAGGATGCGGTACGTACACAGGGCCGGACCCAAGCTTAGTCGGCCGGGACCCGGCCCTCTCCGTGAGGTGGCGCCGACGGCGGCGACTACGCTTCCGGCATGGCGAAGAAGCTCGTGATCAAGGTGACGGCCGGGGCGGACGCCCCGGAGCGCTGCTCGCAGGCGTTCACGGTCGCGGCGGTGGCCGTGGCCAGCGGGGTGGACGTGTCGCTGTGGCTGACCGGGGAGTCGTCGTGGTTCGCGCTGCCGGGGCGCGCGGCCGAGTTCCGGCTTCCGCACGCGGCCCCGCTGCCCGATCTGATCGACTCGATCCTCTCGGCCGGCCGGATCACCCTGTGCACCCAGTGCGCGGCCCGCCGGGAGATCACGGAGAAGGACGTGATCGAGGGCGTGCGGATCGCGGGAGCACAGGTGTTCGTGCAGGAGGCGCTGGGCGAGCAGACGCAGGCGCTCGTCTACTGAGCCCGGCCGCTGAGCCCTGCCGCGCCGGCGGCGTCAGTGGCGTTTCTTGCCGTCCAGCTCGTCCCACCACTCGTCGGACTGGGGGTCGCCGGAGGGGTCGTCCCACCAGCGGTCGTCGGGGCCGCGCCGGTTGGCGACCATCGCGGCCACCGGCGGGATCACCATGGCGACGATGCACATGCCGACGGCCGCCGGCACCGACCACAGGCGCACGACACCCCACGCCAGGACGAACAGCCCGATACAGATGCCCATCATGGCGAAGTACACGTGACGGCGTCGTGCGTACATGAATACAGGGTAGGGCCGCACTCGCCGTCGCGCGGCATGCCGAAGGGCCGCACCCCAGGCGTCCAACCCGCGGGGTGCGGCCCTTCGCAGCCTCAGACCGCGATCGCGACCTCGGCGAGGCCGCCCTTCTGGGCCACGACCGTTCGGTCGGCGGTGGCGCCGGGTACGAGGGCGCGCAGGGTCCAGGTGCCCTCGGCCGCGTAGAAGCGGAACTGGCCCGTGGCGGAGGTGGGGACCTCCGCGGTGAACTCGCCGGTCGAGTCCAGCAGCCGGACGTAGCCCGTCACCGGCTCTCCGTCGCGGGTCACCTGGCCCTGGATCGTCGTCTCACCGGGCTTGATCGTCGAGGCGTCGGGGCCGCCGGCCTTCGCTCCACACATGTTCTTCTCCAGAGGTCAGATAAGGTCGGTCGGGTTTCCTACTTGCCGGCGCCGAGCTCGATCGGCACGCCCACCAGGGAGCCGTACTCGGTCCAGGAGCCGTCGTAGTTCCTGACGTTGGGCACCTCGAGCAGCTCGTGCAGCACGAACCAGGTCAGCGCGGAGCGCTCACCGATGCGGCAGTAGGCGATGGTGTCCCTGGCCAGGTCGACGTCCTCCGCCGCGTAGAGCTCCTTGAGCTCCTCGTCCGACTTGAAGGTGCCGTCGTCGTTGGCGTTCTTCGACCACGGGATGTTCCTGGCCGAGGGGACGTGCCCCGGGCGCTGGGACTGCTCCTGCGGCAGGTGGGCCGGGGCGAGCAGCTTGCCGGAGAACTCGTCGGGCGAGCGGACGTCGACCAGGTTCTGCACGCCGATGGCCGCCACCACGTCGTCACGGAAGGCGCGGATGGACTTGTCCTGCGGCTTGGCCTGGTACTCGGTCTTCGCGCGCTCCGGCACGTCCGTGCCGTCGACCAGTTCGCGGGCGTCCAGCTCCCACTTCTTGCGGCCGCCGTCGAGGAGCTTGACGTTCTCGTGGCCGTAGAGCTTGAAGTACCAGTAGGCGTACGAGGCGAACCAGTTGTTGTTGCCGCCGTAGAGGACCACGGTGTGGTCGTTGGAGATGCCCTTCTCCGACAGCAGCTTCTCGAAGCCGGCCTGGTCGACGAAGTCACGGCGGACCGGGTCCTGGAGGTCGTCGGTCCAGTCGATCCGGATGGCGTTCTTGATGTGGTTCTTGTCGTACGCGGACGTGTCCTCGTCCACCTCGACGATGGCGATGCTCGGGTCGTCCAGGTGCTCCTGGACCCAGTCGGCGTCGACCAGGACGTCGCTGCGGCTCATGCTCAATCTCCTCCGGGGCAGTTGCGGCGGGGCGTGCGAATGCGAGGTGCGCGCGGATACGCGGGTCAGCGGTGGCGTACGCGGCGCGCGGACGGCCCCGGGTGAGGTGCGGGGCCGGGCGATACGGGAGTCGGAGCTCCCGCTCAGAAGGGGCGACAGAGCATGGCGGCAACGCGGCACAGGTCTACTGCCCGCCGCTTCGTGAGATCCGCCTGTCGCTTCATGTGCCCGATCGTAGGGAGGTACGGGCGGACATGTCACCGGCGTGTCGCATACTGAGATGCGATCGTCCGCGATACGAGATCCATGTGCCGTCGCGGACCTCCCGGCACGGCGACGGGTCGCCCGCGCACGCCCTCACATCTGCGGAGCGGACATGGGCGTCTCGCCAGTCGGACACCCGCGACACCGACGCCCGTCACCCCGCGCCCTGTGCCTTCGCCCGACGCCGACGCCCGTCACCCCGCGCCCTCGCCCCACGCCGACGTCCTGCGCCCTCGCCCGGCGCCGGGCACCCGACGCCCGCCGTCCTACCCGGCCAGCTTGACGTTCGAACCCTTCACCGTGACCTCGACGCCGTCCTTCGCCGCCTGCACCGAGTCCAGCTGGATGCCGCCGGGCAGCTGGTCGACGGCCTGCTGGAAGTCGGTGATCGACCGGATCCGGTTCTCCGCGAGGTCCAGGGCGCCGAGCCTGGGCAGACCGTCGGCCGTGACCCGCACCTTGTTGTCCCGTACGGCGACCGAACTCAGCACATGGACCGGCCTGGGCAGCGCGGAGACCTTGATGGCCACCTTGATCTTGCCGTTGCCCCCGTCCGACAGGCCGACCACCTGGGCCGTGACTCCGAAGCCGAGCTGGGTGGGCTCGGACTTGGCGGCCTTCAGCAGCTCGTCGTAGGCGATGGTCGCCGTGCCGGTCGCGGCGGAGGCGGTCGCGGAACTGTAGTCGCCGGAGAAGGCGACACCCTTCATGTCGGCCTTGAGGTCGTCGATACGGATCTTCTGCCCGCCCTTGCCGGTGGCCGCCTCGTAGCTCTTGATGCCGACCTCGACGTCGTCCAGCTCGCCGCTCGCCACCTGGGTGAGGAAGGGGAAACCCTTGATGGACACGTCGGGGGTGCTCGCCAGGTTCTCGGTGGTCCTCAGCTTGTCGGCGGCCTCGCCCTCCGCGAAGTGCACCGCGACCCGGTCGACGACCGCGAACAGCACGCCCAGGATCACGGCGACGATCAGAAGTATTCGCAGCGCGCGCATGCGGTGTTTCCCCCACCTCGACGGTCCTCGACGACCGGGTGGCCGTCACGCGCGAGCGTAACCCTCATGGGAAGCCCGACCGGGAAACTGTTGATCGTCTGTGACAGGCGGACGCCGCCCCCGCGGTTACCCGAGCGCCCGCCCCAGCACCCACACCAACGGCGCCGCTGCCGACAGCGGCAGGGCGACACCGGCCGTGAAGTGCACGAAGCGGGAGGGATAGTCGTAGCTGGCCACGCGATGGCCGATCAGGGCGCACACCGCCGCGCCCGCGCCGAGCAGCGCGCCCTTCGCGCCCAGGCCGGTCATGCCGCCGGCCGCGATGCCCGCGCCCGCCGCCGCGAGCACCGACACGACCACCGAGGCCGCCGTCGGCAGCGGCAGCGCACGCGCCAGGACCGCCACCGCGACCGCCGCCGCACCGACCGTGACCGCGTCCGCCCCGGCCGCCAGGTAGCCGGTCGCGATGATCGACAGCGCCGCCGAGGCGACCGTCGCCATCAGTCCGTACATCCGCTCGTCCGGGTCGGCGTGCGACCGCAGCTGGAGGGCCAGGGAGAGCAGCACCCACACGCCGAGCGTGCCGAGGATCGCGGCCGGCGCGTTCTCACGGCCCGCTCCCAGCACGGCGGCGTCCGCGGCGAGCGCGCCCGCGAAGCCCAGGGCGATGCCCTGCCGGGCGGGCCACATGCCGTTCAGCCGGAACCAGCCCGCAGCCGTCACGGCCTGGAGCAGCACCAGTGGGACGAGCAGCGCGTACGTGCCGATCTGCGCCGTGCCGGCCAGCAGCAGCCCCAGCAGCGCGGTGAGCGCGGCCGGCTGCATCCCGGGCTCGATGATCGGCGAGCGCCCCTCGGCACGCGCCCGCTGGGCGTCGGTGACGCGGGCGTTGCCGACGAGGGTGGCGGGGCCGTAGCCCGGCTCACCGCCCGCGGGGTCCGCCGGGGCCGGAGCGGAGGCGGGACCGGCGTGCGGGGCCGGGCGGCCGGCCGGGCCCGGGGCCGCGTTCGCGGCCGGGTTCGAGGTCTGGTCCGGGACCGGCGGCGCGTAGGGGGCCGCGGGGGCGGTGGGGACCGCGCCGTGGCCGGCGGCGGCCTGAGCACCGTAGGCCCCCGCCGGCTCCCGATGGCTCAGCGGGGTCGGGTACGCCGTCTCCGCGGCCGGCCCGGGCCGCGGCGCGTGGGTGGTGTGGGCGTGGGTCTGGGTCTCCCAGGTCTGCCCCTGCCACTGCTGCGTGTACTGCTGGGCGGCGTGCGGATCGTCGTACGCCTGCTGCTGCCCGGGCCACGCCTGCTGCTGCGACTGGGGCTGCGCCTCGGGCCCGGCATGCGGGTACTGCTGCTGGGCGTACGCCTGCGGGTGCTGCTGGGCGTGCGCCTGCGGGTACTGCTGCGCGTACGGGTCGTACCCCTCGTAGGGAGTCCCTTCGGGCGCCGCGCCGGGAGCCTCGTACGAGCCTTCGTACTGGCCCTGGTACGGACCCTGGTACGAAGACCCCTCATACGGCCGGTCGGACATCGCTCACCCTCCTGCGAACGGCGGGAGCACCTCGACCGTGCCGCCCTCGGTCAGCCGTACCGTCTCATGTCCGCGCGTCCCGACGGGGTCACCGTCGATGAGGAACGAGCAGCGCCGCAGGACGCGGACGAGTTCGCCGGGGTGGCGCTCGCGCGCCGCGTCGAGCGCCTCGGCGAGCGTCTCGGCCTCGTACGGCTCCTCGGCGACCCCGGCCGCGGCCTTCGCCGCCGCCCAGTAGCGCACCGTGACCTTTGCCATCCCGTTCCTCGAGTCGACTCGGCAATGAACAGGTTCAGGCTAGCCCGCCCGTGCGAGGACCCAGCGCGCGATGCGGTGCAGCAGCTCGTCCGCGGCGGCGTTCTCGGCGTGGCCCATGCCGGGCTCCAGCCAGAGTTCGCCGTGGTCACCCGCGGCCTCGGCCAGCATCCGGGGGTGGTCGAGGGGGAAGTAGCCGTCCCGGTCGCCGTGCACGATCAGCAGGGGCGTCGGGGCGATGCGCGGGACCGCCTCCACCGGGGAGAGGGGGACGGGGTCCCACTCCCGGTGGTGGATCCGGGTGCGCAGCCCGTAGCGGCTCAGCAGGCGGCCCTCGGGGCGCATGACGAGCCAGTGGAGCCGGCGCATGGGGGCCGTGCCCCGGTAGTACCAGCGGGCCGGGGCGCTCACGGAGACGACGGCGTCCGTCAGCGCTTCCGCGCGCCCCTCGCCCTCGGAGACCCCGGCGCCCTCCACGCCCTCCACGCCCTCCACGCCGGCAGCGGCGCCGTCGACGGAACCGGCGGCCGTGCCCTCCGCGCCGTGGAGGGCCCCGTGCCGCAGCACCACCGAGCCGCCCATGGAGAAGCCGACGGTCGCCACGCGCGCGTGCCCGAAGCCACGTGCCCACGCCACCGCCGCCGCCAGGTCGAGCACCTCCCGGTCGCCGACCGTGGAGCGCCCGCCGGCGGCCCCGTGGCCGCGGAAGGAGAACGTGACCACGGCCCCGTACCGGGCGAACACCTGTGCCACCCGGCGCACGTGCGGCCTGTCCAGGTCCCCGGTGAAACCGTGTGCGATCACGAATACGAAGTCGTGATCGTGATCGTGGTCACGGTCGTGGCCTTGGTGACGGCCGTGGCCGGGTGCGGCCGCGCCCGGCTCGTATACGGCCGCGGCAGGTTCGTATACGGCGTCGATCGCAACCCCGTCCGCCGTGCGGAGGAAGGCCCTGACACGTGTACGTGGAGCCGTCTCAGACTCCGGGACGATCGCCGAACGCGTCACACGACCTGCCGAACCCGAGCTCATGTCGGCTATTCTGCTGTGAAGAGGACTCGGGCAGCGAAGCCCCCGGGTCCTTTTGTGCTTTCGGAAGCGTTGTATACGACGCGGGGAACCGCAGGTGTACGGCGCAGTCGACCGCATAGTGGCTCGTGGGGGCTCTTTGGAGGCCCCGGGGCCGCAGCGGGTCCCAGGGGCGCGGGATTCGCACCACCGTACGAGGCAGTGCCGCAAACGTCCTCGCAGGGACCGAGGAGGAACCAGACGTTATGGGCGAGCGAACCGTGCACGAACGTATGACGACGACCCAGGCAGGTGGGGCGCGATGAGTTCTCTGCTGCTCCTGACCAACGCCCTCCAGCCGTCGACGGAGGTGCTTCCCGCCCTCGGCCTGCTGCTGCACAACGTGCGGGTGGCTCCGGCGGAGGGACCAGCACTGGTCGACACCCCGGGTGCCGACGTCATCCTGGTCGACGGGCGGCGCGATCTGCCGCAGGTGCGCAGCCTGTGCCAGCTGCTGCGCTCCACCGGACCGGGCTGTCCGCTGATCCTCGTGGTGACGGAGGGCGGCCTCGCGGCCGTCACCGCCGACTGGGGCATCGACGACGTGCTGCTCGACACGGCCGGACCCGCCGAGGTGGAGGCCCGCCTCCGCCTGGCCATGGGCCGGCAGCAGATCGTCAACGACGACTCCCCCATGGAGATCCGCAACGGCGACCTGTCGGTGGACGAGGCGACCTACAGCGCCAAGCTCAAGGGCCGGGTGCTGGACCTCACCTTCAAGGAGTTCGAGCTCCTGAAGTACCTCGCGCAGCACCCGGGCCGCGTCTTCACCCGCGCCCAGCTGCTGCAGGAGGTCTGGGGCTACGACTACTTCGGCGGCACCCGGACCGTGGACGTCCATGTACGGCGGCTGCGCGCCAAGCTCGGCCCCGAGCACGAGTCGCTGATCGGAACCGTCCGGAACGTCGGTTATCGATTCGTTACTCCTGAAAAGGTGGAGCGTGCCGCGGACGAGGCGAAGGCCAAGGCGGCCCGGCCAAAGCCGGACGATGCGGACACCGCGGCCCCTCCTGCCGCGACCGAGACCCGGGCCGAGGCCCGAGCGGAGGCCTAGGACGGGCCGACGGGGCGTGCGGACGCTCAGTAGTCATTGCGTCCGCACATCCGAGCGCCCATCCAAGCTCTGATACGCCCTGCCCGGAGCGGGTCCATCCGCGTAGACTCCGCGCGTGGCCAAGGTGACTCGGGACGACGTCGCGCGACTGGCAGGGACTTCCACTGCCGTCGTCAGCTATGTCATCAACAACGGACCCCGGCCGGTCGCCCCGGCCACGCGCGAGCGTGTCCTCGCCGCGATCAAGGAGCTGGGGTACCGGCCCGACCGGGTCGCCCAGGCCATGGCGTCGCGGCGCACGGACCTGATAGGCCTGATCGTCCCGGACGCCCGCCAGCCCTTCTTCGGGGAGATGGCGCACGCGGTCGAGTGGGCCGCGGCCGAGCGCGGAAAGATGGTTCTCGTCGGCAACTCCGACTACGTCGGCGAGCGCGAGGTCCACTACCTGCGCGCCTTCCTCGGGATGCGGGTCTCCGGCCTGATCCTGGTCAGTCACGCGCTGAACGACCTGGCGGCCGCCGAGATCGAGGCCTGGGACGCCCGGGTGGTGCTGCTGCACGAGCGGCCCGAGGCCATCGACGACGTGGCCGTGGTCACCGACGACCTCGGCGGCGCCCAGCTCGCCGTGCGGCATCTGCTGGAACACGGCTACGAGTACGTCGCCTGTGTGGGCGGCACCGCCGACACGCCCGCCGTGGGCGACCCGGTCTCCGACCACGTCGAGGGCTGGCGGCGCGCGATGGCCGAGGCCGGCATCTCCACGGAGGGCCGGCTGTTCGAGGCGCCGTACAACCGCTACGACGCCTACCAGGTCGGCCTGGAGATCCTCTCCGGCCCGAACCGCCCGCCGGCCGTCTTCTGCTCCACCGACGACCAGGCGCTCGGCCTGCTGCGGGCCGCGCGGGAGCTGCGCATCGACGTACCGGGCGAGCTGGCGGTGGCCGGCTTCGACGACATCAAGGAGGCGGCGCTCGCGGATCCGCCGCTGACGACGGTCGCCTCCGACCGGTCGGCGATGGCCCGGGCGGCCGTGGACCTGGTCCTGGACGACGGGCTGCGGGTCGCCGGGTCGCGGCGGGAGCGGCTGAAGGTGTTCCCGTCCCGGCTGGTGGTCCGCAAGTCCTGCGGCTGCGCGTAGCCTCCCCTTCCCGGGCGGCTCCCTGGCCCCCGGGCGGCTCTTTATATCGGGCATACGAGGTTCTGTCGGGCTTCTCAGCGGGGACTCAGGAAGCTCTCATGATCGCGGGACACTCTCTCTGTCATGACCGAGAGCATCCGCCGCAGCGGCGACTACCAGTACCCCCAGGGTGACGGACAGACCCCGGCTGCTTTTCCCGCGCAGCCCGCGGATCAGCAGCATGCCTCGACCCCGGTGAACCCGGAGTGGCCGCCCCCGCCGGCGTACGCTCCCGCACAGCCCTTCGCCGCGCAGCCGGGCACGTACGGCGGCGGGCGGGGCGGATACGGATACGGCGACGGCGCCGGCATCGGGGGTGGCGGCACCGGCGGCGGCACCGCTCTGCTGCCGGCGCTCCCGGCCGAGCCCGCCCCCCAGCCGGCGCCCGCGCAGGACAAGCGGGCCAAGGGACCGATCGCGCTGCTCGCCGCCGTGGCGATCGCCGCCGCGGCCGTGGGCGGCGGCACGGCGTTCGCGTTCCAGGAGCTGACCGGCAAGGACACGGTCGCCTCCAGCAGCACCAGCACCAACGTGGTGCCCTCCAGCCAGCGGGGCAGCGTCGCCGCGATCGCCAAGGCGGTCAGCCCGAGCGTCGTCGAGATCACCGCCGCCCTCGGCAACGGCACGTCCACCGGCTCCGGTGTGGTCATCACCAGCGGCGGCGAGATCGTCACCAACAACCACGTGATAGCGGGCGCCTCGTCGATCAAGGCGCGGACCAGCGACGGCAAGTCGTACACCGCGCGCGTCGTCGGCACCGACAGCTCCAAGGATCTCGCCCTGATCAAGCTGGAGGGCGCCTCCGGCCTGAAGACGGCGGCCCTCGGCAACTCCGACGGTGTGGCGGTCGGCGACCAGGTCGTCGCGATCGGCTCCCCCGAGGGCCTGACCGGCACCGTCACCAGCGGAATCGTCTCCGCGCTCGACCGGGACGTGACCGTGTCCACCGACGAGAGCCAGGGACAGGGCCAGGGCGGGGACGGCCAGTGGCCGTTCCAGTTCGGCGGCCGCCACTTCAACGGCGACACCGGCTCCTCCACCACCACCTACAAGGCGATCCAGACCGACGCCTCCCTCAACCCGGGCAACTCCGGCGGCGCGCTGATCGACGGGAACGGCAACATCGTCGGCATCAACTCGGCGATGTACTCGGCCACTTCGAGCTCGGACTCGTCCGGCGCCGGCAGCGTCGGCCTCGGCTTCGCCATCCCGATCAACACCGTCAAGGCCGACCTGGCCAAGCTGCGCTCCGGCTCCCAGAGCTGAGACCCGCCACCGGACGGGCGGGCGACCCCAGGGGCATCGGGCGACGGCCGAAGCGACGACAGGCGACGACAGGCAGCAGCAGACGACGGGCAAGAGGCGGCAAGGAAGAAGGAGTACGTCATGATCCAGCAGGTTGTGCACGAGAGGTCCGGGACCGTCGACGCGACGCTGCCCGCGGGCGTCGCCCCGCCCCTGGCCGTCGCCGGGGAACTCCACAGCCCGGCGAACGGCCCGGCAGACCGTCCCCGGGATGTCGACACCGCCCCCCAGCTGATGGGCCTGCGCACCTCCGCCGAGCGTCCCCACCGCCACAGGGTGCCGCTGAAGCGGCTGACGGCGATGGCCACGTGAGCACTGGCGGTCTCCACCCCGCAGCCGCAAACGTGCGACGCTGAGAGCGTCCCGACCGGGACCGGCCGGCCCCCGAGGAACCCGAGGAACAACGAGCGATGAGCCCCGCCGATGGCGACCGTGACCCCCAGCGCATCCTGATCGTCGACGACGAGCCCGCGGTGCGCGAAGCACTCCAGCGCAGCCTCGCCTTCGAGGGATACGACACCGAGGTCGCCGTGGACGGCGCGGACGCCCTGGAGAAGGCGACGGCCTACCGGCCGGACCTGCTCGTCCTCGACATCCAGATGCCGCGCATGGACGGCCTGACGGCCGCCCGCCGCATCCGCGGCGCCGGCGAGACCACCCCGATCCTCATGCTGACGGCCCGCGACACGGTCGGCGACCGGGTCACGGGTCTGGACGCCGGCGCCGACGACTACCTGGTCAAGCCCTTCGAGCTGGACGAGCTGTTCGCGCGTATCCGGGCCCTGCTGCGCCGCAGCTCCTACGCGGCCGCCGTGGCGGGCGCGGCCCAGGAGGACGAGGCACTCGCCTTCGCCGACCTGCGGATGGACCTGGCCACGCGCGAGGTGACGCGGGGCGGGCGGCAGGTGGAGCTGACCCGCACCGAGTTCACCCTCCTGGAGATGTTCATGGCGCACCCGCGCCAGGTGCTCACCCGTGAGCAGATCCTCAAGGCGGTCTGGGGCTTCGACTTCGAGCCCTCCTCCAACTCCCTGGACGTCTACGTCATGTACCTGCGCCGCAAGACCGAGGCCGGTGGAGAGCCGCGTCTGGTGCACACCGTGCGCGGGGTGGGGTACGTCCTGCGACAGGGCGGCACGGAGTGAACAAGGTCGTACGCCGGTTCCGCTCCCTGCCGATCCGGTCACGGCTGGCCCTGCTGGTGGCGGCGGCGGTGGCCTTCGCCGTGGCTGCGGTCTCCGTCACTTGCTGGTTCATCGTGCGGGGGAGGCTGTACGACGAGATCGACGGCCGGCTCGCGAGTTACGGCAGGGTGACCACCGCCGCCACGGCGACGCAGCTGGCCGCCAACTGCACGCAGACGACGGACGGCTCGGCGGGCGACATGCAGCGCTCGTTCCTCTACCTGCAGTTGGTGACGTCGCAGGGCAAGTTCTGCGTGGACCCCCGGTCCGAGGGCGCGATCAAGGTCACTGGCCTGGACAAGAAGGTGGCCGCCGCCCCCGATGTGCGCGAGCGCACCTTCCACACCACCACCGACACGCAGGGCCACAGCGTCCGGGTGATGACGGTCGCCGTCCCGCTGGGCCCCGGCCCCGCCGCGGAGGCCTACCCGGGCATCGCCTTCATGCTCGGCCTCTCCCTCAAGGACACCGAGAAGACCCTGAACGACCTTGCGTTGCTGCTCCTCCTCGTCTCAGGCATAGGGGTCCTCGGCGCCGGCGCCGCCGGTCTCGCGGTGGCCCGCGCCGGTCTGCGCCCCGTCGACCGGCTCACCGAGGCGGTCGAACACGTGGCCCGCACCGAGGACCTCGGTATCCGCATCCCCGTGGAGGACGACAGCGAGGACGAGATCGCCCGGCTCTCCCGCTCCTTCAACTCCATGACCTCCGCCCTGGCCAGCTCCCGCGAGCTGCAGCAGCAGCTGATCGCGGACGCGGGCCACGAACTGCGCACCCCGCTCACCTCTTTGCTCACGAACATCGAACTGCTCACCCGCAGCGAGGAGACCGGCCGTCCGCTCCCGGAGGCGGACCGCAAGGCGCTGCTGGCCTCGGTCAAGGCCCAGGTGACGGAACTGGCCGCGCTCATCGGCGACCTGCAGGAGCTGTCTCGTTCGGAGGGGCAGCGGGGCGAGCGGCTCCAGGTGGTCGCGCTGCACGACGCCGTGGAGGCGGCGCTGCGCCGCGCCCGGCTGCGCGGTCCGGAGCTGACCATCACGGCGGACGTGGGCCCCTGGTACGTACGGGCGGAGCCGTCCGCCCTGGAGCGGGCGATCGTCAACATCCTCGACAACGCGGTGAAGTTCAGCCCCGAGGCCGGCACCATCGAGGTCGTCCTCGACCAGGGCGTCCTCACCGTCCGCGACCACGGCCCCGGCATCCCCGCCGACGAACTCCCCCACGTCTTCGACCGCTTCTGGCGCTCCCCCAGCGCCCGCGCCCTGCCCGGCTCGGGCCTCGGTCTGTCCATCGTCGCCCGCACCGTCCAGCAGGCCGGCGGCGAGGTGTTCCTCTCCGCGGCCGAGGAAGGCGGCACGGTGGCGACGGTACGACTGCCGGGCGCGACCACACCACCACCGGAGGGGCCGTACGGAACGGGCGCCCGAGGTCAGTGGTGACTTTGCACGCGAGATCAGCGGCCGGTCGCACATGGTCCCCGCGATCTCAGCCGTCGGTCGCAACGGCTCTCGCGACCTTGCCGTCAACTCGGCTCGGGGCAGCAGGTGCCGGCGGCGGCCCGGGCCGTCGCCGGCCGCGTCGTTCGCTTCTCGGCATGGAGAAAATTGCCGGGCCCCAGGGGTCAGGAACGCAAATTCCGCCCGGATCCCGATCGATTGGGAGCGAAATGAATTCTCGGGAAGTTCGCGGAATCGAAGGCGTATTCATGCAGAATTTATTACGCGTCCCACCCGGAATTCATTCAGGGAAAGGCACGGTACGCTCATACGCATGACCAGCGACGACACCGCACCGATCGCCCGCTCCCTCGAGACTCGCTCCCAGCTCTCCCCGGACCAGGCCCAGGCCGTGCTCGACCTGCTGGCGGAGGCCGCCCGCGAGGACGGCCAGCAGGCGGTGTCCGAGCAGGGCCGGCTGCAACTGCGCGGGGGCGCCCGCGAGGGCGTGTCCCATCTGCTGCTCAGCGTCGACGGCGAACTCGTCGGCTATGCCCAACTGGAGGACACCGACCCGGTGGAGGCGCCCGCCGCGGAGCTGGTCGTCCACCCGGCGCGCCGGGGGCACGGACACGGGCGGGCGCTCGGCTCGGCGCTGCTGGCCGCCTCCGGCAAGCGGCTGCGCGTCTGGGCGCACGGCGGGCACTCCGCCGCCCGGCATCTCGCCCAGGTCCTCGGGCTCACCCTCTTCCGTGAACTGCGCCAGATGCGGCGGCCGTTGACGGACCTCGACCTGCCCGAGCCGACGCTGCCCGAGGACGTGACGGTACGAGCCTTCGTCCCCGGCCAGGACGATGCCGCGTGGCTCGCCGTGAACGCGGAGGCCTTCGCCCACCACCCCGAACAGGGCTCCCTCACCCAGCGGGACCTCGACGACCGCAAGGCCGAACCGTGGTTCGATCCGCGCGGCTTCTTCCTGGCCGAGCGCGAGGGGCGGCTGATCGGCTTCCACTGGACCAAGGTTCACCGGGAGGAGCACCTGGGCGAGGTGTACGTCCTCGGTGTGCGCCCCGGCGCCCAGGGCGGCGGCCTCGGCAAGGCCCTCACCCTGATCGGCCTGCGGCACCTCGCCGGGCAGGGCCTGCCGACGGCGATGCTGTACGTCGACGCCGACAACAAGGCGGCGGTGTCGGTCTACGAGCGGCTGGGCTTCACGACGTACGAGACGGACCTGATGTACCGCACGGAGACGTGACCGGGGGGCGGGCCTTCAGGGGCCGGCGGCTCAGGGGCTCCGGCGTGCAGGTCACCCACACGAGCCCGGCCACCCCCAGGATCACCGCCCACCACTGGTGCGCCACCGCCCAGTTCGGGTCGTTCGGCGGTACCAGCAGGCTCCACCGGCGCGGCAGGAGCAGCACGGCGACCGTCAGGGTGAGCAGCGCGACCGCCATGCCGGTGCCGGGCGAGGGCTCCGCTCGGAAGCGCACCGAGGACGCAGCCAGGGCAAGTGCGGCCCCCGCGGTCGCGGCGGCCTCCAGGGTGACCGCGCCGAGCGGGGGGCGGGCCGCCGCCGGCAGCAGGAGCAGCGTGGCCGTCCACCACGCCGCCAGCAGGGGCGCGACCAGCGCCAGGCGCAGCCCGGCCCGCACGGGCCGCCGCACCGGTACCGCCTCCGTGGTGGGCCGGGCCGGGTCGTCCAGCAGGAACGCGAGCCCCAGCCCGCCGACGAGCGCCACCAGCCGCAGCAGCACCAGGCCGAGGGCCGCCTCCCGCGCCTGGCCGGGCAGCAGCCGGGAGCCCCCGGCGACCAGCAGTCCCAGCCCGCCCGCCGCGCCGAGCGCCCGCCACGGCAGCGAGCGCCACACCGGCCGCAGCAGAGCCGCGGTCACCGTCCACATACCGCTGCCGGCCCCCGGGGTCACTCGCCGCACGAGTCCTCACCGCCCGTCCCCTTCGCCGCGGCCGGTACGCCCAGTACCCGGGCGGCCTGTGCCGTGGAGATGCCGGGAGCGGTCAGCTCCGGCCAGTGCGCCTTCACCGCCGCCGTGACGGACGGCCGGGGACGGTTCAGCAGCTCACGCACGACGTTCGTCTGTTCGGCGCTCATCATCAGGCCGGAGGTGGGGCTCAGCACGTACGCGCCGCCCTCGGTGCTGTCGTCGAGCCGGACGTCGCGCAGGGTGGTCATGGGCCGGGGGTCCGCGCCCAGGACGAGCCACATGATGGTGACGGCCCGGCCGTCGCACACCTTCGCGCCCGCCTTCTCGTCACCCGCCACCAGCACGGAGGCGAGACCGACCGCGTACTCCGGGATGCGGTTGCCGCCCCAGCGGGTGCCGACGGTGACGGTGTCCGGCGTGGTCAGCGGGTCGGTGGAGGAGTCGGAGTCGAGGCCGTAGCGCGCCTCGACGCGCTGCCGTACGGTCAGCCGGCGGCCGGTGGCGGTGCCGCCCGCGAGGGAGCGGACGCGCTCGGTGGTCCGCGCCCAGGCGCCGGTGCGGCCGGTCCACTCGGGCAGGGCGCAGTACGTCGTGGCGCCGCGTGCGGTGCAGGACTCGAGCTGCTCCGGGGTGTCGGACAGCCGGACGCGGGCCGGCTGGAGGGCGGCGGACGGGTCCGGGGACTGGCCGGCGATCCCGGCGGCCGTGGCGGCGAGCGCAACGGCGGTCACCGCCTTGATGCGGGCGGTGCGGCCGCCGCTGCGCAGCAGCGCGGCGCACACGAGGGTGACGACGAGGCCGGTCAGGTAGAGGGCGTGCCAGGCGGCCGGGCGGCCCACCAGGGCGGAGGGGACCGGGTCGGCACCGGCCTCCGTCACGACCGGGGCCAGCCAGCGCGACCAGTGGACGTTGTCCGCGAACACCCAGAAGTACATGGTGGCCACGTACAGGGCGACCGTGAAGAGCGGGGCGGCGAAGGCCGAGGGGATCAGGCGGGCCAGCAGTACGCCCGCGACGCCGCACAGCAGCACCGTCAGCGGGGCCACGGCGAGTTCGAAGAAGGAGCCGTGGCCGACCGCGCCGGGCTTCAGCGCCGCCCAGCCGAAGCGGACGGCGACGACCAGGCCGGTGAGCAGCGCGAACGGGACGACCGAGAGCGTGTGCGCCAGCGTGCGCCGCCACGGTTCCATGACCAGGGTGGCGAAGTAGGGCTCGGTGCCCCGGCGGCGGGAGCGGCGGGCGGCCCTGTTGGCGCAGACGAACATGGCGAGGCCGAGGAGCATGGCACCGCTCTGGGTGGCCCGGTCGGCGTCCTGGAGGGCCGGAAAGTCGTCCATGCCCTCGTGGCCGGTGAGCTCGTGCCAGCCCGGGTGGCCGGAGAACATCCGCCAGGCCGTCGCGGCCGTGTACACCAGGAAGAAGACCAGCACCAGGATCTGCTGGAGCAGTTCACGGGCCTCGAAGCGGGCCAGGGCGAGAACGGCCCGCGCCCGGGGGCCCTCGGGGGCCGCCACGGTGACCACCGGGGCGGCCGCGGGCACGATCGTCGTGTTCGTCTTCATCGGGCCGCCACCTCCGCCCCGCTGCCGTCGAGGGTGAGCAAGTAGCCGTCCTCCAGGGTGGGTTCCAGGAGGTCGGCACCTTCGGGCGGGTCGCCGACGTTGCGGAAGACGCCCGTGCCGGTACGCCAGCAGGCGCGCGCCCCGGGGTCGCGTTCGGTGCTGCTCCAGACCCGGCCGGCTGCCCGGGCGGTCAGTTCGGCGGGGGTGCCCTCGAAGCGGACGCGGCCGTGCGCCATGACGACCACGCGGTGGCAGAGCATCGCGACGTCCTCGGTCTGGTGGGTGGACAGCAGCACGGTGCGGCCCTCACCGGTGCGGCTGATCAGGTCGCGAAAGCGCATCCGCTGCTCGGGGTCGAGGCCCGCGGTGGGTTCGTCCAGGACGAGGAAGCGGGGGTCGCCGACGAGCGCGGTGGCCAGGGCGACCCGCTGCCGCATACCGCCGGAGAGCCGCTTGAGGCGCCTGCCGCGTACGTCGGCGAGGTCGGTCGCCGCCAGCACGCGCCGCACCTCGCGGTGGCGGGCGGCGCGGTCGGTGAGCTCCTTGAGGATCGCCACGTAGTCGACGAACTCGAACGCGGTGAAGTCCGGGTGGAAGCCGGGATTCTGCGGCAGGTAGCCGAGCGCCCGGCGCACCGCCAGGCGGCCCGCGGCCGTGCCCGGGTCGTGGCCCAGCACGGTGAAGGCGCCCCGGTCGGCGGGCACGGCGGTGGCCAGCACCCGCAACAGGGTGGTCTTGCCCGCCCCGTTGGGCCCGAGCAGCGCGGTGATGCCCTCCTCCAGCCGCAACGACACGTCGTCGAGGGCGGGCGTGCCCCCGTAGCGAAGGGTGATTCCGGAGGCGGAGACGGTGACGGTCACGAGGTGCTCCCGTACGAGGGGTCGAAGAGGAACGGGGGGACGAAAGGGGCGGCCGGCACGGGGAGCCTCCCGGGCGGCTGATCGGCGCGGGCAGAGGCCGTGCGGTTCACGACGGGCTCCCCGGGGAGTAGCCGGTGAAGGACGCCGGTGCCGAGTCGAAGCGGTCGCGCAGCACGAACAGCAGGCCCGTGGCGAGAGCGGCCACCGCGGCCGCGGCGGCCTGGCCGGCCGCGGTGAACGGTGGCAGCGGCGCGTCCCCGTGCCCGGTCGCGGCCGCGGCCAGCAGGAACCCGGCCCACCCCGCGCCGGTCAGGGCGGGCGCGAGGACGGGACCGAGCCGGGGCATGAGCGCGAGCCCGGTCGCGGTGAGGGCGAGCGCGGGCAGCAGCCAGGCCAGCGCCCGCAGCCCGTAGCCGGGCAGCGCGAGGGTCGCCAGGCCGTTCAGGCCGAGCCCGACCACCAGCACGGCGACCGTACGCAGCAGCACCAGCCGGAACCCGTGCAGCGGGGCGACCACGGCCGTCTCGTACGTCGGGTCGAGCGTGGGCCCGTACGCCAGCGCCACCCCCGCGAGCGGCAGCAGCGGGGCCAGGGCGAGGAACAGGGTGGGCGAGTGCGGCGCGCGCAGCGTGTCGGCGGCCGCCGCGGTCATCACCAGCACCGCGGTCACCGCCAGCAGCCAGGACCGGCGCAGCAGCGGCGTGGCGGCCAGCAGCCGCGCGGTGTGTTCGGCCATCCCCAGCCGCACCAGCAGCCCTTCGAGCAGCCCGGGACGCGGCGCGTCCAGCTCGGCGTCCAGCCGCTCCCAGCCCGCGTCCAGCGCCGTCGGGTCGGCGAGCGCGGCGAGCCGGGCCCGGCACCCGGCGCACCCGGCGAGGTGCGTGTCGGCGGACCACAGCAGCGGTGGGGCCAGCTGCCCGCGGTCGTACGCCCGCAGGTCCTCCTCGGTCACGTGCCAGGCCCTACGAGGATCCGTCCCGCCGCTCATGCCAGCGCCTCCCGCAGTTGCTTGCGGGCGCGCAGGGCCCGCGTCTTGACCGTGCCGGCCGGAATGCCGAGCAGGACGGCCGCCTCCCGGGTGGTGAGCCCGTCGATCACCGTCGCCTGCAGGACCGCCCGCAGCTCCGGCGAGAGCCGGGTGAGGGCGCCCGCGAGGTCCCCGTGCTCAACCCCGGCGAGCACGCGTTCCTCCGCGGACGCCTCGTCGCGGTGCCGCAGCCGCGCCAGCGCCTGCCGCAGCCGGCCGCGCGCCCCGTCGCCGCGCAGCGCGTCGATCAGCCGCCGCGCGCCGATGCGCCACAACCAGCCCGCCGCGTCCTGGGCGTCGCCCACCTCGCGGTAGCGGGCCTTGCCCCGCCAGATGGCGAGGAAGGTCTCCTGGACGACGTCGTCGACCAGCGCGGGATCGGCACAGCGGCCGCGCAGCCGGGCGGTCAGCCACGGGGCGTACCGCCGGTACAGCTCCTCGAAGGCGCGCCGGTCCCCGTCCGCCGCGATGGCCCGCAGCAGCTCCCCGTCGCTTCTTGTTGTGCTCACGTCTCCTCATCGGACGGGCGGGGCCGTTCGGTTCACCCGCCGGCGCTTGACTTTCCAGGACCTATTCCACCACCCTTTCACTACTCAATTAGTGAAAGGGTGGTGGACCGGGTGCTCGAGTACCGCATCGACCGGCACAGCGGCGTGGCCACCTACGTCCAGATCGTCCAGCAGACCAAACAGGCCCTGCGCCTGGGGCTGCTGGAGCCCGGCGACAAGCTGCCCACCGCCCGCGAGGTCGTGGAGGCCACCGCCATCAACCCGAACACCGTGCTGAAGGCCTACCGCGAGCTGGAGCGCGAGGGGCTGGTCGAAGCCCGGCGCGGGCTCGGCACCTTCGTACGGCGCTCCCTGGGCACCGCGCCCGCCGACGACTCCCCACTGCGCGCGGAGCTGGACGGCTGGGCCGAGCGGGCCAGCCGGGCCGGGCTGGACCGGGACGACGTGGCCGCACTCTTCACCGCCGTACTCGACCGACACTTCGCCGTGCGCGAAGCCCATTCGCAGGGAGACCCGTCATGACCGACACCGGCACGGCCCTGGAGGCAGCCGAGCTGGCCAGGCGATTCGGCCGGCGCACAGCACGCCGGGCACTGCACGACTGCACCTTCCGGCTGCCCGCCGGCCGCGTCTGCGCCCTGGTCGGCCCCAACGGGGCCGGCAAGTCCACCCTCCTCGCCCTCGCCGCCGGGCTGCTCGCGCCCACCGGGGGCCGGATCACCGTCCTCGGCACCCAGCCGGCCACGGCACGCGCGCGCGTGGGCTACGTCGCCCAGGACAAGCCGCTCTACCCGCAGCTCACCGTCGCCGAGATGCTGCGCCTGGGCGCCGACCTCAACCCCGGGCGCTGGGACGCGGCCGGGGCCGAGCGGATAGTGGCCGCGGGGGACCTGGACCCGCGGGCCCGCATCCGCACCCTATCCGGCGGTCAGCGCACCCGGGTCGCGCTCGCCCTGACCCTGGGCAAGCGGCCCGAACTGCTGCTGCTCGACGAGCCGATGGCCGACCTCGACCCGCTCGCCCGGCACGACCTGATGGGCGCCCTCATGGGACAGGCGGCGCAGTACGGCACCACGATCGTGCTGTCCTCGCACGTGGTCGCCGAACTCGAGGACTCCTGCGACCACCTGCTGCTGCTCGGCGGCGGCCGGGTCCGCCTGGCCGGCGACATCGACGACCTGCTGGCCGCCCACACCCGCGTGACCACCCCGGCTGCCGCCGGCGCCGACCTGACCGGCCACACCGTCGTGGAGTCCCGTACGACCGGCCGCGGGCTCACGGCGCTGATCCGCCCCGGCGGCCCGCTCCCCGACGGCTGGCGCGCCTTCGCGCCCTCCCTCGAGGAACTTGTCCTCGCCCACCTGCGCAACCCCGGGGCTCCGGCCCTCACGCCCGCCCGGACCACGTCCCGGGAGACCGTCGCATGACCACCCCGGCCGAGTCCCAGGAGACCCACGCATGACCGCCCCGACCACCTCGACCGCCCCCGCGCCCGTTCCCGCGGACACCCGGCGCCCCACCGCACGGCCGCGCCTCGTCCCGTGGCTGCTGCGCCTGCACCGCCCCGCACTGTGCGTCTGGGCCGGGCTCGTCCTCGTCCTGGCCGCCGCGCTGCTGTGGCTGTGGGGCCCGCTCACCGACGCCGCGGCGGCGGCCTGGCGGCAGTACGACGCCTGCGACATGAACACCCGCTGCTCCTACGACCAGGACGCGATCCTGCGCTACAAGGACGTCTACAACTACACGACGCTCGGTGTCACCGCCCTGCCGTTCGTGGTGGCCGCCTGGTCCGGCGCCGCACTGTTCGGCCGCGAACTGGAGAACGGCACCGCGCACCTCGCCTGGGTCCAGTCCCTCTCCCCGACCCGCTGGCTGGCCGCCAAGCTGGCCCTCCCGGCCGCGCTGGTCACCACGGGCACCGGTCTGCTGGTCGCGCTGCACCACCTGGCCTGGTCCGCGGGGCACGGGAAGATCGACACCGCCAAGCCCTGGACCGACGACATCACCCTGCACGCGAACGGCCCGACCACGGTCGCCTTCGCCCTGGCCGGCCTCGCCACGGGCGCGCTGGTGGGCCTGCTGTCGCGGCGCACACTCCCCGCGCTGGCGCTGACCCTCTGCGTGGCCGGCGCCGTGCGGGGCGCGGCGACCTGGGTCATGCCCCATCTGTGGCCGGCCGTCACCCACGTCACCGGTCTCAGGGAGGGCTACTCGTTCGACGGACTCGAGGTCGGCTCCGGACTGGTCACCTCCACCGGCGCGCACATCCACGACCCCGGCTGCGGCTCGACGATCGTCCCCGAGTGCCGCACGCTCTACGCCAAGCTGGACGCCACCGCCTTCTACACCGAGTACCACCCCTACTCCCACTACTGGCCCCTCCAGCTGACCACCACCGCCCTCGTCCTCACGATCGCCGCCCTGGCCACCGCCGCCGCCTTCACACTGCTGCGCCGCCGCACGGCCTGAGAGCGGGGAGCGCCTCGGAGGCCGGAGGGCGGTCGCAGGCAGGAAGCGGGCGCCGAGGCCCGGGGCAGCGTGTGAGAGTGGGGGCCGAGCGTCCCCGGAGAGCGGCGGTCCCGGAGAACCGGGGGTGCCAGCCAGGGGAGCCCCGAGAGCCGGGAGAGCCGGGAGAGCCGGGCAGCACCCGCCGGCCGCAGGCAGCACCCGCCGACCAGGGGCGGCCGGCGGCATGGGAGAGCGGGGGCGGTCCCCCGCCGACCGGAGGCGGTCCCGGAGAGCCAGGGCAGTCCCCGCCGACCGTGCGCAGCCGCCCCAGGAAAGCCAGGGCAGTCCCCGCCGACCCGGGCCGAACGGGGCCGGCCCGGAGAGCCATGGCGGTCCCTGCGGGCCGCCCCCCGCTATCCCGCACGTCATGTCTCCGTAACCGGTGATTCAGACGGGCTTGCGACGCTCCAGCAATGAAGCCCGCCGCGCCAGAGCCTTCGCCGCCCCCCGCGGGAATCGCCGCCGTGCTCCCGCTCGCGCTCTCCGACGCGCCTGTCTCGCTCCTGGCGCGGAAGAATGGGTCCATGAGCCAGCCAGACACCCAGGCACAGGTCCAGCACGCACAGCCCTCGGTGGGCTCCATCGCCGCGCACCGCCCGCACACCGTGGCGGCCGCGGTCTCCGACCTGGAACCCGACATCGATGCCGACCTCGACGGCTACGAGGAGTCGCCGGCAGACGGGGTCCAGCTGCCGCAGGGCCGTTTCCTCGACCGGGAGCGCAGCTGGCTCGCCTTCAACGAGCGCGTCCTCGAACTCGCCGAGGATCCGAACACCCCGCTGCTCGAGCGGGCCAACTTCCTCGCGATCTTCGCCAGCAACCTGGACGAGTTCTTCATGGTCCGGGTCGCCGGTCTGAAGCGCCGTATCGCCACCGGTGTCGCCACCCGGTCCGCCTCCGGCCTCCAGCCCCGCGAGGTGCTGGAGATGATCTGGTCGCGCTCGCGCGAAATCATGGCCCGGCACGCCGCCTGCTACCACGAGGACGTCGCACCCGCCCTCGCGGAGGAGGGCATCCACCTGGTCCGCTGGAGCGAGCTCACGGAGAAGGAACAGGCCGGCCTGTTCACGCTCTTCAGACACCGGATCTTCCCGGTGCTGACCCCGCTGGCGGTCGACCCGGCGCACCCGTTCCCGTACATCTCCGGCCTCTCGCTGAACCTGGCCGTCGTCGTGCGCAACCCGGTCACCGGCCACCGCCACTTCGCCCGCGTCAAGGTGCCGCCGCTGCTGTCCCGCTTCCTGGAGAGCTCCCCCGGGCGCTACGTCCCGGTCGAGGACGTCATCGCCGCCCACCTCGAAGAGCTGTTCCCGGGCATGGAGGTGCTCGAGCACCACGCCTTCCGGCTCACCCGCAACGAGGACCTCGAAGTCGAGGAGGACGACGCCGAGAACCTGCTCCAGGCCCTGGAGAAGGAGCTCATGCGGCGCCGCTTCGGGCCGCCGGTGCGTCTGGAGGTCGAGGAGTCCATCGACCGCGAGGTGCTCGACCTGCTCGTCCGGGAGCTGAAGATCAGCGAGGCCGAGGTGTACCCGCTGCCGGGCCCCCTGGACCTCACCGGCCTCTTCCGCATCCACAGCCTCGACCGGCCCGAGCTGAAGTACCCCAAGTTCGTCGCCGGCACCCACCGGGACCTGGCGGAGGTGGAGTCCGCCTCCGCCCCCGACATATTCGCCGCGCTGCGCAGCCGGGACGTGCTGCTGCACCACCCCTACGACTCCTTCTCGACCTCCGTCCAGGCCTTCCTGGAGCAGGCCGCCGCCGACCCGGACGTCCTCGCGATCAAGCAGACCCTGTACCGGACCTCGGGCGACTCCCCCATAGTCGACGCGCTCATCGACGCCGCCGAGTCCGGCAAGCAGGTCCTCGTCCTGGTCGAGATCAAGGCCCGCTTCGACGAGCACGCCAACATCAAGTGGGCGCGCAAGCTGGAGGAGGCCGGCTGCCATGTCGTGTACGGCCTGGTCGGTCTGAAGACCCACTGCAAGCTGTCGCTGGTGGTCCGCCAGGAGGGCGAGACCCTGCGGCGCTACAGCCACGTCGGCACCGGCAACTACCACCCGAAGACGGCCCGCCTGTACGAGGACCTCGGCCTGCTCACCGCCGACCCGCAGGTCGGCGCGGACCTCTCGGATCTCTTCAACCGGCTCTCCGGCTACTCCCGCCGCGAGACCTACCGCCGGCTGCTGGTCGCCCCCAAGTCCCTGCGGGACGGCCTGATCGCGCGGATCAACAAGGAGGCCCAGCACCACCGTGCGGGGCGCCCGGCCTTCATCCGGATCAAGGTCAACTCGATGGTCGACGAGGCGGTCGTCGACGCGCTGTACCGGGCCTCCCAGGCCGGGGTGCCGGTCGACGTGTGGGTGCGCGGGATCTGTGCCCTGCGCCCCGGCGTCACCGGCCTGTCCGAGAACATCCGCGTCCGCTCGATCCTCGGCCGGTTCCTCGAACACTCCCGGGTCTTCGGCTTCGGCAACGGCGGCGAGCCCGAGGTGTGGATCGGCAGCGCCGACATGATGCACCGCAACCTCGACCGCCGTATCGAGGCCCTGGTCCGGGTCACCGACCCGGCCCACCGAGCCGCGCTCAACCGGCTCCTCGAAACCGGCATGTCCGACACCACCGCCTCCTGGCACCTCGGCCCGGACGGCGACTGGACCCGGCACGCGACCGACGCGGACGGCCAACCCCTGCGCAACATCCAGGAGATGCTCATAGACGCCCGGAGGCGCCGGCGTGGCACAGCAACACCTTGACCCGACGGACCCCTCGACCGGGCCGTCCCCCAAGCTCCCGACTTCGCTCGAGCAGGGAGGTGCCCCCACGGCCGGCGCCCTGGCGGGCTATCTGCGGGCCCAGGCCACGGAGTTCCTCCGGGCGCTGCGCCTGCACCGCGAGAGCGGCGGCGGCACGGGCAACGGCACGGTGGAGTCCGTCGACGCGGCGCGCGCCCTGCGCCGCTCGGCCCGCCGCATCAGCGGCAGCCTGCACACCTTCCGCCCTCTGCTGGAGGAGACCTGGTCGGAGGAGATGCGCCCGGAACTGGCCTGGCTGTCGGGCACGCTGGCGCGTGAGCACGCCTACCAGGCACGGCTGGAGCGGCTGTTGCTGGCGCTGCACAGGCTGTCGGGGTCCGTGGCACTTCCCGCACAGCCGGTGGTCGAGGCGGTGCCGGGGGGCAGCGCCGGCTCCCCGTCCCACCCGGCAGTCCCCGACCGCGGCAACCTCACCGTGGGCGCGGCCAAGGCGGGCGCCCTGCTCGACCGCCAGCTCACCCTCGCCCGCACCCGGGCCCACTCGACGGCCCTGCAGGCCCTGGGGTCGAGCCGCTTCCACGCGGTCGCGGACAAAGTCGCCTTACTCGCCAGCGACGTCCCCCTCACCTCCACCGCCGCCGCCGCGAATCTGCGCCCCCTGGCCACCGCGGCCGAGGAACGCCTGACGGACGCCGTCGCCGCGCTGCCCCTGGTCACCGCCGGCAGCCCGTACAACGCGGAGGCGCTGATCCACGGCCTCTCCCCGGACCCGGCCCCGCATCCGCAGGACGCGCCCTGGCACCAGGTCCGCCTGCTGCTGCGTCTGCACCGCTACGCACGTGAGGCCCTGCACGGCACCGACGCCTCCGGCGCCCCGGTCGACGTACGTCTGCTGACGGCCGGTCAGGCCCTCAACCGGCACCGCGACGCCTCGGAGGCCGCGGCGGCGGCGGCCTCGGCGGCCCGCACCCCACGCATCGCCCCGGCGACGGCGTACGCGCTCGGCGTGCTCCACGCGGACCAGCGGCACGAGGTGGAGGCGGCCAGGTTCGCCTTCCAGCAGTCGTGGCAGAAGCAGGCGGTCGGCGCCAACTGAGGAGGCGGTGAACACCGGTGACGTTGCGAAGGGACCCGAAGGACCCGAAGGACGCGAAGGACGCGAAGGACGCGAAGGACGCCAACGACTCCAAGGGCACGAGGGAGACGGGAAGGACCAGGCGGACGGCACGGACGCCGGCGACGGAGGGCACGGTCGTCCGGGCGGCCGGCTGCGTCCTGTGGCGCCGCTCGCCGCGGGACGGGGCTCTCGAACTGTGCCTCGTCCACCGGCCGAAGTACGACGACTGGTCGTGGCCCAAGGGCAAGCTCAAGCGCGGCGAGGACCCGCTCGCCGGAGCCCTGCGCGAGGTCGAGGAGGAGACGGGCTGCAGCGCCGTGCCCGGGCCGGAGCTGAGCAGGGTGACCTACATGGCGGGCGGCCGCCCCAAGCAGGTGCGTTACTGGGCCGCCGAGGCCACGGCGGGCCGCTTCACCCCCAACAAGGAGGTGGATCGCCTCCGTTGGCTCTCCCCGGCCGCCGCCCGTGAGCGCCTGACCCAGTTCCGCGACCGCGAACTGGTCGACGAGCTGCTGGCGGTCCTGCGTCTCACCTGAACCGCACCGGCCCCGCGTCCGGCTCCCGGGCGTGCCCCTCCGCGTCCGTGCGGGCCAGGCTGCGGGCCCGGCGCGCGGGACCGCGCCAGCCGCAGGTGCAGCGGGCCAGACAGAACCGGCCCTGTTCGGCAGTGGTCGTACGGTGTTCCTCCGGCAGCGCCACGACGACAACGCTACCCACGCCGGGTGAACGGACGGTTGCGGCTTCCTGTGGCACCTCCGGGCGCGTGACGGGGCCACCTACTCGTCGTTAACCGGACGACAGGGGGCCCGTGACGGACGTACCGGGGGTAGGCAGGCGATGGCTCAGCGGCGGGAGTGGCAGACGGGCCGGGCGGTGCTCGCGGCGGGGCTCGTGCTCTGCGCGTGCGCCACGGGGTGCTCCGGCAGCGGCGCGGCCGCCGAGGACGCGCGGGCCGCCGGCGATCCGGTGCGGACCCTGCGCGAGGCCCCCGACGCGCTGTTGCGGGCGGCCAGCTCCAAGGCCCGTACGGCGATGGAGATGGCCACCGGCGGCACCCGGGTGACCATCCGCGGCGAGGGCGGCTACGACTTCCGCGGGCAGCTCGGGAAGCTGACGGTGGTGCTGCCGCAGGACCCGGCCGGGTCCGTCGAGCACCGGCCGATCACCGAACTCCTCGCCCCGGGCGCCCTGTACATGAAGAACCGGGGAGCGGGTGTGCCGGCCGACAAGTGGGTGCGGGTCGACACGGCCACGCTCTCGGACGGCAACCTCGTCACCGGCGGCGCCACCGACCCGTTCGCCGCCGCCGAGGTGCTGCGCGGGACGCGCACGGCGACGTACGTGGGCCGGACGGAGGTGGCGGGGGCGGCGGTGCTGCACTACCGGGGCACCGCCGATCTCGCCCTCGCGGCGAGGAGTGCCACGGCGGCCGGCGCGGCGGCGCTGAAGGCGGCGGCGAAAGGGTTCGCCACGACCGACGTCCCGTTCGACGTCTACCTCGACGAGCAGGGACGCATCCGCAAGCTCCGGCAGCGCTTCGTCTTCGTCAACGGACAGCGCCAGGGCACCGTGGCCGTCTTCTCCACGACGCTGCTCTACGCCTTCGGCACCCCGGTCGCCGTGACGCTGCCGCGCCCGAAGGACATCTACGCCGGGCTGATCGCCGAGAGATGAACGGCCCCCGGGGCCGGCACCGGGGGCCGGAAATGACCGGCGAACTAGCCCTTCCGTGCCATGCGCGGTGTGTGCGCCGCTCCCTACCCTAGGAAGTCGGTGACGGCAGAGAAGAGGTGACGCACGTGGCTCCGGTCGGCGGTACGGCAGTTCAGGACCACGTGGCCCTCGCCGAGATCGAGCTGTGCGGAGAGCTGATCATCGCGGCCTCGGCGGCCCGCGAGCGGCTCAGCCTGGAGAGCATCGACGAGGTGCTGCGGGTGGCCGAGGAGCGTGAGTCCGGCACCGCCCGGTGAACCTCAGGTGCGCAGCAGCCGCCCGATCGCCTTCGTGGCCTCCTCCACCTTGGCGTCGATCTCCGAACCGCCCTTGACGGCCGCGTCCGCCACGCAGTGGCGCAGGTGCTCCTCCAGCAGCTGCAGCGCGAAGGACTGCAGGGCCTTGGTGGAGGCGGAGACCTGGGTGAGTATGTCGATGCAGTAGACGTCCTCGTCGACCATCCGCTGCAGCCCGCGGATCTGGCCCTCGATCCGGCGCAGCCGCTTGAGGTGCTCGTCCTTCTGCTTGTGGTAGCCGTGCGTGGCGTGCTCGGGCGCGCCGTTGTCCTGGGCGGTGGTACCGGAGGGCGCCACCGCGCCGGCCTCGGTGGTCGTCATCGCGGCCTCCCTCTCGTCGTGGAGTTCGGAAACGAACTCAAGACATACCCCTGGCGGGTATATGGTAACGAATTTCGCCGGGTAGAGGAGCCTTGGCATGTGCCCCCGTGCCGAGCACTGTGCCTGATGGGCGACACTGGGGGACGGCCCCTTAGCCGTATCCGGATGATGCGCCTAGCATCACCCTGACCGAAACCGAAGCACCCCGAGGACCCCACGTGCGCTTTCGTCTGACCCCCAGGGAGACGAGCTTCTACGACATGTTCGCCGCGTCCGCGGACAACATCGTCACCGGCTCGAAACTCCTGATGGAACTGCTCGGGGCGGACACTTCCGCCCGGGCCGAGATCGCAGAGCGTATGCGGGCCGCGGAACACGCAGGTGACGACGCCACGCACGCGATCTTCCACCAGCTGAACTCCTCGTTCATCACGCCCTTCGACCGCGAGGACATCTACTCCCTCGCGTCGTCCCTCGACGACATCATGGACTTCATGGAGGAGGCCGTCGACCTGGTCGTCCTCTACAACGTCGAGGAACTGCCCAAGGGCGTCGAGCAGCAGATCGAGGTCCTGGCGCGGGCGGCGGAGCTCACGGCGGAGGCCATGCCGCACCTGCGGACCATGGACAACCTCACCGAGTACTGGATCGAGGTGAACCGTCTGGAGAACCAGGCGGACCAGATCCACCGCAAGCTCCTCGCACACCTGTTCAACGGCAAGTACGACGCGATCGAGGTGCTGAAGCTGAAGCAGATCGTGGACGTACTGGAGGAGGCGGCGGACGCCTTCGAGCACGTGGCGAACACGGTGGAGACCATCGCGGTCAAGGAGTCCTGAGGCGTCCATGGACACCTTCGCTCTGATACTGACCATCCTGGTCGCACTCGGCTTCGCCTACACCAACGGTTTCCACGACTCCGCAAACGCCATCGCCACCTCGGTCTCGACGCGCGCGCTCACCCCGCGGGCCGCGCTGGCGATGGCCGCCGTCATGAACCTCGCCGGCGCCTTCCTGGGCAGCGGGGTGGCCAAGACGGTCAGCGAGGGCCTGATCCAGACGCCCACCGGCGGCAAGGGGATGGCCATCCTCTTCGCGGCGCTGCTCGGAGCCATCGTCTGGAACCTGGTCACCTGGTACTTCGGCCTTCCCTCGTCCTCCTCGCACGCGCTGTTCGGCGGCATGGTGGGCGCGGCACTGGCGGGCGGTACGACGGTGTACTGGTCCGGCGTGCTGGACAAGATCGTCACTCCGATGTTCCTGTCCCCGATCGTCGGCATCATCGTCGGCTACCTGGTCATGACGGCGATCATGTGGATCTTCCGCCGGGCCAACCCGCACAAGGCCAAGCGCGGCTTCCGGATAGCGCAGACGGTGTCGGCGGCCGGCATGGCGCTCGGGCACGGCCTGCAGGACGCCCAGAAGACCATGGGTGTCGTGGTGATGGCGCTGGTCATCGCCGACGTCGAGAAGTACGGCGACCCGATCCCGGTATGGGTGAAGCTGATCTCCGCCCTCATGCTGTCACTGGGCACCTACGCGGGCGGCTGGCGCATCATGCGCACCCTGGGCCGCAAGATCATCGAACTGGACCCGCCGCAGGGCTTCGCCGCCGAGACCACCGGCGCGTCGATCATGTTCGCGACGGCGTTCCTGTTCAAGGCCCCCATCTCCACCACCCATGTGATCACCTCGGCGATCATGGGCGTGGGCGCGACCAAGCGTGTCAACGCCGTGCGCTGGGGCGTCGCCAAGAACATCGTGATGGGCTGGTTCATCACCATGCCGGCGGCGGCGATCGTCGCGGCCTGCGCCTTCTGGCTGATCAACCTGGCGCTCCTGTAGCCGCCCGGGCCAGTGCGGTGACACTGGAAGCATGACTACCAAGGCACTCCTCGAAGGCGGACCGGAGGATCTCGCGGGCACGGTGGTGCCGGTGGTTCCTCCGGGGCAGGAACTGAAGATCCCGCACCTCGGGGGATACGAGCACTACAAGGTCACCACGCGCCACCAGGACAGCAAGGAGGGCCCGGTCACCGTCTACCGGTGGTGGGAGCGGACCGAAGTCGCCGAGTGAGCGGCCCACCGCACCACCGCGGGACCAGGAAAACCGCACCACCGCGTGACCAGAGAACAGCACGGGCCCGCCCCCGGGAGCCAGGGGCGGGCCCTTCTGCGTCCTCGCGGTGGCACCGCCATGCAGCACCGCGAGGGGTCCTGGGGATCAGCCGAAGCGGCCCGAGATGTAGTCCTCGGTCGCCTGGACGGACGGGTTGGAGAAGATCCGCTCGGTGTCGTCGATCTCGATCAGCCGGCCCGGCTGGCCCACCGCCGCCAGGTTGAAGAACGCCGTACGGTCCGAGACCCGCGCCGCCTGCTGCATGTTGTGCGTCACGATGACGATCGTGAAGCGCTCCTTCAGCTCGCCGATCAGGTCCTCGATGGCGAGGGTCGAGATCGGGTCCAGGGCGGAGCAGGGCTCGTCCATGAGCAGCACCTTCGGCTCGACCGCGATCGCGCGGGCGATGCACAGCCGCTGCTGCTGACCGCCGGAGAGGCCGGAGCCCGGCTTGTTGAGGCGGTCCTTGACCTCGTTCCAGAGGTTGGCGCCCTTGAGCGACTTCTCGACGACGTCGCTCAGCTCGCTCTTCTTGTAGCCGCCGTTCAGTCGCAGGCCCGCCGCCACGTTGTCGAAGATCGACATGGTGGGGAAGGGGTTCGGCCGCTGGAAGACCATGCCCACCTCGCGGCGGACGGAGACCGGGTCGACCCCGGTGCCGTACAGGTCCTCGTCGTCGAGCAGCACCTTGCCCTCGACCCGGCCGCCCGGGGTGACCTCGTGCATCCGGTTGAGGGTGCGCAGGAACGTCGACTTGCCGCAGCCGGAGGGGCCGATGAACGCCGTCACCGAACGCGGCTCGACGGTCATCGAGATGTCCTCGATCGCCTTGTGGGAGCCGTAGTAGGCGGTGAGCCCGCTCACGTCGATTCGCTTGGCCATGACTACTTCTTCACTTCCAGTCGTCTCAGTCGCTGTGGCCGCGTCAGCGACCTGTCTTGGGTGCCTTCCAGCGGGCGATGCCGCGGGCCACCAGGTTGAGGATCATCACGAAGGCGATGAGGGTGAGGGCCGCCGCCCAGGCACGGTCGTAGGCCGCGCCGGAGCCCGAGCTGTTCGCGTACTGCTGGTAGATGAACAGCGGCAGCGAGGCCTGCGGGTCCTTGAAGGGGTTGTTGTTGATGAAGTTCGTACCCCAGACCAGCAGCAGCACGGGAGCGGTCTCACCGGTGATGCGCGCGATGGCCAGCATCACACCGGTGGCGATGCCGCCGATGGATGTCGGCAGGACCACCTTGAGGATGGTGCGCCACTTCGGGACGCCGAGCGCGAGGGAGGCCTCGCGCAGCTCGTTGGGTACGAGCTTGAGCATCTCCTCGGTGGAGCGGACCACCACGGGCATCATCAGGATCGCCAGGGCGAGCGAACCGGCGAAGCCGGAGTAGCCCATCTTGAGGATGAGGATCCAGAAACTGAGGACGAAGAGACCGGCGACGATCGACGGAATGCCGGTCATGACGTCGACGAAGAAGGTGACGGCCTTGGCGAGCCGGCCGCGGCCGTACTCGACCAGGTAGATCGCCGTGAGCACCCCGATCGGCACCGCGATCAGGGTGGCCAGGCCCACCTGCTCCAGGGTGCCCAGCAGGGCGTGGTAGATGCCACCGCCCGGCTCGGTGTCGGCGACACCCGCCATGGAGTGGCTCAGGAAGTAGACGTCGAAGACCTTCGCACCGCGCTTGGCGGTGGCCCAGATCAGGGAGGCCAGCGGGACGACGGCGACGAGGAAGCAGACCCAGACCAGGCTGGTGGCGATGCGGTCCCTGGCCTGCCTGCGGCCCTCGACGCGGGCCGCGATCACGTACGTGCCGAGGACGGCGAGGACGGCCGCGATCAGGCCCCACTGGACCTTGCTCTGCAGGCCGGCGCCCAGCCCGATGGCCACGGCCACGGCGATCGAGGCCGCGATGACGGCGAGCGGGAACCACTTCGGCAGGCTGGCACCGCGCAGCGAGCTGCGGCGCTTGTGGGTGACGGCTGGCGTGGTCATGCGTTGGCCCCCGAGTACTCCTTGCGGCGGTTGATGATCATGCGGGCCGCGCCGTTGACCAGCAGGGTGATCACGAACAGGACGAGACCGGAGGCGATCAGCGCGTCCTGGCCGAACTCGGTGGCCTCGTTGAACTTGCTCGCGATGTTCTGGGCGAAGGTGCCGCCGCCCGGGTCGAGCAGGCTGGCCTGGATGTCGAAGGTCGGGGAGAGCACGGTGGCGACGGCCATCGTCTCGCCGAGCGCGCGGCCGAGGCCGAGCATCGAGGCGGAGATCACGCCGGAGCGGCCGAAGGGCAGCACCGACATGCGGATGACCTCCCAGCGCGTGGCGCCGAGGGCCAGGGCGGCCTCCTCGTGCATGCGCGGGACCTGGCGGAAGACCTCACGGCTGACGTTGGTGATGATCGGCAGGATCATGATCGCCAGCAGGATGCCCACGGTGAGCAGCGAGCGGGGCGCACCGCCCTGCCAGGAGAAGATGCCGGTCCAGCCGAGGTAGTCGTCCAGCCAGCCGTACAGGCCGTTCAGGTGCGGCACGAGGACCAGGGCGCCCCACAGGCCGTAGACGATGGAGGGCACGGCGGCCAGCAGGTCGATCACGTAGGCGATCGGGCCGCTGAGCCTGCGCGGGGAGTAGTGCGTGAGGAACAGCGCGATGCCGACCGCCACCGGGACCGCGAGGGCCATGGCGATGATCGACGAGACGACAGTGCCGAAGGCCAGCACGGCGATGCCGAACTGGGGCGGCAGGATGCCGGTGTTCCACTCGAAGGTGGTCAGGAAGTTCCCGTGGTCCTTGCTGATGGCGAGGGCGGCACGGTAGGTGAGGAAGACCGCGATCGCGGCCATGATCACCAGCAGCACGATGCCCGACCCGCGGGACAGGCCGAGGAAGATGCGGTCACCGGGTCGGGTGGCGCCCCGGGCGGCGCGCCTGTGCCCGGCCGGGTCCGGCGGGCCGAGGGGCGCGCGAGCGTCTGTTTGCTGTGTGGATATGTCCATCGGGTTCTCCGGTCTGCGGAGCCGTACGCGCGTACGGCTCCTGGCGGCGGTGCACCGGACGGTGCGGCCCGGTCCCGATCAGGGCGGGACCGGGCCGCACGCTCAGATCAGCTCAGGCCCGCGATGGTGGTGCGGACCTTGGTGACGATCTCTTCGGGGATCGGCGCGTAGGAGGCGCCGGTCAGCTGCTTCTGGCCGTCCTCGGACGCGACGTAGGTGAGGAAGGACTTCACGGCCGGCAGGGTGGCGGCCTTGTTGCCCTTGTCGCAGGCGATCTCGTAGGTGACCAGGGTCAGCGGGTAGGCACCGTCCTCGGTCGGCTGGTAGTTCAGCTTGAGCGCGAGGTCCTTGCCGGTGCCGACGACCTTGGCGGAGGCGATCGCCTTGGTGGCGTTCTCCACGGTGGCCTTGGCCGGGTTGGCGGCGCCCGTCTTCAGGTCGACGGTCTTGACGCCGTCGGCGGCGTAGGAGAGCTCGAAGTAGGAGATCGCGCCGGAGGTCTGCTTGACCTGCGCCGCGAGGCCGGAGGAACCCTGCGCGGACTGGCCGCCCTTGGCCTGCCAGGCCTTGCCGCCCGAGTACGGCCAGTCGCTCTTGGCCGTGGCGATCAGGTACTTGGTGAAGTTGTCCGTGGTGCCGGACTCGTCGGAGCGGTGGAACGCCTGGATCTTGAGGTCGGGCAGCTTGGCGCTCGGGTTCAGCTTCTTGATCGCCGCGTCGTTCCAGTTGGTGATCTTGCCGTTGAAGATCTTGGCGATGGTGGACGGGTCCAGGGTGAGGCTGTCCACGCCCGGCACGTTGAAGCCGACCGCGATGGGGCCGCCGACCATGGGCAGGTCGATGGCCTGGCCGCCGGAGCAGACCTTGCCGGACTGGGTGATCTCCTCCGGCTTCAGCGGGGAGTCCGAGCCGGCGAACGCCGTCTGACCCTGCAGGAAGGCGGTGATACCCGCACCCGAGCCGGTCGGGTTGTAGTTGATCTGCACGTCCTTGCAGGCCTGGCTGTACTGCTTGACCCACGCGTCGATGGCGTTCTTCTGCGCGGAGGAACCGGACGCCTGCAGCTGGCCCTTGGCGCTGTCGCACTTGATGGAGCCGGGCGCGGCGGCCGCGGAGGAACTGCCCCCGCCGTTCCCGCTGCCGCCGCTGTTGTTGTCGGAGCCGCACGCCGTGAGGGCCAGGGCGCCGGAGACGGCGAGAGCGCCGAGAGCGAGAGCCCGCCGGTTCTTGCGCTGAAGCTTCACTTGAGGGAGTTCCTTCCAGGAGCCGCCGTCCTGATCGGCGGCGTGCGAAGTGTGGGCGACACCGATGCGCCGACATGCGCATCAGCACCGGGTAAGGCCGAAATTAGGCAGAAGAGGTGAAGCCGCCGATGGCCGGAAGTGAACGCGGGGTGAACCCCTGCCGTCGGTGCGGTGAGGTCACGGAATGCTCACGGGGAGGGCACGTGCAGGTACCGACGAGGGGGTTACGGCCGTCCGGATTCCCGGATGCAGACCGGATGCAGACCGGATGCCGATCGGATGCCGATCGGATGCCGAACGAACACCGAACACACCTTCGCCCCCCTGGCAGACTTTCGACCCCTTGGAACCCGCCGGGCCGGGCGGTCGTCTCGATCCACGGGAACCGACAGGAGGCGCAGGTATGGAACGTCGTGCGTTCATGGCAGGCGGCGCGGCCGCGATCGCGGCGGTCGCGACGGCCGCGTGCAGCGCCGGCGGGAACGGGGTGTCGTCGGGGTCCGCCCGGACGACCGCCACGGGGACGTCCTCCGCCGCGGCGTCCTCCGGCACGTCGATGAGGACCACCGGCGCCGCGGCCGCCGCCAACTGGGCCGCGCTCGCCCGCGAGCTGGACGGCGCCCTGCTCCGCCCCGGCGACACCTCCTGGACGACGGCCCACCAGCTCTACAACACCCGCTTCGACGGGCTGAAACCCGCGGCGGTCGCGTACGTGGCGCACGCCGGCGACATCCGGACGGCCCTGTCCTACGCCCGCGCCCACCGCATCCGCGTGGCCATCCGCAACGGCGGCCACTCCTACGCGGGCTGGTCCTCCGGCGACGGCCGCCTGATCGTCGACGTCTCCAAACTCAACCAGGTCCGGGCGAGCGGCACCTCGGCGGTGGTCGGCGCCGGCGCCAAGCTGATCGACGTCTACCGCGCGCTCACCGCGAAGGGCGTGACGATACCCGCGGGCTCCTGCCCGACCGTCGGCGTCTCCGGCCTGGTCCTCGGCGGCGGCCACGGCGTCGTCTCCCGCGCCTACGGCCTGACCTGCGACAGCCTGACCCAGGCCACCCTCATCACGGCGGACGGCAGGCAGCTGATCGCCAACGCCACCGAGAACAAGGACCTGTTCTGGGCACTGCGCGGCGCCGGCAACGGCAACTTCGGCGTGGTGACCGAACTGCGGTTCACGACCCATCCCGCGCCGCAGGCCGTGTCGGCGTACCTGACCTGGCCGTGGGTGAAGGCGGCCGCGGTACTGAACGCCTGGCAGGAGTGGGGCCCGGGCCAGCCGGACGAGATCTGGTCGTCCCTGCACCTGGCGAACACGCCGGGCGGCACCCCCACGGTGTCCGTCGCCGCCTTCTCGCTCGGCACCTACGGCGAACTCCAGAACGCCGTGGACCGCCTGGCCGCGAAGATCGGCGCGGCGTCGAGCGTGTCCCTCAAGCGCCACACCTACGAAGAGGCCATGGAGGCTTACGCCGGCTGCTCGTCCTTCCCGGCGGACGCCCAGTGCCATCTGCCGGGCTCGACCCCGGGCCGCTCCCCACAGGGCAGGCTCGGCCGGGAGACCTACGCGGCCCGCTCGGACTTCTTCGACCGCTCGATCCCGGCGGCCGGCATCCAGACGCTGCTGGCACAGATGCGGTCGGTGCGGGGCGGCGCGGGCAGCATCGCGTTCACCGCGCTGGGCGGGGCGGTCAACCGGGTCTCCCCCACGGCGACGGCCTTCGTGCACCGCCGCTCACGGATGCTGGCCCAGTACATAGCGTCCTGGGGCGCCGGCACGACCGGTACGACGGCCCAGTCCTGGCTCACCTCGGCCCACGACGCGATGCGGCCGTACGCCTCCGGCGCCGCCTACCAGAACTACACCGACCCCACCTTGAAGAACTGGCGCACGGCGTACTACGGCGACGCGGCGACCCGCCTGGCCAAGCTGAAGCAGCAGTACGACCCCGAGCGGTTCTTCTCCTACCCGCAGGGGCTGTAGGAGCCCGGGTGGGCCGCAGCCGGCAGGACGGGCGCCGGCTACGCCGCCAGGTCACGCTCCTGCGCCGACGCGCGCTTCCCGGCCCGGCCGGAGGAGACCTCCGTGTCCCGGCCGGTACGCGCCGCCCGTGCCCGAACCAGCCACCCACCCCACGCGGAGGCCTCGACGGCGCGCAGCAGCGGCGTCAGCAGCAGCATGGCCAAAGGCGACAGCAGCAGCGCGACAGCCGTCCCCAGCGCGAACCCTCCGACCACGTCCGTCGGATAGTGCACGCCCATGTACACCCGGCAGAACCCTTCGAGCAGCGCCAGCCCGATCCCCACCAGCCCGAACCGACGGTCGGCGACGAACAGCGCCACCCCCATCGCCATGGTGATCGTCGCGTGGTCGCTCACGAACGAGAAGTCGGTCTTCCCGGACACCAGGACGTCCAGGCCCTGATGGTCGAGGAAGGGGCGGGGCCGCTGCACGAAACCCCGTATCGGAACGTTCACCAGCACCGCGATGCCGGCCGCGAGCGGCGCCCACACCAGCGCGGCGACCGACGGCGCGGCCTGTTCCCCACCCCGCCGCCGCACGGACCACCAGCACCAGAGCACCAGCAGCACCATGGCGAGCAGCAGCCCGTACTCACCGACGTACTCCATGACGCGGTCGAACCAGTGCGGCGCGTCCTTGGCCAGGCCATTGATGTCGTAAAGGAGGTCGACGTCGGGGTTCGACCCGGATTCGGCGAGTCCAGCCATGGTGCTGCGGCCCCTTCGTCGTGTCGTTCCGGGCGCACCCTGTGTGCGCCGCTCCTGCCACCCCCGTGGTCGTAGATCCGCTTCCGCTGCACGCGTGTGCGACACGCGCTCCGTCCGACGGCCGCTTGCTTCCGCTTGGCTACGTCAACAGGAACGCACGACCCTGATGCATACGTTCCACACTCCACCGAATGATCACGCAGACGTTATCGAAGAGAGACTCATCGCCGCAGCTCAGCGGGTGGGTTCACGCTCGGTTCACACCGCGGTGGGGAGTGCTTTCGCGCCATCCTCGGTGACCCGGGTGGCCCCGAAGTAGTCCGGTGTGTCTATCGGGTCGAACCGGATCACGGCCCCCGTTCTCGGCGCGTCGATCATGTAGCCGCCGCCGACGTAGATGCCCACGTGGCGGATGGCCCGCGAGTTGGTGAGGTCGTCCGAGAAGAACACCAGATCGCCCGGCAGCAGTTCCTCCCGCTTGGGGTGCGGCCCCGCGTTGTACTGGTCGTTGGCGACCCGCGGCAGGGTGACACCCACGTTCTCGTACGCAGCCTTGGTCAGCCCCGAGCAGTCGAACCGTCCGCCCTGGTCGGCGGTGCCGTCCCCACCCCACAGATAGGGCGTGCCGAGCTTGCTCTGCGCGTAGGAGATGGCCGCGGCGGCCTGCCTGGAGGGGTCCAGCCGGGTGACGGGCGCGGCGAAGCTCTTCTCCAGGGTGGTGATCGTCTTCACGTAGTTCTGGGTCTCCGCGTACGGTGGCACGCCCCCGTACCGGATGACCGCGTCCGCCCCCGCGTTGTAGGCGGCGAGCATGTTGTGCGTGGCGTTCCCGGGCACGGTCCGCACGTACTTCGCGAGCTCGCAGTCGTAGGAAGCGGCCGACGGAATCGCGTCGTTCGGGTCCCAGACGTCGCGCCTGCCGTCGCCGTTGCCGTCGACGCCGTGCGTGGCCCAGGTGCCCGGGATGAACTGCGCCATCCCCTCCGCGGCGGCCGGGGACCTGGCGTTCGGGTTGAAGCCGCTCTCCTGGTACAACTGGGCCGCCAGCAGAGCGGGGTTGAGGGCGGGGCAGAGATTGCCCCACTTCTGCACGAGGGACTTGTACGCGGCCGGCACGGCGCCCTTGGCCAGTCCGACGGCTCCTCCGGCCGCCCCGCCCGCGAGGTTCCCGGCGACGACGTAGACGCCGATGACGAGCAGCATGACGAAGGTGAGCGCGGAACCGACGGCGGCGATCGCCACGACCCATGCCTTACGCACCGTCAACCGCCCCTCGCCGCCCGGGAGTCCGCCCACGACAGTTTAGGGGCGCCCCTCGAACTTTTGGGGTGATCACACACGGGCGCACGGCAGCACGGCGATTACACGCCGGCCGCGGCTCCGCCCGGGCCCGGGACGGGGACGCGGATCACGGATCGGCGGCCGCGTCCTTGTACAGCTCCGCCGCCTCGGCGCCGAGGACGACGCTGTAGGAGGTGTCCGGGGTGAGGCCGCCCTCCTCGTGCCCGCCGAGCACTCCGACGACCTCGTGGTCCCCGTTGATCCACGGGCTGCCGCTGGTGCCCGCGGCGAACTCCGGGCAGTCGATGCGCTGCTGGGTGCTGCTGTGCGGCTGCGGCTTGTTGGTGCAGACGATGGGCTCGTCACGGGTGTCCGGGTAGCCGGTGAGCGTCACGGCGGTCGCGCCGGTCGTCGCGCCGGTGACGAAGCGGTTGCCGCCCACGACGTCCTCGATGCCCTTGCCGTCCTGCGGTTCGATCACACCGAAGCCCAGGTCGCTGTCCTCGTCCTGGTCCTTGGACCAGCCGTCCGGCATGAAGCGTCTTTTGACCCTCCACAGCCCGTAGGGCGCCTTGCCGTCCCGGTACCCGGGCGCGAACACCAGGTCGGTGTCACCGCTCAGACAGTGGGCGGCGGTGACGATGAGGTTCCGGTTGGGGCCGTCCACCACGGAGGCGGTGCAGAAGTGGTTGTCGGAGAGGTCGCCGGTCTTGTCCGCCCCGAACAGCGCCCCGATCCGCTCGCTCTGCGCGGTGGAGGCGGCCACCGCGGTGACCCCGAGCGGGCCCGGCCCGTCGTCCGCGGCCGCGACGGAGGCCGAAGTGGCGGCCAGCAGCACCAGGGCCGAGAACAGCGCGTACTGCCGGGTGGCGGCCCGGGGAAGAGCGTGATGTGCGGGGCTGCTGGTACCTGAGGTGCGCTTCATCAGGCCCCACTTTGTCTCATGAAGGTGAGAATCGCATTACGACTTCACTGAGATTTTTCCGTGAAACCCCCGTTCGCCGCACGACTTGTCCCGCATCGCCCTTTTCGTCGTCTGTCTTTGCCGTGCCGGCAGGAGCCGACGACCACCAGCACTGATACCCGCGCGACGGCGTACCAGTCGGCCGCGCCCGTGATCCGGTCCGACACGGAACCACCGTACTGTGCACCCCCCGCCCCGCGCCTGCGCACCGGCACCCGCGGCGGCCGTACGGAGTAGCGCCCCCAACGGCGCCCCGAGCAGCACCACGGAGCCGCACCACTGAGCAGCACCACTGAGCAGCGACGGGTCAAGCCCGGGCCATCACCCGACCATCCTCCCGCCATCGACGGGTAAGCCGCCCGCCGCCTTCAGTAACGCGGGGGTCAGGAATCCCCCGTGCATCCTTGTTGGCGCGTACTCAACAAGAAATCGTCGGGCAGCGACGGCAGCTGCCCGGCGCCGCACTTCCGCACCGCCCGGTCCGGCCACGACGGCCCGGCCGGCCGGGGCACCCCGGAGGGGGCCGGCGCCTTCACCGGCCGGCCCTCCGTCAACATGCCGCCACCGCCGGACGTGGGGACGCGGGGCGGCAGCAAGGGAACGGACCGCGGCACGCCGGCCGCGGCCCGTTCGGCATGGTGAAGCGTGAGACCATCGACGCGACCACTCACTCGACTGGCCGTCAGAAACCATGCCAGAACGTAAAAAGGGTCAACGACGGAACCACACGACAGGTTCCGGTCGCACTTCATTGCCCGGCGTAACCTGCCGTGATACACAGAGTGACCATACGTACAAAACCCGCCAGGCAATGACGTCAAGTCGACATGCGTGGACGTCATTGTCAGCGACAATGAGGCCTGACCTCTGCGCTCCCGCAGGGGACGCGGAACAACCCACCAGGGGCGGTGACTTACATGCTCTTTGCGGCCGACAAGGGAGACATCAACACCATCATCGGCGGGATCGCTCCGGACTGGGGCCCCTTCGGCAGCCTGGGCAACGAGGCGAAGGTGATGATCGAGGTGGTGATGGCGGTCGCCATCCTGCTCTGCCTGGGCATCGCCGTCTGGGGCGCCGCGAAGCAGCGCATCGGCGCGACCGCCCTGCGCGACACGTTCAGCGCCGAACAGGGCAAGGGCCTGATCATCGCAGGTCTGACGGGAGTCTTCATCATCGGTTCCCTCGGCACGCTCTTCACCATCGTGTACGGCATGGCCGTGTAAGCCGTGTAACCGGCGCACACCCGCGCATGCCGCGCACGGTGCTCCGTCCGCGCCGCCGGCCGGCCCCTCCGGACGCGCCCGGTGCCCCCGCTACCCCCACCCACCCACCGTGCCCACCGGCTGAGGTTGCGTTTCCCTGATGTCGAGTCACCACACCGCGCCCGCGCGGGAACCAGCACGGCTACCGTCGTACTCCTACGCGTTCCGGTACGAGGTCGAGGTCGAGGGGGCGTACGGGACATGAGTCTCGGAGACGAGCACGGATTCGGCGATTCCGCGCGCGCCGACGACGAACTGTACGGGGGCGGCGGCCAGACCCGCACCCGCCTCCCCGACCGCGCCGGCGACCCCTACGGCGGTGCCCGGCGCGGCGCCCGCTCGTCCTCACGCGGCCTGGTCACGGTGGTCGCCGTGGTCGTCCTGCTCATCGCCGCGATCGCCTTCGCGAACCGCTCCGGCGGCGGCTCCTCCTCCGCGGAGGACAACAGCGCCAAGCCGAAGGCGGCAGCGACTGCGGCGACGGGGAAGCAGCCGGTGACGACGAGGACGGCGGGGCTCCCGTCGGGATTCGCGCACGACGAGCAGGGCGCGCAGAGCGCGGCCGCGAACTTCGCCGTGACGCTGGGCTCGACCGGCATGTTCAAGAAGGACAGTCGGCACGCCATCGTCGGCCTCCTCTACACCCGCGACGCGGCAGCGAGACTCCAGGGCCCGATGGACCAGGCCTACTCCACCGGCTTCCTGAGCACCATGGGCCTGGACGCGAACGGCGACGCTCCCGCCGGCAACACGTTCGTCTCACGCGTGACCCCGGTGGGCACCACGGTCCAGCAGTACGGCGAGAGCAGCGCCAAGGTCGCGGTGTGGTACGTGGGCCTCATCGGCATGTCCGGGCAGAACTCGAGGGACCCGGTCACCTCGTCCTGGAAGACGTGGACGTTCGACCTGCAGTGGACGGGTGGCGACTGGAAGATCGTCTCCGACTCGCAGCGGGACGGCCCCGCCCCGGTCCCCGGCGACGACAAGGCCGCCACCTCGGACGAGATCCGCAAGGCCATCGAAGAGTACGGAGGGTTCACGTATGCCCGGTAGCAAGCAGCGCGTGCTGGGGCTCACCGGTGTCGTGGCAGCCGTGCAGACGACGGTCGTGCTACTGGCCACCCGTGCCGTCGCCGCGCCCACACCCACGCCCAGCCCGACGCCCTCGCCGTCGGCGAGCAAGAACAACTGCGACCTCATCTTCGGCGAGGCCAGGAAGTACTGCGAGCGGGGCAACGGCTCCTCCAAGTCCAACGGATCCACCTCCGACCCCACCTCCACCCTCGACCCCCTCTCCTCCCTGGCCAAGGGCTGCGCCGACGCCGCGTCCTGGACGATCGGCAAGCTCAGCAAGGCCGTGAAGGAGACCGCGAACGTCGACTTCACCAACCAGAAGTTCCTGCAGCAGTACGCCGTCGTGTTCGCCGCCTCGACCATCCTCACCCTGCTGCTGTGGCTGCTGGCCGTGGCCAAGCGGGCCGTGCGCGGGGTGCCGCTGACCACCGCGATCTCGGAGGCGGTCGGTTTCCTCTGGCTGACCGTGCTCGCCTCCGCCTTCACACCGCTGATCCTCTACACGGTCGTGTCGGCGACGGACGGCGTCTCCGACGTTCTCGCGAAGGCGAGCGGCGACCAGGCGGACACGTTCTTCGGCACGTTCTCCGCCGCGCTCGGCAAGGGCGAGAACATCGGCGGCGGCCCGATCATGCTGATCGTCGTCTCACTCGTCTCCATCCTCGCCGCCGGTGTGCTCTGGCTGGAGCTGGTCATCCGCGCCGCCCTGCTCTACGTGGGCGCGCTGCTCGGCACCGTCGTCTACGCCGGGCTCGTCGACAAGAACCTGTGGGGTCACGTCCGCCGCTGGGCCGGGATCATGATCGCCGTGATCCTGGTGAAACCGGTCATCGTGATCGTGCTCGGCCTCGCCGGCGCACTGTCCTCCGGCGACAACGGCCCCGGCGCGTTCTCCGCGGTCGTCTCCGGCCTCGCCATCATCCTGCTCGCGATCTTCGCCAGCGCGATGATCTACCGCTTCGTCCCCGGCTTCGGCGACGAGATCGCGGCCGGCCGCAACAACCGCATCATGCAGGGCGCCGAGGGCAAGGCCGCCGCCGTCATCAGCTCCCCGGCGACCCTGGTCGCCCAGGGCATCAAGACCCACAGCACCCGCGCCGACAGCAACGGCCAAGCAGGCGGCGGCAGCCAGTCGTCCGCCCGCCCGGCCAACCCCGCCTCCGGTGGCGTCGCCGCGCACAGCGCGCGCGTCCCGGACGGTGGCGGCGGAGTCGTCCCCTCCGCCGCACCCGCTCCCCGCGCACCCAGCCCGGTGAACACTCCCCATGCCAGCAGCACCCGCAACAGCAGTACCAACCGCACGGGAGGTGAAGGGCGTTGACGACCGAGTCCCACATGTCCCATACGGTCACGCCCCGCCGGACATATCTGATCGGCCGCGCCCGGCCGAACGCGATCGTCGGCCGCAACCGCGAGACCGGCGAGATCGCCCTGATCATCGCGGGCGCGTTCATCGGCATGATGTGCGGGCTCCTCGTCCCCGTGCTGTCCCTGCGCATCGTGCTGCTGACCGGCTTTCCACTGCTCGCCCTGGCCGCGGTCTACGTGCCCTACCGGCGCCGGACCTTCTACAAGTGGTTCGAGATCAACCGCTCCTACAAACGCACGGTCAAGCGCGGCGCCCTGTACCGCTCGGGCGTCATGGAGGCCGGCACCCGCATCGAGGGCCGGGAGATCGAGATCGGGCCGCCGCCCGGCATCGGCCGGATCACCTGGCTCGCCGCGCCCTTCGGCCCGGACGAGATCGCCGTACTGCTGCACGCCGACCGCAAGACGGTCACCGCCGCCATCGAGATCGAGGGCCCCGGGGTCGGCCTGCGCGACTCCGAGGACCAGGAAGCCCTCGTCGACCGGTTCGGCACCCTGCTCAAGCACGTGGCCAACGGCGACGGCTTCGTCACCCGCCTGCAGATGCTCGCCCGCACCCTTCCCGCCGACCCCGACGCCCACGCCAAGGACGTCACCCAGCGCGGGGACGAGCGCGCACCGGCGTGGCTGCAGCGCTCGTACGACCAGCTTCAGTCCATGGTGTCCACCAGCAGCGAGCAGCACCGCGCCTACCTCGTCGCCTGCATGCACTTCTCGCGCGAACTGGCCGCCGAGGCCCAGGCCATGGCGCGGGCCACCCGGCCCCAGGCGGGGCGCAGGATCGACCGGGACGCCGGTCTCGCGGTCGTCATGGCCCGTGAGCTGACCGACATCTGCTCCCGGCTCCAGGAGGCCGACATCCGCGTACGGCAACCGCTCGGTCAGGGACGGCTGGCCTCGCTGATCCACTCCATGTACGACCCGGACCACCCGATCGACCACATCCAGGCGATGACCAAACGCAACGCCTGGCCGGCCGAGCTGGACGCCATGGAACCCACCTACCTCCAGGCCAAGACCCGCGAGTCGTCCACCCGCGAGCCGTGGTGCCACGCCACCGCCTGGGTCAAGGAGTGGCCGATGACCCCGGTGGGCGTGAACTTCCTCGCGCCCCTGCTCGTCCACACCCCGGACGTCATCCGCACCGTCGCCGTGACGATGGACCTCGAACCCACCGAGATCGCCATCGAGCGGATGCTGACCGAGAAGACCAACGACGTCGCCGAGGCCAGCCGCGCCGCCAAGATGAACCGCACCGTGGACCCGCGCGACGTGGCCGCGCACACCCGTCTCGACCAGCGCGGCGAGGACCTCGCCAGCGGCGCGGCCGGCGTCAACCTGGTCGGCTACATCACCGTCTCCTCCCGCACCCCCGAGGCCCTGGCCCGCGACAAGCGGACGATAAGAGCGTCGGCCGGAAAGTCGTACCTGAAACTGGAGTGGTGCGACCGCGAGCACCACCGCGCGTTCGTCAACACGCTGCCGTTCGCCACCGGAATCCGACGGTAGGGGCTGATGCTCTGATGCGGGACCCGCTGACCGCGCTCACGGACGCCTTCACGTCCTTCCTGTTCGGGAAGGTCGAGACGACCCGGCTGCCGGTGCGCACCTCCACGGGCCAGGCCCAGGCGGTCTACCTGCCGACCGCCGCGCCCGGCCTCGGCGACTCGGGCGTCATCATCGGCCGCGAGGTGTACTCCGGGAAGGGCTACATCTACGACCCCTTCCAGCTGTACGGCCAGCAGCTCCCCGCGCCCCACTGGCTGGTCCTCGGCGAGTCCGGCAACGGCAAGTCCGCCCTGGAGAAGACCTACGTCCTGCGCCAGCTCCGCTTCCGCGACCGTCAGGTGGTCGTCCTGGACGCCCAGGGCGAGGACGGGGTCGGCGAGTGGAACCTGATCGCGGAGGAGCTGGGGATAACTCCCATCCGGCTCGACCCGACGGCGGCCCTGAACCACGGCATCCGCCTCAACCCGCTGGACCCGGCGATCACGACGACCGGGCAGCTCGCCCTGCTCCGGACGATCATCGAGGTCGCCATGGGACACGGCCTCGACGAGCGCTCCGGCTTCGCGCTGAAGGTCGCGCACGCCTACGTCAACGAGACGATCGTCGAACGACAGCCGGTCCTGTCCGACATCGTCGAGCAACTGCGCCACCCCGAACCGGAGTCGGCCGAGGCGATGAACGTCGCCATAGACGACGTACGGGCCTGGGGCCTGGACGTGGCGCTGGTCCTGGACCGTCTGGTCGACGGTGACCTGCGCGGCATGTTCGACGGCCCCACGACCGTGGGCATCGACCTGGACGCGCCGCTCATCGTCTTCGACCTGTCCCACATCGACCGCAACTCCATCGCCATGCCGATCCTCATGGCGATCGTCGGCGTGTGGCTGGAGCACACCTGGATCCGCCCCGACCGCAAGAAGCGCATCTTCCTGGTCGAGGAGGCCTGGCACATCATCAACAGCCCCTTCGTGGCACAGCTGTTCCAGCGGCTGCTGAAGTTCGGCCGCCGACTGGGTCTGTCCTTCGTGGCCGTCGTCCACCACCTGTCCGACGTGGTGGACGGAGCGGCGGCCAAGGAGGCGGCGGCGATCCTGAAGATGGCCTCCACCAGGACCATCTACGCCCAGAAGGCGGACGAGGCGAGGGCCACCGGCCGGGTGCTCGGCCTGCCCAGGTGGGCGGTGGAGATCATTCCGACGCTCACCCCGGGCATCGCGGTCTGGGACGTCAACGGCAACGTCCAGGTGGTCAAACACCTGGTCACCGAGACCGAACGCCCGCTGGTCTTCACCGACCGTGCCATGACGGAGTCCTCGGCCGACCTCGTCTCCGACGACGCCCTGCGCGCCGCCGAACTGGAGGCCGAGGAACGGGCGGCGGCCTTCGTCGAGCAGCACATCCCCGACCTGAACGACTCGTCCGAGTCGACGGTGGCCTAGGAGACGGCGCGCGTGAGACCGGACGACATCCGCAGCCACGGGCAGGGCGGGCACGGACAGGGCGGGCACGGCGGAGCGATCCGTCGGGAGGGCCAGGGCGGTATCCCCGACGGCCTGCTGATCGGCATCCTCGCCTTCCTCCTCGGCATGACCCTGCTGGTGTGGACGGCCACCGGGCTGGCCGGACTGTTCGCCCACGGCTCCTGGCCGTCCGGCGTCACCTTCACCCGTACGCCCCTGGCCATGCGCCACCTCATCGGCCGGCCGCACGACGTCCCCGGAGCCTGGCCGGACACACCGTCCGCCCAGCTCTCCGGGTACGGGCTGTTCTGGGGCCTGTTCATCGGCCAGCTGATGGTGCTGTTCGTGCTGACCGTGTTCGTGATGGGCACGGTGGCCAGATGGCGGGCGGGAAGAGCCGGAAGACGGGCCCAGGCGGTGGCCACGGCGGGCGCAGCGGCGCTGGCCCCGGAGCGGGAGACGGCCACCGGGCCACGGCAGGCGCCCGAGCCACAGCGGGTCTGCGGACCCCAGCAGTCGCCCGAACCCGAGGAGATGCCGGCGCCGGCCCGGCACGAGCAGCCCCCCGCCCACCACGAGGTCCCCGCCCACCACGAGGTCCCCACCCAGCGGACCGCCCCGGAGCCCGAACAGCCCCTGGCGGCGGCCGAGCGGCCCGGCCCCGGAGCCCCGCAGCCCTTCCCGGCCGCCCAGCGGCCCAGAGTGCTCGTCGCCCCGAGGGAAGACCGCCGGACAGCCGCCGCCCAGGCCGTCCAGGACGCGGCGGGCCCCGCCCTCGTGGTCACCTCCAACCCCGCCCTCTGGCAGGACACCAAGGACGCCAGGGCCAAACTGGGCCCGGTACTCCTCTACGACCCCGCCCACCTCTGCGACACCCCGGCCCGCCTCCACTGGTCCCCCACCACCGGCTGCGAGGACAAGCAGAGGGCGGCGGACCGGGCCGCCGCCCTCCTCGCCCCGGTCCGCCCCACCGCCAAGATCGACCAGGCGATGAGCGACACCGCGGAAACCCTCCTGCGCAGCTACCTGCACGCCGCCGCCGTCGACGGCCGTACGATCCGCCACGTCCACCGCTGGTCCCAGGGCACCCAGGTCCAGGAGGCCGTACGTATCCTGCGCACCAGTCCCAAGGCCGCCGCGGGCGCGGCCGGCGAACTCGAGGCCGCTCTCACCTCGCACCCCGAACGCCGCGACATCGCACAGGAGTTGACAAGCCGCGCGCTGGCCTCGCTGTTCACGGTCAACATCCGCGAAGCCTGCACTCCAAACCGAACTGATGCACTCGCCCTGGATTCCTTCGTGGACGAAGGGGGCACGCTTTACGTGGTCGGGGAATCCATCGAGGACCCCCGGACCAACCCGGGCGCGATGCCCCTCCTGACGGGACTCGCCTCAAGCGTGGTCGAGCGCGGCCGGCGCATGGCCGAACGGTCATCCTCCGGTCGGCTCGACCCACCACTCGCCCTCGTCCTGGACGACGTGGCCGCCGTGGCTCCGCTCCCCCAGCTCCCCGCCCTGCTCGCCACCGGAGCCGGCCGCGGCCTGCCCACACTGGCCCTGCTCCGCTCGAGGGAACAGGGCCGCGCCCGCTGGCCGCACGACGAACTCCCCGTCTGAGACCGGGTACCAGCTCAGGGACGCTCAGGGACGCTCGAGCACGTACTCCAGCTCCGACTCCGCCGAGCCGCCCTTGGGGGTCCCCCCAGGCCGTTCAGGCACTGGGAGAGGCACGGTCACACCGCTCGGCAGGAAACCCACCCTGCGGTAGAAGCGCTGCGCCCGCCCGTTGTCCTCGTGCACGATCAGCCGCACCCGCTCCACACCGATCCCCCAGGCCCAGTCCAGGGCCTCCTCGAACAGCACCTCGGTCAGCCCGCACCCCCGGTGCTCCGGCCGCACGAACACACCGACGACATGACCCTGCCGCCGTTCGACCGGGGACCCGGCCCAGTCCGTCGTACCGGCCTCTTCCACCAGTACGGTGACCGTCCCGACCCATTCGCCGTCCGGCGCCTGGGCGACGAACTGCCGTCCGCCGGTCGCGCCCTCGGCGGACCCGGCCGCCCGGTCCTGCCAGAAGGAGTCCGGCTCGGCCACGGCATCGTCGTACGTCTGCAGGAACGCCAGGTGCGCCACCGGGTCCTGGAGCGCGAGGAGCCGCAACGCCTTCGCGGCGGGCCACTCCTCGGCCCGTATGGCACGGACCAGGTACTTCTCATCGCTGTCGGGGCTGCTCATGGCCGCCACCGTACGACATGGGGCTCAGTCGCCGTCGTCCAATTTCTCCGCCTGGTCGTTGGGCACCGCCCCGTACAGATCGTGCTTCGGCTCGGGCATCACGCTCTTCGCCCCGCGCACGCTCTTCCAGATCGCCTCGTTGAAGGTGCGTTCGTCGATCTGGTCCTCCTTGGTGAGGTCCTGCTTCGCCGACACCCCCGCCAGGGGCGACTTCGCCGTGTTCACGGCCGTCATGTCGTACGTCGGCCTCAGCGCGTCGTACGGCTTCGCGTCCGGCCACGCGGTGAAGGAGTTCACCATCGGCGTCGCGTACGCGTCGAACTGCGTCAGCGGCTTCAGGCCCAGCAGCAGCTCCATCGTGCGGAGCATGGAGGCGGTGCTGTAGAAGGTGGAGTCGACCCGCCCGGTCCGCGTGTACGGGCTGATGACCTGCGAGATCGTCCGGTGCGCGTCCACGTGGTCCGGGCCGTTCTGGGCGTCGTCCTCGGTCACGAAGATCACGGTGGACTTCCAGAACCTCGAGTGGGAGACGGTGTCGACGAGCTGCCCGAGCGCCCAGTCGTTGTCGGCCACGTACGCCTGCGGGGTCGGCATGCCGGCCTTGGTCCCGGAGGTGTGGTCGTTGGGCAGCCGCACCATCTCGAAGGCGGGCAGCCCGCCGCCGTTCTCGTACCGGGCGAACTCCTTCTTCCACTCCTCGATCCGCGGCCCGCCGCAGGTCGTGGCGCGGGCGGGGAAGGTGTTCGCCGAGTCCGGGCAGCTCAGGTCGTACGGCCCGAAGTCGTGGTCGGTGCCGGCCTCCAGGACCGGGTCGTCGGCGTGGGCGCCGCCCTGCGCGTCGGCGTTCGCATAGAAGCCGTAGTTGCGGAAGGTCACGCCCCTGTCCGCGAGCCGCTGCCAGATGTAGGCGTGGTCGGGGTCCTTGTTGGGCGCGATCGCCGGGTCGTGGTTCTCCGACGGGTAGCTGTGGTTGCGGCCGGAGTAGTTGGCGGGCCAGCCCTCCTCGCTGTACGGGTTGGAGTTGGCCGCGACCGTCCAGTTCCAGCCCTGCGCGCTCACCTCGGCGTCGGCGTAGAAGTTGTCCAGGGTCACGAACTGCCGCTGCAGCGCTCGGGCGTTGGGCGCGGAGTCGTCCCCGAACAGATTGAGCGAGGCGTCCCCGTTGCCCTTGCCCAGCGAACCGAACTCCTGGTCGTAGGTCCGGTTCTCCTTGACGACGTAGATGACGTGCTCGATCGGCGACCTCTCACCGATGCGCCGCGGTATGACCGCTCCGGTGGCCCGGGGACCGTCACCCCCGCCGAACCCGTTGTCGGCGACGACGGCCCACGTCCAGCGTCGCAGCTGCCTGTCTCCGCCGCCGAGCGGGATGGTCGACAGGGTGCCCTTCATCATCGACCCCGAGTACTGGTCGGGGGACTGGGGCGCGGTGGAGGTGGGATTCGGGTAGCCGGGGCCGTTGTTGGGCCCGGCGCCGAGCCCCTTGGCGTTGGTGACGTACAGCTTCCCGTCGTGCGGGACGACGGCCGTCGGATACCAGGCGGTGGGGATGAGCCCGGCCATGCGCCCGCTCTTCAGGGTGACGACCGCGACATCGTTGTTCCCGGAGTTCGCGACGTAGAGCCGGCGCCCGTCCTCGGAGAGCGCGAGGGCGTCGGGGTTGCTGCCGACGGGAGCGTTCCGGTAGGGCGCGAGACCGAGAGTGCGGGTGACCTTCCGGCTGCTCGCGTCGATGACGCTGACCTGGTCGCTGTCGCCGTCCGCCACGTACAGGGTCCGCCGCGCCGGGTCGGTGATGACGGCGTTGGGATGGGTGCCGACCTTGATGGCGGCCTGCTGGACGGGCGCCGGGCCGCTGATGTCGAGCACGCTGACGGTGTCGCCGCCCTGGTTCGTGACGAAGGCGGTCTTCCCGTCGTCGGCGAGGGCGACGCCGTACGGAGCGTGCCCGACGGCCACGGTGGCCATCGACGAGTCGCCGAGGTCGACGACGGTCACCGCGTCGGCGAGCCGGTCGGCGACGACGAGCCGCTCTCCGTCCGGGGTGACGGCGATCCCGGACGGGTACATGTTCACGGGCTTGCCGTCGGGATTCCTCGTGGGCAGCTTGATCGGGCTGGTCTCGGTCAGCCGCCCGTCGCTCACGTCGTACGTGTGGATGATCTCGCGCCCGCCCCCGCTGGCGTAGGCACGCTTGCCGTCGGGGCTGAAGGCCAGCCCGGTGAACACGGCCTGCGGGCTCGGATACGAGATCGTCTGCACGACCTGCGAGTTCCCGGGATCGACCACCTGGAGGGACTGGGTGCCCTGTCCCGCGTTGACCACCAGGAGCATGCTTGCGTCGGGCGACAGCACCGCGTTGAGGGGCAGATTGCCCAACTGGGCCTGCTTCCCGGCCGGGGTGACCTTGTATCCGACCGGCGTGACGGCCGTCCCGTCCCCCTTCGACCCTGCGGTGCCCTGTCCGCCGGCCGCGGCCAGGGCGACGGCGGCTCCGGTGGCGAGGACTGCGGTGCCAGCCAGCACAGTGACAACTCGGCGTCTGCTTCTGCGTTTCAGGACCATGAGTCACGACAGTGACACGCAGAGTTGACACCCGGGAAGCCCCTGGACGACATGGACATGACTATGGCTTGAACGCGAAAGAGCCCCAACTCACGGGTATCCACCCGGAGTTGGGGCTCTCTCTCAAGATTTGTTCGGCGGTGTCCTACTCTCCCACAGGGTCCCCCCTGCAGTACCATCGGCGCTGTAAGGCTTAGCTTCCGGGTTCGAAATGTAACCGGGCGTTTCCCTCACGCT
>NZ_JBIRST010000010.1:0-163760 GCF_044334385.1 Streptomyces sp. NPDC020801
TCGGCCGGCTCCTTGGCCCAGGTCAGCCGACGTGCCTGCTCGGCCCAGAAGCCGAGCCTGTCAGCCTTGGCCTGTACGTACGCCTCCGCCGTGACATTGGCATGCGCGGCCAGGTCGGCGGGCGGCGCGAACCGCCGTTCCTCCTTCAGCAGGTTGGCCAGGCTCTCGTTGCTCATCCGGTCTCCTTCAAAAGATTGCGTTCGTAGGACAGTTGGCTCGGTCATACGCGTGTCAGCTGGCTCCGATTCCCGTGAGCGAGCGGACCTGGAGTTCCTGGAACTTTTGGTCGTCCTTCTCGCCCCGCCCGGAAAGCACCGTGCCGAGCCAACCGAGGAAGAAGCCGCAGGGGATGGAGATCAGCCCGGGGTTCTCCAGCGGGAACCAGGCGAAGTCCAGCTGAGGCAGCATCGCTGTGGGCTTTCCGGAGACAACGGGCGAGAAGACGACGAGCGCGACGGAGACCAGCAGCCCTCCGTAGATGCTGAACAGCGCCCCCCGTGTCGTGAAACTCTTCCAGAACAGGCTGTACACGAGCGTGGGAACGTTCGCGGACGCTGCTATGGCGAAGGCCAGGGCAACGAGAGCGGCGGTGTTCAGCTTGCCTGCGAACAGGCTCAACACGACAGCGCTCGCGCCGATCACCACTGCGGCCCATCGGGCGACGGCCATTTCGCGCGCGTCGTCCGCCCTGCCCTTCCGCATGACTTGCGCGTACAGGTCATGGGCGAAGGAGGCGGACGATGCGAGCGTGAGCCCGGCGACCACGGCGAGAATCGTGGCGAAGGCGACCGCCGACACCATGGCCAGCAGCACCGCGCCTCCGGTGGTGTGCGGTCCGCCGCCGAGCCATTCGGCGAGCATCGGTGCGGCGGTAGTACCGGCGGGATTGGCGCTGCCGATCGCCTTGGGGCCGATCAGGGCTGCCGCACCGAAGCCGAGGGCCAGGGTCATCAGATAGAAGGCACCGATGATCACGATGGCCCAGTTCACCGAGGTACGAGCCGCTCTGGCCGTGGGCACGGTGTAGAAGCGGACGAGAACATGGGGCAGACCCGCCGTACCCAGCACCAGGGCAATCCCGAGACTGACGAAGTCGAGTCGGGTGACAGAGCTCGCCCCGTATTTCAGGCCGGGTTCGAGAAAGGAGTCGCCCTTTCCGCTGTGTTCCGCTGCGGCTCCCAGAAGAGAGGAAAGGTTCCATCCGAACTTGTGCATGACCAGGATGCTCAGCACACCCGCGCCCGCCAGCAGCAGACCGGCTTTGATGATCTGTACCCAGGTGGTGCCCTTCATTCCGCCGACAGACACGTAGAGCACCATGAGGGCCCCGACTCCCAGGATGATCCATCTCTTGGTTCCCTCTTCCGAGGCACCGACCAGCAGCGCCACCAGGGAGCCGGCCCCCACCATCTGGGCGATCAGGTAGACCACCGACACCACGATGGTCGACACGCCGGCGGCAGTGCGCACGGGGCGCTGTCGCATACGGAAGGCAAGAAGGTCGCCCATGGTGAACCGTCCTACGTTCCGCAGGGGTTCGGCCACCACGAGCAGCGCCACCAGCCAGGCGACGAGGAACCCGATGGAATACAGGAAGCCGTCGTACCCGAAGAGCGCGATGGAACCCGTGATACCGAGGAAGGAAGCGGCGGACATGTAGTCCCCCGAGAGCGCCAGACCGTTCTGGAATCCGGTGAAAGATCCACCGCCTGTGTAGAAGTCGGTGGTGTTCTGGTTCCTGCGTCCCGCCCACACGGTCACAGCCAGGGTGATGGCCACGAACACCAGGAACAAGGTGACGATGAGGGGTCGGCCGCTCGTGCCGTGAGGCCCCGCGAGAAGGATCTGCTCGTCGTGGTTCATCGTGCTATGCGCTCCCTCGGGCGGACAAAGCGATCAGCGTTCCGCAGTCGGCTCGTTCCTTGAGCCGATCGGCCAGAGGATCCATCCGGGTCCTCGCACGACGGCTGTACAGCCAGGCGATCAGAAACGTCGATGCGAACTGCGCCAGCCCCAGCAACAGGGCGACATTGATGTGGCCGGTCACCTTCTGGGCGGCCCAGTCCGACGCGTAGGTGCACACCAGCACGTACATGACGTAGAAGGCGAAGAACGCCGGCGTCATCGTGAACACCAGCCTTCGATGGCTGTGGCGCAGTTCGGCGAAGTCGCTCGTGTCGTGAACCGCGGCGAGTGCCCGGGTGTCCGGCTGGCCGGACGGCGGCAAGGCATCTGGCGCACCGGCTCGTTCCGGGACGGCGGGCCACTGGGGGGTGAGACTGGTCATCTTCTCTCTATCCAGGTATTGAGCGAGAGCCTCAGGGCAGGACGGAGACCTGCGGCGATGTGGTGAAGTGCACCCGCATTCGCCTCTCTTCGGGCGGGTAGAGCCGTGTGTCACTCGAGCGCGGAGCGAGCGGGCAATCCCGACCGCCCGGGCAGGCCGGCCTCGGCATCAGCCGAGCGATCACTACGTAGAGCGCGCACATGCTCAGCAGCAGAGCGCACGAGAGGCACACGATGACGACGGTGTGCAGCGGGACGGATCGCTGCCGCCGGGCAGGCTCCCACAGCGCGGCCGATCTGGTCGGCGGCTGGGGATCGGTGGCGTGCGAGAGCACGTCAGGCATGTTTCTCCAAGCGGTGATGACGAGGAATCCGGTCACCACAGCCGATACCTGCTCCCGGGCATGGAGCCGCTTACCGGATGAAGACTCTCCGCCGTGGACGCACGGTGGAGGGGGACAGGCATGCGCTCAGCAGCACCAGACGGCTCGGGTGGAAGCTGCGCTGGGCTCGATGCACACGGCGTGGCACTTCATCCGAACACCAGCACCCTCCCCTGTGCCACCGAAGGGACACCGTAAGGTCGGGGTCTTTCGGTGTCGGCGGGTCGGCACCGCGCGCGCTGTGTGAGTACTGTGAATGCACCATCGGGCTCCGTCCGCAGCCGCACAAGGGCTGCAGCGGGCCTTGTGACACACGGGCGGTCGCAGTCCCGCCCCACCCGCAAGGATGCATGCAGAGGAGACGGTGCTTTGACCGTGCCGGCGTCGACCTCCCACACCACGTCCCCCTGTACCGGGCTCCGCCGCCCCGGACTCCTCCCGCGGCCGGCGTTTCGACCGGCCGGCCAGATGGGTGACGCATGATCCCCCCTCTGCTCGGCCGCGACCGGGAGCGCGCCGACCTGCTTCGGTTTCTTGACTGCGCGGACGACGTCTTCGTCCTCGTCAGAGGGGGTTTCGGCAGCGGCAAGAGCCTGCTGCTCGCGGATCTGTGCGAGCAGGCGCACCGGGCGGGCCATGCGGTGTTCTTCGCCGGCTGCACACCGCAGGACAGCCTGAGCAACGAACCCCTGCTGGCGAACCGAGTGGGCGCATTGAAGCAGCACGTGCGCCGCCCTCGTCCTGCCACCGCCCTCCACCATGCGCTGGGCTCGGGAGGCGGAAGGACGACAGCGGGGGGCTCCGGACCGGAGCCGGTGCCGGCCGGCACGGTGCGTACCGCTGTCGTCATCGACGATCTTCAGTGGGCGGACTCTGCCTCTCTCACTGCGCTACGCGACGTCATGCACACCCAGGCTTCAACGCCCACCATGATCGTGGCGTCGCTGGGGCCGGGCGACTGCATCGACGAACGCGCCCTCGGCGGCATCCTGCCTCTGTTCCACCACCGCATCCAGCTGTCGTCCCTGGCACCGGACACGGTACTGCGCCACCTCGCAGAACTGCTCGGGGAGCACGGCCAAAACCACTCACTGGCCGCCGCCTACTGCGCCGCCACAGGCGGAAATCACTACCTGCTTCGCACGCTGCTCGCTCTTGTGGCCGGCCACGGGGACAGCGGCCGCTTGCCCCCGCACCGGGTCCTGCAGGCGGTCCTGCCCGACGTGGCCCTTGCTGCCCGGCCCGTGCTGCGCAGGACCGGCCCTCATGCCGAACGTCTCGCGGCCGCCCTGGCAGCGCTGGGAGGCGTTCAGCCAGGGGAAGTCATCGCCGGCGCCACGGGAGTGGACGTCCACGTCGTGGAGGACACGGTGCATGCACTGACGCAGACCGGGTTCGTCGAACGCGCCGGCGACCGTGTGCGGCTCGTCCCGCCTCTCCTCGTCCAGGCCCTGGCCCGGCAGGTTTCCCCGTCCCAGCACAAGGAGTATCACGGGCGCGCGGCGGAGCTGCTGCTCGCCTGGGGCGCGCCGAGCCAGCAGGTGGCCCGGCACCTTGTGCACGCGCCGGCAGGGATCGCGCAGGCGCCCGAGACGCTGCGCCGTGCCGCGGACACCGCACGTGACCGCGGGGACCTCGATGACGCCGTAGCCTACCTGCGTCGTGCCCTGGACGAGCAGCTCGACGAGCGCACCCGCGCCGAGGTCCTCGCTCAAGTCGGTGCGGCCGGACTCGAGTCGAACGTGCCCACGGCCGTGAAGGAACTGCGCAGCAGCCTGCGTCTTGCCGACGGCCCTGCCGCTCAGGCGCGCACCGCTCGCCAACTCGCCGGCGCCCTGTTCGCCATCGACCGTTCGGCCGAGGCACGGGAGGTGCTGGAGAAGACGATCGAGCGCATACACCCCCACGATGCCGCTCTCGCCCTACGGCTGGAGATCGACCACCTCCTCGTCAGCCTCACCGAGGCGGTGCCGTCCCGCAGCACACGCCCTCGGCTGGAACAGCTGCACATGGGAGAGGCTGCCGGGACGTCAGCGGAACGGCCGATGGCCGCGCTGCTGAGCTTTCGGGGAGCCCTGCTCGGCCAGTCGTCACCGGCGCAGGTGATCGACTGGGCCTGTCACGGCCTGGGGCGCGGTGTCGCCCCCGCCGACGACGAGTCCGTCGTCTATCCCTGCGCCGTCCTCGCCCTCGGCGCGGCGGGACGGCCAGATCTGGCCTACGAACACGCCGATGCCACGGTGACGGAAGCACGTACCCGGGCTTCCGCCTTGCTTTACGCGCAGGCACTCAGTACGCGGGCCAATGCCCACTGCCGCATGGGCCGGTTCCCCGATGCTCAAAGCGATGCGGAGCGTGCGCTGGCGGAGTTCTGGGAACTGGGCCTCGACCGGCGGCAGAGTCACAATGTGGTCGCGGTGACCACCCTGGGTGAGTCGCTCATCCGCCAGGGCAAGGTGGAGGAGGCCGAGGCGCTGCTGCAGGACAGCGAACTGTTCGGTTCCCTGCCCACGCACATGATCTACGACTACCCGCTCATGCTGCGTGGCTGGCTGCATGCGGCTCAAGGCAGGTATGACAAGGCCCTGTCGGACCTGTTGCAGTGCGGTGAGCGCCTTGCGGCCCGCGACATTCCGGGGCTGGGCCTTTATCCGTGGCGTTCGGAGGCTGCACTCGTTCATCTGCAGTTGGGGAACCATGAGCAGGCGCTGAGTCTGGCTGCGGACGAGTTGCACCGGGCGCGTTCCTGGGCTGTGCCGGAGATGACAGGGGTTGCCCTGCGCGCGCAGGCCTTGGTGACGGGCGGACCGGCGGGCCTGGAGATGCTGGAAGAGGCTGTGCGCCTGCTGACCGGCACGCCGGCGCGCTTTCGATACGCCCAGGCCCAGGCGGACCGAGGAATGCTCTCGGTTCGTTGCGGACAGATGGCGCAGGCCCGCAGTTGTCTGCAGGAAGCTGTCAGCGTGGCCCACGAGTGCGGCGCCCGGCCGATCGCCGAGCAGGCACTGGAGCAACTGCGGGCGCTCGGTGACCGGCCGCGCACCCCCACCTTCCGTGGGCAGCAGGCACTGACTCCCACACAGCGGCAGGTGGCGGAGCTGGCTGCCAAGGGGATGACCAACAGCGAGATAGCGCAGCACCTTTTCGTGGGCCTGCGCACCGTCGAGATGCACCTCACCCGGGCCTACGCCAAGTTGGGAACAGAGGGCCGTCACGGCCTGGCACAGGCCCTCCGTTAGCCCCGTCACCAGCCGCGGACGGACCGCGGACGGTACGGATGCGGCGCGCTACCGAGGTCCGGCACTGTGCCGCCCGGCGCAGGCATGTGCCGGCAGGGCACAAGCTCGGCGCTGCGAACCGCAGGAGCCGCCATTGCCGTGCTCACGGCGAAGGCGACCAGGGCCGAGCCAAGTGCTGTCGGGCGTCGCACCGGTCGGACGGGCAGCGCCCCATGGCCTCGTGAGGCGCCGCCGGGTGACGCATCCATGCCACCGCGTGCGGGGATGGGGCCTTCGACGAGAGCGTCACAGGCACTGCTGACGGAAAGCACTGAACTTGAACCTCACAGATGCGTGAATGGGAACGCCGGCTCAGGTGGGCGTACTCGTAGACGACGGCGGTTGCGAACAGAGCCAGCGCGGCGATCAGCGGCAGAAGGCGCTTGTGCGGTGTGCGGTGGGGTGACATCGGCCCATGACGTTCTGAGCATGTGGGCAGGGCCGTCACCGACACGGACCCTGCTCTCGGTGACATGCCGTCTCGGCCGTGCCGGTCGCTGCCGAATGCAGGCCGAGGAGAACACGTTGCTGTACCCAGATCATGAGGTCGGTGACCGAGGCGACGACACACGGCTCGTCGCACAGAGCCCAGCCGCAGTCGCAGGCGGATCCCGCCGACGTCGGCGGGATGGTGTCGGCAATGGATGACGGCCAAGTGCCGGGCCGCGTCCGGGGCAGGGACACAATCTCTCCTCAGTAGTGCCGCAACGACGGTGCGCCGGCAGGCCCGCGCAGCGCCCTTCTCCGGTTGGTTGCGGTTCGGCCCGATTGCCGGGCCGGACAAGCCGATTGAACCTGCAACGAAAGTTGGCCAGAACCGGCCACGGTATGAGACCGCAGTCAACGGTCGTCATCCGGAACCGGAAGCGAAGAGCTGCGACGTCCGGCCGGAGAAGTACCCCGATCACTGCTCCTCGCCGTCTCCGTGCTGGGAAGCAGCGAGGAGCCACCGTATTCACCTCGGCGGGACCGGCCCTGGGTGCGGAGTTCAGCAGTGGTGCCGGCAGCACCTGGGGCCTGCCGCAAGGGCGCAGACGACCATGGCGACCGCAGCGACGGTGATCCATCGCCCCGCAGTGTTACGGTCCTCCGACTGGTGCGGCCACGCCGCGCCGCCGGCCGGCGCTGGTGTTCCCGCGGGGCTCCGCGACGTCACGGGTTGTGAGACGGTGACCTTTCCCTGGCCGTAGCCGAGTTCAGGAAAAGCGCTGCGGACGGTGACCTGCCACCACCCTTTGGGGAGATGCTCACGCGTGGTGAAGCCGCCCGCGGTGTCGGGTACGGGCACCAGGCGCCATGGGCCGACGCTGCGTCCATCGGATGCCTTCGCCGTCATCAGGGCTATCACGGTGCCGTCCACGGGGTCCTTGTCATTGCCGTAGCTGCCGACTGCCAGGACCTGTCCGGAGGGACCAGGCGCGACGCGGAAGGCGATGGTGTCGCCGTGCGCGGAAGCCGGCTGGGCTGCGCCCAGGAGCACGGATCCGGCGAGCACCACGGTTGCCACTGCAGTCGACGCCCGCACGCCCATGCGCATGCCCTTCCCCGACCTGTTACGAACGGCACAGCGGCGCGGGAGCGGGCGAGTTGGGCAGTCCGTGTTCATAGCGACTCCTTGGTGCCGAAGGTCACCGCGGGCCCCGCCTTCACCGTGCCCTGCGAGGTCTGAGTGAGGACGGCCGAGATCCTGTGCGCGACGCCCGGCCAGGACGAAGCCAGCTGCGCCACCTGGCCCTTGAAAGTGCGCCTTTGCCCGGCGCCCCGGCCGTCTCCCGCCGAGGTCCCGAAACTGCAGTGGAACATGGCATCTGCGCAGACCGGATACTTGCGGTCACGCTGGTTGAACCCACAGGCCGGACCAGAGGCGTGCGGGCGGTACAGGTCCCCGCACCCATCGCATGGGGACGCCGACCGCAGGCTGACGTGAACCGCTCCCCGTGCCAGACCGGTTTTCGGTGACGGTGCCGACGGGGCGGGCCGCCTCCCGGGAACCGGGGTGCTGTGCCGATGCGAGGCCGACGCCAGGAGTATCCCGGTCGAAACCGGGTGTCGTAGGGCAACGTTGATGCCGACGGCCGCGGCCACCAGTCTCGTCGGCGCGCCGACGAGCGCCATGAGGGTGCTCGGCTTCTGACGGGCGTGCCTGCGCACTGCCTCTTTGCTCATGTCGAGGTTTCCTCCCGGTTCCGGTGGGAGCGAAGGCGACTGGTCGGCGCTGCCGACATCGGGTGGGCGGCCAGGGGCCGACGCACATGGAGTGGGCTGAAGCCACGCGCGGCCGAGAGGGGAGACCAAGCCGCCGCGCAAGCTCGCTGGCTTCACCCAGCAGGGCGCCGCGCCACCTTGAGCGGGCGACGGTCCGAGGCTTCGCCCGTGCAGGGACGGCCGACTGCCTGCTGTGCGGATTGGGCGAGTCAAGGAGCAACTTCCGTCACAGGCATCAGCCACCGGGAGGACTTCCACAGCACCGTTCGTGACACTGCCGTATCATGTGGCCGTCTGGCATCTGCGGTGCGGCAGTTGGGCTGATGGGCAGATGGGGTTGCGTCGTCCCGAACGGCCCGGTCCGAGCAGGCACAGCGGGCACGCCACAACCGGATCCCGGGTGGGCGAGCGCCGGGGTCAACGGCCACCCCCGCAGTGGACTCATGTTTCGGGGACGGCGGAAAACATATCGGTCTCCTCTCATAGGGGACTCCTTGCGAGACCGCCTAGGGTTGCAGGACATCCGGCCCCTCCCATGAACTGCATGGCGGCCACCGCACCGCAGCACCACCCAGGGACCGGAGTCTGCCGCTCTTCCCAATCGAGTGAATGGATGACCTTGATGCCGCCTCATGGCCCGGACACCGATCCTGTACGTACACCCCGGGAGCACGATCCCCGTGTGCAGGAGGAACGCAGGGCCGCGCGCACTGATTTGCTGACTGCTCACTTCGGACTGGCCATCGTCCTCATCGCCAGCTCAGCAGTTGCTCTCCTGGCCGATCACCTGTACGGGATCATTACGGTGGCAGCCTTTGGCGTGCTGTTCTCAGCGGCGCTGGTGGTCATGCTGCTGCGCGGCCTGCGCGTAGCAGCCGCGGCACGGCGGGCCTACGTCTTCACTTTCACCTGGACTCACTGGTTCTGAAGGCCGTCCCCCAACTGCTCTTCACTGAAGGCGCTGGGCCGCCTGTTCTGGGCCGCCGTGGCTGTGCCCGGCCGCCGGCTGCTCCGAGGTACTGCGGATGCTGTTCGGGCAACTCGCCGAACAATTGCTGTCTGGGACTGCTGTCCGGGATCCTGCGCATTCCTTCCACCGCGGCGCCGGTCCAGGCATGGCGTCGGCTCGGCAGCGTCGACTCGCTCAGCGTGCGCTGTTCCGGTCGGCGGGGAGCGTCAGGCGGAACAGGGCTCCGCCTCCCGGTGCCTGGTGAGCTGTGAGTTCCGCGTTGTGGGTGTGGGCGATCTGGCGGGCCATGGCCAGACCCAGGCCGGAGCCGGGGAGGGCACGAGCGGTCCGGGCCCGGTAGAAGCGGTCGAACACGTGTGGCAGGTCGGCGGAATCGATGCCGGGCCCCTGGTCGCGGACGGTGATCTCCAGTCCGCTGTCGTCCGATGACCTGCGTACGGTCACCTCGACCCGGCCACCGGCTGGGGAGAACTTCGCCGCGTTGTCCAACAGGTTGGAGAAGAGCCTGGTCAGGCGGCTCGGCACGGCGGCGGTCAGGGCCGATGCGGCCGCGGTGTCGGTATCGAGGGCGAAGTCGATGTGGGGCCAGTGGTCACGGGCGGCGGCCACAGCGTGCTCCAGGAGGGCCGTCGGCCGTATCAGCTCCAGGGCCTGCTCCGGCTCTTCGTCGCGGGCCAGGTCGATCAGGTCGTTGACCAGAGTGGTCACTTCACGCAACTGGCGCGTGAGGGCGCCCGTGGCACGTTCCCGCTGGCGTGCGGTCAGCCGGTCCGCGCGGAGCAGGATCTCGGCGTTGGCGCGCAGCGCTGTCAGTGGGGTGCGCAGTTCGTGCGAGGCGTCGGCGACCAGGCGTCGCTGCGCGGCGAGGGACTCCTCCAACGCGTCGAGCATGGTGTTGAAGGTGACGGCGAGCCGGGTGATCTCGTCCTCGCGGCTTCGCGACCCGGCCGGCAGTTCGATGCGCAGCCCGGCGTCACGGGTGGCGGTGATCCGCTCCGCGGTCGAGGTCAGCCGGGTCACCGGGGCCAGCCCCGAACGGGACACCCAGTAACCCAGCAGGGCGGCGACGGGCACGCCCGCCCCGCCGATCGCGGCCAGTAGTCCGGCGGCCTGGTGCTCGGCTCGCCGTACTCCGTCGGAACGGAGCGCCACCTGCATGGCCAGTCCCCTCCTGGCCGGAGTCGTGAGCACCCGCACCGGGTGGCCGTCCACCGAGGCCGTGCTGAAGAAGGGCGCCCGGTGGCGGCCGGCGACCTGGCGCACGGCGCCGGTGACGGGCAGCAGATACCCCTCGTGGGGATCGTCCGCCGCTGCCTCGGGCACGAGTTGGGCGCAGGCGGGTGCTGCCAGATACCGGCACTGGCCGGCCTGGACACCGGGCGCGTCCTGGGTGTGCTGCTGGATGCTCAGCGTGGCCGCCTGCGTGAGCTGGAGGTCGAACTGCCGGTGGAGGGTGTAGACGGTGACCGCGTAGGCGCCCGCGCAGACGGCGAGCGCTACGCCCGCCACCGCCGCGGAGGCGGTCAGTGCCAGTCGGCGGCGCAGCGGAGGGCGGCGGTGTCGGCGGGGCCGGGTCACTGCTCGTCCAGCCGGTAGCCGATGCCGTGCACGGTGTGGACGAGACGCGAGGAGCCGTCGGCTTCCAGCTTGCGGCGCAGGTACCCGATGTACACGGCCAGTGAATTGGAATCGGGTCCGAGGTCCCGGCCCCACACCCAGCGCGTGATCGTTTCACGTTCCAGTACCTGACCGGGGTGGCGCAGCAGCAGGTCCAGCAGGGTCCACTCGGTGCGGGTGAACTCCAGCCGCCGTCCCGCCCGCACCGCCGTGCGAGTCTCCGGATCGGCGATCAGGTCCGAGAAGCGCAGCTGGGTCACGCAAGGTGTCTCCCCGGGCCCGGCGCGCCGCAGCAAGGCGCGGAGCCTGGCCGCCAGCTCGTCCAGCGCGAACGGCTTGACCAGGTAGTCGTCCGCTCCCGCGTCCAGCCCGTCAACCCGGTCGCTGACGGCGTCGAGCGCGGTCAGTACCAGGATCGGCGTACGGTCGCCCAGGGCCCGCAGCTGCCGGCAGACGGCGAGTCCGTCCATCACGGGCATCATCACGTCCAGCACCAGTGCGTCCGGCTCCCAGTCCGCCACTGCCGCCAGTGCGGCATGTCCGTCGGCCACGCCCCGGACGGTGAAGCCCTCCAAGGCCAGCCCGTCCTCCAGGGCGGCTCGTACCTCGGGGTCGTCGTCCACGACGAGCACGCGCGAGGCAGTGGCACGGGATATGTCCTGAGCTGCGTCGTTCATGCAACCAGCCTGCCAATGGGCCCTCTTAGAAGCCTCTTAGAACAGACCGGGACCGTGCCGGGCATGAAACCTCCACTCTCCGTCGTGATCGGTGCCGGGGGCACCGGCGGCCACATCTATCCGGGGCTGGCACTCGCCGACGCGCTGCGCCGCCGGATGCCGGACACGGTGATCTCGTTCGTCGGCACCGAGCGCGGACTGGAAACCCGGCTGATACCCGGCGCCGGCTACCGGTTGCACACGGTCGACATGATCCCCTTCGATCGATCGCTCGGCGCCAAGCGTTTCACACTCCCCGCCGCGCTGTTGAAGTCCGCCGGGCAGTGCCGCGCGATCCTGCGCGAGCAGCGCGCGCAGGTCGCCGTCGGCATGGGCGGATACCCGAGCGCCCCCGTCATCCTCGGCGCGCGCCTCGCCGGTCTGCCCAGCCTCATCCACGAGTCGAACGCGGTGCCCGGCCGGGCCAACGCCTTCGCCGCCCGGCTCACCCCGCATGTCGCGCTCGCCTTCGAGGCCGGCGGTGCCCACCTGCCCGCCTCCACCCGGCCCGAACTCGTCGGCATGCCTCTGTCCGGCCCGCTGGCCTCCCTCGACCGCGATGCCCAGCGCGAGGACGCCCGCCGCGCACTGGGCGTCCCCGCGGACACCGGGCTGCTGCTCGTCAACGGCGGCAGCCTGGGAGCGGCACGGCTCACCGAGGCGGCGCTCGGTCTGGCCGAGCGCTGGCGGGGACGCACCGACGTGCGTCTGCTGATCAAGACCGGACCGGCCGCCCTCGACGCGGCCCGCGTCCGCCTGCGCGTCACAGGGGCGGACCGGATCGCCGAGGCGGTGGCCTACCTGGACCGCATCGACCAGACCTACGCCGCCGCCGACCTGGTGGTGTGCCGCGCGGGCTCGGCGACCGTCGCCGAGCTGGCCACCATCGGCCTGCCCGCCGTCCTGGTCCCCTACCCGCACGCCCCGGGCGACCACCAGACCCACAACGCCCGCACCCTCACCGACATCGGAGCGGGCGTCCTGCTGCGAGACGGGGACACCACCACCGCATCCCTCGAATCCCTCGTCGGTTCGCTGTTCAGCGATCCCGGCCGGCTGCGTGCCATGGCACAGGCCGCCGCGACTGCCGGTGCCGGCGCGCATCACCGCGAGGCGGCCGACCGACTGGCACTCAGGGTCCTCCAGCTCGTCGGCCACCCCCTGCCCACCCATTCCGCACCCCTGTCCATCGCACAGTGAGGAAACACCCCGTGCACGCTTCCGACTTCTTCCACGGCCGCACCGTCCTCGTCACCGGCGCCGAGGGATTCATCGGCTCCACCCTCGTCGATCTCCTGGTCCGACGGGGCGCCACGGTCCGCGCCTTGGTCCACTACAAGCCGTACGCGGAGAAGGGCAACCTCGCACACCTCCTGAACGACCCGCGGGTCCAGCTGATCGCGGGCGACGTGCGCGACCCGGGCCGGGTGATGGACGCCGTCGCCGGCTGCGACACCGTCTTCCACCTTGCCGCCCTCATCGGCATCCCCTACAGCTACGACTCCCCGGGCGCCTACGTCGCCGTCAACGTCACCGGCACCGAGAACATCGCCGAAGCCTGCCGCCACCACCACATCCGCCGCCTCGTGCACACCTCCACCAGCGAGGTCTACGGCACCGCCCGGACCGTCCCCATCGGGGAGGACCACCCTCTGCAGCCGCAGTCCCCCTACTCCGCCTCGAAGATCGGCGCCGACATGGTGGTCCTCTCCCACCACCACGCCTTCGAACTGCCCGTGACGGTCGTACGCCCCTTCAACACCTACGGGCCCCGCCAGTCCGCCCGCGCCGTGATCCCCACGATCCTCGCGCAACTGCACTCCGGCGCCCGCGAGATACACCTCGGCTCGCTCACACCGACCCGCGACTTCACCTACGTCACCGACACCGCCCGTGGCTTCCTGGCCATGGCGCAGTGCGACCGTGCGGTCGGCGAGACCGTCAACCTCGGCACCGGCGAGGAGATCGCCATCGGCGACCTGGCCCGCAAGCTCATCGCCGTCTCCGGACGCGACGCCGACGTCGTCGTCGACGAAACCCGCCTGCGCCCCACCGGCAGCGAAGTCCACCGTCTCCTGTCGGACAACTCCCGCGCCCGGACCTGGGCGTCCTGGAAGCCCGAGGTTGGTCTCGACGAGGGCCTGCGCCGCACCTCCGACTGGATCGAGAGCAACCTCCACCTGTTCGCCCCCGGCCGTTACGCGGTCTGACGCCCCCATGAGGAAGAGAGCGGCCGTGAGCCGTCGTACGAAACGGTCCCGGCGCAGGCGCACACGACGCGGAGGCGTCCGCCGTACCGTCCTGATCCTGGCCGCGGTCGTCCTGCTCGGCACGGCCGGGCTGGGCTGGACGTTCCTGCGGCTCAGCCGCAACATCGACACCTTCGACGCCGCCGGCCTCACCGACGACCGCCCACGACCAGGCTCGTCGCACGGTGAGAACGTCCTGGTGATCGGCTCCGACGCGCGCACCGACGGCAACAGCGCGCTCGGCGGGGGCGACACGCACGACGTGGGCCGGTCCGACACCGCGTTCCTGCTGCATGTCTTCACCGACCGCCGGCACGCCACCGCCGTGTCGATCCCGCGGGACACCCTCGTGACCATCCCGCCCTGCAGGCTCCCCGACGGCCGCTGGACCAGAGCCCAACCGCACACGACGTTCAACACGGCCTACTCCGTCGGAGAAAGCGCCCACGGCAACCCCGCCTGCACCCAGAACACCGTGGAGCACCTCACCGGGCTGCGGGTGGACCACACGGTCGTGGTCGACTTCAAGGGCTTCGCGGCCCTGACCGAGGCGGTGGGCGGCGTGAAGGTCTGCACGCCACACGACATCTACGAGAAGGATCTCAACCCCAACCGCGCCACCCGGGGTGCGCTGCTGTTCACCAGGGGGCAGCAGACCGTCTCGGGCCAACGGGCCCTGGACTACGTTCGCATCCGGCACGGCATCGGCGACGGCTCCGACATCGGCCGGATCAGACGCCAACAAGCCTTCATCGCCGCCCTGATCAAGAAGATCAAGTCGGACGGCCTCACCCCGCTGAAGCTCCTGCCGCTGGCGGACGCCGCAACCAAGTCCCTCACCGTCGATCCGGGGCTGGCCTCGGCCGACAAGCTGATCTCCTTCGCCATGTCACTGAGGAACATCGACCTTCACGACACGACCTTCGTGACCATTCCCTGGCGCTACGACGGCAACCGCGTCTCCATCATCGAACCGGACGCCACCCGGCTGTGGGCGGCTCTGAAAGCCGACCGCACCACCGACACCCGAACGACACGCCCCGGCACACCCACAGCGGCATCAGCACCCCCCTCACCGAGCGACAACACGCGCTCGGCCGACGAAGACCCGTGCGCACACCTGTCGTACGGCTCCGGGGGTTAGTACTGCATCGGTGTCTGCCGTGACGGGACTGCAAATCGTCCGGTGTAACTCCCGATCATGGAAAGACACATCGATGACCAGTGACACGGTGGACCAGCCCCGGGTAGCCGAGTCGGCTGAGCCGGCGTCGGCCCAGTCCGTGGACGACCAGCCGATCGACGAGCTGGTGGCCGGGTCACCGACCCCCTCGGCCATGACAAACACGGTTCCGGCCGGCAAGAACGGCGGCAACCCGGCGTCGACGAGATGGCCATCTCGCTGGCCGCGAAGGGCCCGCCCACCGGCGAGGTCCAGGCTCATTTCGCGCAGGTCCAGGGTGCCGACCTCTCGGGCAGACGATCTCCACCACCACCGGCAAGGTCCTGGACGGCATGGCCGAATGACAGAACCGGCCACGCCGTACTCGACACGGGGCGGTTTCCACTGATGCGCGCGGCGGCTGCCGCGCGCATCAGGGCAGCGGCGGGACGGCCGTCACCCACTCGCCCTCGGCGCCCAGCGCCTGCCGACTGGTGGCCAGGACGTGCAGCCCCTCGGCTGCGGCCAGGAGTTCGCTCAGTATCTCGGCGCACTGACGAGGTGCTCGCAGCCCCGGAAGGGCCGCGTTCCGCGCCGGTGGGCACCAGTCTGTCCCGCCGGTTGCCGGGACGGGCTGCTGGGCGGCACTTCCTCATCGATCGAGCCGTGTCGCCGCGGGCATGCCGGTGACGTGCCCCTTTCCCTGTCCGTCCACGGTGACGGTCACCGGCGTGGTTCCCAGCCTGAGACCGCTCACGAGCAGCGGCCCGGTCGCGGGAGCGTCCATGGGACGGAGGCGGACCACGCCCGAGGGCAGGTCGGGCCGCAGGCCCAGTAGTGACGTCAGCAGGCTTACCCCCGCCGCGGCCGCCCAGGCCTGGGGTCGGCAGGCCGCCGGGTAGGGCGCCGGGCGGTAGCCGGGTTGGCGTTGCTCGCCCGCGTGCAGTTCAGGCATCCGGTAGTCGAACGCGGACGCGGCCTCGAGCAGGCCGTCGAGCAGCGAGGCGGCAACCCGGTCGTGGCCGGTCTCCGCCAGCCCGGCGACCGCGATGGCTGTGTCGTGGGCCCAGACCGAACCGGTGTGGTAACCGAGCGGGTTGAAGCCCCGGGCCTTCGCGCTCATGGTCCGCAGTCCCCAGCCGCAGTCCATGTCCGGCAGCCCGATCCGGTATGCGACGACCGCACATTCGTCCGGGTCGAGGATGCCGGTGGCCAGCAGGTGGCCCATGTTGGAGGCCAACCCTTCGACCGGGCGCTTCGCTCCGTCCAGTGCGATGGCCACGAAGGGGCCGTGCTCGTCCTCCACCCAGAACGCCGACCGGAAACGGTGGGCCAGTCCCCGGGCCCACTGGCGCCACTGTTCGGCGCCCGGCCTGCCGAAGGCTTCCAGCAGGTCCGCGCCCGCCAGCGCGGCCTCGTAGGCGTATCCCTGCACCTCCGCGAGGGCGATCGGAGGCTCGGCAAGGCGGGCGGTGGCGGACTGGACGGCGTCCTCGGAGTCCTTCCAACCCTGGTTGCTCAGTCCGGTGCGCCTGAGTTTCAGGTACTCGACGAAGCCGTCGCCGTCGGCGTCCGCGTGGTCGCGCAGCCAGTCCAGGGCGCGCTCGGCAGCGGGGAGAAGAGCCGCCACCTGGTCCTCGGGCATCCCCCACCGCCAGGCCTCGGCCAGCAGGGTCACGAAGAGGAGGGTGGCGTCGACGGTGCCGTAATAGAGCGGGGGCAGCGTGCTGCTGGCGTCGCGGCGCAGTTCGTGCATGATCTTTCCCGGCTGCTCCTCGGTCGCCGGATCGTGTGCGGTGCCCTGCCTGCGCGCCAGGGCCCGCAGGGTGCCGGCCGCGAGTTCGGTGCCGAGGGGCAGCATCATGCGGGCCGCCCACAGCGAGTCGCGGCCGAACAGTGTCAGGTACCAGGGCGCGCCCGCAGCGAGAAAGCGGTCCGCGCGGTCCCGCGGGTCCGCGAGCTGCAGGGCCGACAGGTCGTCGAGGCTGCGGTCGAGAAGGCGGGACAGCCGGGGATCGGCGCAGGTGATCTCTGGTGAGGACCACGGGGGCGGCCCGGGCAGCGGTGCGGCAACCGCCGCGGGCCGCGCCGTCGCGTTCGTCGACGAGGCTTCGAGAGTCAGGTTCACCGTCCACGACTGCGCGGGCGCCAGTTCGACGTCCCAGGACAGGGCGGGGGCGTGGCCGGGTTCGGCACCGTGCGGCTCGGGAGCCGCGGTCAGGGTGACCGAATGCCGGCCGGCGGACTCCCAGGTGAGACCCGAGCCCGAGAACGTCGCGGGCAGCGCCGGCCGCGGTCGGCCTGCCTTCACCTCGGACATGTCCGAAAGGTCGCAGGCGGTCTCCAGGAGCAGGGCCACGCTGACGTGCCGCCGGCCGTGGTTGGTGACCGTGATCCGCTCGCAGTCCCGTCCGGTCGTGCGCACCCGTTCCACGAGGACGGTGGGATCGGGGGTGAGGTCCGCGTCGTGCCGGTGGACGGCCAGAAACCGTGTGTGCCTCGCGTCGCGGGTGTGGGCAGCCACCGGCTCGGGTTCCCTGCCGCCCACGGTGAGCACCAGGCGGCTGAGCAGTCGCGTGTCGGATGCGTAGATGCCTTCGGCCGCCTTGCTGATCTGGCCGTCCGGTGCGGACAGTACGAGGGCCGGGGCGTCCAGGTTGATGACCGCGTCGTGGATGAACGGCTGGGGCGTCCAGTCCTTCACTGTGGCTCCTTCGAGGTGGGGGCTGCCTGGGCGGGCCCGTGTGGGGGGATGGGTACGAGGTGACGGTGCCGCGGGTCGCGCGGCGTAGTGGTCCGTCGGTGGACAGGGTGCGGCGGTGCGCATGGCCGGGCGCGCCGCTGGCGCCGCGGTGAGGGTCGGAGGACCGAGGGGCCGAACGTCGTCAGGATCCGGTGCTTTCCAGGGCCTGCGCGGTGTCTTGCAGGTCTTTCAGCACGCCGTCCGGGTTGCTGTTCTTTGCCACCGCCCAGCCGATGAGTGACTTCAGCCTCACCAGGACAGGTCCCCAGGACCGTTTGCCGACGGGGCAGAACCGGGCGCCTGGCAACTGGTCGAGGTAGACCTGCAGGGGTCTTCGGGCTCCGTCGGCGCTCATCGCTTCGGCCGCGGTGGTGGTCACCGGGAGCGTGTCGTAGCGGTCGGCGAACGCCAGCACGTTCGCGTCCTGGTAGACGAAGTCGAGGAACGCTCCGATCTGCTTGCGGTGTCCGTTCTGTTTGAATGCCATCATCCAGTCCGTGACACCGGTGACCGCGCTGGACGGCCCCGTGCGGCCCGGCACGGGTGCCACGGCGAAACGGATGCCGCTGCTTCCGGCTCGCCGCAGCAGCGCCGGGTCGCCGTTGAGCATGCCCGTCTCGCCGCGCGTGAACGAGTCGTAGGCTTCCTGCCGGTTGGTGCCGACGGGGTCGGGTCCGGTGAGCCCCTGACGCACGAGTCGGCGTCCGATCCAGTCGAGGGTGCGGACGTTCTCCGGTGAGTCGAAGGCGTACCCCCCGGCGTCGTTGGTGTAACCTCCGCCACCGCTGAGCAGCCAGCTGAGGGTCTCCGTCTGGGACTCCTCGGCCCCCAGCGGCAGCCCGTAGGGAATCGGCACCCCCGCCTGCTTCAGCCGGGCGGCGTCGGCCGCGAGTTCCGCCCAGGTGCGCGGCGGCGCGGGAATGCCCGCCCGCTCGAACAGATCCTTGTTGTAGATGAGGGCCCTCGTGCTCGCGGCGAAGGGCATGCCGTACTGCTTTCCGTCGATCGTGCCCACGTCGGCGAGGGCCGATGGGAACGACGCCTGTCTACGGATCGGCAGCAGCTCTTCGACCGGGTAGAGGCGTCCCTGTGCCGCGTAGTCGCCGAAGGAGCCGGCCTGCACGACGTCCGGTGCGCGTCCTTGCCTCACCAGGGAGGCTACTTTCCTGTCGACCTCGCTCCCGTCGTACAGGTCGATCCTCAGCCGGATCTCGGGGTGCTCGGCCCGGAACCGGGTGGCAAGGCCCTCCCAGTAACGGCGGGTGCCGTCCCCGGGCCGGTCGGCGTAGTCCGTGGCAACCAGGTGGAGGGTGACCCCCGCGCCCCCGGCCCCCAGAGAGCCGCATCCCGGCAGCGTGACCGCGACCAGGGCGGCGGCCGTCGCCGCGGCCGTCCTCGTGCGCCGCCGCCCTGTACGTACGGCGGAGCTGTTCTGCGTCATAGGGGTCTTCTCCTTCCCCGGGCGGCCCGAGGGGTTCGTGGTGAGCCGGTCGAGGCGGCTTGGTCCGGTCCGGGCCGGTCGTGGCCGGTGGCTCGTCAGGGGCGGGCCGTGTCGCCGGCCCGCCCCTGAGCCCGGGTGGTGACTGTCAGGTGGCCCACCCGTCCGCCGGGCGTGCATACGGCCCGTCCCGGACCGATACCGCCCCGTCCGTGAGGGGCGGTCCCCCGGCACGTGCCCCACGTGCCTCCGCACCCCTCTGTCCCACATGTCCGGCCGCCGGAAGATCAGCCCTTGACCGCCCCGGCGGTCAGCCCCGCGACGATGCGGCGCTGGAGCACGAGCACGAGCACGAGCAGCGGAAGGGCCACGATCACGCCCGCGGCCATCTGTGTGCCGAAGGGCTGCTGGTACTGGGAGCTGCCGGTGAACTTGGCGATGGCCACCGTCACCGGCTGCGAGGCGAGCGTGAGGGACATCGCGTTGGCGATGAGGTACTCGTTCCACACCGAGATGAACACCAGGAGTGCGCTGGTGAAGACCCCCGGAGCGGCGAGCGGCAGTAGGACCTTGCGGAACGCCTGGGCCGGTGTGCAGCCGTCGATCATCGCCGACTCCTCCAGATCCCAGGGGAGTTCGCGCAGAAAACTGGTCAGGGTCCAGATCGCCAGGGGTAGCGCGAAGCTGATGTCCGGGACGACCATGGCCTGGTACTGGTCGATCCATCCCCAGTCGCTGAACAGCTGGAAGACGGGGGTCAGCAGGGCGACACCGGGGAACATGGACGCCGCAAGGACGATCGCCAGTGCCGCACGCTTGGAGCGGAAGGACAGCCGTACGAAGGCGTACGCGGACAGCAGGCCGATCAGCATGACCAGCACCGTGGTGGTGCCGGCGACGACGGCGCTGTTGCGCAGGGCGTACACGAAGTTGTTCCGTCCGCTGAAGACGGCCCGGTAGTTGGCCAGGGTCGGGGCGGCCGGCCACAGATCGTTGTTGAAGATGTCGTTCGGCCCCTTCAGGCTGGAGACCAGCATCCAGTAGAAGGGCGCGAGGCAGAACAGGACGATGGCGGCCACGCTGAGGACCAGACCGGCCCTGCCGAGCCTGCGCCGGGCGGCGGGTGTCAGTCCCCGCCGCCGGACCGGTGCGGGTCGTGCGTGTCCCCGCCCGGGCGCCCGCCGGAGGTTTCCCAGGGCGGGTGCGGGCCCGGGGTGCGCTGTGGTGGGCATCAGGACTCCTTGACTTCCTCAGCCGGCAGCAGGCTGCTGCCGAGGAACCGTACGAACACCAGCGCGACCACGAAGATCAGCAGGAAGGTCAACGTCGACAGCGCGGATCCATAGCCGAACTTCGTCTGCTCGACGGACGCCTGCACAACAAGCATCGACAGGGTGGTGGTGCCGTTCGACCCGCCGGTCAGGATCTGCGGCAGGTCGTAGATGCGCAGCACGTCCAGCAGGCGGAACAGCACGGCGACCATGAGCGCGGGCATCAGCAGGGGCAGCGTGACGCTGCGGAAACGGCGCCAGGCGCCCGCGCCGTCCACACGGGCGGCCTCGTGCAGTTCCTCGGGGATGAGCTGGAGCCCGGCGAGGACCAGCAGCGCGAGGAAGGGCGCCGTCTTCCACGTATCGGCGATGACCACGGCCCACCGGGCGGGCCACTGACTGCCCGTCCACAGCACGGTCTTGCCGAGCAGGTCGTTGACGATGCCGTCGGGCTGGAGCATCCACCGCCACAGCACACTGGTGAGCGCGGTGGGGATGGCCCAGGGGACCAGCACACTGGCGCGTACGAGTCCCCGGCCCCGGAAGGCGCGGTGCATGACGAGGGCCATGGCGGTGCCGATGAGGACTTCGAGCAGGAGCGTGAAGACCGAGAACTGGACGGTGACCTGGACGGCGGACCAGAAGTCCGCCGACGCATCGCCCGTGAGCGCCCTGCGGTAGTTGCCGAGCCCGATGAACTCGGGCTTCCCGCCGATGGTGTCGCTGAACAGCGACAGGTAGACGGCTTTGACGAGGGGGTAGCCGATCACACCCGCGAGCAGGAGCATTGCAGGGGTGATCAGACACCAGGCCAGCCGCGCTTGACGGCGACGGCGGGGTTGGTTCGCCGGGGGCGGCGCCGCCGGTTTGGCGCGGGGATGGACTGCGGTGGACACGGGTGCCTCCTGGGGGTTGGTGCGCGGCCGGCGGTCAGCTACCGCTGTCGACCTGCTTCAGTTCCTTGGCGAGGTCGTCGAGCGCTTGCGCGGAGCTCTTACGGCCCTGCAGCGCCTGATAGATCTCGCGCTGGATGCGGAGGCTGGCGTCGTTGTACGCGGGGACCTGCGGTCGGGGGCGGGCGTTCAGCAGGCTCTGGCGCAGTGCGGGCAGGTAGGGGAAGCGCTGTGAGAGCTTCTTGTCCGTGTACAGCTCGGTCAGCACGGGCGCGTTGGAGAGGTCCTCGACCTCGACGCGCTGCACCTCGGGGCTCTCCATGAAGGCCATGAAGTCGAGCACGGACCTCGGGTGCTTGGAGTAGGTGCTGACGGCGAGGTTGGCGCCGCCCAGCGTGGAGGCTCCGGTGCCGTCGGCCCCGGGCAGCGGTGCGACCCCGACCTTGCCTGCGATGGTGGTGTCGGTGCCCTTGGTGTTGGCGAGGCTGTAGACGTAGGGCCAGTTGCGCAGGAAGAGCAGATCGCCCTGCTGGAAGGAGCGGCGGCCGTCCTCTTCCTTGTAGGTGATGGCCTTCTTGGGGATGTAGCCCTGGCGGAAGCCGTCGACGAGGAAGTCGATGCCCTTCTTGGCCTCCGGGCTGTTGACCGTGGCCGAGCCGTCGGGGCCGTAGACGGAGCCTCCGGCGGAGTTGATCGCCTCGCTGGCGTTGACGGTCAGGCCTTCATATTGGGCGAACTGGCCGGCGTAGCAGTCCATTTGGTGGTTCTTGGCGATGTCGCAGTCCCTGACGAGTTCCTTCCAGGTGGCCGGCGCCTTGCCGACCAGGTCCTTGCGGTAGAAGAGGAGTGCTCCGGCCGAGGCGATGGGCGCCCCGTAGAGCTCCCCCCTGTACTTGGCCGTCTGGACGGCCGCCGGCAGCATGTCCGCCACGGGCAGCGAGCCGGCCGGGAGCTTGCGCACCCAGCCGCGGGCGGCGAACTCCGCCGTCCAGACGACGTCCATGGCGACCGCGTCGAAGCGGTCGCTCCGGGCCTGGAAGTTCTGCACCAGCGTGGACCGCTGCTCGTCGGCGGACTCGGGCAGCTCGATCAGCGTGACCTTCTCGTCGGGGTGCTGCTTGTTCCACACGTCGAGGATCTTCGACTGCAGCTTTCCGGTGGTGTCCTTGCCCATGGCAAGGGTGAAGGGCCCGCGGCCGTCGGCATCCTTGCCCGCGGCCCCGTCCGGGGTCGTTCCGGCGCAGGCGGTGACCGCCAGCAGGGCGGTGCACGTGAAGGCGGCTGCGGCTGCGGCTCTGGTGTTTCTCATGACTGCTCCTTCGTGGTGGTGACACGGCCGGTGACCGGTCACGGAGCCGGGGCCCGGGCGGACCCACGGCGATATGAACGTTCAAATTTGTCCGCGTGAAGAGCTACGGTCGATCGGGGCGCTGGCGAGGCACCGGGAGTGTCGGCCTGCTCCGGCCGCCGGCCCGTTCCCCGGCGGTCAGCCGCCCGGGTCGGCCGGGACGTGGGCGCCCGCGGTCCCGTCCTTACGGCAGGTCGCCATCGGCCGCGACCGGGAGCGGCTCATTCCCGCACGGTGCCGGGGGCGGTGCTGGAGCCCGGCAGGTGGGGATGCCGGTCGAGGAGCCACCAGGCGGCGCTGTTGGCGGCCAGCTTCCCCGCGTCGCAGGGCGTGCTGGACAGCACCGGCTGACCGGGCACCGGAGCGGCGACGGGTGAGTCCGAGAAGTTCACGGCGCACAGGAAGCCGTCGCCACGCGCAAAGACGATGCTCTCCGGCGGCCCGGCCAGCCAGCGCAACTCCGGGTCACGCAACGGGGCGAGGCTGCGGCGCAGTTGCAGGGCCTCGCGGTAGAGGTGCCAGCTCGACGAGCCGTCACGCCGCCTGCTCTCCACCGAGTACGCGGCGAACCAGTCCGGCTGGGGCAGCCAGGTGTCGGCACCCGCCGCCCCGGAGAACCCGAAGGGTGCCTGTGTCCCCGACCAGGGCAGCGGTACCCGGCATCCGTCCCGGCCTCGCTGAGGGTCGCCGGTGGCTGTCACGATCGGGTCGGTCAGGACGTGCGGCGGCAGGTCGGTGACCTCGGGCAGCCCGAGTTCCTCACCCTGGTAGAGATACGCGCTGCCGGGCAGGGCCAGCATCATCAGCGCTGCCGCGCGGGCCCGCGCGGCCCCGCGCTCCAGGTCGGGTACGTCGCCGAGGCGCCGGGAGCGGCTGTACCGGGTGACGCTGCGCTGCTGGTCGTGGTTGTTCAGCACCCAGGTGACCGGGGCGCCGGTGGCGGCGATGTCCCGTAGTGCGGCGTCGATCCGCAGGCGGAAGGCGTCGGCGTCCCAGGGGGCGTGGAGCAGGTCGAAGTAGAACGCCTGATGGAGTTCGTCCGGGCGCAGGTAGAGAGCCTGGTCGGCCGGGGTCGGCACGGCCACCTCGCCGACGAGGACGCGCTCTTTGCCGTCCGCGGCGGCGTACGAGTCGCACAGGGCGCGCCAGCGGCGCCACACGTCGTGGACTTCCGGCTGATTCCATGCCAGCGGGTTCACCGCGTCCCTGGCGGCCTCGTCGGCGTCCGGCTCGGTGGAGTCCGGCAGTCCCGGATGCTTGTACAGCCCGACGGCGACATCGATGCGGAAGCCGTCGACGCCCCGGTCCAGCCAGAAGCGCAGGACGTCGTCGAAGTGTTCTGCCACCTCTGGCTGGCGCCAGTCGAGGTCGGGCTGGTGGGGGGTGAATAGGTGCAGGTACCACTGTCCTGACCGTCCGTCGGAGTCCCGTACGCGTGTCCAGGCGGGTCCGCCGAACATCGCGCGCCAGTTGTTGGGCGGCAGTTCCCCGTTCCGCCCGCGGCCGTCTGCGAAGTGGAACCGGGCCCGGGCCGGGCTGCCCGCATCGGACCGCAGGGCCTCCTGAAACCAGGAGTGCTGGATGGAGCAGTGGTTGGGCACGACGTCCAGGAGGACCTTCAGACCGAGGCGGTGTGCGTCGTCCACCAGTCGGCCGAACTCGTCGAGGTCGCCGAAGAGCGGGTCGACCGCACGGTAGTCGGCCACGTCATAGCCGTGGTCGTACTGCGGGGACGGAAAACAAGGGCTGAGCCACACGCCGTCGACACCCAGGGCGGCCAGATAGGGCAGGCCACTCCTGGCACCGCGCAGATCGCCCACGCCGTCGCCGTTCCCGTCGCGGAAACTGCGCAGGTAGACCTGGTACATCACGGCATCGCGCCACCACGGCACGCGGAGAACAGCCATCGGACAGTGACCTTTCGGGCAGCCGGCATCGGCCGGCGGACATCGGGCCCCGAGGACGCCGAGGCTCCGGCGGGGCGGCAGGCAGGAGCCGCTCCGAAGAGCTGGCTCGAGTCGAGGGGAAAGGGGGTACGTCGTACCGCGGGCGCCCGTCCGTACCGGCGGACAGCCGCACCCGAACCGCGCGGCACCCGGAACCGGCCGGTGGGACGGCGGCGGGGTTCGCTGCGAATGACCTGGTGCGGCACGCCCGGGCACCGCGTGCTGGGGCCACCGCGCGCAGAGCCAGCCTTGTCCCCGGTGGGAGACGCCTGACCAGATTCCTAGGGATCTGACGTTGATATGAACGTTCAAATCGACGGTGCGCAAACAAAAGCACCGAGCGATGCGGCTGTCAAGCCGTCCTGCGCGACGTTCGCCGGGAGGCCGCGCACCCAGGACCGACCCCACCCGTCGGCCCGCACCCCGGCGCCCGAAGAGCTGGGCGCCGCTGCTTTGGGATCACAACCGATGACTCGCCCATCGCGACCTGAGGGGCAACGGCCGAAGCGCCACCTCACCGCACCCCGGCCATTGACTTGCCCGGGCCCCCGTGTCAACATCAAGAGTCATGTTTGAACGATCAAAATCCGCGCGTGCCTTCCGCGCATCGCTGCTGTGACCGCCCGTCGGCCCACCCCCGAAGCGCTCACGATCATCGAGGTGGCACGCGTCGCGCAGGTGTCCCGCCAGACGGTTTCGAACGCCCTGAACGCCCCCGAGCGGGTCCGCGAGGAGACTCTGCGGAGGGTCCTGGCCGTCATCGACGAGCTGGGATACCGGCCGAACCGGATGGCCCGGTCACTGCGCACCCACCACACCCGCCAGATCGGCTACCGCCTCGACCCGGACCGCTCCGACACCGCAAGCGTCCTGCAGGACCGCTTCCTGCACGCCCTCACCAGTGCGGCCGAGGCCGACGGCTATCTCCTGCTGCTGCTCAGCACCGGCCACACCAGCGACGAACTCAGCCGCTACAGCGACGTGCTGCGCACCGGCAGTGTGGACGCCTTCGTCCTCTCCGGCATCGACCCCGGGGACCCCAGGCCCGGCTGGCTCGTCGAGCGAGGCGTGCCGTTCGTTTGCTTCGGCACCCCCGACGACACTCTCCCCGACCTGCTCGCCGCGGACGTCGACGGGGCCCGTGGCACCGAGATGGCCGTGGACCATCTCGTGGCGCGCGGCCACCGCGACATCGCCTTCCTCGGCTGGCCCCGCACCTCCGGCCCCAGCGAGGTCCGCAGGCACGGATGGCAACGCGCCCTGCGCAAGCACGGCCTGACACCCGCCCGCTGTGCACGGGCGCTCGACACCATCTCGGACAGCACCCAGGCCGCCCTCGCGCTCCTCGACCACACCCCGAGGCCGACGGCAGTGGTTGCCGCCAGCGACACCTTGGCCATGGGTTGTTACGCCGCCGCCCGGCAGAGGGGTCTGGAGATCGGCCGTGACCTGGCGGTTACCGGCTTCGACGACTCGCCCATCACCGCCATCGTCACTCCGTCGTTGACAAGCATCCGTCAGCCGCTCGACGAGGTCGCACAGACCGTCATGCGACTGCTCGTCGGCCGCCTCGAAGGGCGAATGCCCGACAACCCCCGGGTGCTGCTGGAACCCTCCCTGGTCCTACGCGACAGCACCTGACCCCGTGCCCGGCACCACGCCTGCCGGCTGGGGCCGCCCGCTCCGCAGGGACCGATTCGGCCACTGACGACACGGTTTCCCCTCGTACCTGTCCCTGGCAGTGGTGACGCGCTCCCCGAATCGCTCGAACCCGGAGAAGGTCTCGGCTCGGTGGCGCACCCTGCGCACCCGTCTCCACCTGAGAAACAGAAAACCCCAGGTGAACTTGGGTCTCTGCTGTCCGAGGGGGGAGTTGCGCACTGACGATACGGTCGTGGTGGCGCAAGGGGAGCTCTACTTCTGAGACCGCTGCGGGTGGGGCGGCACCCTGGAGGAGGAGGTATGGCGGCGGGAGAGGAGGCGTGATGCGAACCAGCGACCAGATCTATCACCGGGTCCGCTGGGATCCGCGGTTCGACCCGGCCCGGTTCGTGATGGGGATCAGCCGGCGCGAGGGTGCCTTCAAACGCATCCCGCTGTCTTCCTTCGTGCCCGGGGGCGACATCCCGTGGCACCGGGTGGTGTTCATCGAGGCGGACGGCGAGGTGGTCTGGGACCGGGCCACGGGTGTGGACCGCATCGAAGCGTCGGGCGCCGGCCGGGTGCGGGACCCGCAAGCGGACCTGAGCTTCGGCACGAACTCCGACAGGGGCGAGGCCGCCGGTGGCCTCGACGTGTCCCCGACAGCCCGCACGGCGGTGGCCTGGATCCCGCCTGCGGAGCTGTGGCCGCCGATCCAGGACATCCGCCGGGATTACGATCCGCAGATCCACCGCTGGCCGCCGCACGTCAATGTGCTCTTCGGCTTCGTGCCGGAGTCAGACTTCGAGCGGGCCGCCCCGCTGCTCGCCGCGGCGACGGCCGAGACTCCGGTCTTCACCGCCCGGCTGGACGGGGTGCGCACCTTCCGGCACAGGGCGTACTTCACCGTGTGGCTCGACCCGACGGCGGCCGGCAAGGCGCCGTGGGCGGACCTGCACCGCGTACTGCAGCAGCGGTTCCCGCGTTGTCATGGGCCCGCCAAGGAGTTCACCCCACATCTGTCCCTGGGCCGGACCCGGGATCCACGGCAGGTCGGCGCCGACTGCGCCACCCGGCTCGACGCCATGACGGCGACGGTCTGGGAACTCGTCCTGCTCTCACGCAGGGGCCCCGGGCCGATGCGGCCACGGGCCACGGTCGCCCTGCGCACGGGCGAGGTCCGCTGGCTGCCCGCACCCGGCCTCGAAGCGCCGGGCCCGGAGGACACGGCATGGCTCTCCGAGATCACCGCCAGGTGAGGCCATGGCCAGGGGGCGAAGTGCCGCCGAGGATTCGCATGGCGGAGTGTCCGAGCCGCCGCTGACGAGCGTGCCGTGCTCGCGAATCCACCCCACCATCCCGGTCTCGCCGAGCAGTTGGCCTTATCGCTGAGCCGCCGTCGCCGTCAGGCACGCACGGGTTCCCAGCCTGTGAACCGTGCCCGGGGGGGCGTCCCCGTCATGGCCGGGATCGGGCGGCGGGGGCAGATCGACTACGTGCTCCGGCCGTCGAGCAGGGCCTCGGCGACGCGCTCGACGACGCGTGGCCTTCACCACATTTTGCTTATTTAGGGATGTATATACGCGTATAAGTGGTTCTTGAAGCTCGTTGCACTCCTCGGGCAACCAGCTCCAGGGATTCAAAAAGACCAGAGGCATGGAGAAGCGTTTGATCACGGGACGTAAACGACGCACCGGGCTGGTGGCTACCGCCGGTGTACTCGGCGGTGTACTCGCACTCACGGCCCTCGGCGGCACCAGCAACGCTGCCACCAGCGGCAACGGCGCCGGGGATCACCCGAAACCGCAGGCGCCGGTGGATCAGGTGGCCGTCCAGGATGCTTCCGACGCCCGAATACAGATCTGGTCCGGGCAAGGTGCCTACAACGTCGGGATCAACGACCCCGTCAAGGTCACCGTCAGCAACGGCAAGCTCACCAAGGTGACCATGACCGCCGTCGCGACCGGTGCCGAGATTCCGGGCACCCTGTCCGCGGACGGCACGTCCTGGAGGCCGAACGGCCGGCTGGAGCGGGCCACCGAGTATCAGCTCGCCGCAGAGGCCGAGGACGCCAAGGGCCGCTCCGTCACCGGGAACGCCACGATCACCACGGTCTCCCCGGCCAACGACTTCATCGGGCACCTCTCCCCCGAGGACGGCTCGACCGTCGGCGTGGGCATGCCGGTGACGGTCAACTTCGGCAGGGCGATCGGCAACAAGGCCGCCGTGGAGTCGAAGATCCAGGTCAGCTCCAGCAGCGGCCAGCAGGTCGTCGGTCACTGGTTCAACGGCGACCGCCTGGACTTCCGCCCCAGGAACTACTGGAAGCCCGGCTCCACCGTCACCGTCAAGCTCAACCTCCTGGGCATCCAGAAGACGGTCACCTTCAAGATCGGCCGGAGCCAGATCAGCACGGTCGACGCCGCAACGAAGCAGATGACCGTCGTACGGAACGGCAAGACGATCAAGACCATCCCGATCTCGTCCGGCAGCCCCGAGCACCCGACGTACAACGGTCAGATGGTCATCTCCCAGAAGTTCAGGCAGATCCATATGAACGGTGCGACCGTCGGCCTCATGAAGAAGGGCAGCAAGCCCGCGTACGACATCAAGGACGTACCGCACGCCATGCGCCTGTCCGCCTCGGGCACGTTCATCCACGGCAACTACTGGGGTGCCGACTCGGTCTTCGGCAAGGTCAACACCAGCCACGGCTGTGTGGGCCTGAAGGACGTCAAGGGCGGCGGCGACGGCAGGCAGCCCGCCGCGTGGTTCTTCGACAACTCGATGATCGGTGACGTCGTGATCGTCAAGAACTCCGAGGACAAGACCATGTTGGCCCCGGACAACGGCCTCGGCGACTGGAACATGCCGTGGAGCGAGTGGGTCGCGGGCAGCGCGACCCACTGACGACACGTCACTCTCCACACATCTGAACCTGAATCCCTTCCGCCAGGCGGCGGCCGACACCGTGTCGGCCGCCGCCTGGCGGCATCAAGACGCTGGTGTCTCGGAAGCCCCACCTCTGAAACCGCTGTCGGCGTACGCCAGCGATCGGCCGGAGATCTGCAACGGCTGAGGCCATGGCAGTTGGAGCTGGAACCCGTTTCAGCCGTGTCTTCACCAACGCGGTGAGCTGGTCGAGGCTTGGGGGAGTTGAGCACTGACGATACGGCCGTGGTGGCGCAGGGGAAGCTCTACTTCTGATGAGGTGTGCCGGGAGACAGGGTGACCCGCAGAATGGCGTGACGTGGCACCTCGCTGCCGGGCGAGGGTGTCTGCTCACATACTCGGCCCACGGGCGTGCCAGGGTGAGGGCACACTCGGTGTCGGATGGGCTGGAGACGTACGCCGACTGCCTGGGCGCTCGACAGGGCTTCGGTCATCGTCTCGCCGATCAGCGAGGGTGCCGCGACCCGGGGACGAGCAGGGGGGTGGGATCCGGTGATCACGTAGGTGCACACGGCGGCCGCCAGCAGCACCGCCATCGCCTGGAGCGGCCGGCGGATGCGCCCTTGGCGCACGGGGCGTTCTTTCCGGGGATCCCGGGGCGGCGGTAGCTGGGTGTGCCGAACCGTCGCAGGTGCAGCCGGCAGCGGCGAGGTGACCGCCGTGGCACGCTCTGCCAGTACCTTCCCGATGGCGTCGCGCATCTCTTCGGCGGTCTGGTACCGGTCCGCACGATCCTTGGCCAGCGCGCGCAGCACCAGAGTGTCGTAGGCGGCAGGCAGCTGCGGGGCGTGGGCAGAGGGAGGCACCGGTGGTTCCGAGAGGTGCTTCACGGCCACGGCCAGCGGGGTGTCACCGGTGAACGGGGGGCGGCGGGTGAGCAGCTCGTACAGCAGGCAGCCGGTCGAGTACAGGTCGGTGCGGAAGTCCACCTGCTCGCCCCGGGCCTGCTCCGGCGAGAGGTACTCGGCCGTGCCCACCACCACCGAGGTGCGGGTGAGGGTCGTACCCGCCCGATCCACCGAGCGGGCGATGCCGAAATCCGTCACCTTCACGGTGCCCTCGTGGGAGAGCATGACGTTCGCCGGTTTGATGTCCCGGTGGACGATGCCGTGGTGGTGGGCGTGATCGAGCGCCTCCAGCACGCCGGCGGTGAGTTCCAGGGCATGCTCGGGTCCGGCGATCCGTGCCTCGCGCACGAATTGGAGCAGCGTGGTGCCCTTGACGTACTCCATCACGAGGTACGGGACGAGGTGGCCGTCGATCGTGTCCTCGCCCGCGTCGTAGACGGCGACGACGGACGGGTGGCCCAACAGGGCCGCCGAGACGACCTCACGGCGGAAACGCGCCCAGTGTTCGGCATCGGCCGCCAGTTCCGGCCGGAGCGTCTTCACAGCGACCGGGCGGAACAGCAGCAGATCGTACGCCAGCCACACTTCGGCCATCCCCCCGTGACCCAGGACCTGTTCCAGACGGTAACGTCCGCCCAGACGACGTGAGCGATCCACGGTTCTCCCCCTTGTTGCCGACTTCCGCCGGGGCACCGTAGGGGCGGTTCTTGTGGGATCTCTGTGATCCGGGGCCGACCCTGTGGCGCGTGCCCCGGTAGGACAGGGGCGGTGGAGCGGTCGCCACACCTGCTGCGGCGCCTGCGCAACCGCTACGCCGTGGGCGGCCGATGGCACGTCGGGTGGCTGGCACGTACGGCGTCGAGGTCTCAACGTGGTGCCGGGTTCCTCGCCTGTCTGTGGGTGGCCCGGGCCGGCGTGGGAAAGCCGGAACGGGCCTTGGCCGCAGTCCGCCACCTTGTTGGCGTGCCCGGCGGCGGAATTGGCCGCATCACGCGCGGCGTAGGCGGCGTCCGCGGATTCGTCGGCCAGTTGCTGGACGGCGTTGGCCGCACTGCTACCGGAACCCATCGAACTGACGTCTCATCACGAACAGGACGTCACGCGACTACGCCGAAGCCCTGCCAGAAACCAACACCATCCAACATCTCATCCATGAGACCTGTTCGGCCTGCCGAAGGTCAAGGGTTGTACGCGAACGTTTTGGACCCTTGGGGGAAAGATCGCCGGCCCTCCAGGGGGCGACTCAAGGGCGACCCATGGAGTTTGCCCCAAAGCTGAGGGCGACTCAACTTGCCTATGGATCCACCACAGTTGACCTCTGACGCCCATTCACTTCGCTGTTTCCCCCTCGGGTATTGACAGACCCTCGAAGCCTCCCCACCATCCCCCTACGGGTGAGTGAATCTGTTTGACCTTGTCGAAGAATGCATGATTCCCAGGGTGCACCGTGGGCCGGTTGCGCCCGCGAGTGCTCTCCTTCCGTCGGCGATGTGATTACTGACGCGCGGCAGTCGCTCGTGGTCCGGACCACTCCGCCCCCGGCCATTCCACCCCCCACGTTTGGAGCCGACATGACTTTCTCGCTCAGACGGCGACCAGCCGTCCTGGCACTCCTGACACTCCTGGCGCTCCTGGCCACTACGCTCGCCGGCTGGAACTCACCGCTCGCACACGCGGCGACGAGTACGTCCGTCACGATCGACGGCACGCGGCCCGGCGCGGCCTTCGACGGTGTAGGTGCGATCAGCGGCGGCGGGGGCAATACCCGCCTGCTCGCCGACTATCCCGAACCGCATCGGAGCCGACTCCTGGATTACCTGTTCAAGCCCGGCTACGGCGCCTCGCTCCAGGTCCTCAAGCTGGAGATCGGCGGTGACACCAACTCCACCGACGGAGCCGAGCCCAGCCACATGCACACGCGCGGCACCGTCGACTGCAACCAGGGCTACGAATGGTGGCTCGCCGAGCAGGCCAGGGCCCGCAACCCCGACATCAGTCTCGCCGGACTGACCTGGGGCGCACCGGGATGGATCGGCGGCGGGAAGTTCTGGTCCCAGGACATGATCGACTATCTTGTGTCCTGGCTCGGCTGCGCCAGGCAGCACGGCCTGACCATCAGCTACATCGGCGGCTGGAACGAGCGCGACACGGAGAACGGCGCATCGGGCCCCGCGTGGACCGACACCATCAAGAAGTGGTACGAGAACCTCAAGTCCACGTTGGTCTCCCACGGCTACGCCACCAAGGTCGTTGCAGGTGACAACAACTGGAGCGTGGCCGGGGCCATGGCGGCCGACGGCGCGTTCAAGGACGCGGTCGACGTCGTCGGAGTCCACTACCCTTGCGGGTATCAAACGGACTTCACGTCATGCCCGAGCCCCGACACCGCCAAGGGCCTGGGCAAGCCGCTGTGGGCGAGCGAGAACGGGTCCCTGGACGCCAACAACGGCGCTCCGGCAGTGGCCCGCGCCATCAACCGCGACTACATCGACGGCCACATGACCTCATACATCAACTGGCCCGTCATCGCCGCGCTCTATCCGAACCTCTTCTTCTCCTACGACGGCATGTCGGTCGCGCAGCAGCCCTGGTCCGGCCACTACAGCATCGGCAAGACCACCTGGGTCACCGCCCACACCACGCAGTTCACCCAGCCAGGCTGGCGCTACATCGACTCCGCGAGCGGCTATCTCGGCGGCGACCGGTCGGCCGGCAGCTACGTGACGATGAAGTCGCCGAACAACTCCCACTACAGCACGGTCGTCGAGACGATGGACGCCACGGCCGACCAGACCGCGACCTTCACCGTGAAGGGCGGCCTGTCGACCAGTGTCGTCCACGTCTGGTCCACCGACGTGAAGTCCTCGAACGACGCGGACCACTTCGTCCACAGCGAGGACATCACACCGTCCGGCGGCACGTACACGCTGACGCTCAAACCGGGCCACGTCTACACCCTGACGACGACAACAGGCCAGGGAAAGGGCACCGCGAAGGCTCCGGCCTGGGCGGCGATGAGGCTGCCCTACTCCGACAACTTCGACACGCCGGCCACCACGGGGAGCCCCAAGTACTTCTCCGACATGAACGGCGCTTTCCAGACCACGGCATGCCGCGGTGACCGCAACGGCACCTGCCTGCAGCAGATGGCCCCGGCCACTCCCATCCGCTGGACCAACGAGCCGTACAACGCCCCCTACACGATCACGGGTGACGGCTCGTGGGACAACTACACCGTCTCCACCGACGCGATGATGAGCCAGAGCGGCAGCGTGGAACTCCTCGGCAGGGTCGGCCAGCAGGGCCGCAACAACAACGGCCTGGACGCTTACCACTTCCGGATCAGCGACACCGGCGCCTGGTCGATCGACAAGAGCGACACCTCCTGGAGGTTCACGACGCTCGCCGCCGGGAAGACCGATTCCCTGGGCCGGAACACTTGGCACCGGCTGTCGCTCACGATGCAGGACGACAAGCTGACCGCGTCCGTCGACGACAGGACGCTCAGCAGCGTGACCGACGGATCGTTCGCCCGAGGCCAGGCAGGGCTCGGCGTGACCGGCTACCGGACTCAGCAGTTCGACAACTTCTCGCTCACCCCCGGCACGCCATCGGCACCGCGCGTCGGCCCGGTCAGGTCCGGGCAGGCTGGCAAGTGCCTCGACGCCGACAAGGGCACGAACGCCGATGGAACCCCGGTGCAGATCTGGGACTGCAACAGCACCGGCGCTCAGAACTGGTGGTGGAGCAACGGCACGCTGCGACTCGGCGGACCCACCGGCAAGTGCCTCGACGTCACCCATGAGGGCACCGAGAACGGCACACCGGCCCAATTGTGGACGTGCCACGACGGTCCGAACCAGCAATGGATGCCCCAGGGCAACGGCACGCTGGTGAGCGTGCAGTCCGGACGCTGCCTGGACGACCCGCAGTCCAACACGGCCAACGGCACACGGCTCGTGATCTGGGACTGCAACGGCGCGGCGAACCAGCAGTGGGCCCTGCGCTAGAGACGCTGCAAGCCGCCGGGTGGTCCCGGGGCTCACGGTTCCGGGACCACCCGTTCGACACCACATCTCAAGCCGAGGACGGAGGGACCATGGCACCTCTTCGACTGCTCGCCCTTGCTCTCGCCACCGTCGCGCTACTGCCGGCAGCCGGCCGCACATGGCCGGCGAGTCCTGCACCGATGGCTACGCCAACCGCCGGCTACACGATCTCCATCGGGTCGACCGGTTCATACGCGCACCCGACCGACACCCCGGCCGGCACCTACATCGACAAGGACGGCACGTTCTACTTCCAGCAGTCCGCCGCGCTGTACGGGAAAACGGATCCCCGCCACTGGGACTTCTACACCGGCAAGGACGCCGACACCGCCATCCGGTCGGCCGCGATCAGCAATTCGGTCAATCCCACCAACCCGGCCGACCGGAACAACGACACGACTTGGCGCTGCAACAACAGCCCCACCGGCCTGGACGCGACGTACGCACCGGCAGGCTCGCGCTACTCCCAGCGCAACTTCTGCGATCTGGCAGGAGTGTGGGTCGACCCGGACACCGGGCACTGGTACGGCCTGGTACACGACGAGTTCACCCCTCAGCCCTTCGGCGACGGCATCCACTACGACGGGATCGACTACGCGATCTCGACCGACCAGGGGAAGACGTGGACCATCAAGGGCCACGCGATTACCTCCCCCTACAGCACCAAACGGGGAGACAACACGCAGTTCCCGCACGAGACCTACTACTACGGCGACGGTGACCAGCGGCTCTTCGTCGACACCGCATCGGGATACTTCTACGTCTACTTCGGCTCGCGGGTCGTCGAGAAGGGCGGCGGCTGGAGGGCGTACCAGTCGCATGTGGCCCGGGCGCCGATCTCCGCGAAGATGGCTTCGGGCTCCTGGCAGAAGTGGTACGACGGCGCCTGGTCACAACCCGGGGTGGACGGCAGGGAAAGCAACCTGGAACCAGTGACCTCGTCGAACCCGACGGGTTACACCCCGGTCTCCCACGACTACGACCCCGCCAATCCCGGTACCGTGAACGAGCAGATCGCGGCCGGTGAACTCCCGCCGACCTCGCCGCTCTTCGTCATGAACATCGCCTACGATGCCTACTTGGGCCTGTACATCGGCACACCCGAGGTCACGAAGCAGCCGGGTCCTCAGCAGTTCTATGTGACCGACAACCTCGCCACACAAGAATGGCACCTGGCCGGCGACTCCGGCAGGTACATCTCCGGCTCCTGGTACCGCTGGTTCCTCGACGGCGCCAACAAGACCAGTTCCACAATCATCGGGAAGACCTTCCGGTCGTACTGCTCGATCAACTGCGCCACCTCGGACGGCGAGTACGCTGATGTCACCGTCGACTCCACGGCACCGGCCCCGTCCCCGTTCGACCCGGCCAGGACCTACCGGATCGCCGACGGGAACGGCCGGGTGCTCGCCCAGGTCTCCGGCAGCGCGGCCACCACGTCGCTGGCGGCGCCCACCGGATCGAGCCTGGAGGCATGGTTTTTCGCCGGGAACGGCGACGGCTCCTACCGGATCGTCAACGCCGCCACGGGCGGGCTCCTGTGCGTCGCCTCAACCTCTACCGCCACCCGGGCCTGGGGAACGAAGCCGACCGTCGCCACGGCCGGACCCGGCGCACCCACCGTCGGACAGCAGTGGTTCATCATCCCCGGTACCTCCCCCGGGGGAGCACAGGACGGCACTTACCGGCTGGTCAACCGCTACAGCGGCCTGGTGATCGGCATGTCCGCCGACACCTCCCGGCTCACCGAGACGACACCCGCCCGCTACTGGACCAACACCGCGGCAGGCCCCGTCGGCGGCTCCCGCACCGCCGCCGAACAGGCCCTGACGGTGATCGCCGTCGGACAGACACCCGGCGGCCTGAACGGCACGCACACCCTCATCACCGGCGGGAAGGCGCTCGTCGACCCGAACCACAGCAGGGACACCGGCGTCCGGCTCATCACCTACACCAGCAACACGGGAGCCAACCAGCAATGGCGGTTCACCGAGCAACCGGACAGCCCCTACAGCTCATCGACGCGGAATCCGGGCTCTGTGCCGATGTCTGCGGCGCCCTCTCCTCTGCCGGCGCCAAGGTGATCCAGTGAACCCGCAACGGTCACACCAACCAGCACTGGATCATCACTCGGCTCCCGAGCGGCGCCCACACCATCGCGTCCACGATGAGCGGACTGCTCCTCACCACCGCCTCGACGTCCGACGACGCCCCGGTGCCCCAGGAGGCAGACACCAGCTCCCGACGGCAGCAGTGGACGATCACATGATGCGCGACTCCTCCGGGCACTCCGGAGCATGCCGGCTGCCTGCTGCCGTGCCTTCTTCATCGGGTCCCCACGCGGAACGGGATCCGCCCCGGCCCGCCCCACCGACCGCGTGAGGGGCGTCTGGCACGGGACCGGTGCCCGGCCCGGCAGGCCCGGATCCCGAGGCCGATGACACAACTACGCAGCTTTGGGTGCAGTGGCAATGTCGTAGCAGTCAGGAGTCCGATCAGCCGGGCGTGGGCTCCGCCGTGTCGCCTGTGCCCAAGCTCTTCGCGAGCCACTGCTCCACGCTCGCCACGTGCACCATGGCGGCAGAGGCAGCGAATTGGGCATCCCGGGAGGCGAGCGCGGCGAGGATCGTCTCGTGGTCCCGGTGGGCGTTCTCGATCGCTGGGCCGACACTGGCTCCCCGCAGGATGCGAATGCGTTGGGTGTGGGTGGAGACCACCTGCAGAAGCATGGAGAGCACCGGATTGCCGCACAGGTCCACGATGGCGCTGTGGAACTCCACGTCCAGCCGGACGAACGCCTCGGCGCTCTCGGCGGCCATGCTCCGGTCCAGGATCGACCGCAGCCGGGTGAGATCCTCGTCGGTGATACGGCCCACCGCCAGAGCCGTCGCCGGCGGCTCGAGGAGTCGGCGGACCTGGAGCAACTGCAGGGCGGTCTGGCCGTGGGAGACGTCGGAGGCGAAGGAGAGGGCCTCCAGCAGCAGATGCGGTTCGAGGCTGGACACGTAGGTGCCATCGCCTTGCCTGGGGATGAGGATCTTCATCGCGGTCAGCGCCCGGACAGCCTCGCGCAACGAATTGCGGGACAGTCCGAGCTGCTGCGCGAGATCGTCCTCCTTGGGCAACCGGGTGCCGGGCCGCAGCTCGCCGGAGACGATCATCTTCTTGATCCGGTCGATCGCTTCGTCCGTTACGGCCATGACGGCCCCCTTTCCGTTCAGTCCTGCTTCTCGCCGGAGGCGAACCGCGAGATGATCAGCGCGATGATGATGATCGCGCCGTTGAGGAACTGGTTCCACAGCGGGGGTACGCCCGCCAGCGTCATCACGTTGACGACAAGCTGGAGGGTGAGGACACCCGTCAGCGCGCCGAAAAGCGTGCCGCGACCGCCGTTGAGGCTCACCCCACCGATGACGGTGGCGGCGAACACCTGGAAGATCCAGCCGCTGCCCTGGTCGGCCGAGATGGAACCGTAGTGGCCGGTGTAGAGGATACCGGCGAACGCGGCCAGCAGACCGCCGAGGATCAGTACCACCCACACGACGCGGTCGACGCGTATGCCCGCGGTCCGCGCGGCCTCGCCGTTGCCGCCGATCGCGTAGAGCGCGCGGCCGTGCCGCAGCCAGGCCAGGGCGCTGCCGCCGATCACGAACAGCGTGACGCAGATCCACACCGGGGCCGGTACCCCGAGCCAGGAGGTACTGCCCAGGTAGGTGAAGGAGCTGGGTACGTCGACGATGGACTGGCCCTGGGAGATGGCGACCTGGAGGCCGCGCAGCATGGTGAGTGCTCCCAGCGTCACGATGAAGCCGTTCAAGCGGAGCTTCAGGATGAGGAAGCCGTTGATCGCGCCGATCAGGGCTCCGACCAGCAGGCAGACCGGAACCGCCGTCCATGGCGGCAGCAGTCCCAGTCCGTGGAATCGTCCCCCGTCCGCGGGGAGCACCAGCCACACCGCGATCACGGGCGCCACACCGAGGGTGGACTCCAGGGACAGATCCATCCGCCCCGCGATGAGGATCATGGCCTCGGCGAGGACCAGCAGGCTCAGCTCGGTGGACTGCTGTGCGACGCCGAGCAGGTTGTCGGACGTGAGGAAGGCCGGCGAGACGATGAAACCGATCAGCCCCAGGACCAGAAGGACCGGGATGAGCGACAGGTCACGGTAGCGCCGCAGGTCGAGTCCGCTCCGCTTACCCGCGCTGTTCCGGTGATCCTCCGTCGCCGTCTTCGTGGCGGACGTGTCAGTCGTGGCGGACATGGCCGGTCGGTCCCTTCGTTTCGCTGGTGTCAGCCGTCGCGGTCATGCCCTCCATGGCCGCGACCAGTTGCTCGTCGGGCCATCCCGCCGGGAACTCGGCCACCACCCGGCCATGGAACATCACCAGCACCCGGTCGCAGACGCGCAGGTCGTCCAGTTCGTCGGAGACGATGAGGGCGGACTTGCCGTCGTCCGCGACGCGGCGGATGCGGCCGAGCAGGGATTCCTTGGACTTGATGTCCACACCGTTGGTGGGCCGGATGGCGACGAGCAGGTCGGGCTGTGTCGCCAGGGCCCGGGCGACGACCACCTTCTGCTGGTTGCCGCCGGAGAGGTCGGCGACGTCGGTCGCCGACCCGGGCGTTTTGATGTCCAGGTCGTCGATCATGCGCTGCGCGAACGCCTTTGCCCGGGAGGGCAGCACGGTGCCGTAGGGGCCGAGCTGGTCGGTCACGGTGAGTGTGGCGTTCTCCGCGACGCTGCGCCCGGTCACCAGACCCTGAAGGTGCCGGTCCTCGGGGACGAAGCCGACACCGGCCGCCAGCGCCTTGGGCACGTCGCCGGTCCTCATTGGGCGGCCGGCGACCAGGACGCTGCCCGCACGGGCGCGGTGCAGACCGGCCAGGGTCTCTCCGAGCTCGACATTCCCACTGGCGGTGGCGCCGGCCAAGCCGACCACCTCACCGGCACGCACGGTCAGCGAGACGTCCTGGTAGCTGCCGGGCAGGGTCAGCTCCCTCACCTCCAGGGCGGGTCTTCCGCCGTCCCGCAGCGCACGGCTGACCGGGCTCGACGAGGCCGGCCGGGCGGCGCTCTCCCCGGTCATCGCCTCCACCAGGGCGTCGTGGCCGAGATCGGCCACGGTCGCGGTGAGGATGTGCCGTGCGTCCCGGTAGACGGTGACCCGGGTGCACAGGTCGTAGACCTCCTGCAGGTGGTGCGAGATGAAGAGGAAGGCGACCCCCTGCTCCTGGAGCTCGCGCAATTTGGTGAACAGCCGGTCGATGCCACGCGCGTCGAGCTTCGCGGTGGGCTCGTCCAGGATGATGAAGCGTGCACCGAAGGAGAGCGCTCTCGCGATCTCCACGAACTGCCGCTGCTCCACCGACAGGTCCCTGATCCGGGCCGACGGGGAGACCTCGACCCCGTACTCGGCCAGGAGCGCTCCGGCCCGGCCTCGCAACTCCTTCCAGCGGATCGGTCGCAACGCGCCCGCACTCTGCCGGTCGAGGAAGAGGTTCTCCGCGACCGTCAGTTCGGGGATGACAGTGGACCGCTGGTAGACGCAGGCGGCCTTGGAGCGCCAGGCGTCGGTGTCGCCGAACGCCGGAGCGGGTTCACCGGAGAAACGCAGCGAGCCCGAGTCCGGCTGCTGTATGCCGGTCAGTACGGAGACCAGTGTCGACTTGCCTGCGCCGTTGCGTCCCACCAGCGCGTGGGATTCCCCGGGCTCGACAAGGATGCGGGCCTCGCGCAGGGCCACCGTGGCTCCGAAGCGCTTGGTGATGCCCGTGGCCTCCGCCACCGGGGCCGTGGCGGCCCCGGTGGCGGAGACAGTCAGCGTGTCCGCCATGCTGAGTGCCTTCCTTTCTCGCGGGTCAGGCGGGCTGCGGACCGCGGATCATTTGGAGACGTTGTTGCCCCACAGGGACTCGTCGTCCACGTTGGTCTTGGTCACCAGCGGCGCGGGCAGTTGGTCCTCCAGTCCGTTGGGCAGCTGGACGATGGTGGAGCCGTGGTCGGTGGGGCCGGGCTTGAACGTCTTGCCCGAGGCCGCTGCCTGGGCGTAGTACAGCGCGTACTTGGCGTAGAGGTCGGCCGGCTGCGAGACGGTCGCGTCGATCTGGCCGCTGCGGATCGCGTCGAACTCCTGCGGAATGCCGTCGTTGGAGATGATCGAGATGTGCCCCGCGGTGCCCGCAGGCTTGAGCAGGCCCTTCTGCTTGAGCAGGGCGAGGGTCGGCTGCAGGAAGACGCCACCGGCCTGCATGTAGATGCCGTTGATGTCCGGGTGCTGGGCCAGCAGGGTCTGCAGCTTGCTGGAGGCGACCGAGCCGTCCCAGTTGCCGGTGGTCAGCGGGTGGACGGTGATGCCGGGGAACTCCTTCTTCATGCAGGCGCCGAACGCCTCCGAGCGGTCACGCCCGTTGATGGAGTCCAGTGCTCCTTCGAGCTCGGCGACCTTGCCCTTGCCGCCGAGCTGCTTGCCGAGGAACTCACACGCCTTGGTGCCGTAGGCGTGGTTGTCGGCCCGCACCACCATGTAGACCTTGCCGCTGTCGGGCCGGGTGTCCACGCTCACCACCGGGACGTGCTTGTTCGCCAGCCGGCCGAGGGTGGAGGCGATGGCACCGGTGTCCTGCGGGGCCATGACGATGGCCTTGGCGCCCGTGTTCTCGAAGACCTGGACGTTGGCCACCAGCTTGGTGACGTCGTTCTGCGAGTTGCTGATCGGCAGGGCGTGTATGTCCTGGGCGGAGACGTACCGCCTGGTGTACTGCGCGTAGGAGTTCCAGAAGTCGGAGTCGGCTCGCGGCAGGTCGATGCCGATCGCGGGCTTGCCGGAGGTGGCCGAGCCCGCGCTGCCGCTGCCGCGGTGGCACGCCGCGGTGGCACCGGCGAGCAGTACGACTCCGGCCACAACGGCAGTGACACGCAGGTGGTTGGGCTTCATGTCCGCACTCTTCTCAAGGAGGCCTGTCATCGGATGTCTCAGGACGTGGCGAGGAGGTTACGGCCGCGTTGCCATGCCTGACAAGAGCCATCCGATGAATTCGCGAATTCGTGACCTGGCGCCTTCGACACCCTGGTCGTGACGTGCCTTTATCTTGGTCAATATCAGGGCATTCAAGGTCACGGGCATCGCTGTCGGAGCTCGATCATCGGATGACTCCTTGCGCGACCTCAGGGCCAGCCGTATGTTCGTGGCTCGCGACAATATTCATCCGAGGAATGTGTTTCCTGCTTGTCAGATGACTGCAGCAGGCCACAAGGAGCTGCACCGATGAGACTGATGCGCTTGGGAGCGCGGGGAGAGGAAACCCCGGCGGTCCTCTCCGACGACGGCAGGCTGTTGGACCTGACACCGCTCACCGCCGACATCGACGGGGTGTTCCTGTCCACCGGCGGCGTAGGGCGGGTGCGGGCCGCGCTGCAGGCCGGGGAACTCCCGGAGCTCGGCGGAACGGACGGCCTTCGGATCGGTCCCCCCGTTGCCCGGCCCGGGAAGATCGTGTGCATCGGGCTCAACTACCGCGACCACGCCGCGGAGACCGGTGCGGCCATCCCGCAGCGCCCGGTGGTGTTCATGAAGGACCCGGGCACCGTGGTGGGCCCCTACGACCAGGTGCTCATCCCACGTGGTTCCACCAAGACCGACTGGGAAGTGGAACTGGCCGTCGTCATCGGCGCCGCCGCCCGGTACCTGGAGACCCCCGAGGCCGCACGTGAGTGCGTCGCCGGATACATCATCAGCCACGACGTCTCCGAGCGGGAGTTCCAGCTGGACTTCTCCACGCAGTGGGACCTCGGCAAGTCCTGTGAGACGTTCAACCCGCTGGGCCCGTGGCTGGTCACCGCCGACGCCGTCCCCGACCCGCAGTCGCTCGGGCTGCGGCTGTCGGTCAACGGCACTGTGCTCCAGGACGGCCACACCACGGACATGATCTTCGACGTGCCTTACCTCGTCTGGTACCTGAGCCAGTACATGGTGCTGCGCCCCGGTGACGTGATCAACACCGGAACTCCCGCCGGCGTGGCCCTCGGCCTGCCCGGAACCCCCTACCTGCGCCCCGGCGACACGGTCGAGCTGTCGATCGACGGCCTCGGCAGCCAGCGTCAGACCTTCGCCCGCGCCTGACTCCGCCACCAGTGAAAGGCCTTCCCGTGCCCACAAGCGCACCGCGGATCACCGCCCTCGACACCTACGACATCCGGTTCCCCACCTCCCGGGAGCTGGATGGGGCGGACGCGATGAATCCCGACCCCGACTACTCGGCCGCCTACCTCGTTCTGCGCACCGACGCCCAGGACGGGCTGGAGGGCCATGGCTTCACGTTCACCATCGGCAGGGGCAACGACGTCCAGGTGGCGGCGATCGAGGCGCTGCGAGCCCACGTGGTGGGCCGCTCCATCGCCGAGCTGTGCGCGGACCCCGGCTCGCTGTCCCGCGACCTGATCGGTGACAGCCAGTTGCGCTGGCTCGGCCCGGAGAAAGGCGTGATGCACATGGCGATCGGCGCGGTGGTCAACGCGGTATGGGACATGGCCGCGAATCGTGCGGGCAAGCCACTATGGCAGCTGCTCGCGCACGCCACTCCCGAGTGGCTGGTCTCCCAGATCGATTTCCGGTACATCGCCGACGCCCTCACGCCCGAGCAGGCACTGGCCCTCCTCCGCGACGGCCGCGCGGGGCTGGCGGAACGCGAGGCGTCGCTGCTGGCGAGCGGCTATCCGGCTTACACGACCTCCCCCGGCTGGCTCGGCTACTCCGACGAGAAGCTCACCCGGCTTGCCAAGGAGGCCGTCGCCGACGGCTTCCGGCAGATCAAGCTGAAGGTCGGCGCCGACCTCGAGGACGACATCAGGCGCTGCCGCGTCGCCCGCTCTGTCGTCGGTCCGGACATCCGCATGGCGATCGACGCCAACCAGCGCTGGAACGTCGACGAGGCGATCCGCTGGACCCAGGCTCTCGCCGAGTTCGACCCGTACTGGATCGAGGAGCCGACCAGCCCCGACGACGTCCTCGGCCATGCGGCGATTCGCAAGGCCGTGAGTCCGGTCAAGGTGGCCACCGGCGAGCACGTCCAGAACCGGGTCGTCTTCAAGCAGCTGCTCCAGACCGGCGCCATCGACGTCCTGCAGCTCGACGCGGCCCGCGTCGGCGGCGTCAACGAGAACCTCGCCATCCTCCTGCTCGCCGCGAAGTTCGGCGTGCCGGTCTGCCCGCACGCCGGTGGTGTGGGCCTGTGCGAACTCGTCCAGCATCTGTCGATGTTCGACTACGTTGCCCTCACCGGGACCACCGACCACCGTGTCATCGAGTACGTCGACCACCTGCACGAACACTTCCTGAACCCCGTGGTCATCCGTGACGGTCACTACGCGGCACCCACCACGCCGGGCTTCTCTGCCACGATGCGACCTGAGTCCCTTGCTGAGTTCCGCTACCCGGAGGGCACCTTCTGGGTCGCCGACCGCTTGCCACAGGAGGCCTCGGCATGACGAACTTGTCCGAATTCAAGGGCCTGCGTGCCCTGGTGACGGGCGGAGCGTCCGGGATCGGGCTGGCGACAGCGCGGCTGCTGGCGGCGCGCGGTGCCCTTGTCGCCGTACTCGACCGTGGTCCGTCCCCGGCAAGGGCCGACCTCCACGGGCTCAAGGCCGATGTGAGCGATGACGCGTCCGTACGCGCGGCGGTCTCCGAGGCCGTCGACCGGTTCGGCGGTCTCGACATCCTGGTCAACAACGCGGGCATCGGCGCCCAGGGCACCATTGAGGACAACGACGACTCCGAGTGGCATCGCGTCCTCGACGTCAACGTCCTGGGAATCGTGCGCGCCACCCGCGCCGCCCTTCCTCATCTGCGCGCCTCAGACCACGCGGCCGTCGTCAACACCTGCTCCATCGCCGCCACCGCCGGCCTGCCCCAACGGGCCCTGTACAGTGCGACCAAGGGCGCCGTGTACGCGCTCACCCTCGCCATGGCCGCCGACCACGTGCGCGAGGGCATCCGTGTCAACTGCGTCAACCCCGGCACCGTGGACACACCCTGGATCGGCCGCCTGTTGAGCTCCGCCGATGACCACGAGGCCGAGCGCGCCGCGCTCAACGCACGCCAGCCGACGGGCCGCCTCGTGACGGCCGACGAGGTGGCGAGCGCCATCGCGTACCTGGCGAGCCCTGCCGCGGCCTCTGTCACCGGCACCGCACTCGCCGTCGACGGCGGTATGCAAGGGCTGCGTCTCCGCCCGGCGGCCACCTCATGAGAACCCACGCGCTGGGCAGCAGCTCCGTCGAGGTGACCGAGCTGTCCTTTGGCAGTGCGGGCATCGGCAACCTCTTCCAACCCGTCACCGACGAGGACGCCTTCGCGGCCGTCCAGACTGCCTGGGACACCGGTATCCGCACCTTCGACACAGCACCGCACTACGGGCTCGGGCTTGCGGAGCGGAGGTTGGGCGCAGCGCTGAGCGATCGCCCCAGAGACGAGTTCACCGTGTCCACGAAGGTCGGACGACTGCTCGTCCCGCAGGACGGAGACGGCAACGACCTCGCCCACGGCTTCGCGGTGCCCGCCACCCATCGGCGGCAGTGGGACTTCAGCGCCGATGGCGTCCTGCGCTCCCTGGAGGCCAGCCTGGCACGACTGGGCATGGACAGGATCGACATCGCGCTCTTGCACGACCCCGACGACCATGTCGAACAGGCCCTCGGCGAGGCGTATCCGACGCTGGAGCGGCTGCGCGCCGAGGGAGTCGTCCGGGCGATCGGCGTCGGCATGAACCAGGCGGCCGTTCCCACCCTTTTCGTGCGCGAGACCGACATCGACGTCGTACTGCTGGCCGGTCGCTACACCCTGCTCGACCAGGAAGGGCTCGTGGCACTGCTGCCCGAAGCAGCCGCGCGCGGCAGGAGCATCATCGTCGGCGGTGTCTTCAACTCCGGTCTGCTCACCGATCCGAACCCCCACGCCACGTACGACTACGAGCCGGTCCCGCAGCCGGTGCTCGACCGGGCCCTTCGCCTGAAGACGGTCACCGAACGCCACGCCGTCCCGCTGCGAGCCGCCGCGCTGCGCTTCCCGTTCGGCCATCCCGCGGTCGCGAGCGTGCTGACCGGTGCCCGTAACGCCGAGCAGGTGCACGACACCGTCGACCTGCTCGACCGGCCCGTCCCGGCCGCCGTATGGGAGGAGTTGCTTGCCGAGCGGCTGCTCCCCGATGCCGTACCTCTGCCCGACCAGGAGCCATGATGAGAGTCGCCCTGCACACCAAGGTCCGCGCGGATCGCGTCGCGGAGTACGAAGCCGCCCACCGCGAGGTCCCCAAGGAGCTCACCGACGCCATACGTGCCGCCGGGGTCAGCGAGTGGACCATCTGGCGCAGCGGAACCGAGCTTTTCCACATGCTGGAAGTCGAGGACTACGCAGCGATGGTTTCACAGTTGGAGAAGCTGCCGGTCAACATCACCTGGCAGGCACGCATGGCCGGGCTTCTGGATGTCGTCCATGACTACTCGGCGGACGGCGTCGGCGCCTTGTTGCCGGTGGTGTGGCGACTGTGACCGGCGACAACGACGCGATCATCGACGCGCACCATCACGTGTGGGACCTGTCGGTCAGAGACCAGGACTGGATCACTGGTCCCGAACTCGCCCCGCTCCGACGCGATTTCACGCTGGCGGACCTGGAACCGGAAGCCCGGGCCGCCGGGGTCACCGCCACCGTGCTCGTCCAGACGGTCACCGTGCCCGAGGAGACACCGGAGTTCCTGGCGCTGGCGGAAGCCGACGACCTGGTCGCCGGCGTGGTCGGCTGGACCGATCTGACCTCCCCCGGCGTGCCGGACGCCCTGGCCGCGCTGCGCGAGAAACCAGGCGGCGCCCACCTGGTCGGCATACGGCACCAGGTACAGGGCGAGCTGGACCCCAACTGGCTGGTCCGGCCGGACGTACTGCGCGGACTGGCCGCCGTGGCTGAGGCGGATCTCGTCTACGACCTGCTGGTACTCCCCCATCAGCTGGAGGCCGCCTACAGCGCGGCCGCCCGGTTGCCGGAGCTCACCTTCGTCCTGGACCACATCGGCAAGCCGTCGATCGGGCCGGGCTCGTTCAGTCCGTGGGCGCAAGAGGTGCGGCTCGTGGCTACCCTGCCGAACACGGTCTGCAAGCTCTCCGGCCTCGTCACCCAGGCCGGCGCGTCATGGACCATCGACGACCTGAAACCGTACGCGGACGTCGTACTGGACGCCTTCGGACCGGAACGTCTGATGTTCGGCTCCGACTGGCCCGTCTGCCGCCTGGCCGCCTCGTACTCCGAGGTCGTCGACACCACCCGGTTCCTGACGGCTGGGCTCGACCCCGCCGAACGCCGGGCGGTGTTCGCCGACACGGCCGCTCGCGTCTACGGGCTCGCCGTCGCTGTCGACAGCAGTTCGCTCCCCTCCACCGCCGCCGGCCGGCCCCCTGAGCACTCCATCGCTCGAGCGTCCGGCAGCACTTCGCCTGCCGAGAATGTCGTGCAGTTCAGGGGCTTGCCCGGTGCTGCGACACGATGAGCACCAGTGTTGCTTCGTCTCGCCTGCCTGACCGTCACCAACGCGTTCGCCGCACTCCGGCTGCTACCCATGAGCGACCCCGACAAGGACGCGGAGATCCTGGCCCTGCGCCACCAGATCATGATCCTTGAGCTGCAACCCGGTGCGGACCGGGTGAGGCTCGCCTCGGAAGACCGGGCCTTCCTCGCCGCTCTCCTGGTGCCGCTGCCGCGCCAGGATCTGCGCCGACTCCGATTGCTGGTCCAGCCCGACACCGTGCTGCGACGGCACCGCGACCTGATGAAACAACGGCACGCGAACGTGTGCAAACCCAAACGGCCCGGACGGCCGCCCACCGTTCGCTCCGTCCGCCCCCTGGTCCTGCGCCTGGTCCGCGAGAACCCGTCATGGGGCTACCGGCGCACCCGCGGCGAACTCACCACCCTCGGGATCAAGGTCGCCGCCTCCACCGTCTGGGAAACTCGGTATCCGACGTGACACCGGCGTGATCTTCGCTCGGCGGCGGCCACCAGCACTTCGCCGCCCCATAGAGGCCACCGAAACAAACTCCTGTTCGACCAACAAGGACGCCACCAAGGCCCTCGCCACCGGCTCCAAGGCGCTGGGGGACCTGCTGGGCCAGTCGTGGGTCGCCGACCACCTCGCGCGCTGGCAGGACTACTGGTCCGCGGGCGGACCCGGCTGGATCGGCGACGCGCCCGCCGTGATCGAGGTGCACGCCGCGAAGGGCAAGTCCCTGAACGTCGAGGGCTCCAAGAAGGACAACGGCACCGCGGTCCAGCTCTACACCTGCAACGGCTCGGCGGCGCAGAAGTGGGAGGTCCACGGCGACGACCAGGCCTTCACCTGCAGAACGTCAACTCCCTGAAGTGCCTGGACGTCTCGGACGGCAAGGACGCCAACGGCACGAAGATCCAGATCTGGACGTGCCACAGCAACCCGGCGCAGACCTGGGAGTTCAACCTCCACGCCACCACCAGCCTGCGCAACACCGGCACCGACAAGTGCCTGGACCTGCACGACTACACCAACGGCCACAACTCGTGGCTGTGGACGTGCAACGGCTCCGGGCCGCAGCAGTTCGACGTCAAGCCCTCCGGCCACAACGGGACCGTTCCGCCGAAGGCCCAGTTCGACAGGGCCAAGGCCGGCATCACCAACGCCCGAGCGGGAGCGGCGAAGCAGCTCGACGTCCTCAAGGCGCAGCTCGCCGTCGCGCACAAGGCGGCCACCGACTCGGACACCGCGGAGCAGGCCGCCTACGCCACGGCCGACCAGCAGGGTGCTCCCCGGGGTCGTGGCCTGCTGGTGGGTCAGCAGAAGGCACAGGTCACCCAGGGCGCGGCCGCCGCTCTGCAGGCGATGGTGAAGGCCGGTGAGACCGCCGAGGCCGCCACCCGCGCCTCCGGCGGACAGCGAGACCATCACCGAGCGCGCGCTCGCACAGGCCGCGCAGGTGAAGACGGCGTCGTGGGAGGCCTTGATCGCGTCGGCCGCGGCGCTGGTCGCGGTCTTCACGGCGGTGTCGGCCTTCAGCTCGGCGGCCTGTGTGGCGTCGGCGTCGGCACGGGCGCGCTTGGCGGCCGCCTCGGCGCGAGTGGCCGCCGCGTCCGCCTCGGCAGCGGCCTGGGTGGCGGCGTCGGCCTCCGAGCGGGCCTTCGTGGCAGCGGCTTCGGCGTCGTCGGCGTGCTTGTCCGCCTCGTTGGCGGCGGCGCGGGCGGCGTCGGCCGCGTCAGCTGATCGACGGGCGGGGCGGCGGCCCGGAGGTGTGGGAGGGCTGACCTACTCGTCGTCGACTGCGCGCAGGTGCCGCCGGTTGGCCTTCCACTCGTTGGGCGCGGCGATGATGTGCTCATCGCTCATCTGGTCGTTTTCCTCGTCTCGGCTGACTACGGCGATGATGCGAGTGCCGCCTTCGTATTCCCGGCTGACCAGACGGTGGGTGTCGTCAGTCGTCACCTTCGGTCATGGCTGGTTCCCTACGTTAGTGGTGAGGGTTCAGGGTGCGCCGGTGGCTGGCGACGGTCACGGGTGCATACGACTACCGCTCGGGCCTATCCGGGCGTAGCGTCGGTGGTACCCGCGAGGGGCACCTTGGGGGTGCCCGGCCCGCTGGCTACGTCCGGCGGGCCGCGTCGTGTCCGGACGCCCACTGTCACTCGTTCGTGAGTTCGCTGCGCGCCGCAGTCCCGCCTGGTGCCGGTGGCCCGGCCACCGCCGCGGACACCGGGCCACGGCAAGCCACGCACGCCGGCTCGGGCGCGAGGAAGGCTCTCGAGGAAGCGGCCTGCACCGGCAACCGTGGCCGGTTCAGTCGCTGGGCTTCAGGGTGCCATGTGTGAGTCATTGTCGAGGGTCGGCCGGCTGGTCGGTGCCATCTCGACTTCGACGGCGAGCTTCTGCAGCTTGCCGCTCCAGGACATGCGGACCATGACCTCCTCGGTGCCGGTGGCGCCGGATCGGCGCACGTCCTGGACGAAGGCGTCGAGGTCGTCCAGGTTCATGACCTGCTTTTTGCTCGTCATCCAGCAGTGGCGGCTTCCGAGGTGGGTGTTTACTGGGCTGCAACTAGCTTGATCTTTAACCTGTGCGGCGGGGCTTCGGGGTGGTTGACCTCTTCTTTTGTCCCTGTGCTGGCTGTGTCTTCTTGGGTGTGTGCACGTCGTGGCGGGGTGCAGGACGGGTGGTTTTTCGGCCCGCTGGTCGTCCGGGGCCGGGGCGGGTGGGTTTCGGTGCTCTGGCCGGGCAAGCGGTCTGTGGGCGGATGTGCCGGAAGTCGCGGCGGACACGCGCGGGAGTGAGCCTGTCCGGGGAACTGGGTTGCTCCCAGGGACGGCGCCGGTCGGCTGCGAGGGGGCGGGCGAGACGCAGTTGGGTGTAGGCGGCGAGGATCAGCCAGGTCCAGCGGTCCGCGGCCTCGGGTGTGCGGATCTTTGGGCAGGTCCAGCCGAGGGTCTGCTTGAAGAGGCGGAAGGTGTGCTCGATATCGAAGCGCCGCAGGTAGGCCTGCCAGAGACGGTCGACGTCTGCCGCAGTGGCGTCGGTACCTGACCACCACAGCCAGACCGGCTTCGGTGTTGCGCCGCTGGGCAGGTGGCCGATGTCGCAGACTCATCTTCACGGCCTTCGTGCTGGACATGTGTGTTCCTTGGTCGGAGCACATGTTCAGACGAAGGCCGCTTTGGCGTACAGCGGTTACCGAACCGAGTGATCAAGTTCGAGACACCATTCGACGCCGGCCGTTAAAGATCAAGCTAGGTGGTCGATGAGGCGGCCGACTTCGACACTCCGAACAGCGGTGCCAGCTGCCACATCGTGAGGTTGGTCCGCCAGTACGCGGCGACCAGTAGGACCCGGTCCTCCAGCGGAAGGCTCCAGGACCTGCCCTTGCGGACGCTCGGCGCCCTCACGCCGTAACGCTGTGATCAGCTTGCTGAACTGACGCAGGCTCAGCCCGGTGAACGGGCCTATGCAGGACGGCTCCGACGCCGTGAGCACACCAACCACAGCAAGATCATCTCGTCCGTAACCCATGGTTGGGATGATCTCAGCGGGTACCGCCGTTTCACGATCGCCGCAGTCTCAAATGCCATCCTTTGGCACCGATGCCTTGGCTATCGGCGAAGGTAGGGGCCTGTCGGCACGCGCCGTGAAGCCCTTCGGGTCGCCGCCGCTTCGATGCGACGCGCGTCGGGGGCGAAACCTATCCGCCGCCGCTCCCGTGGTGCGAGAACGGCGATCGCAACGGCCAGAATGAACGCCACGGCCGCAATTGCCACTGCCACGAACACCGTTGCCCCCTGTAGGCGCCCCAGACCGTCGTCACGGCGGCCCTGGCTCAGCTCGTCGACGACTGCCCGATCAACTGTACTCACCGGATGATTGAACGTGAACGGGGCCTCCGGCTTCAAAACCCAGTTGCTGTCCTCTGGTAACTGGGTGTGCACCTTGCACATACGGGACAGCCCTTAACCTCGGTTTCAGCGCCTAGACCGAGCTGCTCTCCGGCGGCCGGCCCCGACGATCCGAGCGTCCCATACATCCCGGTTTGACCACCCCGGCAAGTTGTGGCAGCACCACGTGTGATCGTCCAGCGTCACCGAGAGAGCAGCTGTGCGCCGCGTGGGGGCGCGTTTGAATCGTGAGTGGGGTGTGGCCGTCGAGGGATGGGGCAAACAAGCCACGATGACGAATTCCCACCCGTTGTGAAAAACCTCAGCACGGCGCAGATGCACGCCAAGTGCGCGACAGGGTGTCCGGGCAACTCATGTACGCGCTCAGCGCTTCCGTACGCCTGGGCATCCGGCGGTTACCGTTTTCCCTGGAGGAGATCACCTTATGTGACACACTTCTCTTTGCTCCGGAAAGGGGCTTGCCGTGACACTCACTGAGGCGGACTCCCAGTCGCTGAAGGCTGCACTCGCGGCCGTCCAGGCAGCGACCTGGCACGTCCTCACCTTCGCGACCACTCAGGACGCAGTGAACTTCGTCAACCTTCCTCCGGCTCAAGGCGCCGGACAAGCCGTCTTTTCATATCGGCCGGACGGGCGGGTGGACCTGATGTATTTCCTGTGAGACCGGGCCGCCGCTAATGGGTCCGAGGAGAGGAGGGACGGGGCGATCGGGACTCCCTAAGCGTGGTCCCGTAAATGATCTCTGGCGTGCTGGAAGACCTGCTCGCTTCTCCGTCACCCGGTGAGAGTGAGGTTGTGCAGGCGGCCGATGCCGGGCATGGCGTAGTGGACGCCGTCGCCTTTGAGGCGGCAGTCGCGGAGGATCTTCCAGCTTTTCATGCGCGCGAAGGCGTGCTCGACGCGTGCGCGGACCTTGCGGTGGGAGGCGTTGTGTTCCTCTTTCCAGGCCGGCAGTTCAGTCTGGCCGCGTTCGCGTCGGTGCGGGATGACCAGGCCGGTGTCGCGGTAGCCGCCGTCCGCGATGACCGTGGTCTTGCCGACGGCGTCCTTTGCGCCGGAAAGCTCCCATGCCTTGCAGTCGTTGCGGTTGCCAGGCAGGGGTCGGCCGACGGCGACGACGAGTCGGGTGTCGGCGTCGATGACGACCTGGTGGTTGGTCGAGTAACGGTGGCACCCTCAAGTGATCAACGCACCACCCACGGATGATCATGTGGTTGTGGAGGTACATCGGCTTGGACATCAACAACCACAGCGGTCACTTCCAGCCGTCCAGCGAGAGCCTCGAACTCGGTAGAGATGCGTTTGCGGCTGCCGGGGTTCACTTCTGATGAACAACTTCGATGACCTGGTATCGCTCGATCTGCACCGTCTCGTCGAGGTCCTGGCTTCACAGGCCCCAGCAGAACCTGATTTGGAACCTGGTCAGTGGCTAGGTGTCGTCGAGTTGCTCACGATGCGCCTCACTGAGGGTTTCAAGGACCTGCCGATGGAGTTGCGGGGCACGTGTTCGGTCGCGTTCGCCCATGTCCTCGAGAAGGCAGTAGCCACGGGGGCGATCGATCACAGCGAAAGCGTGATTCGTCGCCTCAACCTGTCACTCGATCTGCTTCAGAGAGTCCCACCGAGCAATCATGTGGACATCCTTGATCCGGGCCGGCTCATCGAGCTTCTCCTTCGCGAGCTTCCCATGTCCGCCGAAGAAGCTAATGTGTTGTCGAGCGATTGGCGTGCTCGCAGCGTAACGCACATGCGAAGATTGCGGATCGTCAAAAACCTTCTGACGCCAGGACTAGCCATCGCAAAATTGGCACCTGGGAAAGGATCGGAGTCGCGGCTGAGGTCATGGGGGCAAGTTTTCCCATTGCTTCCGTGACCGAGTAATTGGGAAGCCCCGCCAGAAGTTTTCAGTTCTGGTGGGGCTTTCTGTGCTTGCGGCAGCGATCACCGCCGACGGAAGAATGGTGTCCTTGCCGAATACCTCATCCATGCAGGTGGGAGCAGCTGTCGCGGGTGTCTGAGCGTCGTGACGCGGTGGACGTCTGCATGCGCCCACGTGAGCACGATCACCGCGACATGATGGGTGGTCGTGCTGCTGCGACTGGCATACCTCGGCGTGACGAACGCGTTCGCGTTGCTGGGACTGCTGCCGATGAGTGACCGGGAGAAGGATGTAGAGATCCTGGCCTTGCGCCACCAGGTCGCCGTGCTCGAGAGGCAACTGAGCGGGCAGCGGGTGCGATTCGACGCGGGTGACCGGGCGCTCCTCGCCGCACTGCTCCACGGTCTGCCGCGAGAGGCGCTTCGGCGGATCCGGTTGCTGGTCCGGCCGGACACGGTGCTGCGCTGGCACCGCGACCTGATCGCCCGACGTCACGCCGCCGCGTCCCGGCCCAAGCGAGGCGGCCGGCCGCATACCGTGCATTCCATCCGAGCACTGGTACTGCGTCTGGCCAGGGAGAACCCGAACTGGGGTTGTCGGCGCCTGCACGGCGAACTGCTCGTCCTCGGGGTGAAGGTGGCGGCGTCGACCGTCTGGGAGATCCTCAAGGACGCGGGCATCGACCCAGCGCCCGAGCGGGCCCCGAGTACCTGGGCGGGCTTTCTGTGTTCCCAAGCCGATGCACTGCCGGCCTGCGACTTCTTCGAAACGTAGCAGGACCCGGCCGCGCACGGCTGGGTGGAGGACCAGGTGTGGACGGCCGCCCGGGTGGCCACGCTGATCGGCAGGAAGTTTCACATTGCCTGCAGCGTCTCCGGGGCCACGCGGCTGATGCACCGGCTCGGCTTCAGCCCGCAGATCCCCGCGCGCCGGGTCGCCGAACGCGACGAGACGGCCGTCACCGTATGGAAGGAGGCGACCTGGGCCGAGGTAAAAGAGCCCGGGCGGCCTGCGGCGGCTACATCTGCTTCGAGGACGAGGCAGGCTTCACCCGGCGGTCGCCCCAAGGACGCACCTGGGGCCGGCGCGGCCGCACCCCGGTCGTGACCGTCAGCGGACGACGCTCCGGACGGCTGTCGGTGGCCGGACTGATCGCCATGCGGCCCGGCTCCCGCACCCGGCTGTGCCACCGCCTGCGCACCCACCCCGCGGGCAAAGGCAAGCGCCGCAGCATGGGCGAACGCGACTTCATCGCGCTGATCGACGGCGTCCACCAGCTCCTCAAGGCGCCGATCGTCCTCGTGTGGGACCGGCTCAACACGCACGTCTCCCACGCCGTGCGCGAGCTGATCGCCGAACGTGAATGGCTGACGGTGTTCCTGCTGCCCGCCTACTCACCCGACCTCAACCCCGTCGAGGGCGTGTGGGCACACGTCAAACGCAGCCTGGCCAACCTCGCCGCCATGGCCCTCGACCGGCTCGAAGTCCTCGTCCGCAACCGGCTCAAGCGCCTGCAGTACAGGCCCCACACTCTCGACGGCTTCATAGCGGGCACCGGCCTGACCTTCGACAACCCACCCTCACCCTGACGAGCTGAAGTCAGGTAGACACTCCCGAATGCCGGGTCCCTGGATTCGATATCCAGGGACCCGGCATTCGGACATGCTAGGTGTTTGGGTAGATCGTGGGTTTACCTAGCTACAGACCGAGGCGATGCAGACATTGATGTTCTTGATCGTGACGCTGGGGTTGAAGGACTTGTAGGTGTCGACCGTCACGTTCTTCAGAGCTGTCACGTTGACGGCGGCGTTGTTGAGGTTGTTCTCCAGCACACTGAGCTCGTTGTCGGTCAGCGTCCGGCTCCCCGTGATCTTCACGATCACCGGGCCGACGTCCGTGGCGTTGCAGGTGACTACGTTGGCGAGGCCGTTGCTGCAGCTGTAGTGGCCTGTAGCGGACGCAGTGGTGGCACCCCCCAGCAGAACGGCCGGGATCAGGCCCATGAACACAGCGGCGGGGACAAGCAGCTTCTTCACGACGGGTGACTTCCTCTCGTTTTACCGCCCTCCCCCGGAGCTCCCCATCCCTTGCCTGCACTCACGCAGACGGGACGTAAGAGAACCCCAGGGGCTTCCAGTGCCTTGACCTTGCCAACCGCACGCCACTCACACCCCAACCCGGAAGGCGCCACCCAGATAGGTGACTTCAATTCGCCCTGTTCGAAAATGGATTGCTGGCGATTCGTGATCCCGTTCGTAGAACCCGAGGCCGCTCCCGGCTGAGCCGGCTCCCGGGCTCCGCGGCACCACCGGCCCGGGTCCCGACCGCCTGTCCCACTGCGCAGCCTTCGGCCAACACCCGAGGGTGCAGACGAGGCGTGGTGCGCGGTGATGTGCTCCCGCACGCCTTGCGGCACTGCTCCGGCCTGGTGTGACCCGGGGCAAACCGGCGCAGAATCCGTGATGGGCACCCCGGGAAAGTCCGGCAGGCCCCAGCGGGGCGCGTGGCCTGGGCTGTCCCGCGGGTCACCCCGGGTGGCCGCTAGCCAATCCGCTCCAACGAACCCGCCCACGAAGCGATCATCAGCCCCAACCGGTTCGATACCGTCCAAACCCTCCGCAGACAGCGCGCCCGCAATCAGGGACGGCAGGAACGCGCCGGAAAGCAAGGCGCACGCCCCTACGCCCTGCGCGGACGGGTCAGGTGCAGCCTGTGCGGGCGCAAGATGCAGCCCGCCACCATCCGCAACCACGTCTACTACCGCTGCGAATTCAAAGACCAGGAACAAGCCCTCTACCCCGGCCTCACCCACCCGCGCACCATCAACCTGCGCGAAGACATCGTCTGCCAGGCCCTGGACCCGTGGATCGCCCGGGCCCTCGCCCCCGACCGGCTCACCGCCACCATCGAAGCGCTCACCCACGCCAGCGCCGCAGCAAGCACCGCAGAGCCCCAGACCCCCGAGCAGGCCCAAGCACGTCAGGCGATCAAGGAGTGCGAGCAACGGCTCGCCCGCTACCAGGCAGCCCTCGACGCCGGAGCCGATCCCGCCGTCGTCACCCAGTGGATCAACGAGGCCCAGCGGGACAAGGACGGGGCGCAGAAGAAGGTCGACGCGCACCCCGCCGTCGCTCGGAAGAAGCAATCCCCGCTCGATGCGCGACAGATCCGGCAGATCACTGAGAGCCTTGGAGATATCGCACAGCGCATCCAGACCGCCGCCGCCGAGAAGAAAGGCCCGCTCTACGACGCCCTGGGCATCACCATCAGCTACGAACACGCAACGAGGACCGCGACCGTAAGGTCGAGGCCCTCGTCACCGTATCGTCAATCATTGTGTCCGAGGGGGGAGTTGACGGCTGGCGATACGGTCGTGGTGGCGCAAGGGAAGCTCTTCCCCGGCCTCGCCGCCGTTCTTCGGAGCGGCCTGGCGGGCCTGGTACAGGGGCGTCCGGGCAAGGTCGACACCGGACCGCCCGGTTGTCGGCGGTGGTGACGGCCCGCTCGGCAGCGCCCCGCCCCGGCATGGTCGGGCATCTTGCTGGCCGGGCGGGACACGTCCGCGCTCTACGACATGCGAGGGCAAAAGAAGAACCTAAGCGCAGCCGGTGTCCGGGAACGCGCTACGGCCCAAAGCACGAAGGACCAGTACGGCCTGGACCAGTACCAAGTCCGCCGCCTGCCATACCGACGGGTGCCGAATTGGGGTGAGCGGGGTCTCCCCGACAGGACGACAGAGAGTCCACGGCCGACGCGCCGGCCCTCGGAAGCGATGACCGGCACATGTCCCTGTCGACCCGGACCGTGGCGGAAGACCGGGCCGGCGAGATGTCCCCAGCGCGCCGGCCCCCGATGTGGCAGACACCTCGCGATCCCCCCGGCCCGACGTCCAACGGAACACCGAGCGCAGCCAACCCGCCCGCGCGGCGAACCCCGCGCGGGATTCTCAGGCGTCCCCGGGGAGCAGGTGCTGGCCGACCTGACGGAAGGCCCAGGAGCCATGGGTGTGGGTGAAGACCCACACCAGGTTGAAGCGGTTCGGCCACGCCGCGGGCGCGCCGCTGCGCGACGCGCCGAGGGCCTCGACGATGGCCGGGATGCGCGAGTGCTCCCAGCAGATCAGGACCGGTCGGGGAGCGGAGAGCGCGGCCTCGGCCAGTGCGGCTTCCTGGGACTCGGCATAGGTGGTGTCCACTGTGATGCCCATGTGCCGGGCGAGCGGGGTGACGGTCTCCCGCATCCGGTGGGCGCCGGCGAGTGGGCCCCGGTCCGCGGCGGCGTAGATGGTCCGCGGACGCACGATGCCGGGCTTCAGGGGCCGGCCCCTGGGCGGGTCGAACAGCGCCGGCAATGCCCTGGCCCGTTCCCAGCCACGCCGGGTGAGGGACTTGGCGTCCGGACGGCCGTTCTCGTCGATGCCGGATTCGTTCCGGCTCGGCTTCTCCCCGTGCCGGATGACCATGATGGTGGTGTTGTCGGCGACCGGGGCCCTGGAAGCCGGCGCATCGGAGGGATCGGACGCGGCATCGCGCTTGTGCTTGCCGCCACAGCCCGCAAGGACCGCGGGCGCGGCGGCCGCCATCGCGGCCAATGCCCCACGCCGACTGACCATCGCCCGAGCCACGTCGCTACCGTACGGCGTCCGTGCAGACCCTTGCGTCCGGCCTTCCCCCCATGCGAACTCCTTCCCGCGCCTCTCGGGCCACTGGTCGATGCGGAGCACTACAGCATCGCTTGGTGAGAACACCTCTCATATTGGCCGCCGTCGGAACCAGACGCGTTGGCCGACGGTCTCTTCCCGAGGAGAGCGGGCACATCGCCCGTAAGCGCCCGAGCGCGGGTGACCAGCGCAGGTCAAGGGCGTACGAAAGGAGGGAGATGAGGGCTGTGAAGACGTTGAGACGGCGGGTACCGGGCACCGCCGTATACGTGACGGCCCTCCTGCTCACTGCATGGTGGCTGAAGGTACAACCGGCAGCAGAACGTGCCCGCTTCATGCGCCACAACAGCAGCAACGTCCATCACCTGGATGTCGGCAAGTGGTGGACCCTGTTCACCAGCGGTCTGGTGGTCGACGGTGTACCGGCCCTGGTCGGTATCGCCGCGGTGGCCGGGGTCCTGGGATGCGCCGAGTGGCGCTGGGGGACGCTGCGCGCGTGCGGAGTGTTCGCCTTCGGTCACCTCACCGCGACCCTGATCACCGAGGGCGCCCTCTGGCTGATGCACGTCGCCCATCTGCCAGGCGTGCCCACCCGGACCCGTGACGTGGGCATCAGCTACGGTCTGGTGACGACCGCCGCCTGCCTGCTCGGTCTCACCGTGGGCCAGCTCCGCCGCTATGGTCTCCCTCTGCTCGCCGCGGCGCTGACGGCCGCGCTGCTGTACGACCAGGAACTAGCGGACGTCGGCCACCTGGCCTCCCTCGCACTGGGCTCCCTCGCCGCCCGCGCGGCGTGGTTACGCCCCCCGTCCGGCCGCCCGGTACACACGACGCCCGTCACACCGGGTACGGTCGGCGCCCTAGCGGCGAGCGGCAGGGTCCCGGTGGGGAACGAGGGCGTCGGTGCGCCGGGTACGCCAGGAGCAGTCCCGAACGGCGGGTGCTGACCTGTTCGCCGTCCCAGGCCGACACGCACAGGCACCGGTGTCGCCGCAGGGGCTTTGCCGGCCGATCTCGACGCGCACTGGGGCCGGACTCAGGACGGCGCGGGTGGCATGGGTGGAAGCTGTTTCTCGTGGAGCCAGGAGTGCAGCAGCGGCTCGACCGCCGTCGGCGAGTACCGCCCGGCGTGAGCGATGAACGCAGCGGTGTCGGCGCTGCTGCCGCGGTGGGCTTGGTGCCAGCCGCGCAGCAGGGGGAAGAAGCGGTCGTCGCCCAGTGTCGGGTACGTCGGGACCGACGCGGACACCTCCGTCTGGACTCCCTACGGCACCACCGGCCGGCAACGCGCCCGGGACTACTAACCTTGACTCTGTCGGGGATCTTGGTGCCGCCGAGGTCAGCTGCCCAGGTTTCGCCAGGACTTCGGCCGGGGTATCTCGCGCTGGTCGAGGTAGTTCTGGAAGGCGGTCGGCCGGCGGGGCGTGGGGGCTTCTTCGGTTGGTGGCAGTCCGCTGAGGCGCTCGATGTTGACGGCGATGGCCGTCAGGACGTGCTGGACGTGGGCCTTTCCCTGCCCTCGGTAGCGGCAACGTCGCATGCCATATCCGTGGGCGAGCTCGTTGACCGTGCCCTCCACTCCGGAGCGGACCGCGTAGCGGGTCTTCCACTCGGGTGTCTGTTGCTCGGTGCGGATGCGAAGTTGCAGGTCGCGGAGTTCTCATGGGGAAAGCCCACGGTGCGGGTGCTTTCGCGGAAGGTGGTGCATTGGGTGCGCGCCGGGCAGGGCTGGCACTGGCTCTTGGTGAACCTGGCCACGATCAGCGGGGCCGCTGTGGGTGAGGAGGTCGGGTAGGGGCCGTGCCAGCCCTGGCTGACCTGGCCCTGGGGGCAGGTGACCTGCTGACGGTAGTAGTCGATGTGGAAGTCGTCCCGGGCGAAGCCCTCGTCCCGGCGGTGCTGACGGGTGGGGTTACTCCGCAGTGGTCCAGAGACGGTGACCTGGTGTTCACGGGTGGCTTGTTCCAGGTGGGGCAGGGAGGTGTAGCCGGCGTCGACCAGGTGCTCGGCGGGCAGAAGTCCGCGGCGGGAGAGGCGGGTGTGGATGCCGGGCAGGACCTTGCTTTCATGGGTGGTGGCCGCGGTGGTGACCACGTCCGTGATCACGTTGGGGCCGTCGGGGGCACAGGTCTCGGTCAGGTGAGCGGAGAACCCCTTCCAGCTGATGATGTGTCCGTGCCGTGCGTAGCGGGCCGAAGTGTCGTAGGGAGAGATGATCGCCCAGGATGAGGGCGGCAGCGCGGGTCCGCCTTCCTTCTGGGCAGTGCGCCAGCGCAGGTGTCCTGTGGCGTCACGGTGGTAGCTCTGCACCATGATCTGGCGCAGGGCCTGGACACGAGGACCGGACGTGCGGTCTGCTCCGTGCCGGTAGAGGTGTTCCAGGAGCCGGACGGCGTCGTTTCCAGTGGCAAGGATCCTGGTCTTGGGCTTGGTGGGGTTCTTGCCCAGGCGGACCGGTCGGCCGTAGCGGCGCCCCCAGTCCTCATCGACCAGCTCGTCCAGCAGGTGTGGGGAGGTGCCGGCGGCCTCTTCCAGTGCGGCGCGGCCGCCTCGGTGATCAGCTCCAGGCGGGTCAGGTCACGCACCGCGGCCAGGACATGGGTGGAGTCGGTGCGCTGAGTGGTGCGCTCGTGCACCAGGCCGGCCTCCTTGAGGCGAGCCAGCGCGAGGTCGAGGAGGCGGTCAGCACGGTTGCCTTCGGCGAGACGATCGCGGAAATCGGCCAGCACGCTGTGATGGAACCCGGGGTCATCCAGCTCCATGGCCATCGCGTACTTGAAGTCGATGCGGCAGCGGACCGCCTCCGCGGCCTGCCGGTCCGACAGGCCGAGCAGGAACTGCAGCACACAGACGGTAGCCAGTTGAGCAGGCGAGAGACCCGGACGCCCGTCACGCGGGTACCAGTCGGCGGAGTCCTCGTCATGCCACAGCCCGTCCAGCCGGTCCCTCACCCATATCGCCGTCGTGCCACCCGGGTTGCTCGCCCGCGCGACCTGCGCAGTCAGAGACGGGACCTGCTCACCGGAACGTGGACGGAGGGACAACGGGCACCTCGACAACTGCATCGGTCATCGGAACTACCCGAGCATGCCCGCTGACCACGCTGCCGCACCGCGAAACTCCAAGATCCCCGACAGAGTCAAGCTGAGAAGGCGCTTGGCCGTTCGCCTGGTGCGGAGTGCGCCCCCATATGAGTGGGGAAAAGGATGTAACGGGGGCCAGTTGGCTACCCGGATGACGCTTGAAGGAGACACGGGGGAGTGAGCGAGCGGGTCAGCGGTGTGGTCCGGTGGTTCAATCAGGTGAGGGGCTACGGCTACATCGACGGGGACGACGGCCGTGAGGTACGGGTGCGGCGCGAGGACATTGAAGGGGCCACGTTCGTGACCGAGGGCCTTCGTCTCACCTTCGAGGTGCGCGAGAGTGCCGCGGACGAACTGGAGGCCGTGCATGTGCAGATAGCGGAGCAGGGGTGTGGGAGCAGTTGCATGTGCTGCCGTTGAAGAAGCTGCGGGCGGCGAAGAAGCTGGACTGGTCGCGGGCGGTGATCGACTCCTCCCACGTGCGGGCGGCCCGCAGGGGCCTAAAAGCGGTCCCAGCCCGGTCGACCGCGCACGGCCGGGCAGCAAGCACCACGTCCTCGTCGACGCCCAGGGCATCCCGCTCGCGGTGTCGCTGACCGGCGGCAACCGCAACGGCGTCACCTAACTCCTGCCCCTGCTCGACAAGATCCCCGCCGTCGCCGGGACCGTTGGTCGGCCCCGGCGACGGCCGGACATGTTGTTCGCGGACCGGGGCTACGACCACGACAAATACCGGCGCCTGCTGTGGCAGCGCGGCATCCGCCCGGTCATCGCCGAACGCGGCCAGGAACACGGCTCCGGCCTGGGCATCTTCCGCTACGTCGTCGAGAGAACGATCGCCTGGCTGCACGGCTTCCGCCGCCTGCGCATCCGCTGGGAGCGACGCGACGACATCCACGAAGCCTTCCTCGGCCTCGCCACCTGCCTCATCACCTACAGACACGTCCGACGCCTTTGTTAGAGAAGCGGCTGAACGCCGCCTCCCGCGGCTACAAGGACAGCTGGACGTCGAGTTCGACCATCTGATTTTTCGGTGGATCACCGGCTGGAGCGCCCCACTCCTTGCCGTGCGAGGCGGACCACGGTGGCTGCTCAGGCGACCATCGCCCGATATGGCGCTCACCGGGTCCGGGCTTCGAGATGCGGGCACCAGCCCCTGCTGGTTACGCTCGCTGAGTGGCCGGGATGTCGGCCCAAGGGCCGGGCGCAGGAGCCGCTCCTGTCCCGCCCGGCGGAAACCAAGACGTCCGCAGTCCAAACCTCACCAGGGTTTACCGGAAGGTTGCGATGAGGTCCTCCCGCATACGTACGGCAAAGGCCGCGGCGGCAGTTGCGGTCGCCGTCCCACTCGCTCTTGGCGGTCTGGCGTCACAAAGCCATGCTGAAAGTGCGTCTCCTAGCCCGTCGGGGACGTTCGGTCCCGGCTGTTCGGCGCTCTCCCAGAAGGCCGACACGGCCAAGGACAAGGTCACAGAGGCTGCGGCTGCATACCCGCAGCTCAGCCAGCTAGTCTCAGCCGTGGTCAGGGCAAAGCTGAGCAGCACCCTCGACGGGAAACCCCACGTCACCATCTTCGCTCCCAACCAACAGGCGTTCCAGAAGGTGACCGTGTCGCAGCTCTCCTCACTGCTCAGCAATCAGGGGCAGCTGAAGAAGGTACTGACCTACCACGTCGTGGACAAGCAGATCACCCCGAACGAACTCTCCAAAGGCTCCTTCACGACGGTGGAGGGCAGCAAACTGACCACGTCGGGCTCGGGTACCAACTTCAAAGTCAACGGTAAGGCGAACATCGTCTGCGGCAACATCAAGGCCGCGAACGCCACCATCTACGTCATCGACACCGTCCTGCAGCCCCCGTCCTAACGGGAAGGCTCGGTCTTCCGAGGCGAAGTTCACTCGCCGCTCTGCTGGTGCCGCTGCCGCGCCAGGTTCTGCATCGGCTCCGGTTGCTGGTCCAGCCCGACACCGTACTGCGATGGCACCGCGACCTGATCAAGCAGCGCCACGCCCGCACCGCCGACCGAAGAGGCCGGGCCGCCCGCCCACCGTTCGCTCGATCCGCATCCTGATCCTGCGCCTGGTCAGGGAGAACCCGTCGTGGGGCTACCGCAGAGTGCACGGCGAACTGGCCACCCCCGGCATCAGCATCGCCGCCTCCACCGTCTGGGAGATCCTCAAGAACCAGGGCATCGACCCCGCACCCGACCGGGCCGCCACGACCTGGGCCGACTTCCTGCACTCCCAGGCCGACGCACTCCTGGCCTGCGACTTCATCGAGACCGTCACCCTGACCGGCCAAAGCCAGTACATCCTCGCGGTCATCGAGCACGCCACCCACCGTATCCGAATCCTCGGCACCACGGCGCACCCCACCGCGCAATGGGTGAGCCAGGCCGCACGAAACCTGGTGATGGACCTGGAGGACGCCCGGACCACCGTCAAGTATCTGATCCGGGACCGGGACGCGAAGTTCCCGACACTCTTCGACCAGATAGCCAATTCACGGAAAGCTATGGATGCGGGAAGTAGGGCATGATCTTGGTGTAGTCGTGATTGTCAGCCCAGCCAATATCGCCATACTTGTTGATCAAGACGCGAAGGCACCGTCTACCAGCGCAAGAACGGCCGCTGGGAAGCCGCCAGCTACGTACTCGCCACCGACGGCACCCGCAAACGCGTCCGGGTCTACGGCATCACCCGCAAGGAACCCGCCGACAAGCTCACCCGCATCGCCAAGGCGTACTCCCGTGATCCGTTCTGCTGCTTCACCACCACTCGGGCACGCCCACATCGGCGTGACCGCCGCCGTGTATGCCCACGTCCGGCTCCGCCTCCAGCGCCAAGCCCGAACACCCTTGGCAACGCCCTCCGCGACCCACGAGAGCCCTGACGGCCCGCCAAGTGCAGAACCTGTCCGCTGGCGTTGCCGTCAAAGCGTCCAAGGGCCACGCCGGAACGACTCGCTCCGGCGTGGCCCTTGGGTTTCTGCAGGTGCTGTTCCTATCAGGCCGACGACTCCGAATGAACCGCGATATGGCGCCTGCAAAGATCCGCACTCGTAAGGTGCGGTCCATCTAGCGCCGCCGAATATAGCCGCATTTCGCGAGCTGCAGAATCGAGCAGCAACCAGAACCTGATATCCAGCTCCAGGTCATCACCGATCGTAACTAGCTCATCGAATGCGAGCTCCAACTCGTTGCGAGCGAGAAAGTCTCGAAAGTCAACCAGAGCCTGGCTCATTTCGCCCGACACAAGAAGAGCGGCTGCGGCTTCGAGAGCGTTTCTCGCCCGATCCCACGATGCCTCCCGATTGGCGGCATCAAATGCTTCGCCGGGCCGGGGAGGGCCTCCCCAGTTCCCGTCGCCACCTTCGATACGTTCCGCGCCCCATACGCCGGGGAGTCCTTCACGGCTGCCCGTCCAGGATCTTCACCGCTTCCATGGCCTTCACCCCGATTTCGAAGGGCCCGGCACTCCCTCGTTCCACCCGAAAGAGTGGCTGAGTAACGACGCCGCAGGCTTCGCGTGATGCTACGGACCGTATCGTCGCTCCCCCTTGCAGGGCCTTTGACGCTGGGCTTCGACGCCGGACGTTTCCCTCCGACGCCGCCAGCCTGCTACCGGGCCTCGTGGCAGCTACCCGGACCGGACTTCCACCGGCAGGCGACGACGAGCTTCCGAACAGCAAGAACACCGCTACGTCACGGTGTCACCTCCTGTTCTGCTGGGCGCACGAAAACGGCTCACTGGCACCGCGCTCCGTGCCGACTCAACAGGCACCACCCTCACGGAACCCCGTCAAACTTCCGCCTCTTGCCCGCCATAACTCCCAACTGCCGCTGCAGTCACGGTCTCTGCGCTGCGCGGGGAAGGGCACTGAGTTCGGTCTGCGTAACGATGAACATCAGGGGGCCACCTCGACGATGAACCAGCCGCCGAGGGTCTCCTCGCCGGCGTGCGCGGGTCCATCGGTCACCGTCGTCGTCCCGTCTGCCGCAGTGCGCACTGTCGCGGGAGCGGTGTGCTCGGTCTCCAAGGCTTCGCCGCCGACCAGTTTCCCGGCCGCGGCGAGGCTACCGATCCAGCCCTCGTATGCCTTGCGGTATGCGGCCCGGTCGGCCTGGACCCGGCGGCGCGACTCGTCCGTCTCGAAGATCACGAGTGCGTATTTCATGAAACTTCCTCTCCGGCCGCCGTGCGAGCGACCGCTGTTGGCGGTAGGTGAAAGGGGGAGGGTCTGTTCAGGTGGCGCTGCCCGCCGGAGCGATGCGGGCGAGCGCGCCGATCTCGAGCGCAGTCCACAGGGCGCCGTCGGGACCAACGGTGATGCCGTGCCGCAGCAGGGAGTGGGCAGGTCATGGACGGTGACGGAGCCGTCGAGGGTGATCGTGCCGACGCGGTTGCCGCCCCATTCGGTAAACCAGGCGGCGCCCTGCCCGTCGACGGTGACGGCGTGCGGACGGGCGGCGCGGTCGGGCAGCGGGAATTCGGTGATCCGTCCGTCGGGAGTGATCCGTCCGATCTGTCCGGCGGCGATCTCGACGAACCAGAGCGCTCCGTCGCGGCCTGCGGCGATCCCCACTGGTCCTGCCGCTTCGGTCGGCAGGGAGTGGAGGGTGACCGCGCCGTTCATGTCGATACCGCCGATGGCGCCGGCCTGGTTGAGGGTGAACCACATCCCGCCGTCGCCACCGGCGGTGATCGCGGACGGGAACGCGCCCGTGACGGGGAGCGGGAACTCGGTGACGCTGCCGTCGACGGTGATGCGGTCGGTGGCGGTCTCGGTGAACCACAGTGCGCCGTCAGGCCCCGCCGCGATACCGAACGGCCCGCAGCCGGGGGTGGGCACGTCGAATTCGTCGACGACGCCGTCGGTGGCGATCCGCCCGATCCGGTCCGCCCGGTACTCGGTGAACCACAGCGCGCCGTCCGGGCCGGGTGTGATGACGGTCGGCCCGCTGTCGGGGGCGAGCCGGTGGCTCGTCGGCTCGTCGCCGGGGACGAGGCGGCCGATCCGGCCGCTGTGGACGAGGGTGAACCACAGGGCGCCGTCCGGTCCCGTGGTGAGGGCGTAAGGTCCGGCCGCAATGTCGGCCACCGCGTGCTCTTCGATGGATACCCGGGTCACGTGGTTCAAAGGGACTTCCCCTGTCCGTGCTCGGTGGCGATGCGTTCGATGTCGGCGGGGGTTCCGGCCATGATGGTGCGGGCGTGCTCGGTGACCAGGCCGGCGGGCCAGTCCCACCAGGCGGCGCGCCGCAGCCGCTCGACGTCGGCGTCGTCGAATCGCCGGCGGATCGGCCTGGCCGGGTTGCCGCCGACGATCGTGTAGGGCGGGACGTCGGCGGTGACCACGGCGCCGGCCGCGATGATGGCACCGTCACCGATCCGTACCCCGGGCATGACGGTCGCCCGGTACCCGAACCAGACATCGTTGCCGATGACCGTGTCGCCACGGCTGGGCATGGCGGTGACGACGTCCAGCGTCTGCTCGGCCCACCGGCCGCCGAACATGGTGAACGGGTACGTCGACACCCCCATCGTCGGATGTTCAGCGCCGGCCATCAGGAAGGTGGTTCCCGAGGCGATCGCGCAGTACCTGCCGATGACGAGGCGCTCCGGGCCGTAGGCGTAGAGGACGTTGCGGTGCTCGAAGTCCGTGGCGCCGCCCGGGTCGTCGTAGTAGGTGTACTCGCCCACGGTGATGTTCGGTGAGGTGACCAGCGGGTTGAGGAACACCACGCGTTCGTGGGCGGGCAGCGGGTGCACGGTGGTCGGGTCAGGGGACAAGGTCGGGGTCCTTTGCGTGGCTGCGGGATGTCGCACAGGTCCCTGTGGGGCGTCGCCGGCCCAGGTTCGGATCACCATGGCCCGATGGGGCTTCAGGTGTTCTCGGGGAGGGGCGGGGTGACTCACTCGATGAACTGGACGAACACGCCGCTGGGGTCGGTGACCTGGACGTAGCGTTCGCCCAGGGGTCCTCGGCAGCGGCATGGTGATGTCGACGCTTCGGCGCGCAGCCGCTTCTCCCGGCCGAGGCGGTTGTCATGGTCAACGGCTGTTCACGGATGCCTCCTTCGATGTGGTGACCGCATCTGCATCGGTGGAACGTTGCGGCGCCGCGGAGCCTTCCGCGGGCTTGGACCTCGCCAGCCACAGGCCGGTGAACACGGCGGTGGCCAAAGTGACGGTGCCGGCAGCGAGGAAGGCGCTGTTGAGGCCGGTCTCGAAGGAGGCGCCCCCGGATTGCCGGGTGCGGACGATGGCTCCGAGCACTGCCACGCCGAGCACCGCGCCGATCTGCCGGGTGGTGCTGCTGATGCCTGATGCGAGGCCGCCTTCCTGCGGGCTGACTGCCTGGATGGCGGCTCCCGTCAGGGGGGACATGGTCAGGGCGAAGCCGATGCCGGCGAGTCCCAGCCGCCACCACACGTTCGCGTAGCCGGTGTCGGCGTTGCACCATGCCGAGCGCCAGCAGTCCCAGGCCGGCCAGGGCCAGGCCGGTGGTGACCACGATGCGGAAGCCGTACCGGGCGGCGAGCCGGCCCGCGTACGGGCTGACGATCACCATGGCGAGGGATACCGGCAGGGTCCGCAGGCCGGCGCGCAGGATTGAGCTGCCCTGGACGTGCGTGCACGAAGAACTGGGAAAAGAAGAACGACGGGCCCATGAGCGCGAACCCCACCACGACCATGGCGGCACGTTCCGACAGCGTCCAGCCGTTCTTCTTCGGCAGCTCCGCCAACAGCCCCTCAATGAACTGCGCGAACACCGCCCGAGGCTCCGGGCGGTTGAACAAGTACCCCAACGAACCGGTCAAGGTGGCCAGTTCAGCATCCCACCCGGCTGCTCTGCTCAGAGGTCACACCCAGCATCATGCCCGGTCAACGACACCACGCAGGCTCCGTCACAAGATCTCCGGCTGCAGTACCTGCTACAACAGGGCAAAAAATGCGATTCACGCTCTTTCCAGCGGATTGCCTACCAGTAGTCAAAATGGCACGGATTGACTTGTCTGCGTAAAAGGACGCTGCCAACTCGCCTTTTTTTGGTAAACCTTGACGGGACGTCGCTCTGCCTCGCGTTCCCCTGTGTTCGACTGCGCGTAAAGTGACAAGAGGGCGTCGGAATTCCGTAATCACACCGACGGCCGGTGTCGATCCCAGGTGCGCATGTCTACTTCATATTCCTCTCCGTTCGATGGCTACGACCGGAATCTGACGCCGCCCGCCGAGCGTCCGAAAGCACCGATCGAACCGGACGCGGAGGTACTCGTCCCCGCACACCCGCGGTACGCCGCGGATCCAGGGCGCCGCCCCGCGATAGGTTTCGAACTCCTCCAGGGGGCCGACGGAAACCCGGTGGCGGTGGCGTTCACCAGCCCCGCGAAGCTGGTCGCCGCGCTCGGCGACGCGCAGCCGTGGGTGGCGGTGCCCATCGGATGGTTCGCCCGGGCGATGCACGACAACGGGCTCGGCCCGGTTCGCGTCGACCCGCAACTCCCGCCCGGTGTACGGGTCTGGAGCGCCGAAGACGTCAGAACCTACACGGAGGCAGTCCAGTGACCGACCTGAAAATCGTGACGTCGGACGTGACAAAAATGGCGTCCACGTTTCACACGGAGGCCAAGTCCTACGCGAAACTCCACACCTCCGTGAGTCCCGCCGTCGCAAAGTCGGGCGATGACGGTCTTGACCACACGATCCGGTCGATGATGGACGCGATCTCCGGTCTGCATGCCAGACTCGCCGGCCGGATCGAAGAGCACGGGGATCTCCTTGACGCCGCGGTCAAGCACTTGACGCACCGCGACATCGATGTGCACGGGCTTTTCGAAGACCTGATGGGATAGCGAGACGGGGGACACAAGCTGTGACGGATTCCTGGGTGGGCGGCGACATCGACGGTCTGGCCGCCATGGGCACCGCCCTCACCGGTGCCAAGGAGCACCTGGACGACATCGTCAAACCGCTCAGCAAGGGAGTCGACAAGCTCGTCAAGGACGCGGGCTGGAAGGGCGAGGCCGCCGAGAAGTTCGAGGCCGCCTGGACCAAGGACGCGATCACTGCCGGCGGCTTCGCCGAACTGGTGTACGCGGTGGGTAAGGAGCTCACCGACCTGGCCACCAACCTGTCCTCGGCCAACACGGCACTGCAGAACGCCGCCCATGTCGCCCAGAAGAAGGGCGTGTCCATGGGGCCGAAGGGGGAGCCCATCCCCCTCGCGACGAACAACCCGCCCTCCGAGAAGGAGGAGCAGGCAACAAAGGACAACAACGACTACACCACCCTCTACACGGAGCTGATGCACCAGGCCCAGCGTGCCCGGCTCCTCGCCGCCAAGCGCATCGGCCAGCTCTACGCCGAGATAGACCCCAGCGAGCCGATGCAGAAGGGCGACAAGATCGTGGTCGCCGACTACCTGCGCGGCCTGTGGACCGCTGGGGCGGAGGGCGACCGGGCGCTCGGCCTGGACATGGCCGACGACGTCAAGCACGCCCAGGAGGAGCACGACAAGGCGCTGTCCGCGCTGAAGGACGAGGAGGCCAGGTTCCGGACGGCGGACGCGAACCTCCCCAAGGCGTTCAAGCTGCGCGGGGAGTGGCAGGCCGCCGCCGACCAACTCGACAGCCTGGAAGGGCGGCTGGCCGGGCTGGAGAACGGCAGCTCCCATATGGTCGCCACGGCCGCGGTCGGCGGCGCGGTCGTCGTCGGCGTGGGAACCTTTGCCGACAAGCTGTTCCACGAGCACTGGAGCGAGGACTGGGACGACCACGGCGCGGTCGTGGGCACGCTGTACGGCATCGGCCACTCCGGGGCCCAGGCGTGGCACGCGGGCGAGGGTATGGTGACCGGCACCGGTCACTGGATCAGTGACAAGTCCAAGGCGCTGTGGCACAAGATCTTCTGATGTTGGTGGGGACGACATGAAGAGTACGGCGGACGGCGTCCCCGGAGAGCAGGTGGAGCCGGCGGCGATTCCGCACCTGGGCACCACCTGGTTCGACCGGGGCGCCGGGTACTGGCTGCGCCGGATCGCACATGGCTGCTTCCAGCTCGCCCTGCTGCTGTTCGCCGGGCTCGTCGTGACCGCCTTCTACGCGGGGTTCTGGGAAGCGGTGGGGGTGCCTCACTCCGCACGTACCGCGGTGTACGCGGTGACGGCGGTCGCCTGCCTGCTCAGCCTCGTCGCGGGTTTCGTGCGCACCCGGCGCGCACCGGTGGAGATCCCCACGCCCGAACAGGCATGGCGGGAGCACCGTTCCCGGCAGCGCAGGAACGCCGCCTCGGCCGCAGGCGGCCGCTGGACACTGCTGCTCCTCGCGCCCGTCCTGCCCGCCACCGTCGCCTGGGCGATCGGTACCTGGGCCGCCCCGACGCTCGCGCGCCGCACCGCCGCCGAGATCGGCGCCCGCGAGGACTACGAGCACCGGGTGCGCGAGCAGGAGGAGCGGGCGGAGGCCGCCCGACCGCTCCCACCCCGCAACCGGGCCGAGCGCCGCCACGGACGCCGCTGAGCGCGAGCCGGGCCGGTTGCCCAACCCGTCTGTGTCGCCGCCCAGTTGACCGGCTCGCGCAGCCCGGGCGGGCGCCAGCTGGCCCTCTCGGCCCTTGGAGGTATGACAGATCGCCACACAACAGCCGTAACACGCCCCACGCCCTACGCACGGGGGTCCTAATGCCCTGCGGGGGCGGGTGCGGTGCGGGCGGAAAATGCAGCCCGCTGCCTGTGAGGCTCGCAAAGTCATCGCTGCAGGTGGGAGCCTGTGTGCCGAGCCATCGGCAGTGACTGAGATGCTGCACGGGTGATTACCTCGCTGCTGTACCGGGCCACCCGTGCGCTGCTGTCCGTGTCGGCAGCACTGCTGCGCCGGGACACCGCCAAAGATGCCGAACTGCTGGTGCTGCGGCACGAGAACGCGGTGCTGCGACGGCAACTCACCAGTCCGATCCGCTACGAGCCCGGCGACCGGTTCTGGCTGGCCGCGCTGTCGTCGCTGATACCGCGCCGCCGCTGGAACAGCGTCTTCCCGGTCACACCGGGGACGCTGCTGGCCTGGCACCGCAGGCTGATCGCCAGGAAGTGGGACTACTCCGGCCGACGCCGACACGTCGGTAGACCGCCCACCGCTGCCGCGCTCAAGAAGCTGGTCGTGCGCCTGGCGCGTGATAATCCCCGGTGGGGGCATCGCCGTATCCAGGGCGAGCTGGCCCGGCTGGGGCACCCGATCGCGTCCTCAACAGTGTGGCAGATCCTGCAGGCTGCCAGCATCGGCCCGGCCCCGCGTCGCTCCGGTCCGAGCTGGCGCGAGTTCCTCACCCTACAGGCGGAGGGAATCATCGCCGCGGACTTCTTCCACCTGGACACCGTGACCGGCAGGCGTCTGTACGCGCTGGTGTTCCTCGAGCACGGCACCCGCAGACTCCACCTCACCGACGTCACCGCCCACCCCACCGCACAGTGGGCGACCCAGCAGGCCCGCAACCTCGCCGCGGATCTCGGCACCCGCGTCGAGTCCCTGCGCTTCGCCCTTCGCGACCGCGATAGCAAGTACACCAGCTCCTTCGATGCCGTCTTCGAAGCGGAGGAGATGGAGATGCTGCTCAGCGCGCCGCAGGCGCCGCGGATGAACGCTCACTGCGAGCGCGTGATCGGCACGATCCGCCGGGAGGCACTCGACCACGTTCTGATCATGAACGAGGTCCACGCCCGACAGGTCGTCGCCGAGTACCAGCACCACTACAACAGGCATCGACCGCACCAGGCCCGAAACCAACTACCGTCCGAGGCTCAGGACCAGCCCGCTGCCGGGCACGTCCCCCACGCGCAGAGATTCCTACGCACCCGCGTCCTGGGCGGGGTCATCAACGAGTATAGATACGCCGCTTGAGCTGCATCGATGACTTTCCGAGCCCCACAGGATCAACGATGCGCAGCGGGACAAGGACGCAGCGCACAAGAAGCTCGACGCGCTGCCCACCGTCAACCGGAAGAAGCAATCACCCCTCACCGGCGACCAGATCAAGGCGATCACTGAGAGCCTCGGCGACATCGCACAACGCATCCAAGCCGCCGACGCCGGCAAGAAAGGACCACTCTACGAAGCCCTCGGCATCACCATTACCTACGACAACGCAACGAGGACCGCGACCGTTAGGTCGAGGCCCTCGATTCCGTATCGGTATAGCGAGTGTCCGAGGGGCGAGTTGATCGCTGACGATACGCTCGTGGTCGCTCAATGGAAGCTCTGTTTCAGGCTGGTGTCAGCGTACGCATGACACAGACTCAATCAGGGACAGCTCCCTCCCATTACAGACAGCGAGTCTGAAGGCGTGCATTCCGGCGGCGACCTACTCGATCCCGCCTACCAAGCGGCTGGTCGAGTTCATTGCCTGCCCGCTCAGCAGGACGTATTGCCTCTCCTGCACAGCGGTCTGCGGGGCTGGTCGGCGAACGCGATGACGTCGGGGGCGCGGTCGGCCTGGCCGAAAGCGCGGGCCCGAACGGCCTCTGTGTCTGGGCTCAGTCAGCCGTCGCGGTTGGTGCCGATGAGGACGAAGGCCATGGTCACCGGTTTGTCACTGCGATTGCGTCACGCGTGCCTGGTGCCGTTCTGGCGACAGCCCCGCGGGGCGGCACGTTCAGAAGCCGGCCCCCGCGTCGGACGCGTAGTCCTGCACCGCCCGCACGAAGACGTCGTTCTCCTCCCGCACCCCTACGGTCACCCGTACTCCCTCGTTTCCGAAGCACCGGACCAGCACACCACGGTCCGCGCAGAACCCGGCGAAGTCCGCCGACCGGTCGCCCAGCGGAAGCCACAGGAAGTTCGCCTGGGAGGCAGGGACGGACAGGCCCGCCGCCAGCAGCCGGTCCCGTAGGTGCTCCCGCTCTGCCGCCACGGCCCGGCAGCGCTCGCTCACTTCGGCGGTGTGGGCCAGCGCGGCCGCCGCCGCAGCCTGGGCCAAGCGACTGACCGCGAAGGGCACCGCCACCTTGTTGACCGCCGAGACGACGGCCGGCGAGCCGACGCAGTAGCCGACCCGGATGCCGGCGAGCCCGTACGCCTTGGAGAAGGTGCGCAGGACCGCCACGTTCCCGCGTTCACGAGCGAGCAGCAGGCCATCGGGTACGTCAGGGTCCGTCACGAACTCCCGGTACGCCTCGTCCAGCACCACGAGCACGTCGTCCGGGATTCGCTCCACGAAGTCCCGCAGTTCGCGGGCGTCGACCGCGGTGCCGGTCGGATTGTTGGGGTTGCAGACGAAGACCACGCGGGTCGCCGGAGAGACGGCATCCGCCATGGCGGCCAGGTCGTGCCGATGCCCGGAGTCCAGCGCCACGGTACGGGCGTGGACTCCGGCGACCCGTGCGAAGACGGGATACGCCTCGAACGACCGCCAGGCGCATAGTACTTCGTCGCCCAGAGCGCAGTAGGCCTGGATCAGCTGCTGGCACAGGCTCACCGAGCCGCAGCCGATCGCGACCCATGACTCGGGGACCTCCAGCTCGGCGGTCAGCCGCGCCACCAGGTCCTCGGAGAACCACTGCGGGTACCGGTGTCCCTGGGCGGCGGCCCGGGCGACCGCCTCGACGACCGCGGGCAGCGGAGGGAGGGAACTCTCGTTCGAGTTGAGCAGGACGGCGCCGGGCGGCCGGCCCGGGATGATGTAGTCGGGAATGCCGGCCAGATCGGCCCGGGTGGGCACACCCATGGGACAACCTTCCTTTCGGTACGTGTCGGGACGTGCGCGGGGAGAGCGACGGCCGCTTCAGCGCGCGATTGCGCCGGGCCCGGCGAGCCGGAAGACACCCTCCTGCAGGCCTTGGATCCGCCGGTGGTCGGCGAGCAGGTCCTCGTAGCGGTCCCCGACCAGGAAGACTCGCAGCGGGCTGGAGAGCAGATCAGTCGTCGGGCGCATCCGGTCGCCGGGGCCGAGCCGGGGCACGGCCAGCCGGACCGTGCGGAGGGCGGCGATCCGAGCCAGGACGTCCTCGTCGATCGCCTCGACGATCCCCTCCCGGGTGGTCTGTCCGTGCACGACGAGGGCTTCGCGGTGCTTGCGGTACACCGTGCGCCCCGCGTACCGGCGCCGGAACTCCTCGGGCCGTAGGCAGGCCAGGGCGAGCAGGTCCGCCTGGTTGCCGTCCATGCAGGTGTCGTGGACGGCGGGCACCATGTCTCCGTTGAGCCGGGCTCCGACCTCGACCAGGGCGGGCCCCTCGGGGGTCAGCACGACCTCGGCGTGGGCGGCGCCGAAGCGGATGTCGAGGGCGTCGAGGACGCGGTCCACGTAGTCGACGAGGACGGGCACCTCGGGGCTGTCCGGGCCGAGCAGGATGTCCTTGTCGTAGATCCGCTTGGGGCCGGTCTCCGTCTTCTCGTACCGCCACACCCCGCACACGTGACGCCCGCCGCCAAGGCCCCGGACGATGTCCACGATGTACTCGGGGCCGCGCAGGAAGGACTGCGCGAGGACCTCGGTGTTCCGGTGCTCGAAGATGTCGTGGGTGCCGAGCACTGCGGCCACGGCCGTGCGGATCTCCTCGGCGCTGCGGCAGATGGAGACACCATCGGTGGAGGCCGAGCTGAGCGGCTTGACCACCACCGGGTAGCCGGCCTCGCGCTCCGCCCAGGCGACGGTCTCGGCGGCGTCCGCGGACTTCAGCTGCCGGGCGCAGCGGAGCCCGGCGGCTCGCAGCGCCTCGATCATCCGGTACTTGTCACGGCGCACGGCGGAGGTCGCGGCCGGGTTGCCGGGCAGGCCCAGCCGCTCGGCGACGGCGTCGGCCGGGGGGACGCCGGTCTCCTGGCCGGGCAGGACGCCGACGGGGGCGTAGCTGGCGAGTTCCTTGGCGGTGCGGTCCCAGTCGCCGGTGCTGTGCACCACGTTGGCGAGGTAGGGCCCGAGGTCCGGGGGTGGTACGGAGGCGAGGAACTCCGGGGTGGACTGCAGGTGGACGACGTCGGCGCCGAGCCGCTGGAACGCGGCGGGCAGGAACTTGCCGATCGAGTACCCGTCGACGACGACGCCGACGGGACGGCTGGGGGCGGGGTGGCTCATGGCGAGGACGGGTCCTTCCGTGCGCGGCCGGTCAGGCGGCGGCGACGCTGATGCGGTGCACGGTCCGGCCGACGCCTTCCGGAAGATCGGTCGCCCGGTGGTAGGTGGTCGCGGTCTTCCAGATCAGCAGGTCGTCGGGCGTCCAGCGGTGCTCGTAGACGTGCGCGGGGTCCTGCACCAGGGAGTCGACCAGACCGAAGAACTCCTCGTTGCCGTTGGCGTCCAGACCGACGACCGAGTCCATGTACTCGCGGGCGGCGTACAGGAAACGCCGGCCGGTGAAGGCGTCGCGGCGGACGACGGGGTGCTCGACCGCCGGGTACTCGTGGGCGACCAGGGCCCGCATCTCCGCGATGGACAGGCCCACGTGGCACGGCTCGATGCGCTGCTGCCTGGTCAGGGTGTGCCGTCCGGTGAGGCCCTCCAGCCGGGTCTTCCACTCCTCGGGGAGCCGGTCGTAGACGTCGGCGGCGGAGGCGAACAGCGTGTGGCCGTGCTCCTCGGGCACGTTCACTCCGTGCAGCACCGTGTACTCGGCGGGACGCGCGTTGTACGACGAGTCCTGGTGCCAGAAGTTTCCCACCCGCGGGACGCCGATGGGCTTGTTCCTCCGGCGCTCGTTGGAGGAGACGAGGATCTCGGCGAACTCCGGATGGCGCCAGTCGCTCAGCACGAAGGGGACGGGGGTGCCGAGGCGAGCGGCGAGAGCGATGTGCTGCTCGGGTGTCAGCCGGATACCGCGCAGCACCACCAGGTCCCGCTGGTGGACGGAGTCGACGACGTCAGCGAAGAGTTCCTCGCTGCGCAGGTCCTCGTGGGTGACTCCGGTGTACTCGACGCCGATGAACTCGGTCAGATCGCGTCGCTGCATGAGGGTACCTCCTTGTGCCAGGTGTAGGGGCTGCTGCGGGCAACCGTGAGCAGAAGCCAGGCGACGCACAGAGCGCCGCCCGCGACGGCCCACGGGATGCCGGGGGCGGACGGCCGGGCGAGCAGCAGGGACAGGTGGGGGGCCAGGATGAAGGCGATGTTGACGCCGGTGGAGTAGAGGCTGAGATTGCGGTCCGTCGAGGCCTCGCTGGACAGTTCGCTGACGTAGCCGAGGAGCCCCGGGAACACGACGATCTCCCCGGCGGTCCACACGAGTGTGGACAGGACGAGCGACGGACCCGATCCGGACAGCGCCATCAGCAGGAAACCGGTGCCCGCGAGGCCGTAGCCGAGGAGCAGGGTGGGCAGGTGTCCCGTCCTGGCCATGAGCGCGTTGAGGGGGACCTCGAACAGGACGATGCCCGCCGCGTTGACGGCGAAGACGACGCCCGCCCAGTACCCGGGCAGCCCCAGTCCGACGATGACGTAGGCGGAGACGAAGACGGAGGGCAGCGAGTAGGCCAGCTGGACGGGCAGCGAGAGTCCGAAGATCGTCCAGAACCGGGCCCGTTCGTACGGGGTGCGGCGGACGATGCCGGTCCGCGGGACGTTTCGCCGCCGCGGATGAACGGTGGGTGCTCCACCGGAGCGTGCCGCGTGGTGTCCGGCCGCGGCCAGGGCGCAGCCGGCGTTCGCCCAGAACACCAGTCGGGGCTCGACGGCGAAGAGCAGCCCGCCGGCGACGGGTCCGGCGGCCATGCCGAGGTTGATGGCGAGCCGGTAGCAGGAGAAGGCGACCTTGCGCCCCTCGGGACCGACGGCGGCGACGGTCGCCGAGTACGCGGCCGGTGTGACGATCTCGTACGCGAAACCCCATACCGTGACGGAAGCGATCAGCGGCACCAGGCCGTGCACGAAGGGGAACAGGGCGAGGACCGCCGCATTGAGGACCAGACCGCCCACCATCAGCGTACGGGCGGTCACCCTGCCGAGCAGGACGCTCGCCAAGAGGTCGGCGGCGAGGGCGCCCACGCCGAAGCAGGCGAGGACGGTGCCGGTCGTGCCCTTGCCCAGCCCCTCGTGCACCAGCAGGTGCGCGGCGAGGAACGGGTAGGCCATCGTGCCCGTACGGAAGATCAGGGTGGTGAAGAACAGAGTGCGCAGCGGCGCGGGGAGCCCCGCGACGGTGCGGACGGTACGGGTGATCACGCGGTGCGCCCGCCCGCCGGACGCCGGGCGAGCAAAGCGCCCGGATTGAACAGGCCCGCGGGGTCGAGGGCGTCCTTCAGCTGCCGGTGGACCCGCATCGAGACGGGGCCCAGCTCCCGCTCCAGCCACTCGGTCTTGAGCTTGCCGATGCCGTGCTCGCCGGTGACGGTGCCGCCGAGGGACAGGGCGAGGGCCAGGATGGCGTCGAAGGCACCACGGGCACGGACGTACTCCTCAGCCGACGCCCCGTCGTACAGGACGGTGGGGTGCATATTGCCGTCGCCCGCATGGCCGACGACGGCCACGGTCAGGCCGGCCCGAACCCCGATCTCCTCGGAGCCGACCATGAGTTCGGCGATCCGGGTACGGGGCACCGCCACGTCCTCGGTCATGCAGGCGCCCCGGGCCTCCAAGGCGGGGAGGGACACCCGGCGGGCCCTGAGCAGCAGACCGCCCTCCGCCGGGTCCCTGGTGGCGTGCGTCCAGGTGGCGCCCGACTCCTTGAACTGGCGCTCCATGGCTTGCAGTTCGGCGGCGGACTCGCCGCCGGCGTCCGACTGACACAGCAGCAGGGCGCTGCCGTCGCCCGCGCCGAGGTCCGCCCGCAGGTACTCGGCGGAGGCCCGCAGGGAGGTGGCGTCCATGATCTCCATCAGGGAGGGCACCAGACCCGCCCGGACCACGCGGTTGACGGCGTCCCCGGCCCGCTCCACGGAGTCGAAGGCGGCGACGATCGTGCCGGGCGCGGCGGGCAGCGGACGCAGCTTCAGCGTCGCGCCGGTGATGACCCCGAGGGTGCCCTCGCTGCCGACGAACAACCGGGTCAGGTCGTAACCAGCCACACCCTTGACGGTCCTGCGGCCCGTGGTGAGCAACGAGCCGTCGGCCAGCACCACTTCGAGCCCGAGGACGGCGTCGCTGGTCACGCCGTACTTGCCGCAGCACAGCCCGCCGGCGTCCGTGGCGAGGTTGCCGCCGAGCGTGCACCATTCGAGACTCGAGGGGTCCGGCGGGTAGAAGAGGCCGTGTTCCGCGGCGGCGTCCCGGAGCGTCCGGTTGATCACTCCCGGCTGGACGACGACCAGCCGGTTGTCCGCGTCGAGTTCGAGGATGCGGTTCATCCGGGTGGTGACCAGGACGACGCAGTCGTCCACCGCGTTGGCGCCGCCGGTCAGACCGCTGCCCGCACCGCGCGGGACGACGGGCACGCCCGCCTCGGCGCAGGCGCGGACGCAGGCCTGCACCTCGGCGGTGTCCGCGGGCAGCACCACGGCGCGGGGGCGGCCCGCCGGGGCCAGCGGCATCATGTCGCGGGCGTAGCCCTCGGTCGCGTCTGGGTCGGTGAGGACGACAGCGCTGCCCAGCGCGTCCCGCAGCCGGCCGGTCAGGCTCACGCGGTGCCGTCCTCGTCGTCCACGAGGATCGCGCGGGCCGGGCACAGGTCCGCCGCCTCGTGGACGGCGTCCGAGAGCGCCGGGTCCGGACCGTTGTCGAGCAGCACGACGATGCCGTCAGTCTCGTCCTGTTCGAAGACCTCGGGTGCCGACAGGACGCAGTGCCCGGCTCCTACACATCGCTCGGCTTCGAGGGTGATCTTCACGGTGGTTGGCTCCTTGGCGGTCAAGAGGGCGGGCGGGTGACCCGGGGACGCAGGATTCACCAGGTCACGGGCAGTTCATGGACGCCGTAGACGGCCATGTCCGACTTGAAGCGGATCTCGTCGACGGGCACCGCGACCCGCAGGTTCGGCAGTCGGCGGGCGACGGCGTGGTAGGTCTCCTGGAGTTCGACCTTCGCCAGCGACTGCCCCAGGCACTGGTGGGGGCCGTAGCCGAAGGCGAGGTGGCCGTGGGCGCGTGCGCCGGGGTCGAAGTCCTCGCCGGAGGGGAAACGCGAGGGATCCCGGTTGGCCACGTTGATCGCCGCGATGACGCCCTCTCCCGGCTTCACGAGGCGGCCGTTGACGTCGACGTCCTCGGTGACTATCCGGCGGATGCCGCGCTGGACGATGGTGAGGTGGCGCAGCAGTTCCTCCACGGTATCGGCGAGCTGCCGGGGGTCGTCGTGGCGGCGCAGAGCGGCGAAGCGGCGGGGGTGGCGCAGCAGGGTGAGGAGGCCGAGCGAGATCATGTTGGCCGTCGTGTCGTGCCCCGCCGTGAGCAGCAGCAGGGCCATCGCGCTCAGGGTGCGGCGGCTCATCCCTCCGGTGCGCACATGCCGGACCACCATGCGCCCGATGAAGTCGTCCCCGGGGTCCTTTTCCCGTACGGCCACGAGGGATTCGAGGTAGTCCTGGAGTTCCTGACGGGCCGCGGCGGCGGTCTCGGTGGTGCCCGAGACGGCATTCATGGTGTGGGTGAGCGAGCGGAACAGCTCCCGGTCCTCCAGGGGAACCCCGAGGAACTCGCAGATCACCGAGAGGGCGACGGGCAGCGCGAGATCGGCCACGAGGTCGGCGTGGCCCGGCCCGTCCAGCATGCGGTCGAGGCAGCCCGCGACGACGCCGCGCACCGCCGGGCGCCAGGACTCGGCCCGCCGGACGGTGAACTCGCCGAGCACCAGGCGGCGCAGCGCGTCGTGCTCGGGGTTGTCCATGATGAGCAGCGTCGGTTCGACAGCCGTCTCGGCGGCCGCGACGGCGCTGGAGAGCGGATAGCCGGGGCGCCTCTTGTCCGCGCTGAACCGGGGGTCGCTCAGCACCAGCCGGGCGTCCTCGTAGCGGGTGAACAGCCAGGGACGCACCCCGTTCCAGATCGGGACCCGGGGCACCTCCGGCTGGTCGCGCAGCCGGGTGACCTCCTCGGGCGGGGCGAACGGGCACTGGCGGGCCATGGGATAGAGCACTTCCGTCATTCGCTCGTCTCTCCGGTCGGTGCCAGGTACCGCCACCAGCGGTCGATCACGGCGTCGTCCCAGTCGGTTGGGGTGATGCCGTGGGTGCGCAGGGCGGCGAGAGTGGCTTCATTGCGGTAGTGGGCTGGTTCGGCCGGGCCGGGTGTGTCGCACAGCTCGCGCAGGTGCTCCCGGTAGGCCAGGGCGGGCAGTTCGGTGCCCTGGGCCACCGCGTCATCCAGCCGCTCGAGCCAGGTGCGCAGACCGACCGGGCGGGTGCGGGAGCCGGTGCGCCGGTCATGGCCGGCGAGGAAGACGCCGAGCCCGGTACGGCGCGGGTGGTGCAGATGGTGGACCGTGCCCGGCGGGGCATCGGCGAGGGCCAGCGCCACCAGTGCGCGGGCCATCACGTCGACCGGAAGGGCGTCGGAGGCGAGGCCCGGGTGGTCGGGATAGCAGCCGAGAGCGGCCGAACTCACCAGGAGCCGGGTGAGCATGTCGTCGCGGCTGAGCGCGCCGGTCGTCGCGCTACCGCCCGCGCGGCCCAGCCGGTACGTCCGGGCGTCGGCCCCCCGGGCGACGGCCTGGCGGACCAGGTCTTCGGCCGCCCACTTGGCCGCGGCATAGCCGCGTCCGCGCGGATGGCGTTCGTGCTCGGCCGCAGTGGACTCGCTGAGGGTGCGCGGGCGGACGTCCGGGGTGTGCTCATGCAGGACGGCGAGCGTGGAGACGTGGTGGAAGCGGGCGGGCGGGCCCTCGGCGGCGATCCTCAGCAGCTCCTGGGTTCCGCCGACATTGGCCGCGGCGAGGTGCTGGTAGCCGGAAAGGTGGTGGACCTCCGCGCCCAGGTGCAGGACGGTGGCCGCCGCGCGCGCCGGACCCAGCCCGGCCGTTGCGGTCAGTCCGAGCCCCGGCAGGGTGAGGTCGCCGGGCAGCGGCACGATCCGGGGATCGGCGGCGTCCAGGGCGAGCGCGTGCCGCCGGGCCGCCTGCGCCAGCCGGGCGCGGGCCGCTTCGGGCGTCGCGGCACGTACGAGGCATAGCACCGGTCCCCTGGTACGGCCCAGCAGCTCGCGCAGGACGTGGATGCCGATGAACCCGGTGGCACCGGTGAGCAGGACGGAGTCCGTGCGGCGCGGGGCGGCGGCGGGTCTGGCGAAGGTGATGCCGGCATCGAGCACGACGTCCTCGGGGCGCACGGTCGCCGTTTCGGTGCCGGCGTCGGCACGGGCGAGCCTGCGCGCGGTGGCCCTGACCGTCGGCTCGGCGAGGAAATCCCGCACAGATATGCGCATTTCATACTGTCGTTCGATCTCACCGAGCAGCCGGATGACGCGCAGCGAGTGCCCGCCGAGCGCGAAGAAGTCGTCCGACAGCCCGATGGACGGGCCGCTGCCGAGGACCTGCCGCCACAGGGCCAGCAGCCCCTGCTCCAGCGGGCTCGCGGCGTGTCCGGTCTCCTCGGCGGGGCCGTGGTTGCGCGCGTGGGCCGCGAGGCGGGTGGCCAGCGCGGTCCGGTCGGCCTTGCCATGGCTGCTGGTGGGGATGTGCGTGACCGACACGATGAGCCTTGGCACCATGTGGGCGGGCAGGTGGCGGACGAGATGGGCGCGCGCCTCCTGCTCGTCGGCAGTGCCCACGTATGCGACGCCGAGGTCGGCGTCGGGTCCCTCGCCGACCAGCACCGAGACGGCCTCACCGATCCGCTCGTGGCCAGTCAGCGTCGCCTCGATCTCACCGAGTTCGATCCGGAAGCCGCGCAGTTTGATCTGCCCGTCGAGCCGGTCCAGGTAGTCCAGGGTGCCGTCGGGCAGCTGGCGCACCCGGTCTCCGGTGCGGTACAGGCGCCGGTCGCCGAGGACGGGCAGCGTGGTGAACAGATCGCCAGTGCGTTCGGGGTTGTCCCAGTAGCCGATGGCGACTCCCGCGCCGCCGAGCCAGAGCTCCCCGGGAACGCCCGTGGCGGCAAGCCGACCGTGGCGGTCGATCACATGCGTGGTGGTTCCCGGCAGCGCCCGGCCGATGGGGATCCTGCCGTGGTCCTCGCTTGGGCGGGCCTCGTGGGTGGTGGCGAGGATCGCCGCCTCGGTGGGGCCGTAGCCGTTGATGACGACGCGGCTTCGGGCGTAATGGCGGGTGTCGTGCGGGTCGGCGGGTTCGCCGGCCACAACCAGCACCCGTACCGAGGCCAGGTCGGGGCGGCCCAGCGCGCGGAGTAGCGAGGGGACCATGACCATCACGGTCACCCCGTTGTCGCGCAGTGCCCGGGTGAGTGCGGCGGCGTCACCGCGGGTGGCGTCACCGCAGTACACCAGTGTGCCGCCGGAGACGAGGGGCATGAACTGCTCGTAGACCGCCACGTCGAAGCCGGGCGAGGTGAGCTGCAGCCAGACGTCGTCCGGCGTGAACGGGTGGCAGGCCAGACTGGCCTGCAGGGTATTGACGGCCGAGCGGTGGGAGACGACGACGCCGCGCGGCCGCCCGGTGCTGCCGGAGGTGTAGATGATGTAGGCGGGGTCGGCGGCGCGGGCCGCCTCTCGCGCGGGCGGCGTCTCGTCCGAGGGGCGCACGACCCGGTCGATGTCCAGGACCGGCGGCAGACCGTCGGTTTCCGGGCCGGGGCGGAAAAGCCGGTCGGAGAGGTCCTTGGCGGTCACCACCATCCGGGCCCGGGCGTCGGCGAGAACGTACCGCAGCCGCTCGGCCGGATAGGCCGGATCGAGCGGGACGTAGGCCGCGCCGGTCTTGAGCACGCCGAGGACGGCCACGATCAGCAGGGGGTTGCGCTTCAGGCACAGGGCGACGCGCTCACCGGGCCGCGCCCCGTGGGCGAGGAGCCGGGCGGCCACGTCGTCGGAGAGCCGGTCGAGTTCACGGTAGGTGAGGGCGGTGTCCTCTCCGACCACGGCAGTCTTGCCGGGATGATCGACGGCCGTGCGGGCGAACAACGAGGTCAGGGTGGCGGCCGGGTGGCCCGGCGGTCGCTCGCTCTCCGGGGCGGCCAGAAGCCGTCCCCGCTCACCGGGCTCGAGCAGCTCGATGTCGCGCACAACGGTGCCGGGACCGGCGTCGGCGAGCCGGCCCAGCACTGCGACGAGCTGGCCGGCGAGCCGCTCGACGGTGTCCCGGCGGTAGAGGTCGGTGCTGAACTCCACCTCGAGCGCGAGACCCTGCGGCGACTCCCGGAAGGTGAAGGTCAGCTCGAACTTGGCGGTGTCGTCCTCGGCCGGCGCCCAGGGCTCGGCAGGCGCGTCGCCCAGCCGGAGCGGGCGGGGCGGGTGCTGCTGGTGGTTGACGACCGCGCGGAAGGGGCTGGTCCCGCGTGAGACACCCGCGGCGCCGAGTTCCCGGCACACCGTCTGGAACGGTACGTGCTGGTGGGCGTGCGCGGCGGCACAGCTCTCCCGGACCCGCCGGAACAGGGTGGTGACCGGTGTGTCCGCGGTGGCCTCGACCCGGATCGGCAGCAGGTTGACGAAGTAGCCGACGAGGTCCTCGGTGCCGGCCCGCCCGCGGCCCGTCGTCAGGCTGCCGAGGCACAGCGTGTCGCGTTCGGCGTGCGTGGCGAGCACGGTGTACACACTGGCCAGGCAGAACATGAAGCGGCTTATGCCGTGACGGCGGGCGGCCTCGGCGTACCGGGCGCTCTCGGCGGCGTCGATGCGCAGCGCGACCCGGTCACCGGCCCCGCTGAGTACGGCCGGCCGGGGATGGTCGGTGACCAGGTCGGGGGCGGCCGCGCCGCCTTGCAGGGCGTCGCGCCAGAAGTCCAGCGCGGCGTGCCGGCGTTCCGGAAGCCGGTCCAGGGTCTCGCGTACGTGGTCGGCGAACGTCAGCCGCAGCGGGGCAAGGTGCGCGTCCGGGTCGTCGTAGAGAGCCGACAGCTCGGTGAAGAAGAGGTCGAGGGACCAGTCGTCGGCGATGACGTGGTGGATGTCGAAGTGCACGACGGTGGCGGACCCGTCGAGGGTGACGACCAGGGTGCGCACGAGCGGGGACGCGTCGTCGGCCGCCGCCCGGGCGGCGACGAGCGCGCGGATCCGGTGATGCTGCTCCGCCGGCGGCATCCGGGTCATGTCATGGTGGTCAACGGCGGCGCCGGGATCCGCGTCCGGTGCCTGCCACCAGCCGCCGGCGTCCTGCCGTACGACGGTGCGCAGGGCCGTCTGCCGCTGCCCGAGCCGGGTGAGCGCGCGGCGCAGCCGGAGTACGTCGACCTGCCCCCGCACCAGGAAGGTGCGGGAGATGACGTACCGCTGCCCCGGCGCGGCCTGCTGCTCGAACCAGATGCCCTCCTGCCCGGGCAGCAGCGGAACCCGGGCGGGCGTGTCCCGCTGCCGCTCGGCGGCCGGTGCCGTGCCGGCGCAGTCGGGGTGCCGTTCCGCGGGGGGTGCCGTTCCGGTCCGGTCGGCAGCGGCGGCGTCGAGGAGTGCGGCGAGGCCGCGCACCGTCGCCGCCCGGAACAGGTCCCCGAGCGACAGGGCCACGCCGGTGGCGCTCTCCAGACGGGCCAGTACGATCATGGCGGTGAGCGAGTCGCCGCCCGCGGCGAGGAAGTCGGTGTCGGTGCCGACCGGGGCGCCGAGCGCGTCCTGCCACAGGTCCACTACGAGGCGCTCGACGGGCGTGTCCGGGAGGTTGCGCCCGGCCGTGCCGTACGTCCGCCCGGCCAGTCGAGCCAGGGTGGGGCGGTCGGTCTTGCCGTTCGGGGTGACCGGCAGCTGTGCGAGCAGCGTCACGGTGGCCGGCACCTGCGGCGAGGGCAGGAGTGACGCCACGTGGGCGACGAGGTCCGCCTCGGCGGCGGGTTCCCGCAGAACTACGAACGCCGCGAGCCTGCGCCGTTCGCCGGTGCCGTGGGCCACCACGGCGGCCTCGCGGACCGCGGGAAGGCCGAGCAGGGCCCGTTCCGTCTCGGCCGGTTCCACCCGGTGGCCCCGGACCTTCACCTGGTCGTCGGTGCGGCCGAGGAAGGCGAGGTTGCCGTCCGGCAGCAGGCGGACCCGGTCGCCGGTGAGGTAGGCGGTGCGGCCGGGACGGCCGGGCTCGGGGATGAAGCGGTCGGCGGTGAGGTCGGGCCGGCCGAGATAGCCACGGGCCACGCCCGGCCCGCCGACGCAGAGTTCGCCCTCCTCACCGGGGGCGACGGGGTGCCGGTCGCGGTCGACCACGTGGACGGTGGCGTCGGCGAAGGGACGGCCGATCGGCACGTCCGGCCAGTCGTCGGCGTAGGGGCGCTCCGCGTCGAGCACCAGCCAGCAGGCGTAGACGGTGGTCTCCGTGGGCCCGTAGCCGTTGACGACCCGGCAGCCGGGGAGCTCGCGCAGTGCCGTGCGCACGGCGTCGGCCGAGGCCCGGTCACCACCCGACACGCACAGCCGCAGTCCGCGCAGTGCGTCGGTGATGTACTCCATGGCGAGTCCGAACAGCGGTGCGGCGAGCCGCAGCACGGTCACCCCGTGCCGCCGTACCTCCCGACCGATCTCGTGGACGCCGGGCCGGGCGGCTTCGGGCAGGACGAGTGTGGCCCCGTTCAGCAGGGCGCCCCAGATCTCGAAGACGGACGGGTCCACATGGAGGGGGGCGAGCTGGAGCACCGTGTCGTCGGGCCGGAACCCCGCCTCCGGGGCCCGGGCGAGCGACAGGACGCAGCGGTGCTCCACCTGCACGCCCTTGGGCCGCCCCGTGGTGCCCGAGGTGGCGATGACATAGGCGAGCGTGTCCGGGCCGCCCGGCGCGACGGCGAGCGGTTCCGGGTCGGGCAGCTCCTCGTCGACGGTCAGGATCCGCACCCCCGGCAGCAGCGTGCGCAGCCGGTCGGCTTCGGTGTGCGCCACCCACAAGGTGCGCAGCCCGAAGTCCTCCACCAGGCCGCGCAGCCGAGCATCGGGCGCGTCCGGGTCCAGAGGCACGTAGGCGCACCCGGCGAGGACCGCGCCGAGGGCCGTGGCGACAGTCCCCGCGGACCGCGGGGCGCGGATGCCGACCGGTTTGCCGGCCGCTCCGGCATGCCCGAGCCGGGCCGCGACGGACGCGGCCCAGCCAGCCAGGTGGCGGTAGGTCAGGCGCAGGTCACCGTGGACGAGCGCGGTGTGCTCGGGGCGAGTGCGTACGACGTCGGCGAAGGCGTCGCCGAGGGTGTGGGCCATGGCTGCGTTCATGTGCTCTGCCTCAGTGCTCCCGGCCGAGGGCCTCGACCACGCTGGCGGTGTCGTAGAGGTCCAGGTAGCGGGAGATCAGACCGTCGCGCACGGTGAAGACGTTCATCCACTGGGCTTCGTAGCCGCGGTCGTTGGCCAGCACCAAGGTGCGGCTGACGCCCAGGACGACGACCCGGTCACCCGCGTCCAGGTAGTCGTACGCCACGCACTCCTGCACCTGGATCAGGTCACGGACGATGACGAAGAACTGCCGGAATCCCTCGACGCCCCGGTAGGTACCCGCCCAGGGCAGGGACTTCGGGCCGTGGTAGACCCACTCGAAGTCGTCGGTGAGGAGGGCCTCGATGTCCGCCAGGCGCCCCTCGTCGAAGAGCTGGAAGAAACGGCGGACGACGTCGACGTTCTGCTGGCTCATGCGGTGCTCCTTGCGGTGGTCGGGGTGCGCACGAAGGCGCGTGCCCGCTCTCCGAGGTGGAAGAGGCCCACCTGGGCGAGGAGGCGGTACGGGGAGGTGCGCGAGAGTTCCCGGGCCGCGCGCATGACCTGGCGGATCTCGTTCTCGGTGGCGACGAGCGGCAGCAGGAAGACGTCGTAGACGACGAAGGCCCTGGCCCGGGTGATCCACCAGATCGTCAGGGCGAAGGTCATCCACTCGCCTTCGGGCTCGATGATGCGGCGCAGCGGCCCGGGCACGCGGGGCTCGAAGCGGCCCAGCAGGCCCTCGGCGAAGCGGCGCCCGACGACGCCGGCGGGGCCGGTGTCCATGGCGGCGATCCCCTCGTCCACCAGGGCGGACAGGGCCGCCACCCGCCGGTCCAAGTGCAGCGCGTCGACCTGGGCGACGGCCTGCAGCGAGAAGTGGGCGCCGAGCTGGTGGGCGTGCTCGGTGCGCAGCTCCTCGACGAGCTGCGGGTTGGCGCGGCGGGCGGCCTCGTGGACGGCGTCGGACACCAGGGCGGCCCCGGTGGGGAAACAGCCGTAGCTGAGCGCCTTCGACAGGCTCATCAGGTCGATCTCGGGCAGCCTGCCCTGGTGCGCGAATCGGGTGCCGCAGCGGTAGTACGAGGTGAGGACCTCGTCGACGCCGACCAGGTACCCATGCCGCTCGCGGCCCTCGGAGACGGCCTCGAGTAGCAGGGAGGGGATGGGGGCGTAGGAATCGGAGCTGCCGTGGACAAGTTCGATCCAGACCAGGCCGACCTCTCCGGTGGCCGCCTCCTTGCGGAACTCCTCGGCGGCGTGCGGCGTGTACGGGTCGATGTAGCGGATGTCCTCGTACAGCGGCCCGAACGGGGCCCGGGTCCGCTCGGCCGCGGTGGCCAGCAGGGACACCAGGGTCTTGCCGCCGTAGTTGTGCTTGAAGACCACGATCCGGCGCCGCTCGGGGAGCGCCAGCCGGGCCAGGATGAGCGCGCTCTCCACCGCGGAGGCGCCACTGACGGCGGGAAAGGTATGGGGCAGCCCGGTGTCCCGGGCCAGGACGCGCTGGAGTTCGGCGACGTAGTCGCGCTCCGTGTCGTGTCTGCGGACGACGTCGGTGAGCGCGTCGACGGGATTGTGGCCGCCCACCCCAAGACCCGCCCCGCACAGCCCGTCGACGAGATCCAGGCGGCGGCCCGAGTCCAGCTGAACGGTGAGCCGCGAACCCTTGGCGCGTACGACGTGGAGGGCGCCACGCAGCTTCCGGTGCATCCGGACGGTCATCGGGTTGACGTGCCGGGCGTACAGATCGAGGGTGCGCTGCCAGTCGCGGGCGGTTGCCGCCAGGACGCGGTGCACGGGGTGCCCTTCGTGCCAGCGGCCCAGCAACCGGGCCTTGACCGCGCGCATGGCAACGGTGTTGCCCCCGTAGGTGTTGGAGTGCAGGAATCCGGTCGAGGGGGTTGACCAGGGCGCGAACAGGTCGGGGCTGCCCGCGAAGGCGCCGAAGGGGACCTCGTAGCCGGTAAGCGACTCGCCGAGGACGAAGAGGTCGGGCCGCAGGGCGCGAACGGTGTCGGACGGCGGGGCCAGCGGGTCGACGTCCGACAGGTCCAGGGCGATGCGCGTGCCGCGGCCCCGGAGGTCGCGGACGAGCGCGGTCAGATCGGCCAGGTCGTCCGCGCCGAGTCGCTCCGTGCCGCGCAGCGCCAGGGCGCAGTGGTCGGCACCGGCGGCCGCCGTGCGCAGGGCGGCGATGGTGGGGTGGCTGTGGAGCCCGGGGGCGAGCGCTCGTTCGGGACCATCGCCGAGCGGGTCGGCGCGGCGGGTGAGGGTGCCGTCGGGGTCGAGCACGAGTACGCGTCCGCGGTGCCGGGCCGCGGAACCGGCCGCGCGGTGGCGCAGCAGTTTGACCGCTCCGTGGAGGGCCTCGTACCGCGAGTTGGCGAAGAAGCAGCGGTAGGCGGCGGGTTTCTCGGGCTTACCGAGTTCGTGCAGGAACTCGCTGACGAGGTGGCCCACGTGGGCGGAGTCGACGGTCACGAACCAGGAGGGCATCGCGAAGATCGGATGCTCCTGTTCGATGAGGTCGGAGAAGGTGGCGAGGGTGTCGCGGCCCGCTGGGCGGAACAGGGTGGTGGCCGTGGCGGATGCGACGTCGTGGTTCTGGGACAAGGCGACACCTGGGCTCGAAGCGGGTTCGGGCGTGTTCGTTGATCCACGGGCGGGCGGCGGGAGAGCGAGGTCAGGTGCGCTCCCCCGCCGCCCGCGTTCTCAGGAGACCGTCACGCGCAGCGCGTCGGCCTGCTCGCCGCCCCAGCTCAGGGTGACGGCGGCGGTGGCGGGTGCCGTGGGCGTCGCCAGCCAGCCCAGGAGTGTGTCGCCCTGGGAGACGGCCAGCGCCGCGGTCCCCGCGGGCAGCTCGACGGACCAGTCGCCGTCGGCGCCGGTGACCCGGTCGTCCGCGCCGGTGGGGTTGAAGACGCCGATGAAGCGCGTGCCGTCGGGGGCCGTTCGGGTGATGGCAACAGCCCGCCGGTGGGCGGACATCCAGCGGGGAGCGTCCGTGACCAGCCCGGCGACGAAGCCAGCGACGGCGCCGTGGGCGGCGACGCCCGCGGCGACCGTGAGTTCGCCGGGTGCGGTGCTCGCGCCGGGGTGGCCCGCGCAGAGCACACCGAGAGTTTCGGCGGCGTCCTGGGCGGTCGGCTGCGGGAGCTCGTCGAGCCAGCGCAGGCCGACCAGACGGTGGGTGTCGCGTAGCTGTTCGTGGACGGCCTCGGTGAGTTCCCGAAGGACGGTCCTGCCCTCCCGCTGCCACGCGCCCGCCTCCGCCAGGGCGCGGTCGACGAGCAGGTCCGCGTCGCGGTCGAGCCGGCTGCCGGCCAAGGCGGCGCCATGGCGTTCCAGGAACCGGGCGAGCAGTCGCAGGCTCTCGCTGGTCGGGTTGTGGTCGCCGGCCTCCGTGAGGGGCGCTCCGGGGCAGTACGGCGGGGCGTGCAGGGCGGGGTCGACGCCTTCGGCGCGCAGCCCGTCCGGGTCCATGTCGATCAGCTCGCCCCAGGTGCCCGCCGCGCAGGCGGTGTAGACGCTGACGGTGGTGGATCCGAGCGTCAGGGCCAGCAGGGCGTTGAACAGAGGCGTGCGCGGACCGGCGAAGGTGTCGTCGTCCCAGGTGAAGCCCCAGTTGGCCTCGAGCACATCGGTGTCGCCGAGCAGGATCTCGCCGAGGTGCGTGGCGAAGGCCTCCGGGCTCTGCGCCGGGTTGCCCACCCACTCGGTGTGGCCGATCAGGTGCCGGGAGCCCTTGAGGGCGCGGTGACGGGCGGCCCAGGCGTCGATGGTGGCGTCCGGTCCCGTGGCGCGGGCCAGGGGTACATTGGCCACACGGGCAGGGCCCGCGGGGAACAGGTCGGAGATCCAGTCCCACAGGCCGGCGATGGCCTCGCCCGACCAGCGCGCCCACAACAGCCGCAGTCCACTGGGCCAGTCCGCGAGGTCGTCGCCGGTGCGCGCGGCCTCGTCGGCCAGTCCGCGGGCGGACAGCCAGCGGGCGAACTCCTCGCGGGCCGCCGGGGAGGCGTCCTGGGCGTCGATGGCGATGTGCACGTCGCCGGACATGCCCTCGTTGCCGAGCTGGAACGCGACGACGGGACCCCGGGGGGCGGCCGTGGGGGACACGACCTCGTCGGCCACCGCCCGCAGCCAGGTGGCGACCTCCTCCTTGACGGCCGGGTCGTGGAGGCTGGGCAACGGCTCGGCCTGGGAGGTGAGCAGGTCGCCGTTCAGCCCCCGGTAGGGCGTGTGGCCCGGGCCGCACAACCGGTCGGGGAGCCCGCCGAGCTGTACTTCCGCGTGGATAAAGGGGCCGGGCTTGACCAGGACGGCCAGGCCGGCCTCGGCGGCGAGGCCGATCAGCCCGACGACGTCGCGCTGGGGGTCGGTCTTGCCGTGGAAGTCGAACGCGCGTTGTTCGCCGTCACCCGTCTCGTGGAACCGCCAGGGCAGGTAGAACGAGACGACGTCGACGCCAAGGGACCGCAACTCCCTCAGATTGCCAGCCCAGTTGCCCGGGTCGGCCCGGTAGTAGGGGTACTCGCCGATGACGACGGGGCGGTCCGTGCCGGGTATCAGGGCCGTGTTCAACCGGGCGTTCACGAGGTGCTCCCGTCGTGGTCCGGGACAAGGACGACCTTGAGGGCGGCGTAGTCGGCGCCAGGTACGGCGGCGAGGGCCTTGAAGGCCTCGGCGTGATCTTCCAGCGGGAAGCGGTGGGTGATCAACCGTTCCAGCGGAATTGAGCGGGCCAGCTCCACTGCTTTGGGGAAGATCATGCTGTTGTAGTCGCCGGCACCGATGATCTGCAGTCCGCGCTGGAGGATCTCCAGCGGGCGCACGGTCGCGGTGGCGTTGCTGTTGAAGCCCATGACGACGACCCGGCCGCGCTGGGTGGCGTAACCGAGGCTCTGCTCGAGGAGGTTGCCCACGGAGTCGACGACCAGGTGCGCGCGGTGGGTGAGCTCCACATCGTCCGGGGCGTGGACACTGATCCGGCCCTCGAACTCGGGGGCGGCGAAGATCTCCCGGTCGAGTGACTGGCGGACCGGGTCGGGCTCGACGACCAGAACCCGGGCGCCGTAGCGGGCGGCGGCCATGGCGGTGACGGCGCCCATCGGCCCGCCACCGACGATCACCGCGATCTCGCCGGGCTGCAGCCGGCCGGCCTCGATGTTGTTGAGGGCGCAGGCGAGCGGTTCGACGACGACCGCCCGGTCGAAGCTCATCCTGTCGGGTATCGCGTGGCAGAACAGCTCGGGCAGGCGCATGAACTCGGCGAAGGAGCCGTCGTAGTCGAGCCCGACCTCGGTTCCGGCCTTGTTGCCGCAGAAGTTCCAGTGCCCCTCCAGGCAGGTGGCGCAACTGCCGCAATACAGGGTCGGGTTGATGATGACCCGGTCACCGGGTGCGAAGCGGGTCACGCCGGGGCTCGTGGCCTCGACGACGCCGACGGCCTCATGGCCCATCACCACGCCGGGCTCCGCCGGGAACTTGCCGACGAGCACACTGCGGTCGGTGCCGCAGATACCGCTCTGGACGATCCGGATGACGACGTCGGTCGCCTCGCGAGGTTCCGGCTTGGGCCGGTCGACCAGTTCCAGAGAGCGGTCCCCGGTCAGCGTGAGCGCCTTCATGCGTCCCCCTCGGCGGCCGAGGCGGCGCCACGGCCCAGTTCCCAGCGGATGGAGTCGAGCAGTTGCTTGTGCAGTTCGGGCGTCGCCGCGGCGATGCACGACTTCTGGTTCAGCGGCCCGAGGTCGACCAGCGAGGTCGGCCCCAGGTCGTCGCCATAGGCGTCGGTGATCACGACACCGGCCTGCCGGGCGAGGTAGACCGCCGCGGCGATGTCGTACGGGAACAGGTGCAGGATCGAGCCGCGTCCGACGCGCAGGAACTCGGCCTCGGTGTCGGGGTGGTCGCGCAGGATTCTGTTGCCGATGTCGACGTAGGCGTCGAGCTGGCCGGTGATGATACGGGAGATGGAGAAGCTGGCGCTGTTGAAGACGAACACCCCGCCGGTGTTGGCCGACTGGTCCACGAGGTGGGAGTAGGCCGCGTCCATCAGGTGCATGGGGTGGCCGTTGAACTCGATCGACCAGAACATCTTCGCCAGGTCCTTGGTCCGGCTCAGCCGCGGTACGGCAGTGGGGTGACCAGCGCTGGAGAGGCCTTCGGTGTCGTCGCCGTAGATCCAGGCGCCGCTCTTGATCTCCAGTAGGCAGGCGGCCGTGACGTCGGCCAGGGTCGGCTTGCCGTCGCCGTAGGGGGCAGCCGCGATGGAGACCACGCCCATCTCCAGGCCGGCCGAGGTGGGGCGGGTGCCGTCGATGGGGTCGACGACGAGCAGGTATTGCGGGTCCGGGGCGAGTTCGACGAAGGCTCCGTCCTCGGTGTAGACAGCGACGGGTACCTCGGCGTGGGCGCGCAGGTAGTCCAGGACGGCCTTCTCGGCCACCTCGTCGACGTCGAACTGGGCGTCGCCACCCGGGGAGTCGCCGTGCACCTGGCGGGCCAAGCCCCGCTGGCCGTAGGTCAGCAGCTCGGCACGGACGTGTTCGCCAAGTCCCTTGAGCAGATTCTTCACTGGGCCAGCTCCGCCATGAACAGGTTCTCCAACTTGTCACAGATCTCCTCGGCCTGAGCCATCGTCAGGATCAGCGGAGGACGGATCTTCAGGACGTTTCCGTAGCCGTAGCGCGAGGTGCGCAGGATGAGGCCGTGGTCCATGGCCGCGCTTGCCAGGTGGTTGGTGAGCTTGACGGCCGGCTTGCCGTCGGGCTCGCACATCTCGAAGCCGATCATCAGGCCGACACCACGGACGTCACCGATGGCCGGATAGCGCAGCTGCATGTCGCGCAGGCGCTCAAGAATGTAGTCACCGGTGTTCCTGACATTCGCCAGGAATTCCGGCTGCCGCACGATGTCGAGGGTGACGTTTGCGGCCGCGGCGGCAAGGAGATTCGAGCCGTAGGTGAACGAGTGGTGGTGTGCGGGGAGCCCGGAAAGGCGGTCGTTGGTGAGAATGGCGGCGACCTGCGCGCCGGAACCGCCGAGTCCCTTCGCCGTGGTGATGGCGTCCGGCTCGACATCGAAATACTGGGCGGCGAACATATGGCCGGTACGGCCGATGCCCGTCTGGATCTCGTCGAAGATGAGGGCAATGTCGTGCTCGTCGCAGAAGGCCCGCAGCTTCTGCATGTAGCCGTCCGGCGGCATGATGTTCCCGCCGTTTCCGGAAATGGGCTCGATCAGTACGGCAGCGACCCGACCACTGCTCGCGTACTCGATGAAGTCGTCGATTCGGTCGACGCACATCAGGCCGCAGGTTTCCTTGTTCTGCCCGTAGAAGCAGCGGAAGCAGTACGGGTCGGGAACCTGAAGGCTGCCCGGGTACAGGAGCGGGAACGGCTCGCGCCGGAACGCGTTCCCTGACATCGATGCCATCATCATCGTCTGTCCCACATGGCTCCGGAACAGCGTGATGACCTCGGACTTACCAGTGGCGTGCTGCGCCATCTTGATGGCACCCTCGTTGGCCGAGGACCCGCCGGAGACCTTGGGATGGACCCGGGTGAGATTGGCCGGCGAGGTCTCCACAAGCCGCTGCACCAGTCCATTAATCGGATCGCTCTGGTACGAGGAGGTGAGATGGACAACCTTGTCGAGCTGGCCCTTCATCGCCGCTATCACGGCGGGGTGGGAGTAGCCGAGGCTGAGGTTGAACGTCGCCGACGCACAGTCCAGGTATCGGTTTCCGTCAGAGTCGTACAGATAGACACCTTCACCCCGGTCCATCTTTTGTGCGCTGACAGGATAATAGAGATGATCGGTAACTGTCTTGATGTCCATTACTTCCCCCTGAGACAGACATGGAGCACACGTCCGCTCAAATTCCGTATGATCGAAGAGTTGTGTGGATTAAATCCGGCCACCGAACACATCCGCGCCAATGCGGAGTGCGATGCAGAGGTGGCGGGGGCGGAATGGAATTGCGGTGTGCTCGGAACTCACTCAACGCCCCCCAACAACAAGATCACATCGGATGCCTCGCTGGCAAGGACGGGCGGAAGTTCGCAAGCGATTACTATCCGGGGAAGGCCAGAGCGGCGGCAGAAATCTCAATCGAGCGCCGCACCGCGGCCGAGGCACTGCCCAGTGCCCGGCCGACATGCGGCACGCCGCGTGCCAACAGCGCGATCGCCTGTGCCGCGTGGCGCGCCCGGTCCGCGGGCAGGGCCGTCGGCCGCACGAGGTGTCCCTGGCGGGCGGCGATATCAGTAGCACGGCGACCGCCAGGGCCGAGGTGTCCGAGACGTCGGGTCGTTCGGCGGCGCGACGCATCCGCGCCCTCGCCGCGCTCGCACGCGCGCCGAGCGCGGCGGTTCCGGCACATTCCTCCTCGACACGCTGCAGCGCTTCGGGGCCGAGCGACTCCACCCACTCCCAGGGCCGCCGCTCACGGCAGGCCGCGCCGACGCGACGGGGCACCTCGTCCTGCACCATGTCATGGGACTGCCCACCGCCACATGGCACAACACGGTCGTCGGACAGCTCCAGCCGCCGCGCGACGGCGAGTTCGAACAGCGCCGCCCACGACTGCGCGTCCGGCTTCGGGCCGGGACCGCCAGGGCCAGGATCCGTCCTCACCCGCACCGCACAGGACCAGCAGGAGAGGCGCCGACGTCACACGGTGTTCCCCTCCTCCAGCGCCGCGGCCAGGGCCCCGACGCCCGTGAACAGGTGGCCGCGCATGCCGACCCGGCGGGCGGCCTGAACGTTGTCGGAGCGGTCGTCCACGAACAGGATCTCCTCGGCGGGCAGCCCGAGTTCACGGCTGCACCACTCGTAGGCGGCCGGTTCCGGTTTGGCGCTGCCGATCCGGCAGGACAGTCCGACCACGCTGAAATGGGCGAGCCACTTTTGGGTGTCCTCGTAGTGGGCGGCGAGTTCTTCCGGGATGTTGGAGAGGAGTCCGAGACGTGCTCCACCGTCGGCCAGCTCGGCCAGAAAGTCCACGCTCTCCTGGTCCACCTCGCTCCAGCTGGCCAGGTCGGCGGCGATCAGATCGTCGACCTGCCGGCCGGTGAAGGGCATGCCGAGGCGTTCACCCACGCGCTGCCAGTAGGCGGGGCCCAGGATGTCACCGCGGTCGTACGAGTGACGCAGTGACCAGTAGGCGGCCCAGAAACGCTGTCCGCTCACACCTGCTGTTCGTTCGATCGCGGCTTGTGACTCCGGGGACTGGACTCGGGCCAGGACTCCGAACATGTCGAACAGGACGGCTTTCACGCCTGTACCTCCGAAGGGCTTGTGGTCTCGGCTGAGCCGGGGCTCGATCTCGATGCGGGCAGCCCGTCGGGATCGGGGGCGTTGCGGCGCAGCCAGAAGCCGAGCAACAGACAGATGCCGGCCAGGGCGAACAGGACGACCGGGAGCGCCTTGACGTCCAGACCGTCGATGACCACACCTAGCAGGGGCGGGAAGGCGACGCCGCCGATCATCGACGCGGCCATCACATAGGCGCCGGCCGCAGCGACGCTCGGCACCGCCCGGTTCAGCCAGGGCAGACAGGTGGGGAAGATCGGCGCGATGGCGAGGCCCACCCCGAAGTAAGCGTAGGGCGCCGCCGAGGGAAGTGTCGCCAGCAGCAGGAATCCCGCCATGCCTGCGCAGCACACGGTGAGGATCGCAGGTGCCGAGAAGCGCAGGCAGAGAGGGACCACGACGAAGCGGCCGATGGTCATGGCGGCCCAGTACGCCGACGTGGCGGTGGCGGCGGTAGCGGCGGCATAGCCCACGGTCTCCAGATGGGTGGGCTCCCATCCGCCGACTCCGGTCTCGATGGCCACGTGCAGCACGTAGACGCCGATGAACGCGGCGATGATCGGCGCGACGCGCGCACCCGTGCCGGCAGCGGCCTCGGTGACGGGCTGGGGTTCCCGGGAGGTCACGCCGCGAAGTGTGAACAGAATGAGCACACAGACGGCGGCGACGCCTAGGAAGATGCCCGGGTAGCGCTCGGCACCGAGCCATCCCACCAGGGCGGGCCCCGCGATCGCACCCACACCGAAGTGGCCGTTGAGCAGGTTGAGCATCGCGGTGCTGCGACGGCCGAAGGCCACGGCGAACAACTGGTTGAGGCCGTAGTCGACACCGCCGAAGCCGAGGCCGATGACCAAGGTGCCGACCAGGGCCAGGGGCCAGTTAGGCGCGAGGGCGAAGCTTACCGCTCCGATCGCCATGAGCAGGTAGGAGGCGCCGAGCAGTATCCGGTGGCCCAGTCGCGCGCACAGCAGGTGGTAGAGGAGTACGCCGACCACCGCGGCAGCGAAGTGTCCACTCAGGCTGAGTCCGGCCACGGCCGGGCTGATGCCGTAGTCCTTGCGCAACGCGGGGATCGCGGGCCCGTACAGGGCCTGAAGGGCTCCGATCACCACGAATGCCAGGCAGGAGGCGACGATCGCCACGGTCGTGAGCAGTGGTCGCGAGGCCCCGGGCGGATCTGCTCTTCGGGCTGTGGACATCGGACTCCTCAAGGGAAGACTGGTGAACGCACATCTGACCCACCAGAAAAGTGCAGTTCACATGAGATCAGCACGCCAACACTCTCATACTTAATGACCGCTTGAACAGGGAAGGTGTTCGAAAAGCGCCAACCCGCTGGGCTGGCCGATACCATCGCTGGCGTGAACGTGATGGAGAGACACAACTTCGTGATCGAGCTGCTCATGCGGGAGAACCGCGCCACCGTGGCGGACCTCGCCCGGGAGACGGGCGCCTCGGAGATGACGATCCGCCGGGACCTGGAGCTGCTGGAGTCGCGCGGTGCCCTGCGCAGGGTGCGCGGCGGCGCGGTGAGCAACCTGCCGGGCGGGGTGGAACCGCCGTACGCGATCCGCGCCATGTCGGGCATGGAGACGAAGGAGCGACTCGCGCGCAAGGTGCTGTCGCTTCTGACGGACGGCGAGACGATCGCCCTGGACACCGGTACAACCCTGGTGGCCGTCGCGAAGGCCATGGAGCACCGGCAGTTCACCGTCACCCCGCTGTCGCTGCACGCCGCCTTCGCCCTGTCCTCGTACCCCGGCATCCAGTTGCTGCTACCCGGCGGCCAGGTCCGGTCCGGAGAGCTCTCCTTCTACGGCCACACGCCCACCGAGACCTTCAAAGACCTATGCTTTGACACCTTCGTGCTGGGCTGCTGCGGGGTGGACCCGGCCCGCGGAGCCACCGCGTACAACCTCGACGACGTCCGGGTGAAACGCGCGGCTCTCGATGCGGCTCAGCGGGTCATCCTGGTGGCCACGGCCGAGAAGCTCGGCCGCACGGCGCTCGGGCGCGTCTGCTCACTGGAAGAGATCGCCCTGGTCGTCACGGACGCGGCACCGGACAACCCGGTCGTGGAGACGATGCGGGAGCGCGGCGTACAGGTGGTCCATGCGCAGCCCTGAGCTGCCCGGGTCGTACGGCACGGCCTGCCGCTATCAGCTCAGACAGTCGATGTTGCTACGACCGATTGAATCTGGGCAATACACATCGTTCAAGCTCGCCGAGCATCTGGACGCCGCCCGCATCGCGGCCTCCATCGGCTCGGTCGTGATGCCTACGACAATGCCCTGATGGAATCAGCGATCACGCAGCAGCGGGATGTCAAACTTGGCGTCGTGGGTGAGGACGCAGATGGCCGTGCGAGTGTCCACCTCGGTGGTCTTCAGGTAGCGGTGGGGCCAGTCGACGATGACGTCGTCCGCGTGCGAGAAGCGGGCGCGTGTGACGAAGACCGGGCGGGCGTCACAGACGGTGACGTGGTAGCCGAGGAACTTTCCTGCCTGACTGAGGGCGGCGGCGAAGTCGACGACACCGAAAATCAGCATGCGCGGGCGGCGGGCGTGGACCAGGACGGATAGCCTGCTGCCCCTGTGGGGGACCGTGCTCATCGGAGTGGGCGCGTGCTCCGTCTTTGTCGGACTGACAGTGGACTTCGATGCGCTGCGGGACCCAACCGCCCACTCTGAACTGGCCACTCTCGCGGCGATCGCAGCATTCGCCGTCTTCTTCAACCGCCTACTGGGCCGATGCGCCCATCAGCTGGTTCAGGTCCGCTCAGTGGCCGAGACCGCCCAGCTGGCGGTGCTGCACCCGGTACCGCAGCACCTTGGGCACGTCACGCTCGAGACCCTGTACCTGGCCGCCGCGGCGGAAGCCCGGATCGGCGGCGACCTGTACGAGGCGATACGCACCCCGCACGGCGTACGGCTGCTCATCGGCGACGTACGCGGCAAGGGCCTCTCGCGATCCAGGCGGCCGCGACGCTGCTCAGCGCCTTCCGCGAAGCCGCCCACGACGCGGCCGACTACCTCACCTCGCGCGCCACCTGGAGACGAGCATGAGCCGCCGCGCCTCCCAGTACCCGGAGGTCCCGGGCTCGGAGAGCGCTGAACGTTTCATCACTGCACTCCTCGCCGAGATCCCGGACGATGAACCGATCGTCCGGACCGTCACCTGCGGCCACCCACCCCCGCTGCTGCTGCGCCACGGCGAGGTCCTGGAACTGCAGCCCGCTGCCCCCTCGCCGCCGCTCAACCTGGGCATGCTGGTGAGCAACGGGTACCACGTCGATCTGGCCCCCTTCCATCCCGGAGACCAGCTCCTGATGTATACCGACGGAGTCACTGAGACCCGCGACCGCTCCGGCGCCTTCTACCCCCTCCCCGAACGAATCCGCCCATGGAGCGGCGAGACACCCCACCAGCTCCTCGCCCATCTCCACCGCGACCTGATCGCTTACAGCGGCGGCCGGCTCAACGACGACATCGTTGCCCTCATCGCTCAGCGGCGCCCGAGCCGCCACTGCACCTGAACTCGTTGTCGGCCCGGCCGCATGATCAGCGCATCCGGCAGCGGATGGCGTGCCGGGACCGGCTGCGGGTGCCGCGGCACGCCAACGACCTTCTGTCTCATGTCACGGACGACGCCCGGCAGGGCCGTCGCTCGGTGCGGCTGCCGGGATCGAGGTGGCGGAGGTGCCCCATGGGGTGGCCGCTGAGGCGGAATGCAACTTACTTCGGCGAGCGCGATGAGCTCCTTGCAGCCGTCGGTGCGCACTCCCATGAGGACCAGGACGCAGGAGCGGGCCTGGCCGAGGCGGATCTTGGGGTGGACGCCGTCGGCCCACACGTAGACGTAGTCGGATTCCGACAGGTCGCGGGCTTGGAAGACGGCGTGGTCATCCTCCATTGCTTGGTCAGCCGGGTCACGGTGGCCGGCGGAAGCCCGGCCGAGCTGCCGAGGAACTGCTCCATGGCGGGCACGAAGTCGCCGGAGGACAGTCCGTGCAGGTAGAGCAGGGGAAGGACCTCGCTGATCTTCGGGAACTTCCGGCACGAGGGGGCCAGGATCTTCGACGAGAACCGCTTGCGCTCGCCCGTGGCGGCGTCGACGCGCGGCGCCTTGACCGACACCGGGCCTGGTCACGGTGCGCTCGCGGTGGTGGCCGTTGCGGACCACCAGCCGGCGATCGGCTTCGTCACGCTGGTCGGCCAACTCGGCTATCACTGGTTGACTTCGGCCTCCAGGGCCGCGGCGAGCATCCGCCGGGCGCCCTCGCGGACGATGTCGTCCATCAGGAAGCCAGTCTCGGTGGTTCCGTCGTTGTTGACTACGCTGAGCAGTCGGGTAGCTCCGGGGCACTGCTGCACCGGAGCCCCCTCAGAACCGGACGTGCGAGTCATCCCCGCATCCGGCTCAAGCTGGCCTGTGGCTGCCGGTGGGTGTCATGTTTCCAGTCGCCAGCGTGTGCCTGGCGATGACAGGACGTGTGGATCAGCTCCAGGTTGTTCGGGGGGTCGCTGCCGCCCTTGCTGCGGTAGGTCAGATGATGCACGTGGATCGCCCGGAGGCTCCCCGTGAACCAATTGGCCCAGTCCTGAACGTCGTCCGGGTCGAACCCGGCTCCGTCGATCAGATCCAATCCGCACCTGGGGCACAGCCCCCGCTGACGGTAGGCGAGAGAGAGGATCTTCTTGGGTTCTCCCACTGCCTGTACCCGCTTGCGTCGACGGTTCCCCCAGTACTCTTCCAGCTCCGGATCGTCGGGTGATGCATCGTCCTTGACCAGGGTGTGTCGCTGGATCGGCGTCCAGGAGGCTTGCGGCAAGTAGTGCTCGGGGGTGCCGAACACCCACTTGCTGGACCTGCCTGGCTGGAACGTGCCCCAGTACCTCCGTTTGATCCATCCCCAGGGTTTGCGGCGGTGTCGTCGCATGGCCCAGCTTTTCAGGACCTCGAAGGTGTGGGCGTCCAGTAGGTTGAAGGTCTCCTTCGAGCAGACAGTCCGGTAGTACGTGGACCAGCCACGTACAAACGGTGACAGTGCCCTGACCAGGGTTTCAATGGGCGAGCCGCTGTTCTCCCTGGCCGTAACACTGATCCTCTTCCGGGCTCTCTGCAGGGCATCCCGGCTCGGCTTGATGATCAGCTTTTCGCGGAACCTGCCGACGTTGAACCCGAGGAAGTCCACTCCGCTGGAGAGGTGAACCACCCTGGTCTTCTCCTCGTTGAAGGAGAGACCCCGGGGTTCGAGCCATGCGGCCAGGTCCTGCTTGGCCTTGATCGCTTCCTTCTCCGTGGTGCAGAACACCACGACGTGAGTCGGCGGCGGGAATCTCACCCGCCGCCGCTCGCAGAACCGTGCGGGAGCCTCTCGACTCACACGGCTCCCATTGCCCAGCCATCAGGTTTAGAGGGTGTCTCACGTGGCGAGTTTCGCGAGCTTCTTGTAGCAGGTCAGGGCGGCGGCCAGGCCGAGGAGAGCGAGGAAGTGGGAGCTTTTCCGCTCGTATCGGATGGTGAGCCGGCGGTAGCCGAAGAGCCAGGCGATGGACCGCTCGATCTTCCATCGGTGTCGGCCGAGTCGCTCGCCGGACTCGATGCCCGGGCGTGCGATGCGCGGGATGAGTCCTCGTGAGCGGAGCCAGGCGAGGTGTTCGGCGGAGAAGTACGCTTTGTCGGCGCGAACCTTGACCGGTCGCCGTCGTCGTGGCCCGCGCCGGGAGCGTATGGAGGGGATGCCCAGGAGCAGCGGCTTGAACGCCTGGCTGTCGTGCACGTTCGCGCCGGAGACTGCGACGGCCAGCGGGATGCCCTGGGCTTCGGACAGCACATGCAGTTTGCTGCCCTTCTTGCCACGATCGACCGGGTTCGGTCCGGTCAGCGGGCCCCCCTTTTCGCGCGGACGGACGCGGCGTCGATGATCGCTGAGGTCCAGTCCAGCTCGCCCCTGGCACCGAGTTCGTCCAGGACGGCCCGGTGCAGCCGACGCCACAGACCGGCCTTGGTCCACGCCGTGAACCGGCGATGCGCGGTGGCGGGCGAGGTGCCGAACGTCGGCGGCAGGTAGCGCCAGGCGCAACCGCTGGTCAGCACGTACACCACCGCGGTGAACACCTTTCGATCCGCCACTGGCACCGTCCCGCCCCCCTGCTGTCTGGGCCGGAACGGCGGTATCAGCGGCGCGGCTATCTTCCACAGCCCATCGGGGACCAGGTCCCGCGCAAGATCCACAGCCATGGCGGACGATCATGCCCCAAGTGGCGCCTGCGGTGCGGGGATAGCCGTTGGTCATCGAGTCCCACGACTTCTAACCTGCTCGAATGATCGAAGATGGCGCAGTGGTACGCGTGGGAGACCCCGGACCGCGACCGGTCCACCTGCTCTTCTCCGAGCCGACAAGACCGTTCGGGGACGATCCCACACTCGACTTCCTTGTGAAAGCTCGCGGGCAATGGGTGAGCGTCGAGACCCTGGTGCGGACGTGGGACGGCGACGGCATCGACACATTCCTCTCCACGCTGGCCGAGGACTTCCGCGGCTGGGAAGGATCGCGCGCCTGGCGCTCCCTGGAACACGACCTGACAATCTCGGCGGAACACCGCCCTGGCGGCTACGTCCACCTCACGTGGGGCATCCACGACCGGCCTCCGTCCGAGGAGTGGCACTTCGAGACCACGACCGTGCACGCGGCCGGCGAGGAGATGCGAAACCTCGCCGCCGAGATCCACACGTTCCTCACGAGCACGGTCGAGTAGCTGGAGCACCACGTGAGACAGCCTCTAAGTTGTCGCATCTGTTGCGGTAAAGATCATCCGTCTCCCTGACAACTGACGGGGAGACAGCTGGCGTGCCCGGCGGCTGGCGTGCCGAGGAGGCTTGAGCAGGCCGACCGTCGCCAGGAGCAACAATCCGTCGACGGACAACGGCCACAGCGCGGCGCTCGGGGCGTCTACCCCGCCCTGAAGAGCAAACGACCTCTGGTGAACGTAGGAGGCGTACGCAGCAACCGACGCCACCACCAGGGCGCAGCCCCGGCGCACCCAGGTCTCAAGGTCAACCGCGCGAGAACCGTGTGAACCGTCCTGTCGGGGCTCGTCGGCGGCCCTCATCGGGGCTCACCGCGCTTGCGGCGCCGCCGCGGGCCGCGACCGTAGCCGCGTTCCACCGACAGCAGCAGGGCGACCGGCAGCCAGCCCGCCACCAGCATCGGCTTCCACGCCAGCGCACGCGCGGCCGCAACGTTCGCCGCAAGCGAGACGGCGATGCCGAGAAGGAAAGCCAGCCACACCACGGCCCGCGCCCGACGCCCCGCCGTGCGAGTCGTATTGAGCAGTCCGACTGTCGCCAGCAGCAGGAGCCCATCCACTGACAACGGCCACAGCCTCGCACTCACCGCATCCGCCCCGCCCTGCAGGGCAAACGCCCGCTGATGAACGTACGAGACGTACTCGGCCACCGAGGCGACCAGCAAGGCACCAGCCACGCCGCACCCACACCTCGAACCCGACACCACCACTCACAGTGTCCGGCGAGGCGTCACGAACGTCCGGAAACTCCTCGCGGCCAGCCGCACCCGGGGAGCTCACCGGGAACCACCCCCACGCCGACGGCGCCCCCGCTGTTGCGGCACCGCGACAGTCCCGGAAAGCACCAGCTCACGACCTGTTCGAGGCCGTACAGACGCTGTCGGTGCCCCGCCGAGGGCTCAAACCTGCGACCAAAAAACATCCCGGGCCTCACCATCCGTCGGCCACAGGCGGCGACGGCCCTATCGCGATCCCTGTCCGCCATCCATAGGCAACGAGACCACCGCCGCGCCCACCCGGCCCTGACACTACCGACAACAGCCCGCACCGCCCCGTCGGCAACGGAATCCGTAGCCGAACGCGCGCCCATACAGATGACGCCCCGTCAGTTCGATCCAGCACCGATCCAGCAAGAGTGCGGATAACCAGGGATGACGACAGGTGACGAGACGTCAGGGAATCCAGCACGGATCCAGCAGCGGATACAGCGACGGGGTCGACCCTGAATCAGGCAGACCCCATCTGACCTGCACATTTGCCAGATCGTCACGCCGATGCTACGGCGCCAACTAAACGTTGAAGCGGAACTCCACCACGTCCCCGTCCTCGGTCATATGGTCTCACCTGGCCCTCTATGTGCGCATCGCCCTCGGCACGGATTTCAGCCACCGAGCCCGCTCCACAAGGTCCCCGGTCGACACAGGACGACAAATCAGCGGTGCGACATCTCTATAGGGGATGTGCCAGCACCAACGAGTTCTCCGGCCCCAGCGCCCGACGGCGAGCCCCCACCCGAGTGGCACTCGAGCACGGACAACCCCAGGAGCATCCACATGGACCTCCCCCAGGAACCACCCGAGGTGACCGAGCCCGTCGCCGCAGCCCTCCTGCAGCTCCTTCACACCATGATCGCCCCTCCCAACCAGGCACGCCCCGAGGCCGGAGACACCTAGCAAGAGCAGGCCCCGCTGGATCTTCTCGCCCATTCGAGGTACGACAGACCGCCACATAACACCCGCAACGCGCTCCATGCCATACCCACTGGGGGTCTGACCGCACGTGATCCGTTTCGCCTTCGCCGGACGCTGCTCCACCGAGGACCTTCAAGATCCCGAGGCGTCCAGAAACTGGCAACTCACCCGCGCCCGAGCCCTGATCGGACCCGCAGGAGGCCAGATCGTCACCGAATACTTCGACTTCGGCCACAGCCGCTCCCTGCCCTGGCAACGCCGGCCCCGCGCTAACGAACTCCTCCAAGCCCTCCGCAACCCCAATCGCGGATTCGACGCGGTCGTGATCGGGGAGCCGCAGCGCACCTTCTACGGCAACCAGTTCGGCAACACCTTCCCCGTCTTCGTCCACTTCCGCATCCCCCTGTGGGTCCCGGAGGTCGGCGGGCCGATCGACCCGGACAACGAAGCCCACGACCTCGTCATGTCCGTCTTCGGCGGCATGAGCAAGGGAGAACGCAACCGCGTCAAGATCCGGGTCCGTACCGCGATGGGCTCCCAAGCGCAGCTCCAGGGCCGCTACCTCGGTGGGCGACCGCCTTACGGCTACCGGATCGCCGACGCCGGACCCCACCCCAACCCCGCCAAGGCGGCCATCGGCCAGCGCATCCACAAACTCGAACCTGACCCCGCCGCCGCACCCGTCGTACTGCGCGTCTTCACCATGTACGTCGATGGCATGAGTGACAAGGCCATCGCCGCACTGCTCAACCACGAGGGCATTCCCTGCCCCTCCGCCCACGATGCCGCCCGCAATCCGCACCGCACGAAGACCGCATGGCAAGCTGGCGCGGTCAGAGCGGTCCTCCTCAACCCCCGCTACACCGGCCACGAGGTGTGGAACAAACAATGCAAAGAAGAACGCCTCATCGACATCGACGACGTCGCCCTCGGCCACCGCACCCACATGACGCACAACCCCGTCGAGGAGTGGATCCACTCCACCGAGCCCGCACACGACGCGCTCGTCACCAAGGAACTCTTCGAAGCCGTGCAGGCAACCCGCAGACAGCGCGCCCGCGCGCAGCAGCGGCAGGAACGCCCCGGCCGGCAAGGCAGCCTGCGGCCCTACGTCCTGCGAGGACGAGTGCGCTGCACCCTGTGCGGACGGAAAATGCAGCCCTCTCCGATCCGCGACCGCGTCTACTACCGATGCGAATTCAAGGAACAGGAAGCCGCCCTCTACCCAGGGCTCGACCACCCGCGAACCGTCAACCTGCGCGAAGACATCGTGTGCCAGGCACTGGACACATGGATCGCCCGAGCCTTCGCCCCCGACCGGCTCACCGCCACCATCACCGCACTCAGCGCCGCGAGCCGCGCAGCCAGCACCGCGCCGATCCACACCCCCGAGCAGGCCCAGGCCCGCCAGGCGATCAAGGACTGCGAGCGACGGCTCGCCCGCTACCAGGCCGCCCTCGACGCCGGAGCCGACCCAGCCGTCGTCACCCAGTGGATCAACGACGCGCAGCGAGACAAGGACGCAGCGCAGAAGAAGCTCGACGCCCTGCCCGCCGTCACTCGGAAGAAGGAACCACACCTCACCGCCGACCAGATCCAGGAGATTACTGAGAGACTCGGCGACATCGCACAACGCATCCAAGCCGCCGACGCCGACAAGAAAGGACCACTCCACGAAGCCCTCGGCATCACCATTACCTACGACAACGCAACGAGGACCGCGACCGTTAGGTCGAGGCCCTCGATTCCGTATCGGTATAGCGAGTTAGCGAGTGTCCGAGGGGGGACTTGAACCCCCACGCCCGATAAAGGGCACTAGCACCTCAAGCTAGCGCGTCTGCCATTCCGCCACCCGGACCAGGTGTCTGCCGCCTTGCAGGGGGCTGCCCCGCGGCGACATGGACAACAATACCAAGCTTTCGCGGTGCCTTTCACCTGCGTATCCGCCCCCCGGAGGGATCTCCGGGGGGCGGATACGGATCGTGGCCGTCGCCCCACCTTCCGTGGATGTTGCGAGGTCAGGGGCATTGGGCCGGGCAGGTCACGGCATCAGCTGATACTCGGGGAAGTTGCCCGGCAGCCGCTCCCCCGGCGGGCCCTGGGTGACGGCGCGGACCAGGAGCTCGCCGCCGACGAAGGCGCCGCGCCAGGAGGCGCCGAAGCCGCCGAACAGCTCGTCGCGGTCGCCGCGGGAGCGGGGCTTGCCGTGGCCGACCTTGAAGGCGCGGATGTGCGGGGCCAGGCGGGCGTAGGTCTCCCGATCGTCCGTGGAGAGCGTGGCCACCAGGGCGCCGTTGGACGCGTTCATCGCGGCCAGCAGTTCCGCCTCCGTGTCGACCAGGACGATCGTGTCGACGGGGCCGAAGGGTTCCGCGTGGTGCAGCGGGGAGGAGCGGGGCGGGTTGAGGAGGGTGACCGGCTGGACGTACGCCGATGTGTCCTGGCCGGGCAGGAAGCGGGCGTCCTCCGGGCGGCCCCGGTGCAGCGGGACGGCGCCCCTGTCGACGGCCACCGCCACCTGGTCCCGCAGTTCCTTGGCCTTGGCGGTGTTGATCAGCGGGCCGAAGTCCAGGTGCGGGTGGGGGTCGTCCCGCCCCTCCACGGCCAGGGGGTGGCCCACCCGCACACCGCGCACAGCCGGCAGGTACGCCGCCAGGAACTCGTCGAACAGGTCGCGCTGGACGACGAAGCGTGGATAGGCCGTGCAGCGCTGTTTGCCGTAGTCGAAGAGTTTGGGGATGACGTGCGTGAGCGCGTCCCAGTCGGTGTAGTTCCAGATGCCCCAGGTGTTCAGGCCCTCCTGTTCCAGGATGTGGCGCTTGCCGAGGTCGGTCACCGCCGTGGCCACGGCGGCGCCGGTGTCGCGGCCGCCGACGAAGGAGACGCAGCCGATCTCGGGAGCGCGCACCAGCGCCTCGGAGAGTTCGCCGCCGGTGCCACTGACGAGCGTGACCGGGAGGCCCTCGCGGGCGGCGAGTGCACAGGCCAGGGTCAGGCACGCGACGCCGCCGTCGGTCGGGGTCTTGGCGATGACCGCGTTGCCCGCCAGGGCCTGGACCAGCATGGCGTGGACCAGGACGCTCATCGGGTAGTTCCAGCTGGCGATGTTGGACACCGGGCCGTCCAGCGGGGACCGGTTCGCGATCATCGGCTCGATGCCGTCGACGTACCAGCGCACGCCGTCGATGGCCCGGTCGACGTCCGCCTGGGCGAGCCGCCATGGTTTGCCGATCTCCCAGACCAGGAGGAGGGCGAGCGACTCCCTGTGCTCGGTCAGGGCGTCGAGGGTGGCCGCGACCCGGGCCCGGCGCTCTTCCAAGGCCACGTGCCGCCAGGCGCGGTGCTGGTCGAGTGAGGCCCGTACGGCCTGGCGGGCGATGCCACGGTCCAGACGGGGCGGGCCCGCGATGGGGGTGCCGTCCACCGGGCTGGTGGCGGGCAGCGCACGGCCGTCCGTCTGCCAGGCGGCGTTCCAGAGGTTGAGGACGCGGTCGTCCCGGAAGGCTTCGGGCGCGGCGGCCAGGCAGCGCCGCCAGGCGTCGGTCCAGGACGTGCCGGGCTTGAGGGTGAGGGTGGGTGGCATGGCTTGCTCCGCTTCCGGTGCACGGTCGGGGGCGGGGGCGGGGGCGGGAACTGTCCGGTTCGTTTGGCGCACGGTCCGGTTCGTTCGGCACATGGTCCGGTTCGTTCGGCGGACGGCTCGCACTGTCGTGCGCCGGGTTGGTGCGTGGTGCGCGGAACACAGAGGGTCCGGACACAGAGATCCGGACGTCGAGGGTCCGGACACCCGAAGGTGCGGACACCGAGGACGGCCGACACCGAGGGTCCGGTGAGGGTGCGCGAAGGGCTTTCGGGGAAGTGTTCCCCATCACGGTCGTGATGACCGCCGGTGTGTCGAACTTCGCTATCTCCTTCCAGGTCGACTTCGCCAAGGAGATCGGCTTCGATCCGATGGTCGCGGCCTCCTCGATGGGCGTGATGGCCGTCATCAACGGCGTGGGCCGCGCGGTGGTGGGCTGGCTGTCGGACCTGTGGGGACGCAAGACGACAATGGTGTTCGTCATCTTGGTCCTGGGGCTGGCCCAGTTCGGTGTCATCTGGGCGGGTGACATGAAGAACGAGTGGCTGTTCCTGTTCTTCGCGTTCCTCTCCGGCTTCGGCGGCGGCGCCTTATACGCGATGTTCGCCGCGCTGACCCCGGACTGCTTCGGCGAGAACTGCAACGCCACCAACTACGGGCTGGTGTAAAGCGGCAAGCTGATCAGCGGTCTGTCGGCGGCGGCCTCGACCCCGCGGTGGTCGGCGCCCGGGGTTACAACGGGGCCTATGCGCTGGCGGGCGGTGTGTCGATGGTGGCGGCGGCGCGGGCGCTGCTGCTGCGCCGGCCGGGGCACGGTGGCCGGGCGGGCCGCACCGGCGGGTGGTCTCAGGACTGCGCGCGCTCGTGGTAGGACGTGCGGGTGTGCTCGGTGTGCTCTCGCATCAGCCGGGTGGCGCGCTGCTCGTCGTGGTCGGCGATGGCGGCGATGAGGCCGCGGTGCTCGATCCAGGACTCACCGCCGCGCTGCCGGGCCACCGGCGTGTAGTACCAGCGCACCCGGCGGTCGACCTGCGCGGCGAGTTCGGCGAGGACCGCGTTGCCGGCCAACTCCATGATCTTGGCGTGGAAGCGGGCGTTGAGCGCGACGGCGGCGTCCACGTCGTCGTCGGCGACGGCCCGCTCGCCCTGCGTGCAGAGCTCCTCCAGTGCCGTGATGCCGGCGCCGTCCGCGTCGGCGGCGGCCAGCCGGGCGGCCTCGGCCTCCAGCAGCGTGCGGACCGTGAGGAGCTGGTCGGCCTCCTCCTCCGTCGGCTCGTGCACGAACGCGCCCTGCGCGGGCCGCAGTTCGACCCACCCTTCGGTGTTCAGCCGCTGCAGCGCCTCGCGCACCGGCTGCCGGGAGACGCCGAGGTGGCCGGCGAGTTCGCTCTCGACGAGGTGCTGACCGGGCTGGAGGGCGCGGGTGGTGATGAGTTCGAGCAGCGCCTCGTAAACGCGTTCGCGCAGCGGGCCGGGCCGTTCGAGCCTGGGCACTGCTCCCTGGGGCAGTCCTGCCGACAACATCGTGGGTCCCCCTCCTCGGCAGGGCCGGGCACCACAGCCGGCAAGCCGGTTCACCGACAGCCAGTATCGATTGTCTTTCGTCTACAGTCTACGACGCACAGTGGCGGCCCTGGCGGGAGTTGGGCACATCACACCCGCGGGCACACCCCTGCTCACGGGCAGCGCACGACCTGCCCCGCGTACGACAGGTTGCCGCCGAAGCCGAACAGCAGCACCGGGTCGCCCGCGGTGACGGAGCCCTGTTCGACCAGCTTGGAGAAGGCGAGCGGGATGCTGGCGGCCGAGGTGTTGCCGGAGTCGCAGACGTCGCGGGCGACCACCGCGTTGACCGCGCCGAGTTTCCCGGCGAGCGGCTCGATGATGCGCAGGTTCGCCTGGTGCAGGACGACCGCGGCGAGGTCCTCGGGCGCGAGGCCCGCCCGCTCACAGGTTTCCCGGGCCAGCGGTGGCAGTTTGGTGGTGGCCCACCGGTAGACGCTCTGTCCCTCCTGCGCGAACCGCGGGGGCGTGCCCTCGATGCGTACCGCGTGCCCCATCTCCGGCACCGAACCCCACAGCACCGGCCCGATCCCGGGCTCCTCGCCGGGGCGGCAGGCCTCGACCACGGCGGCGCCCGCCCCGTCGCCGACGAGCACGCAGGTCGTGCGGTCGCTCCAGTCGGTGACGGCGGACATCTTGTCGGCGCCGATGACCAGGGCCCGTGCCGCGGCGCCGGCGCGGACGGTGTGGTCGGCGGTGGCGAGCGCGTGGGTGAAGCCGGCGCACACGACGTTGAGGTCCATCGCGGCCGGCCCGGGCACGCCGAGCCGGGCCGCGACGCGGGCGGCCATGTTCGGGGAGCGGTCGACGGCCGTGGAGGTGGCGACCAGCACCAGGTCGATGTCGCCGGGGGTGAGACCCGCCGCCGCGAGGGCCTTGGCGGCGGCGTGCGCGGCCAGTTCGTCCACCGGCTCGTCGGGGGCGGCGATGTGCCGGGTCCGGATGCCCACCCGGCTCCTGATCCACTCGTCGCTGGTGTCCACCATGCCGGCCAGGTCCTCGTTGGTGAGCACTCTGGCGGGCTGGTAGTGGCCGACGGCGGCGATGCGCGAGCCGTTCATTGGTGATCCCCCTCGTTGCCGTGAGTAGCGGGATTCACCAGTGTGATCAGTGACCGACGGGTAGCACGGCAGCTGATGCCACAGGAATCGTGCGCCCGGCTTGTCGGCTTCGGTCAGACGCTCGGACGCCCGAAGGCCTACCCCGTGAACGACTGCGTCGCCTTCCGCACGAGCTCGTACAGCCCGTAGGCCAGGGGCGTGCCCACCCACAGCCAGGCGAAGGCGATCAGGGGCCGCCGGTCAGGCCGCTTCGGGCTGTTGTCGTGCGGCATCGGCGTCCTTCCTCGGCGCGGGCAGGTGGTGGCGGGGGCGGACGGGGCGGACGGGGTGGACGGGGTGGACGGGGTGGACGAGTTCTTTGGCGGCGATGCCGACGACGAGGAGCCCGATCATGACGGCGAACGACGGCCCGTACGGGGCGGAGCCGTGTCTGCCGACCGCCTCCCGGCGGTCGGCGATCCGGTTGACGATGAGCGGCCCGAGCACGCCGGCGGTGGACCGGGCGGTGAGCAGCCGGCCGTGGATCGCGCCGACCCCGTCGGCGCCGAAGAGGTCCTTCAGACAGTCGGGGACGGTGGCGACCCCGCCGCCGTAGAAGGGGAGGGTCACCAGCGCGCTCAGCACGAACAGCGGCTTGGAGGTGTCCCCGAACAGGGCGACCAGCAGGTACATCAGCGCGCCTGCGCCCAGGTAGAGGCGGTAGCTGTTCTTGCGTCCGATCAGGCCGACAGGCCCAGCATCACGATTGCGAGCTGGAAGGGGAGCGCGCTCTCGGCAACCGCCGCTCGTTACGCTGGGGGGCTGCGGGCTGCGTGATCGGCGCGAGGCCTGGCTCACTCCGTGACGAAGTCGGCCATCATCGCCATGTCCTCGTGCTCGAGGTTGTGGCAGTGCAGCAGAAACCGCCCCGGGTAGTCGGTGAAGCGGGTGACGATCTCCACGGACTCGGCGGGACGCAGATCCACGGTGTCCTTCCAGCCCGCGTCGTACGGGCCGGGCGACCGGCCGTTGCGGGCGGTCACCTGGAAGTGGTTCAGGTGCAGGTGCACGGGGTGGTGGAAGTCGGTGACGAATCGCCACACCTCGGTGGTACCGAGGCGGACGGTCGCCAGCGGCCTGCCGGGCTCGTAGGGGCGGCCGTTGATGGTCCATCCGGATCCGGGCAGCCGCTGGAAGTGGAAGGTACGGGTCGCCCTGGCCCGGTCGGCCCGCGGTGCGGGAATCACCGAGAGCCGGTCCGGTACACGGGAGTCGTCGGCAGGCGGCCGGGCACCGGAGACGTCGAACCGCATGACGGCCGCCGTGCCGCCGCTGCCCAGGCGGTTGACCAGCCGTACCCGGGTGCCGGGCCGGTAGCGGGCGAAGTCGACGACCACGTCGAAGCGTTCGCCCGGGGCGATGTCCAGGGTGCCGTGCGCGAGCGGCCGCTCCAGCAGGCCCCCGTCGCCGCCGATCTGCACCAGAGCGCCGCCGCCCGGCGGCGCGGGGTCCAGCGCCAGTCGGTAGCGGCGGGCGTTGGAGCCGTTGAGCAGCCGCAGCCGGTAGCGCAGCCGCTGGGTTTCGAGCACCGGCCAGGGCGCCCCGTTGACCAGGATGACGTCGCCCAGGACACCGTCCATGTACCGGTCGGTGACGCCCGCCGTGCGCTGTCCGGCATCGAGCGCGGGGTACTGGAAGGAGCCGTCGGCGGCGAAGGACCGGTCGGCGATCAGCAGCGGGATGTCGCGCTCCCTGCCGGGCAGGGGCAGGGCCGCCTCCTCGTCGTCGTGGACCAGATGGAACCCGGCGAGGCCGTGCCAGACGTTCGGTCCGGTGAAGCCCATGCGGTGGTCGTGGTACCAGAGGGTGGCGGCCCGCTGCTCCATCGGGTACGTGTACGTCCGCTGCCCGGCGGCGGTGTCCTGCGCGCCACCGCCTCCGGACATGCCCGGCATCCCGCCCGTGCCTGCCGTGCCTGCCATGCCTGCCGTGCCTGCCGTGCTGTTCCGGGGCAGGATCAACGCGGTCGGGTAGCCGTCGCTGCCGTACGGGGTGTGCCCGCCGTGCAGGTGGACCACGGTCGGATGGGGCAGCTCGTTGCGGTGCCGCACCACCGTCCGGCGTCCGGAGCGGGACACGATGGTCGGCCCCGGGAACGTCCCGTCATAGGTCCAGGCGCCGGTCTCCAGCCCCGGGAGGATCCGCAGCCGCGCCGGTCGCTGAGTGATCTCGTAGACGTCCGCCGTGCCGCTCGTGCTGACCGGTGCGAGCAGGGGCGGCACGGGCAGCGGCACCTCGTACGGCCTCGGCAACGGGGCCCGGCTGCGCAGCAGCAGCCCCGGCTGACCGGACGTCAGCGCCCCACCGGCCACGGCCCATCCGCCCGCGGTGAGCGCGCCGCCGCCCATGGCCGCCGCGGCGAGGAGGCGGCGCCTGGTGATGCCGCCGGTCATGCGGACCCCTCCTCGGCGGCGGATCCCTCGGTGCGCCCGGCGCCTTCGGTGCGGGAGGACGGGGTCCGTGCGGCCGCCGGGCGCCAGGCCCGGACCAGCATCAGGAACGTACAGGCGATGATCGCCACGCCCAGCGGAACATGCACGGCGAGCACCCGCCCGTACCCCATGGCTATCTGCCCGGCCTCCGCGCCGAAGAGCGCGACGGAGACCAGGGCCGGCCAGCCCGGTCCGCCGCCCGGCCGCCACAGCAGCAGCGCGGCCGCGGTCTGTGCCACGGCGGTGAGCCCGGTGGCGGTGGCGTTGAGCGCGTGGAGGTCGAGGGCCGCGTAGTGACCGGACAGGAAGCTTCCGGCGAGGACCGCCTGCCCCAGAGCGAGGACGGCCTCGCAGGTCACCACGGTCCGGAAGAGCATCAGGGCCCAGCGACGCGCCGGAGGGCGTCCGCCGTTCGCGGGTGGCACCTGGACCGGGGGCGAGGTGCACGCAATCGATTTAGGCATGCATGAGATAGTGCCACATAGAACCATCTTACAAGAACCAATCTCGCTTTGCCCTATGCTGATGCCGATGAACACGCCCGACTCCCCCCCGCGCCCATCCGGCACCGGCCGTGTCCGCGTCGGCCCGCTGCTCCGCCTCGCCCAGCGGCGCGCCGCCCATACGTTCGCCGACGCCCTGCGTCCCCTGGGCATCGAGGGCCGCCACTACGGTGTCCTGCTCAACCTGGACCTGCACGGACCGCTCAGCCAGCGCCGGCTCATCGACCTCACCGGCGGCGACAAGTCCTCGATGGTGCGCACGGTCGACGATCTGGAGACCCGCGGCCTGGCCGTACGCCGCCCCTCGCCCACCGACCGGCGCGCCTACGCCGTCGAGATCACCGAACAGGGCAGGGCGCTGTTCGCCGAGGCGTCCGTCGTCGCCGACGACGTGGCCGCACGGCTCCTCGGCCACATGGATGAGGGCGACCAGGATCTGCTGTGCACCCTGCTGGAACGCTTCGTCGCGGCCCCGGCAACCTGACGCGGCGCCAAGCACCGACCGGCTGACGATCGAGGCCAACTGCCCGATCGCGGGCACGGCGGAGTTCAGGGCGTCGGCGATCCGGATCGGGAAGCTGCCCGCCCCGACCGACGTGAGGTGACACAAGTGGACCTGCGCTTCGGCGACAGCAAGCCGACGGACGAGGAGCGGGTGGCGGTCGACGCCCTGCTCGGCCCTCCCGAGTCCTCCTGGGAGGGCGCCGCCCGCGACGGGACGAGGGCCGCCGACCCCGGGATGGTCGAACGCTCCCCGTGCCCGGGCCCGTGCGAGCGGGCACCGGCGGCACTGGTGGCGCGGGCCCGCGCCCGCGGCCTCCTCGGCGACGACGTCCTCGGCCACGGGTACGCCTTCGACATCGAGATCCGGCGCGGCGCGGGCGCGTACCTCTGTGGCGCGGAAACCTCTGTTCAACTCCGTCGAGGGCTACCGGGGGAGCCCGGCTCGAAGCCGCGAGCGCGCCCGGCACAGCCGCAAGGTGGTGCCCGAGCTGCTCGCGTCGGCGGTCGATCCGTCGACCACCCCGCGTGCCGCCGAGTGGATCAAGGAGTACGAGGCCGAACCGGACCGGTTCGGCCCGGACGCGGCCCGGCTGAACGCGGAACCGCGGATCGGCAACGACCTCTGTGTGCGCGACCACGACAAGTGCATCCTGTGCTGCAAGTGCGTCGACGCCTGCGGCGAGCAGTGGCAGAACACGTTCGCGATCACGGCCACGGGACGTGGTTTCGACGCCCGGATCGCGGTGGGGCACGACGCGCCGCTGACGGACTCGGCGTGTGTGTACTGCGGCAACTGCGTCGAGGTGTGCCCGACGGGGGCGCTGTCGTTCAGGTCGGAGTTCGGCATGCGGGCGGCGGGTACCTGGGACCTGGGACGAGTCGGCGCAGACGCGGACCACCATGGTCTGTGCCTACTGCGGAGTGGACTGCAATCCCACCCTGCACGTACAGGACAATGAGATCGTCAAGGTCACCTCGCCGCACGACAACCCGGTGACCCGCGGCAACCTCTGCATCAAGGGCCGTTTCGGCTACCAGCACGTACAGAACCGGGGCTGATCAGGACATGGGACGTGTCACGGAACGACGCAAGGTGATCCGCATCCGCGACGGGGCCGTCTCCTCCCGCGCCGACACGCTGGTGGCCGAGGAGCCGCTGGAGATCCGGCTGAACGGCAGGCCGCTCGCGATCACCATGCGCACGCCGGGGGACGACTTCGCGCTGGCCGCCGGGTTCCTGGTCAGTGAGGGTGTGCTGAGTGCGGCGTCCGATCTGCAGAACATCGTCTACTGCGCGGGGGCGACGGTGGACGGCTCCAACACGTACAACGTGGTGGATGTGCGGACCGCCCCGGGCGTGACCGTTCCCGACATCACGCTGGAGCGCAATGTCTACACGACCTCCTCGTGCGGCCTGTGCGGCAAGGCCAGCCTGGACGCCGTCCGTACGACGGCCCGCTGGCCGATCTCCGACACCCCTGCGGTCCGCGTCGAGCCCGAGTTGCTCGCCGGTCTCCCCGACCGGCTGCGCGCGGCCCAGCGGGTCTTCGACCGGACGGGAGGCCTGCACGCGGCGGCCCTGTTCGCCGAGGACGGCGAGTTGCTGGACACAAGGGAGGACGTGGGCCGGCACAACGCGGTCGACAAGCTGGTCGGCCGGGCCCTGCAGAACGGCGGCCTGCCGCTGTCCCGCTCGATTCTGCTGGTCTCCGGCCGGGCCTCCTTCGAGCTGGCGCAGAAGGCGGTGATGGCGGGCATCCCGGTGCTGGCGGCGGTGTCGGCGCCCTCGTCCCTGGCGGTGGACCTGGCCACGGAGACGGGTCTGACCCTGGTGGGCTTCCTGCGGGGCCGCTCCATGAACGTGTACGCGGGGGAGCACCGAATCGCCCTGGGGGCCGCGGCGGCCAGGAGCTGACCGCCGGCCCCGGGTGACCGGCTCCCCGCCGGAACCCGGGGCGGGGGCCCGGGCGGCGGGGGGCGCCCTGTTCGCCGCGGGGGCCCCGCCCCACGTTCCGGCGGGAGTGGCGGCCGGCGGTGGCCGGGGACGGCGGCGAGGTGCCGGTCCGAGGGGTCAGCGGGCCGTCGGGCGGACCTGGGTGGCGGCCACGACCGTCCCCAGCCGGGGAAAGTCGAGCCTGACCGACGCCTCGTGTTCGGCGGTGGTGAACGCGGCCATGGCGTCCTCTACGAAGACGAGGCCGTAACCGAGGTCGGCGGCGGCGCGGGCGGTGGACTCGACACCGAGGTTGGTGGCGATGCCGCCGAACACCAGCGTGGTGATGCCGCGTTCGCGCAGGCGCTCGTCCGGGCCGGTGCCCTGGAAGCCGCCGATGGTCCGTTTGACGATCTCGAGGTCGCCGTCGTGGCGCAGTCCGGCGACCAGTCAGCTGCCGGGCGGCTGCTCGGCGACGCCGGGCCGCTCGACGCGGATCAGCACGACGGGTGCGCCGGCCGCCCGGAACCTGGCGGCCAGGTCCCCAGCCGCGGCGAGGACGTCGGTGCCCTCGCGGGGCTCCAGGGGCAGGGCGACGATGCGGTCCATCAGGTCGACCAGGACGAGGGCGCAGCGCGCGGGATCGAGTGCGTCGGGTGCGGTCATGACGGAACGTTAGCCGCCGTCACCGCTGTGTGCCGGAGCCGCCGTCACCGCTGTGTGCCGGAAATCCGGATCAACAGGTCCATGAACCGCTTCCGTTCGGCCGAGGACAGCGGCGCGAGGAGGGTGTCGTTCGCCTCGCGGGCCGCCTTCTCGCAGCGGGTCAGCAGCCGCCCGCCCTCCTCGGTGAGGGACACCGCGTTCTTGCGCCGGTCCCTGAGGTCCGGCTCGCGCACGACCAGTCCGGCCGACTGCAGGTCGTTGAGGACACCGACCAGGTCCTTGGGGTCCAGGCCGACGCTGCGGCCGAGGTCGGCCTGGGCGACGGGGGCGAGGTCGCGCACGGCGGAGAGCACCACGTGGTGCCACATCCTCAGCCCCTCCACGGCCAGCGCCTCGGCCACCAGGGCCCGGCCGCGGGCGGCGGCCCGGCCGAGCAGCCAGCTGGGCAGGGAGCGGATCGCGGCGAGGGGGGCTTCGGCTTCGGCCATGCCGGAAGCCTAGCGAGATTTCATTGGACTTCCCAATGAAGTCATGGATACCGTTGGGGTACCCAATGAATTCGAGGGGTTCGACGACGGTTTCCGAAGCGGTCCCACGCCCTCAGGAGGTGCGATGCGACGCGTCCGGTACGAGTCCACCGGCGGTCCCCTGTTCCTGGAGGAGGTCGCCGTCCCCGAGCCGGGCCCCGGCGAGCTGCTGGTGCGCTGCGAGGCCGTCGGGGTCACGCTGCCCGTCGTGCGCAAGGTGACCGAAGCCGCGGAGCCGGTCCCGCTCGGGGGTGAGGTCGCCGGCGAGGTCGCCGGCGCCGGCCCGGGCGTGACCCGGTTCCGCGCCGGTGACCGCGTGACGGGGCTCTGCTTCGGGCACGGGTACGCCGACTTCGCGCTGCTGCACGAGGCCATGGCCTCGCCCGTCGCGGACGTCGCGTCCGCCGTCGACGCGGTCGCGCTGGTCCGCAGCGGGCTCGTGGCCCTCGGCGCGCTCGAGGCCACCCGGCCGGGGCCCGGTGAGGCGGTGCTGGTGACCGCGGCCGCGAGCGGCGTGGGCCATCTCGCGGTGCAGCTGGCCCGGTTGCGGGGCGCGGCCCGGGTGGTGGGCGCGGTCTCGGATCCCGCCAAGGCGGACTTCGTACGCTCCCTCGGGGCCGACGAGGTGGTCGGCTACGGCGACGACGACTGGGGCGAGCCCGTCGACTGCGTGCTCGACGCGGTCGGCGGCGACCTGCTCACCCCGGCGCTCGCCGCGCTCGCGCCGGGCGGACGGCTGGTGGCCTACAGCTCCGGAGGCGGCACGATCCAGGCGTACGACCTGCTGGTGGGCGCCAAGTCGGTGATCGGCTTCCAGATGACGCGGATCGCCCGCGACGAGCCGGAGTCGTACGAGCGCATGCGGCAGGAGCTGTGGCGGCTGTTCGCGCGGGGCTCGCTCACCCCCGTCGTCCACAAGGAGTTCGCCCTCGAGGACGCGGCCGGGGCGCACGAGGCGATCGCGTCACGCGGCAACCTGGGCAAGGTGGTGCTGCGCCCCTGACCCACCATGGACCGGGCCGGCGGTGAGCCGCTAACGTCCCGGAGCGTGCCCGGGGATGCGCGAGCACGACAGCGGACGGGAGCCGGGGCCGGCCTGCTGCTGGTCCTGGTTCTCGCGGCCGTGCTGCTCACCGCGCTGCCGGCGCGGCACCACCAGGACCACGGCGGCGGATGCCGGGCCCTGACCATCGGCTCCTGGTCGGCCGACCGGCCGCTCGGCAGTGCCTTCGCCCGCTACGGCGACGACCCCGCCCGCACCGACGACTGGACCGGCGGGGACGGCACCCACTCGGTGCGGCTGCCGGACGGCCGGGTGCTGTGGCTGTTCTCCGACACCTACCTGGGCCAGGTGCACCCCCCGCCCAACCCGTCCGGTGAGTCGGCGTCCTGGCGGGACGCCTCCGCCCCGATGGTGCGCAACTCGGCGGTCGTGATGGACTCCCGGGGGCGGCTTGGGCGCACGCTGCCCGCTCCGCTGTTCCCCGATCCGGCGCCGGGCCAGTGGCGGTGGCCGGTCGCGGCCCGTGTCGAGCCCCGCTCCCCCGGCTCGCCGGAGCGGGTCCTGCGCGTCCTGCTGTGGGTGCGCGCGGCCGGGCGGTTCCCGTGGATCTACGGGGTGCCCACCGCCACCGAGGTGGCCACACTGACGCTTCCCGGCCTGCGGGTGGAGTCGGTGGCGCGGGTCCTGGACCAGCAGCAGGTCCCGGATCCCTCGCGGCGGGTCCTGTTCGGTACCACCCTGGTCGCCTCGGGCGGATGGACGTACGTCTTCGGCGGCGACGACGGCCAGGCGGTGTCCCGCCCGGTGTCGTCGGCGTATGTGGCGCGGGTGCCGGAGGGCCGGCTCGCCGATCCGGTGGCCTGGCGGTACTGGAACGGCTCGTCGTGGGCGGCCGGCGCCGGCGGTGTGCGGCCGGTGCTCGGGGACGGACGGCGCGCCGGTGTCGGCAGCGCCTTCTCGGTGGTGCCGGACGGCGGCACGTACCTGCTGTTCACGATGGCCGCGGGCAGCCGGGGGCTGACCACCCTGACCTCGTACTGGGCCTGCTCCCCCACCGGGCCGTGGCACGGTCCGGTGGGCGGCTTCGCCGTGCCGCTGCCGCCGGGGCGGGTCGCCGCGTACAACCCGCAGGCGCATCCGGCGCTCGGCGGGGACGGCCGGCTGGTGCTGAGCTACGACGTGAACTGGCTGGAGGCGGCGACGGCGTCGGCGGGCGTCAGCGGGAACGTGTCGCTGTACCGACCGCGCTTCCTGACGCTGCGGCCGGCACCGCCGCGTTGAGTTCCTCCCGCGCCTCGGCGTCGTGCGCCCGGCGCTTGGCGATCACCGCGCACACCATGAGCTGCATCTGGTGGAAGAGCATCAGCGGCAGCACGGCGAGGGAGGCGTGGGCGCCGAACAGCACGCTTGCCATGGGCAGTCCGGAGGCCAGGGACTTCTTCGAGCCGGCGAACTGGATGGCGATCCGGTCCTCGCGGCCGAAGCGCAGTGCCCGGGCGCCGTACCAGGTCAGGGCGAGCATCACGGCCAGCAGCACGGCCTCCACGACTAGCAGGCCGCCCAGCCGGACGGGGCTGACCTGGTGCCATATGCCCCGCACCATGCCCTCGCTGAACGCGGTGTAGACGACGAGCAGGATGGAACCGCGGTCGACGAGGCCCAGCACCTTCCTGTGCCGGGCGACGAAGCCGCCGATCCACGGGCGCAGCGCCTGCCCGGCGGCGAACGGGACGAGGAGCTGCAGGACGATCGTGACCAGGGAGTGCGCGGAGAAGCCGCCGCCGCTGCCGCCGAGGAGCGCGGCGGCGAGCAGCGGCGTCAGGACGATGCCGACCAGGGAGGAGAAGGAGCCGGCGCAGATCGCGGCGGGCACGTTGCCTCTGGCGATGGAGGTGAAGGCGATGGACGACTGGATGGTGGAGGGGACCAGGGTCAGGAAGAGCAGGCCCTGGTAGAGCGGCTGGGTGAGCAGGACCGGGACCAGGCCGCGGGCGGCGAGGCCGAGCAGCGGGAAGATCACGAAGGTGCCGGCCAGGACCGTGGTGTGCAGCCGCCAGTGCCTGAGTCCGTCCAGCGCCTGGCGGGTGGACAGGCGGGCGCCGTAGAGGAAGAACAGGAAGGCGATCGCGGCGATCGAGGCGCCGGAGGCCACGTCGGCGGCGGCGCCGCGGGCCGGCAGGAGAGCGGCGAGGCCCGCCGTCCCGAGCAGCAACAGGATGTACGGGTCGATCGGCATCCGACTCGGCCGGCGCAGGCGTTTCACGGTGCTCCACTTGCTCGTGCTCTTCGGCGGCAGGGCGTCCGGCGTCGTGCGCCCTCTCGTCACGGGACCGACGGGTCCCCGGTCCATCGTCCTCCTCACGGGGCCGATCGGGAATCCGTCATACCGCTCCGACTGTCATCATGTTCCGTGATGAACAGCTAGCCTGGACCTCGTGTACGACCCCGCCCAGCTGCGCACCTTCCTGGCCGTCGCCCAGAGCCTGAGCTTCACCCGGGCGGCGCGGCGGCTGGGGCTGCGCCAGTCGACCGTCAGCCAGCACGTGCGCCGCCTGGAGGACGCCACCGGGCGGCTGCTGTTCACCAGGGACACCCACTCGGTGGAGCTGACCGAGGACGGCGAGGCGATGCTCGGCTTCGCGCGCCGGATCCTTCGGGTGCACGAGCAGGCGGCGGCGTTCTTCACGGGCACCCGGGTGCGCGGCCGGCTCCGGTTCGGCGCGTCGGAGGATTTCGTGCTGACCCGGCTGCCGGAGATCCTGGAGGGCTTCCGCTACGAGCATCCCGAGGTGGACCTCGAGCTGACGGTGGAGCTGTCGGGCACGCTGCACGAGCAGCTGGCCGCGGGACGGCTCGATCTGGTGCTGGCCAAGCGGCGCCCCGAGGACCCGCGCGGCGAACCGGTCTGGCGCGACCGGCTGGTGTGGATCGGCGCGGAGCGGCTCCGCCTGGACCCCGACCGCCCGGTGCCGCTGATCGTCTACCCGCCGCCGGGCATCTCCCGGGCCCTGGCATTCGAGGCCCTCGAGCGTCAGGGGCGGCCCTGGCGCATCGCCTGCACCAGCGGCAGCCTCAACGGGCTGATCGCCGCCGCCCGGGCGGGCCTCGGCGTCATGGCCCACTCACGCGGGCTGATCCCGCCGGGCCTGGTGCGGGTGCCGGACCGGGCGGGGCTTCCCGAACTGGGCGGGGTCGACTTCGTCCTCGTCCACAACCACCAGCGCCCCTCCGCCCGGCCCGCGGCCGACGCGCTGGCCGCGGCGATCCTGACGGGCGGCGACCGCCTGCACCACCGCTGGCCACCGCCGTCCGTCGCCGGGCGCTCGGCAGACCATGGGTGACGGCAGGCGGCGGCGGGACGGCAAGCAGCGGGGCAGGAGGTGGATGACGGCAAGCGGCGGGGCAAGGGGTGGGTGACGGCAGGCGGTGGGTGACGCGGCGCCCGGCGCCACGCGTCCGCCGCGCCGGCGGTGCTCGGCACGGCGGGTTCCGGCAGACGAGCCGGCGCGGGCCGTGCGTCGCGGGAGAGCCCGCCGTGCGAGTGGGTGCGGCGTCCGGACGCGGGCGCGGACGCCCTGCCGGATTCGGGCACGGACGCCCTGCCGCCCCTGCGGGCCGCAGCGGGCCTGCGTGGCGGCGGCCTCGGCGGGGCCGCAGGGCACCCCGTCCGCCCGGCTCGGGGACACACCGGGCACCGGCTCGGGGTCACACCGGGCGCCGCCCCCGCCCGGCACCCGTCCCTGCCCCGGACGCGCCACACGCCGCCACACGCCGCCACACGCCGCCACACGCCGCCGCCGACGCGGTCCGGCAGGGCCGGACGAGACGGACGGCCGGGCCGGACAGGACGGCCGGGCGGGCTGGGACGGGCGGGACGGGACGCCAGGGCGGGCGCGGCGAGCAGGCGCGGTGGGGTGAGTGGAGTGACGGAATCCGGTGGGTGGACGCTGTCAGAGGTGACGGTGGGGCGGCGCGGACGGTGCCGTCGGCCAGGCGGGACGGCCGTAATCGGGTCGTACAGATTCAGTGGAGATTACGGCGCCAAAGCTTACGGAACCGTAAGTCTTCTGTCCGACCCCTACCCTTGTGAGCGCATTTTGCAGCGCTGACCAGTGCGTTTTGTGAGCACTGCTCGCCTTCGGCCCCCCTCCCGCCCTGCCGCCCGGTGGGGTAGCTTTCACGGCGCTGTGCGGAGCGTCACAGGTAGCGCCCCGGAGGCGCACCGAAGACCGAGGAGCGGGAGAGGGGTTTGCGCGAGTTCACCAACCCGCCGTTGACGTCGGCCCCGCCAGTGGGCGGACTGGCCGACGTCGTCTTCCAGCATGCCCAGGACGACCCGCTGCACGTCGCGCTCGGCCGCAAGGACGACAGCGGCGTATGGGGTGATGTGACCGCCGCCGAGTTCCGCGACGAAGTGCTCGCCCTGGCCAAGGGCCTGCTCGCGCAGGGCATCCGGTTCGGCGACCGGGTCGCGATCATGTCCCGTACCCGCTACGAGTGGACGCTGTTCGACTTCGCACTGTGGACCATCGGCGCCCAGGTGGTGCCGATCTATCCGACCTCCTCCGCGGAACAGTGCTTCTGGATGCTGTACGACGCGGAGGTGTCCGCGGCGGTCGTGGAGCACGAGGACCACGCGATGACGATCGCCACCGTCATCGACCGGCTGCCGCAGCTGCGCGGGCTGTGGCAGCTGGACGCGGGCTGTGTGCAGGAGCTGTACGACGCGGGCGCGCACATCGACGACGACGTGGTGCACCGCCACCGCGAGGCGGTCACCCCCGACTCGGTCGCGACGGTCATCTACACCTCCGGCACCACCGGCCGCCCCAAGGGCTGTGTCCTCTCGCACGGCAACTTCATGTACGAGGCGGACACGGTCATCGAGCGCTGGCAGCCGGTCTTCCACACCAAGAAGGGCGACGAGGCGGCGACGTTGCTGTTCCTGCCGCTCGCCCACGTCTTCGGCCGGATGGTCGAGGTCGCCACCATCCGCGGCAAGGTGCGCCTCGGCCACCAGCCGGAGCTGCACGCGGCCGCCCTGCTGCCCGATCTGCAGGCCTTCAGACCCACGTTCATCCTGGCGGTGCCGTACATCTTCGAGAAGGTGTTCAACGCCGCCCGCCGCAAGGCGGAGCAGGAGGGCAGGGACGGACCCTTCGAGAAGGCCGTCGAGATCGCCGTGAAGTACGCGGACGCCGTCGAGGCCAAGGCGTGGGGCATCGGGCCCGGCCCTTCGGCCGGTCTGCGCATGCAGCACCAGCTGTTCGACAAGCTCGTCTACTCCAAGGTGCGGGCGGCGATGGGCGGCCGGATCCGCAACGCCATGTCCGGCGGCTCCGCGATGGACCGGCGGCTCGGTCTGTTCTTCGCGGGCGCCGGGGTGCAGATCTACGAGGGCTACGGCCTGACCGAGTCCACGGCGGCCGCCACCGCCAACCCTCCGGAGAAGACCCGCTACGGCACCGTCGGGCAGCCGATCCCCGGTGTCACCGTGCACATCGCCGACGACGGCGAGGTCTGGCTGCGCGGCGGCAATGTCTTCCAGGGCTACCTCAACAACCAGAAGGCCACCGACGAGACCCTGCACGACGGCTGGCTGGCCACCGGCGACCTCGGTTCCCTCGACGAGGACGGCTATCTGACCATCACCGGCCGCAAGAAGGAGATCCTGGTGACCTCCGGCGGCAAGAGCGTGGCACCGGGCCTGCTGGAGGAGCGGGTGCGCGACCACCCGCTGGTCTCCCAGTGCATCGTCGTCGGCAACGACCGCCCCTACGTCGCCGCCCTGGTCACCCTGGACCAGGAGGCCGTGGAGCACTGGCTGCAGATGCGGGGCAAGCCCCGGATGCCCCCGGCCCAGCTGGTGCGGGACGCCGACCTGGAGACCGAGGTGCGGCGTGCGGTGGTCGCCGCGAACACCCTGGTCTCCCAGGCGGAGTCCATTCGTACCTTCCGTATCCTCGCCCAGCCGTTCACCGAGGAACACGGCCTGCTCACGCCGTCCCTGAAGCTGAAGCGGAAGGCCATCGAGAACGCGTACGCGAACGAGGTGGACGCGCTGTACCAGGGGTGAGCCCGGGGTGAGCCCGGGGCGACCCGGGTGAGCGCCTTGGAGGCCGAACTCCCCCGCACCTCACCGATCTTGTTCACCCGGCGCCCGCGGACCGGCTCGCCGATCCGTTCCGGGCGGATCGGCCGATCAGGAATGCACGCGGGCCCGTGATCGTTGACGATGGTGACTACCACCTGACGACAACCGAAGGATCAAGAGCTCGTGAGCAGCAAGGTCCCCCCGATCATCCTCAACAACGGCGTCGAGATGCCCCAGCTGGGCTTCGGCGTCTGGCAGGTGCCGGACGACGAGGCGGAGCGGGCGGTCGCCACCGCGCTGGAGGCCGGGTACCGCAGCATCGACACAGCGGCGATCTACGGAAATGAACAGGGCACCGGCAAGGCCGTCGGCACCTCCGGGATCCCCCGCGAGGACATTTTCGTCACCACCAAGCTCTGGAACAGCGACCAGGGGTACGACAGCACGCTGCGCGCCTTCGACACGTCGCTGGCCAGGCTCGGCCTGGAGTACGTGGACCTGTACCTGATCCACTGGCCGATGCCGTCGAAGGGCGCCTTCGTCGACACGTACAAGGCGTTCGAGAAGCTGTACGCCGACGGCCGCGTCCGGGCCATCGGCGTGTCCAACTTCCTTCCCCAGCACCTGGAGCGTCTGATCGCCGAGACCTCGGTGATCCCGGCGGTCAACCAGATCGAGCTGCATCCGCATCTGCAGCAGCACGCCGCACGCGAGTTCCACGCGGAGCAGGGCATCGCCACCGAGGCGTGGTCGCCGCTCGGCCAGGGCAAGGGCCTGCTGGAGGTGCCGGCGATCGTGGCGATCGCCCAGAAGCACAACCGCACCCCGGCCCAGATCGTGCTGCGCTGGCACCTGCAGCTGGGCAACCTGGTGATCCCGAAGTCGGTGACGCCGTCCCGGATCCGGGAGAACGTCGAGGTCTTCGACTTCAGCCTGGACGACGAGGACCTCGCGGCGATCAGCGCGCTGAACGAGGACCGGCGACTGGGCCCGGACCCGGCGACCTTCGAAATGGCCTGACGGACGCTCCCTCGGTGCGCCCCGGAACCGCTTCCTGCGGTTCCGGGGCGCACTGGTCGTCGCCGGACGGCACGGGTGGCGCAATAGGTGTCACCCGAACGCCCACCGGACTTGACGCGGGCATGCAGGCGGGCCACTTTGCACGTGGTAAGGAAACTTTCCTAACAGAAGGGTGCCTCCACAGTGCACATACGAACACTGACCCTCGCCGCGGCCTCAGGTGCCGCCCTGCTCGCCGCCGGAGTGCTTCCCGCGAACGCCTCCGGTGCCACCAGCCCGAAGTCGGCCCAGGAGGGCACGGTCAGCGCGGCCGGCCTGCTCGCCAAGGTGACGTCCTGTCAGCAGATCTCGAACGGCAAGTACAAGACCGACGACGAGACCTCGGCCACCGTCCCCGTGTGCGGCAAGAACGGCGCGGTGTTCTGGAAGGCGGACATGGACGTCGACTGCGACGGCCAGCGCACCACCAACTGCAACGAGAACCGCGACCCCTGGTTCCTGAACGACACCGCGTTCCACCAGTCCAACGGCCAGCCGCTGAAGGCGGAGTCACTGCCGTACATCGTGGTCCCGAGCTCCAGCAGTATCTGGAACTACTCGAGCGCCGGCATCAAGGGCGGCGGCGTGGTCGCCGTGATCTACAACAACAAGGTCGAGTACGCGGTCGTCGGCGACACCGGACCCACGAAGATCATCGGGGAGGCGTCCTACGCCACCGCCAAGGCACTCGGGATCAATCCCGATCCGGCGACCGGCGGCACGGACTCCGGGGTGACGTACATCCTGTTCAAGAACTCGCAGGTCTCCCCCATCGAAAGCCACAGCGCGGCGGTCACGCTCGGCGACAGGCTGGCGAGGCAGTTCATCGCCGGCAACTGAGCCGAAGGCCGGGTGCGGTGCCATGGCCCGTCGCGGCACCGCACCCGACGCAGCCGCGCAGCCGCTCCTCGCCGCGGCCGGTGACGGCCACCCGGTGCCCGGCGCCCGGCAACCGCCGCGGCACCGCCGCGCATCACTTGAAGAGCACTCCAGGTCAACCCGTGGCGCGGGCCGTTCAGGAGGTCCGCACGGCCGTGTACACGGTGTACGCCTTCAGGACGAACACGTCGTTCCTGCGGTGCACGCTCGCCTCGTCCTCGGGGTCCAGGAGCCGGTCCAGGGTGGCTCGGTCCGCTTCGTCGACGCCGTCCTCGAGCGCCTCGCGCAGCCGGGTCAGGGAGGCGACGACGTAGGCGCGGGCCCGGTCCGAAACGGGCGCGGGCAGGTCGAGGAGGAAACTGCGGGTGCCGGTGGGCTTCAGTCCCGCGGCGGCCAGCAGCGCCGGCCAGTCCTCGGTCTCGGCGACGGAGCCCGGCAGCTCCTCCCGCATCCGGGTGAACCAGTCCGCCTCCACGGCGTCGAGCCGGGCCTGCAGGCCCGGGCGGCCGATGCCGATGTCCCGGGGCAGGAAGCGGGCGGGCAGTCCCCCCTCCAGCAGGGCGAGGGTGCCGCCGGGTGCCAGCCGCCGGGCGAACTCGGCGATTGCAGCGCGCTGGTCGCCCAGGTGGTGCAGGCTGTTGGCGGCCCAGAGCAGATCGGCCGGGTAGTCCAACTCGGCCAATACGTCCGGTAGTTCACCGGCGATGGTGGAGAAGCGGTCGGCGAGGCCGAGGCGGGCCGCCCGGGCGCGGGCCAGCTCCAGCAGCGGCTCGGAGCCGTCCACCGCGACGACCCGGGCGCCGGGGAAGGTCTCGGCGAACAGGCAGGAGACGACGCCCGGCCCGCTGCCCATGTCGACGATCAGACCCGGCTCGGTCACCTCCTTCGCCAGCCAGGCCATCGCCCGCTCGTAAAGGGGCGCGAACAGTTCCGCCTGGGACTGGAGCAGCGGAGCCATCTCGGCCCAGTCGATGTCGGTGTGGCCGTGATGACCCCGGTGTCCTTGGTGGGCGCGGTGGCCCTGGCTGTGGTCGTGACCTTGCGGGCCATGCGGGCCGTGCGGGCCGTGGTGGTCTCGGTGCTCCTGCGCCATGGAATCAGCCTCTTCTCTCGGTGCGCCCAGGGTGCGCCGACGCACCGCCCGGCGGCCAGTCGAGTTGCCGGGACGGCAAAAAACCAGGTGCGTCCTTTCCGGGCCGGACGCCACCATGGGGCGCATGGAGGACCTGATGGTGGAGCGCTTCCTCGAGGACGGGTTCGTGAAGATCGAGGGCGCCTTTCCGCTCCGTGTCGCCGAGGACTGCGCGCGGCTGCTGTGGCGGGAGACCGGGTACGACCCAGGGGATCCCGGCACCTGGAAGGAACCCGTGGTGTGGGTGGGCGACATGGCGCAGGGCCCGTTCGCGGCCGCCGTCAACAGCCCCGTACTGCACGACGCGTTCGATCTGCTGGTGGGCGCGGGCCGCTGGGCACCGCGCTACTCGCTGGGCTCCTTCCCGCTGCGGTTCCCGCACCAGGAGGAGCCGGACGACGCGGGCTGGCACATCGAGGGCGGCTACCTCCCCGAGGGTGCGCGGTGGCACTACGCCAACCTGCGGTCGAAGGACCGCGCGCTGCTGATGCTGTTCCTGTTCAGCGAGGTGGGCGAGGACGACGCGCCGACCCGCATCCGGGTGGGTTCGCACCTGGACGTGCCCCGGCTGCTTCAGCCGTACGGCGAGGCCGGCGTGTCGGGCCTGGAGATCGCCCCGCAGCTGGTCGAGGCCTCGGCCCACCGCCCGCTCGCGTACGCCACCGGGCGGCCGGGCGACGTCTACCTCTGCCACCCCTTCCTGGTGCACGCCGCCCAGCCGCATCACGGAACCCGGCCCCGGTTCATGGCCCAGCCTCCGCTGTACCCGGCGGTGCCCTACGAGCTGGACCGGCCCGACGGCGACCACTCGGCGGTGGAGTTCGCGATCCGCCGGGGGCTGACCCGAGAGGACTGACCCCGCCGGATCGCGCGCCGGGTCGCCGTGTCACGACAGCGGCGGATAGGCGTTCCGCACCAGCTGCTGGAACTGGGCGGAGAACCAGTGTCCGGACGGCGGGGCGTTCGGCGGTGCGCCCGACATGCTGTTGCCGTTGCGGGCGTTGCCCGTGTACGTCGGGTCGCACATCCGGCCGAAGCCCTTGTCGCCGCGTACGCCAGGACTCCGACTACGCCGGCAGGTCGGGTGGCACCGGGGCCGGGTCCACGGCCGGGGCGCTGCTGGAGTGGGGCCTTCTCTCAGCTGCCGCCGTCCGTACGGGAGTTGGCGTGGGGCTTGCGGAACGCCCGCAGGGTGAAGACGGGTTCCGGGCGGGGGCGGTCCTGCTCGGGCAGGGCCGCGAGCCGGGCAGCGAAGTCCTCACTGAGCGGCTCGCCGGGCGGCAACGTGACGAACCAGCCCCGGCGCAGGTCGGCGATGGTGCGGCGGGGGCTGCGGCCCTGGCCGCGGCCCGGGAAACGGTCCCGGCCGGCCGGGAGCAGGCCGTGCTCGGCGGCGTATGCGGCGACGAGGTCCTCGGCGTCCCGGGCCGGGCTTCGCGGCCGGGAGGCGAGGACGGCGTCGATGTCGCTGCCGACGTTGTGGGCGGCGGCCTTGTCGACGGTGGTGACGTACACGCCGCCGGGCCGCAGCACCCGGGCACACTCGGCGACGACGGCCCGGGTGTCCTCGGGGCCGGACGTGAGGTGCAGCAGCCACACGCTGGTGACCGCGTCGAAGCGGCCGGCCGGGAAGGGCAGGCGGCGGCTGTCGGCGAGGACGACGGCGCCGGGCAGGCGGGCGGCGGCCTGCCGGGCCATCGCGGGCGCCCGGTCGACGCCGGTCACGTGCAGGCCGGCCCGGGCGGCGGCGAGCCGGCGGGTGACGATGCCCGTGCCGCAGCCGACGTCGAGGAGGTCGCGGGCCGCCCGTGGCACGAGGCCGAGGACCGCCTCGGCGGCCGCCGCAGCCCTGGGTTCGCCGCCGCGGGAGGCGTCGTAGCGTTCGGCTTCCTTGTCGTAGTCCAGCATGCGGCTCCCCCCGCCCCGGCGCCGCTCAGCTCGCCCCGTGCCCCGGCGCGAGGTCCTGGACGCGGCGGGCGAGCTCGAAGTCCTTCTCGGTGACGGCGCCGCCGGCGCTGTGGGTGTGCACGCTGAGGGAGATCGTGTTGTAGCCGAGGGTGAGGTCGGAGTGGTGGTCGAGCTCTTCCTGGACCTGGGCGATGTGCACGACCATCGCCGTCGCCGCGAAGTGCGAGCCGAGCCGGAAGGAGCGGGTGAGGCGGTCCCCGTCGAGCGACCAGCCGGGCAGTTCGGCCAGCCGTTCCTCGATCTCCTTGTGGGACAGCGGTTCGGCGGGCATGGGCTCGCTCCCTTCCTGGGCTCGGCGTGACGGGCGCTCCTCGTCCGGCGGGCGCGCCCACCTGTTCAGACTGCCACAGGACAGCTCCTGCGTCCCTGGTCAGAGGGGGACCCGGGGCGCCGTCCGGGGATGTGCCCCGCCGCCGGGCTGCCCGCGCGGGGGCTCCTGCGCGGCCGGGAGCCGGTGGGGTGGCCGTGGGCCGTCCGGGCGCAGTGGGACGGGTGTGCCACGGGGCGGGCGGGCGCGGGGCAGGCATGCCGGGGCGCGGGCGAACCGGGGGGCGGGCACATCCGGTGCCGCGGCGGAGACGCTCTGGCAGCGGGCGGGCCCGCGGGCGTTTTCCTCCGGGCCCGGGTGGCATGCGGGCGGGGTCGACTACGGTCGTGCTTATGACCACTGTCGCCTCGGGTAGTGCCGCCTCCTCCGTCGCCCCGGCCGCTCAGGGGGTGGGTCCGCTGCTGCGGGCCTGGCGGGAGCGGCGGCGGGTCAGTCAGCTGGAGCTGGCGCTGCGCGCCGACTCCTCGGCCCGGCACATCAGCTTCGTCGAGACGGGCCGGTCCCGGCCGAGCGAGGAGATGGTGCTGCGGCTGGCGGAGCACCTGGACGTGCCGGTGCGGGAGCGCAACGCGCTGCTGCTGGCGGCCGGCTACGCCCCGCACTATCCGGAGACCCCGCTGCAGGACCCGGCGCTGGGCGCGCTGCGGGAGGGCATGGAACGGCTGATCCAGGGCTACGAGCCCTATCCGGCGCTGGTGGTGGACGCCACCTACGACGTGGTGACCGCCAACCGGGGCATCACGATGCTGCTGGAGGGTGTCCCGGAGTCGCTGCTCGCCCCGCCGCTGAACGCGATGCGGCTGACCCTGCACCCCGAGGGGCTGGCGCCGCGCATCCGCAATCTGCGCCAGTGGCGCGGGCATCTGCTCGCGCAGATGGAGCGGCAGATCGCGCTGCACCGGTCGGAGAAGCTGCGCGCGCTGTACGAGGAGGTGTCGGCCCATCCGGTGCCGGACACCGGCTCCGATGAGGAACCGGAAGAGGAGGTCGCGTACTTCGCGCTGCCGATGCGGATCGAGCACGAGGGACGGGTGCTGTCGTTCGTCTCCTCGATCTCCACCTTCAACACACCGATGGACGTGACGGTGGCCGAACTGGCGATCGAGACGTTTCTGCCCGCCGATCCGGCGACCGTCAAGTACCTTCACTCGATGGTGTCTTGACACCGCTGTGACGCTTGTGCCGACGTAGGCCCCGGGTGTGCCCGTGCGTACCCGTGTGCGGTCCGGCGGCACATGTCACACTGCTGGCAGAGGTCCGGGCGCGCGTGTGGGGAGGCGTGGCGTGAGTGAGCGGCGGCCCGCGCCCACCGTGGGTCAGGTGGTGCTCGGCAGAAGACTTCAGGAGCTGCGCGAGGCGGTGGGCCTCAGGCGTGAGGAGGCCGCGCGGGTGCTGCGGGTGGCGCCCGCGACCGTGCGGCGCATGGAGATGGCCGAGGTCGCCCTGAAGATCCCGTACGTGCAGGTGCTGCTGACGACGTACGGGGTGGGGGACGAGGAAGCGGCGGCGTTCGTTGCGCTGGCCGAGGAGGCCAACCAGCCGGGCTGGTGGCAGCGGTTCCACGACGTGCTGCCGGACTGGTTCAGCCTGTACGTGAGCCTGGAGGGTGCGGCCCGGCTGATCCGCTCCTACGAGCCGCACTTCGTGCCGGGGCTGCTGCAGACCGAGGAGTACGCGCGTGCCGTGCTGGAGGCCGGGACGATCGGGCAGCGCGGGCCGGAGGCGATCGAGCGGCACGTGTCGCTGCGCATGGCCCGGCAGCGGCTGCTGGAGCGTGCGGACGCGCCGCACCTGTGGGTGATCATCGAGGAGACGGTGCTGCGGCGGCCGGTGAGCGTCCGCGGGCAGGTGATGCGCGACCAGCTGGACAAGCTGCTGGAGTACACCGAGCGGGACCGGGTGACGGTCCAGGTCGCCGAGTTCGCCAACGGCCCGCACCCGGGGACGTACGCGCCCTTCTCGCTGTTCCGCTTCGCCGAGCCGGAGCTGCCCGACATGGTCTACACCGAGTATCTGACCGGCGCGCTCTACCTGGACTCGCGCAGGGAGGTCTCCGCGCACCTGGAGGTCCTCGACCACATGACGGCGCTGGCGGCCTCCGCCGAGCGCACCCGCAAGCTGCTGCGGGAGTGCCGCGAGAACTTCTGAGATCTCCCGTTCGTTCAAGACGCAGTTTTCCGACGCCCCGACCAAGCCGAGGAGCATTCACCGCATGACCGGATCCGACGCCGCGCCCACCCGTATCGACACCAGCCGTCCGCACCCGGCCCGGGTGTACGACTGGTGGCTGGGCGGCAAGGACAACTACCCGGTGGACGAGGAACTGGCCCGCCGGATCCTCGCCGTGGACGACACCGCCGTGCGCGGAGCGCGCGCCAACCGCCGGTTCATGCACCGGGCGACCCGCGCGGCCGCCGAGGCGGGGACACGGCAGTTCCTCGACATCGGCACCGGCATCCCCACCGAGCCCAATCTGCACCAGGTGGCTCAGCAAGTGGCACCGGAGGCGAAGGTGGTGTACGCCGACAACGACCCGATCGTGCTGCGGCACGCCCAGGCGCTGCTGCGCGGCTCCACCGAGGGCAGCACCGACTACGTGCACGCCGACGTCCGTGATCCGGGCACCATTCTGCGGCTGGCCGCCGAGTCCCTGGACTTCTCCCGGCCCGTCGCGCTGTCGCTGGTCGCCCTGACGCACTACCTGGACGACGAGGCGGACGGGGACGACGTGCACGGCCTGCTGCGGCGGTACGTGGACGCACTCGCCCCGGGCAGTCATCTGATCCTGTCGCAGGTGACGCCGGATCTGAATCCGGAGGCCGTGGCGAAGGCGGCGGAGCTGTTCCGCCGCAACGGCACGCCCTTCTTCCCGCGTTCCCTGGCCGAGTTCTCCCGTTTCTTCGAGGGGCTGCGGCTGCTGGGTCCCGGGATCATCCCGGTCACCGGATGGCGGCCGGAGCCCGTCGACGTGGCGGCCCAGGAGGAGGGCGTCGTGCCCGTGTACGCGGGGGTGGCCGTCAAGCCGTGACCCGGGCCGCCGTCGTGTGTCAGGCGGCCCCGCCCTTCGCGTCGCGTTCGTCGTCGACGATCTCCGCGTCCACCACGCTTTCGTCTTCGTGCTCGTGCGGCGCGGTGTGCTGCTCGGCGCCCTCGGCCGGGCCCTGCTGTGCCTGGGCGTACATCGCCTGGCCCATCTTCTGGCTGACGGCGGCGAGTTTGTCGACGCCGTTGCGCAGGGCGGCGGTGTCGGCGTTCTGCTCCAGCAGGGTCTTCACCTCGGCGGCGGCCGCCTCGACCTCGCCCCGGGTGTCGGCGGGGATGCGGTCGGTGTTGTCGCGGAGGAACTTCTCGGTCTGGTAGACGAGTTGCTCGGCCTGGTTGCGCGTCTCGGCGGCCTCGCGGCGTTCGCGGTCCTCCTCGGCGTACTGCTCGGCCTCCCGCATCATGCGGTCGATGTCGTCCTTGGGGAGGGCGGAGCCGCCGGTGACGGTCATCTTCTGTTCGCGGCCGGTCGCGAGGTCCTTGGCGGAGACGTGCATGATCCCGTTGGCGTCGATGTCGAAGGCGACCTCGATCTGCGGCACCCCGCGCGGGGCGGGCGGCAGGCCGGTGAGGTCGAAGACGCCGAGCTTCTTGTTGTAGGCGGCGATCTCGCGTTCGCCCTGGTAGACCTGGATGCCGACCGAGGGCTGGTTGTCGGCGGCGGTGGTGAAGATCTCCGAACGCCGGGTCGGGATCGTGGTGTTGCGTTCGATGAGCCTGGTCATGATGCCGCCCTTGGTCTCGATGCCCAGGGACAGCGGGGTGACGTCGAGGAGGAGCACGTCCTTGACGTCGCCGCGGATGACGCCCGCCTGGAGGGCGGCGCCCACGGCGACCACCTCGTCGGGGTTGACGCCCTTGTGCGGGTCCTTGCCGGTGAGGTCGCGCACCAGGTCGGTGACGGCGGGCATCCGGGTGGAGCCGCCGACGAGGATGACGTGGTCGATGGCCGAGAGCTTGATCCCCGCGTCCTTGACGGCCTGGTGGAAGGGGGTCTTGCAGCGGTCCAGCAGGTCGGCGGTGAGCTCCTGGAACTGGGCCCTGGTGAGCTTCTCGTCCAGGTGGAGGGGGCCCTCGGCGGAGGCGGTGATGTAGGGCAGGTTGATGGAGGTCTCGGAGGACGACGAGAGTTCGATCTTGGCCTTCTCCGCGGCCTCACGCAGCCGCTGCAGCGCCATCTTGTCGGCTGCGAGGTCGATGCCGTACTGGCCCTTGAACCGCTTGACGAGGTGCTCGACGATCCGCTGGTCCCAGTCGTCGCCGCCGAGGTGGGTGTCGCCGTTGGTGGCCTTGACCTCGATGACGCCGTCGCCGATCTCCAGCAGGGACACGTCGAATGTGCCGCCGCCGAGGTCGAACACGAGGACGGTCTGCTCCTCGCCCCGGTCCAGGCCGTAGGCGAGCGCGGCGGCCGTGGGCTCGTTGATGATCCTGAGGACCTTGAGCCCCGCGATCTCCCCGGCCTCCTTCGTGGCCTGCCGCTGGGCGTCGTCGAAGTAGGCGGGGACGGTGATGACGGCGTCGGTGACGTCCTCGCCCAGATAGGCCTCCGCGTCCCGCTTCAGTTTCTGCAGCACCCGCGCGGACAGTTCCTGAGCCCGGTAGCGGGTGCCGTCGACGGAGCCCTGCTCGGGGAACCGCCAGTGCGCGTCTCCCATGTGGCGTTTGACGGAACGGGCGGTGCGCTCCACGTTCGTCACGGCCTGCCGCTTGGCGACCTCGCCGACGAGGACCTCGCCACTCTTGGCGAAGGCCACGACCGACGGCGTGGTCCGCCCGCCCTCGGCGTTGGCGACGACGGTGGGCTCGCCGCCTTCCAGGACGGCCACCACCGAGTTCGTCGTCCCGAGATCGATCCCGACCGCACGTGCCATCGTTTGACCCCTTCCGCGAGGGCACCTCCCGTGTGTCCCCTTGTGTCCAGCACAAAACCTGAGTGGGCTGTTGTCAATGCCGCGTACTCCGCGCCGCGTACCGCGCCGTGCGGAAACGGCCGCGTACCGCGCCGGGCGAAAACGACGGTGCCGCGCCCCCGTCTGCCGGCGGGGGCGCGGCACCGGTCCGGCGCGGGGCCTCAGGCGAGCTTCGCGTCCAGGGTGATCGTCGTGCCGGTCAGGGCCTGGCTGACCGGGCAGTTCTTCTTGGCGTCCTCGGCGGCGGCGGCGAACGCGTCGTTGTCGATGCCGGGGACCGTGCCCTCGACGGTGAGGTGGATGCCGGTGATGCCCTCACCCGGCTGGAATGTGACGTCGGCCTTGGTCTCGATCTTGGTGGGCGGGGTGCCGGCGCCGGCCAGGCCGTGCGACAGCGCCATGGAGAAGCAGCTGGAGTGTGCGGCGGCGATCAGCTCCTCGGGGCTGGTCTTCCCGTTCGCCTGCTCGGCGCGCGACGGCCAGGACACCGGCTGCTGGCCGATGCCGGAGGAGTCGAAGGTGACGATGCCGTTGCCCTCGAGCAGGTTGCCTTCCCAGACGGTGTGAGCGGTGCGCGTGGTTGCCAAGGTTGTTCATACCTTTCGCCTAGGTTCCCGTTGCCGGGGTTCCGTGGCCCCATCCGATCACATCCGTGCGCCGCGCAGCCGTCGAACGGGCCGCGACCTGCCGGAGAAGGTCGGTGAATCGCCTGCCGGGCGGCGGCGCCAGGGCCTACAGTCCGTTCCATGGTCGAACTCTTCCAAGTCCTCGGGGGAATCGCGGGATTTGGTGGGGTCGCTCTCGGCGTCCTGTATCTGCTCTACCGGGACCTCGTGCGCGACATCATCCGCAGGCGGATGTTCCGGACGCTCACGTCGGCCCAGGCGACCGCCCTGTTCGGGGCCGTCGTGGTGCTGGCCTTCGTCGTCGCGATCCTCGGGATCTTCGCCACCCTCGCCGAGAGCCGGGGCGTACAGCAGTTCCTGGTGCTCGTGGGCATGCTCCTGCTGTTCCTGCTGGCGGTGCTGTTCATCGCGGTGCGTACGGTCACCGGCCCCGCGGCCCGCCCGAAGGCGACCGGCAGGAACGGCGTCGAACGCTCGCTGGCCACCGTGCTGCGGCACATCGAGAGCGACGAGCCCGACCACGCCGAGCGGGCACTGGAGTCGGCCGGGCTGGACGGGGACTCGCCGGTCCGCTGGTACTGGAAGGCCCGGATCGCGCTGGCCCGGTCCAACCTCGACGTGGCCGCCGGCTATGCCGAGGAGGCGCTGAAGCTGGATCCCCGGGACCCGTACAGCATCGCGCTGAAGATCGAGCTGCTGTTGCTGGCCAATGATCCCGGCCGGCGCGACCGGGCCGTGCGGCTGGCGGAGGAGAGCACCGGTCTGAGCGGCGAACTCGACACGTGGCTCAGGCAGTTGCGGGCCGAGGGAATGTTCGGCGGTGGGGTGCGCACCCGCACGCGGTTCGAAGCGCGGTGCCCGCTCCCCACCCGTACCACGGAGGATGTCCATGCGGAGTGAGCGCAGCAAGGTCGACGGACCGCGGACGGCCGTCGTCTATCTCGGGCCGCCCACCGTGACCGATGGGGGCCCTGCGACGGCCGAGGCCGCCCGTGCGGTGTCCGGCGCGGGGCAGGAGGCGTGCCACGCGGTCCTGCGGACCGGTCTGTTTCCGCTGTCGCCGGTCAGGACGGTTCAGGAGGCCGATACGCTGCTGGCCGAGTACCCGGACGCGGTGCTCTGCGTCCATCCCGGTGGCGCACGGCCCGACCGGGTGCCGGCTCCGGGCAGTGCGCTGTGGAACCTGCTGCGCTGCGGGGCCGGGTTACGGCTGTGCGAGACGGGCTCGGCAGAGGCGTCCCCGTCGCCGGAGCCCGGGAGCGCGGAGGCCTTCCTGGTGGTGGAGCTGCCCGTGGAGGGCGGTGCCGGAAACGATCCGGCGCGCGACGATCGCGAGCCGCACGCGGAGCGCGTGGCCGAGTGCCGGGCGTTCGCCGCGACACTCGGTCTGCCCACCGGACCGGTGCTCGCCGGGGACCCGCTGCACTGGGGCGCCGCATTCGAATTGGCCCTGCTCCGGCCACTGCCGCCCACGGCCGTCGTCCATCCGGGCATCGCCCCTCCGGCCCCGGACAGCCCGGACGGGCTGCTGTGGCGGTGGCTGCGGTCGGGGCGGGAGATCCGGTCGGCGGCCGGCCCGGTGACACGGACGCCTGGGCCGCCGGCGGTGCTGCCGCGGTCCCGGTCCGCAGCGGCCCGGCTGTCCGGCTCCGCCCCGGGTTCCGCCCCGGCCTCTGCCCCGTCCCCGGCCGACCCCGGCCGTCGGGCCGTCCCGGGCGGTCCTCCACCGGCCCGGGATGCCCCGGCGCCGTCCCCCCGCAGCGACGACATCCCGGGAGCCCCCGCCCGGCTCGGCTCGCGGTACCGCGGCCTGCGGCGGAGCCTGGCGTCCGACGACGCCGACGACCTCGACGTCCCCGACTTCCTGGAGTACGGGCGGGCCGAGCGGCGCCGCTCGGCCAAGAGCCGTATCAGCCATGGCGCCTCCGGCCCCCGGCACCGCCCCGCCCACTCCTCCCGGCGCACCGGCGAGCCCCTCCCCCACGACGGCCTGTTCATCCGCCGCAACAACGCCTTCGGCACCCGCTCCCCGCTCGGTGTCCGGGACCTCATCGAGCAGGGCGTGATCATCGGTCAGGAGCAGATCCGGTTCGACGACTTCGTGGCGGCCCGCACCGACCAGGTGCCCGGCCCGCCGCCCGGCCGGGCCGTCGCCGTCAGCCACGGACTCGCGGCCGTCCAGGGGGACTTCAGGGCGGACGAGGCCACGACCCACTTCCTGGAGATCACCCTCAAGGCGGGCGAGGCCCACCCCGGCGACACCCCCGCCGAGCCGCTCCCGGTCAACTTCGTCTTCGTCGTGGACACCAGCGGCTCGATGCACGGCGAGAAACTCGACTGCGTCAAGGCGGCCCTGCAGACCCTCTACGACAAGCTGCGGCCCGCGGACTGCCTGGGCATCATCACCTTCGACCATCACGTCCGCACCGTGCTCGCCGCCACCGCCAAGCGGGACCTGCCGCCCGAGCGTTTCGCCCAGGTGGTCTCCGGGCTCACCGCCGGCGGCGGCACCGACATCAACCTCGGTGTGCAGTACGGCATCGACGAGATCGGCCGCAACGCCCTCGGCGGGCGCACCGTCAACTGCCTGTACCTGTTCTCCGACGGCGACCCGACCTCCGGCGAACGGGACTGGGTCAGGATCCGTACGAACGTCGCGGCCAAGCTCCGCGGCGACCTCACCCTGTCCTGCTTCGGCTTCGGCTCCGACGCCCGGATGCCCGAACTGGCCGCGCTGGCCGGGCTCGCCGGCGGGCACTCGACGTTCGTCACCCGGCCCGAACAGGTGGGCGCGGACCTGCTGGCCGACCTCAACCGGCGCGACCACCTGGCCGCCATCGACATCCAGCTCAGACTCGACATCGCGCCGGACGTGGAGATCCGGCACCTGTACGGCCACGACCTGGTCACCGACCCCCGGGCCAGGGCGGCCGTCCTGCGGGAGGTGGGCCGGGCGGCCGAACGGGCCCGGCAGGACTACGGCGCCGAGGCGCTCCCGGACATCGTCACCGACGAGAAGGGCATCAGGATCTTCGCGCCCGACCTCGCCTTCGGGGAGACGTACTGGATCGTCCTCGAACTCGCCGTGCCGCCCGGCCGCGAGGTGCCCGGTCTGGGCACCGCCACCGTGCAGTACGTCGACACCGTCACCCGCGAGGGGCACCGGCACGAACTGGACGTGTCCACCGGGTTCACGCTGTCCGAGGAGACCGTGACCGTGCACGCGGTGGGACTGTGGACCAGCGAGGTGACCTTCCATGCGCTCGATGACCTGTACGACCGCGACCGGGACGCGGCGAGGAAGCGGCTGACCCATCACATCCAGGTCCTGCGGGCCGCCCACAGCCGGCTGCCGGCCCCGGAGTTCCGCGACGACCAGGTCACCCTGCAGAAGCTGATCACGCTGACCGGCACGCTGGACACCGTGGTGTCGTTCAGCGACACCCCCCACGGCCCGGGTCCGGTGGCGTCCGCGGTCATGGCCATGAGCGACTTCGGCAGGGTCCGGTCGGGATTCTGGCCGCACCGCTGACGGCCGGCCACGCCGGACGGCACACCTGGGCCTAGGCCGCCCGCTCCTGTGGCTCCTGTGGCTCCTGTGGCTCCCGCGGCTCCCGCGTGAGCGGCACCTGAGGTCCGGCGGCCTCGCGCAGCCAGCGGCGCAGCAGCCGGTGGATCTGCTCGGCGCCGGCGAGCTCCCCGCCCTCCGCCCCGGGCGGGGAGCAGACGAGCGGCGACAGCAGGAAAGGGCGGCCCTGGGCGCCGCCGAGGCCGCCGTGGGATCCGATCTGCTCCTCGAAGGCGAGGACCTCGCCGTCGGCCGGGTCGTGGAAGGAGTTGACCATGATGTCGGCGGCGTGCGGGAAGGAGTGGGTGCGGCGGACCACGTCGGCGGCGCCGGGTCCGAAGGCGGCGAGCGGACCGGGCGTCGTGTCGAGGTCGGCCAGCGGTATCTGCGCGCCGCGCGCGCCGAGCACCAGGCCGCCGTGCTCCTCGCTGCGCACCAGCAGGAACCCGATGCCGGGGTGGTTGGCGAGCGTGGGCAGCAGCGCGGGATGGCGGGCGTCGATCTCCTCCCGGCTCATGCGGTGCGGCACGTCCGGGAACGAGATCAGGCCGAGGTTGCCGGAGGCCAGGACGACCGGCTCCGAGCGGCGGGCCGGCCGGTGCCGCTCGCCGCGCTCCTCGACCGGGCGGCGCAGCGCGGCGCGCACGGCGGCCCGCGCCTCGGCGCCGCTGTGCGTGCTCTCCGCCCGGCGCGGCACATGCAGTCCGCAGCCGGCCCGGACCAGGTCGCCGAGGGTGAGACCGTAGCGGGCGCGGAAGGTCTCGCCGGGGCTCTGGCCGTGGTCGGACAGCACGACGACGCGGTAGGGGCGGGGGGCGTGCTCGGCTACGTTCTCGATCAGAGCGAGCGAACGGTCCAGGCGCTGCAGCACCTTGGCCGCGTCGCGGCTGCGGGGCCCGGAGTGGTGGGCCACCTCGTCGTAGGCGACCAGGTCGGCGTAGATCGCGGTGCGCCCGGCGAGCAGGTCGCCCATCACCGCGGCGACGACGACGTCCCGTTCGACGACGGTCGCGAAGGCCCGGACGAGCGGGTAGAGGCCACCGCGCGAGACACGCGGACGCTGCCTGCGGACACGGGCGCGGACGAACTGGCCGATCTCGCGGGCGGCCTCGGCGACGAAGGACAGGGCGGTGCGGACGGCGTTGGCGGGGTCGGAGAAGTAGGCGAAGTAGCCGGCGCGGGAGCGGTTGCCGGGGCCGCGCCGCGCGGACACCGACAGCACCAGGGCGAGTTCGCCGGCGCCGCCGCTGAACAGGTTGCCGCGGCTGGCGCCGTCTGCGCTCAGCAGTCCGGCGTCGCCCGTGTACGACACGGCGCGGCGCTGGAGTTCGACGGCGCTGGTCGGCCGGTTGCAGACCATCACCTCGCCGGTGTCCTTCTCGTACCAGCGGAAGGCCGGGACGTCGTGGTTGGAGCCGTGCAGGATGCCGAGCTGGCTGGCGCCGGTCTGGCTGGACCAGTCGGTGCGCCAGGCGGTGAGCCGGTGCGTGGGCTCCTGCCCTCCCCCGGCGCCGAGCCAGCGCGCGACGGTCGGCATCAGGCCCTTGTCCACCGCGTCCCGCAGCACGTCGTGGCCGACGCCGTCGAGTTGTACGACGACGGTGCCGGGCGTCGACGAGCAGGGCGGCAGCCGTCTGCGGCGGCGGTCGGCCAGCCGGTAGAGCCGGCGCCGGTAGGCGTCGTCGTCGCGGACGGCGAGTGCGGCGCCGGTGGCGGAGGCGACCGCGGACATCACGGCCGCCACGATGACCGCGGTCTCGGGGGTGACCTCGGGCCGGCCGGAGGGGTTGACGCGCAGGGCGAGCAGGAGCAGCGAGCCGTTGAGGAAGAACACCAGCAGCCCGAGCAGCAGCGCGGGCACGAGCAGCAGCAGCCGGACGAGCACCGGCCAGGCGACCGCCGACAGCAGACCGAAGGCACCGGCGCCGAGCGCGGCGGTCACCGCGACGGTGGTGGCGCTGTCACCGCCGGGCGACTGCAGCTGGAAGTCCGGCAGGATCCCGGCGAGCACCAGCATGGTGACGGTGGAGACGGCCCATACCGCGACGCTCCGCCCGACCTGACTGGCGGCCCGCCGCCACCACCCGCCACCCACCCCAGCCCACCTCACGTCCCGAACCGGCCACCCGCACGCCCCGGCTCCAGCTTGTCACACGCTCGGCGCGCGGCAGCCGGCCGACGCCGGGGCGCGGCGCGGCCCCCGCAGACTTCCTCCACACCTGCGGCCAACACCGCCACCACCCCGCACTCGGCGGCCGGCCGCCCATCACCCGCGTGAACGACCCTGCGGGTCAGTACACCTACTGCTGTGGCCGGAAAGGTTTGCCGGAAAGCCCGCGGCGTCCGGTGCGGTGCATCGCAAGGCGGAGCATCGCCCGCGTACCGGACGTACTCGGGTGATGCGACAACGCGGCGAGGTCCCGTACCGGGCGTCGCGAGCCGGTGAACCTTTCCGGTCGCAGCACTAGCGGCCGTCGTAGCCGGCCGTCGGCATGGAGAGGCGGCGGTGCACTCGTGCCTTCATCTGGGCGTCGTAGGACGGCTCCGCCTGGCCCACGGTCTCCACCCGCACTCCGCGCCGGGCGCACTCCGCGGTGAACTCCTCGACGGAGGACAGCGCCCTCTCCAGCACCCGCCGGCTGGGCGCGACGAACAGGTCGACGCCGGGCCGCACCCCGTCCCACAGGGCGCAGTGGTCGGTGCGCAGGCCCCGGACGAGCAACTCGCGCGCGACCACGTAGCCGTGCTCCGCCGCCCAGCGGGCGCACATCGCGTGCTGGCTGCGGGAGTCCACCAGGAAGGGGTCGTCGTTCAGCTCCTCCAGGGGGGTCAGGCTCGCGATCGCCGTGACCCGGACCGGCACCGCGGCGGCCCCGCCGGGGGCATCCCGCACTTCTCCCATGGCGTCCCCCTCACCTCCGGGTTTTCGCGGCCGACCCTACTCCTGCCCGTAGGCTCGGGGGGAGTCGCACGAGGGAGGCAAAGAAGGTGCCGGTGGAGATCACCTGGTGGGGTCACGCCACCTGCACGGTCCAGGATTCGGACGTACGTGTGCTCACCGACCCTCTGTTCGCCCGCCGGCTCGCGCATCTGCGGCGCCGCCGCGGGGGACTGCCCCCGCCGACGGCCTGGCACGCGGACGTGGCGCTGGTCTCCCATCTGCACGCCGACCATCTGCACGTCCCCTCGCTGGCCCGGCTCGCGCCGGGCACGCGCCTGGTGGTGCCCCGGGGCGCACTCCGGGCGGTACCGGGCCTGCGCCGGCTCGGGCAGTTGCGGATCACGGAGGTGACGCCGGGCGACCGGGTGCAGGTCGGCGGGGTCGTCGTAGGGGTGGTTCCGGCGCGCCACGACGGGCGGCGGCTGCCGGTCGGGCCGCACCGCTCCCCCGCGCTCGGCTACGTCGTCGAGGGCGAGGCGCGGACGTACTTCGCCGGGGACACCGGCCTGTTCGAGTCGATGGCCGAGGATGTCGGGCCGGTCGACGTGGCCCTGCTGCCGGTGGGCGGCTGGGGACCGTACCTCGGCGAGGGGCATCTGGACGCGGGACGGGCGGCGCAGGCGCTGGCCCGGCTGGCGCCGAGCAGCGCGGTGCCGGTGCACTACGGCACGTACTGGCCGATCGGGATGAACGCGGTGCGCCCCCACGAGTTCCATGCGCCGGGTGACGAGTTCGTGCGCCTCGCCGCCGAGCGCGCGCCGGGGGTCCTGGTGCACCGGCTGGCGCACGGCGAGAGCGTGCGCCTGGAGGTCGCCCGGTGACAGGGCTTGCCGCCCCGGTGACAGGGCTTGCGGCCGCCGTGACGTCGGTGGTGCCGACGGAGTCCACCCAGCAGGCGCTGGGGTACCCGTCGCTGTTCCTGCTGGTGCTGATCGGGGCGCTGGTCCCGGTGGTGCCGACGGGTGCGCTGGTCAGTTCGGCGGCGGTGGTCGCCTTTCACCAGACGGCGCCGTTCGCGCCGGCGCTGGTGTTCGGGACCGCGTCGCTGGCCGCGTTCCTCGGGGACGGAGCGCTGTACTGGCTGGGGCGGCGCGGGCTCGGGTCGAAGAACGGCTCGCGCTGGCTGGAGGCGATCCGCTCGCGCGCGCCGGAGGACCGGCTGGTGCAGGCGCAGGAGAAACTCGCCGGCCACGGGGTGGCGGTGCTGGTGCTGTCCCGGCTGGTGCCGGCCGGACGCATACCGGTGATGCTGGCCTGCCTGCTGGCCAAGTGGCCGCTGCGCCGCTTCTCCCGCGGCAACCTGCCGGCCTGCCTCGCCTGGGCGGCGACGTACCAGCTGATCGGCGTTCTCGGCGGCTCGCTCTTCCCCGAGCCCTGGGAGGGCGTGCTCGCCGCGATCCTCCTGACGGTGCTCCTCGGCACGGCACCGAGCCTGTGGCGCCGCCTTCGGCGGACGGCGCCCGCACACCGCGCGAACTGAGCAGCCGGGGGCGGGACCCGCCGCGAGTTCCCGCCGACGACTCGGCCCTCTGCGGCCGCCCTGCTCGGCACCGGCCGGGACCGTCCTGGCCCGGCGGCCCCGTCCTCATCGGCCCCCGGCTCGGCCGGTGCCGGTGCCGGTGCCGGCTCGTTCAGAGCTCGTGCCGGTCCAGCACTCGTGCACCTCCGACCGGCAGGTCCCACAGGTCTTCGCGGGGCAGGGAGGCCTTCTCCCAGGCCGTGCGGACTCTTGTGAGGGGTTCCAGGACGGGTTCGGCGGAGAGGACGAAAGTGCCCCAGTGCATCGGGGCCATACGGCGGGCACCGAGGTCCTGAGTGGCCTGGACCGCCTCCTCGGGGTCGCAGTGGACGTCGCTGAGCCACCAGCGGGGGTCGTAGGCGCCGATGGGGAGCAGGGCGAGGTCGATGCCGGGGTAGCGGCGGCCGATGCGGGAGAACCAGTGGCCGTATCCGGTGTCGCCGGCGAAGTAGAGGCGCTGTCCGTCGGGGGCGGTGAGCACCCAGCCGCCCCACAGACTGTGACAGGTGTCGGTCAGGGTCCGCTTGGACCAGTGGTGGGCGGGCACGAAGTCGAAGCGGACGCCGGACAGTTCGGCCGCCTCCCACCAGTCCAGCTCGGTGACGTGGGTGAACCGGCGCCGCTGGAACCAGCGGCCGAGCCCGGCCGGGACGAACACCGGTGTGTCGCGCGGGAGTAGGCGCAGGGTGGGCGCGTCGAGATGGTCGTAGTGGTTGTGGCTGATGACGACCGCGTCGACACGCGGCAGGGCGTCCCAGGCCACCCCGGGCGGGGTGATGCGGGTGGGGGTGCCGATGATGCGGCGGGACCAGACCGGGTCGGTCAGCACGGTCAGCCCGCCGATCCGCACCACCCAACTGGCGTGTCCCACCCAGGTGACGGCGACGGTGCGGGCGTCGACCCGGGGCAGCGGACTGGGCTCGTAGGGCAGCAGCGGGATGTCGGCCAGGCCTTCCCTGCCCGGCCGTACGGCACCCTCGCGGGCGAACCGGGCCATGGCCTTGAGGCCGGGCAGCGGTGCGGTGAGCCGGTCGTGGAAGGTGCGCGGCCACACCCGCCGCTCGCCCAGCGGCCGGGGCTCGGCGAGCGGCGGGAAGGGGGAGAGCGGGGAGGCGAGGGCGGCCGGGGCCACGGGGTCGCCGAGCTCCCGGGTACTCATGGTCGTGGTCGTGGTCATGGACGTGGTCGACTCGGACTGCTGCGTCATCGAGGAGGCTCCCATCGCTGAGCGTCGTCGCGGAGATCGTCGAAGACCGACCTCAAAGAGATCAACGCGCGTTGCACGTGCGGCAGTTCCAACGGCGCGGGTGACGTGAGGCATTCCGCGCGCTCCTCGTCCGTGCCGCCTAGCAGTTCCGCGGTGGACAGCCGCACCCGCAGTGCACCGAGGTCGTCGCCGAAGCGGTGGCCGCCCGGCGCGGGCAGGGCGAGGCGGGCACCCAGGACGTCCTCCAACTCCTGCGCGTCACCGACCCCGTGGGCGGCCAGCGCCGAGCGCAGGGGACCCAGGTCGGCGTAGAGATGGCGGCCGGCCTGCGGCAGCCGGGCAAAGGCGCCTCCGGCGACCACGGTGGCGTGCACGGCGCGGGCCACGCGCGCGTGCAGGCGGACGGATGCGCTCAGGCGCGCGGTGACGGGGTCGGGTTCGTCGAGGGCGTAGGCGGCGGCGACGGCGACCGGTTCGGCGATGCGGGCGTCCAGCGCGGTGAGGACGTCGAGCACGCGCGCGTGGAGCGCGTCCCCGGTACCTCCGGCGGGAAAGCGGGCGATCGCGGCGGGCCAGCCGGCGGGCAGGAAGGCGCCGGCGAGGTCCGTGACGACGGTGACCCGTTCGGGCAGCATCTCGGCGGGACTGAGCAGCACCGTCTCGTGCGGTGCGTGCACGGTGTCGCGCCAGGTCTCGTCGCTGACCAGGTGCAGCCCCTCGCCCGCGGCGGCCTCGACGGTCTCGTGCAGCACCTCGGGCGGCGCGACGGTGGCGGTGGGGTCGTCGGCGACGGACAGCACCAGCAGCCGCGGATCACCGCCCTCGGCGCGGACCCTGCGGACGGTCTCCAGCAGGGCGTACGGGTCGGGTACGCCCCCGCACTCGGCCGGAGTCGCCACATGAAAGACGGGCCTGCCCAACAGGCGTGCGTACGGAGCCCACCAGGCCGCGCACGGCCGGGGCACGAGAACGTCGCCGCCCAGCGCGGCGGTCAGCGCGAGCAGCAGGGACGGTGCGGCGGGCGCGGCGGCCACGCGGTCGGGGCCAGTGGTCAGGCCGCGGCGCATCCAGTAGCCGCAGGCCGCGTCCAGCAGCGCCGTGCCGCCGCCGATCGGTCTCTCCCGTCTCCGGCCGGCCGCTGCGGCGAGCGTGGCGGACAGCTCCGGCAGTACGGGCAGGCCGTCGTCGGGGAGGGCCGACGGCCCGTAGCGGACGGGGCCGTGACCTTCGGGGTCCGTCCGCCGCATGGGTACCTCCGCGCAGTCCCTGGTGCCGTACCGTGCCGTGTCGTCCGCCGTCGGGCCGTGCGAGTCCTGGGTCCGCCACGCGGGTCCGCGGATCCGTCCCCGGGAGACCGGTGGTCCGTGCGTGTGGCGCGGGCCTTGCTCTCGGCCTATCGAGTACCCCTGTCGGCGCCGCCTCATGGCCGCCCGGGCGGGTCGCGAAGGTCACACGAGACTTCGCGGTCCCGCGGCGCCGGCGGCCGCGCTCAGCCGTACGCCCTCCCGCGGTGCCACATCCGGTGCGCCGCGGCGCCGAACGCCGCCGCGATCAGTGCCCCACCGCCGATCAGCGCCGGCAGTGACGAGGTGAACGCGCCGCCCGCACCGGCCTGTACGGCCTGTACGGCGTGCCCGTCCACCGCCCCTGCGCACGCCCGGTCGGCGCGGCCGGCACAGGACGGTCCGGGGTCGCGGGAGACGGGGTCACGCGACACGGGGTCACGGGTGGGGTCGTGGGTGGGGTCGTGGGGTGCCGGGAGACGGTCGGTGTCGGGGGACGCCTGGTCGCGCGAGGGTGCCCGGGAACTCGCGTCGTGGGTCGGGGTGCGCGAGGCCCGGTCGCGGGCGGGATCGCGCGGCGCGGCGGTGCGGGTGGCGCCGGACGTCGGCTCGCGCGACAGATCGCGCGCTGCGTCGTAGGTCGGGGTGAACGTCGGGGTGAACGTCGGGGAGTACACCGGATCCTCGGCCGGGCCGTACGGAACGTTGCCCTGGGTGGGGACCTGGGCGGGATCCGGGATGAGGTCCTCTGTGGGGTCCTGGGCGGGGTCCTGGATCGGGTCCTGGGCGGGGTCCTGGGTGGGGTCCTGGGTGGGGTCCTGGGCGGACTGGTCGCGGGCGGGGTCGTGGGCCAGCGCGTCCTCCAACACCGGATCGGTGGAGGCGTCCTGGAGCGTCTCATCGAACCAGGGCACCTCGGGCTCCGGTCCGGGCGCGACCGGGACGCTGCGCTCGCCGCGAGAGTCCGCCGAGGACGTCGTCGCACAGGAGCCGCCGGGAACGACGGCGCCGGGCGGCTCGCACGCGGTGAACGTGAGGGGGGTGAGGCCACCGCCGGGGCGCGCGGTGTCCGCAGCGGCCCGCGCGGCCGGGTTCGCGGAGGCGGTCGTGGCGGCGGAGCCCGCTATGAGGCCGGCCAGGACGGCGGCGGACAGGACACGGGGGGTGGTTCGGCGCATGGGCGGGGCTCCTCGGACCGGCAGCGGCTGAGGGTACGGAGTCCGTGCCCTCCGCAGCCATCACAGCCGCTCCCGCCCCGGGCCGCGCGCGGCCGAGCCCCATTCGCGGTACACCAACGGCCTATCGGGTGACACCCGGGGCCGCACGCCACCGGCACGGGACCCACGTGAGGCCGCCGGGCACGGGGCCCACGTCCGTGCGCCGGACGCGCGGCCCGCGCCCCTGCGCCGGGCGCGCCGTACGGGGTGCGCGGTGCGCGGCCTATGCCGCCTCCTGCATCACCTGGTCGCGCAGCCGGTCGCAGCACCGGCTGATCAGCCGGGACACGTGCATCTGCGAGATGCCAAGCTGCTCGGCGATCCGGCTCTGCGTCATGTCGCCGAAGAAGCGCATGTAGAGGATGGCCCGCTCCCGCTCGGGCAGCGCCGCCAGCCGGGGCCTGACGGCCTCGCGGTCCACCACGGTGTCCAGCGCGGGATCGGGCGAGCCGAGGGAGTCGCTCAGGGAGTAGCCGTCCTCGCCGCCGGGCAGTTCCGCGTCGAGGGAGAGGGCGGCGAAGCTCTCCAGGGCCTCCTGGCCGACCCGGACGTCCTCCTCGCTCATCCCGGTGTGCTCGGCGATCTCGGCGACGGTGGGCCGGCGGCCCGAGATGGTCTGGGAGAGGTCCTGGGAGGCGAACCGGACGCGGTTGCGCAGGTCCTGCACCCGGCGCGGCACGTGCAGCGTCCACATGTGGTCGCGGAAGTGCCGCTTGATCTCACCGGTGATGGTGGGGACGGCGTAGCTCTCGAAGGCGTTGCCGCGCTCGGGGTCGTAGCGGTCGACGGCCTTGACCAGGCCGAGGGCGGCGACCTGGCGCAGGTCCTCGAAGCTCTCGCCGCGGCTGCGGAAGCGGCCGGCGAGCCGGTCGGCCATGGGCAGCCAGGCCTCGACGATCCGGTCGCGCAGGGCGTCGCGCCGCTCGCCCGCGGGGAGCGCGGCGAGCCGCTGGAAGGCTTCCGCGGTGTCGGGGGCGTCGTCGTGGGGGTGCTGCCTCGCGCTCGCTTGAATTCGCATGGTGCGTCGCAACTCCCTTGGAGTGCTCTGGGATGGACGGTCACCGTGGAAGCGCTGCCGGGTTCCGGGGTCCGGACGGCCGCACGCAGGGCGGCGGCGCGCCGCGCCGCTCCCACGGACGTGCCTCCGGTCCGAAGCACTGAGTCTGCGCCTGCCCCCGGCCGCCGGGGGCAAACACCGGGACGTGAGGAGGAGCGGCCGTCGCGCCGGCCGCCGCATCCCGCCGGGGAAAGGCCGTGTTGGCTCCCCCTGCACGGGTACGCGGGGGCCACCCCCGACGATCTGGAGGGAGACATGCAGCGAGGCAGTGACCGGCTGAGTGTCCACCGTGACGACGAGATGAAGCACGAACTTCAGGGCCTGCTCAGGTCCGGCCATCCCACGCGGAGCGAGGAGTGGCACGACCCGGAGCCGACCGCCGACGACGACCCCGAGGTCTGGGGCGGACCGGTGGCCCCGGGCGGGTCCCGGGCGTCCCTGGAGACCGTCCGCCTGGAGCTGGCCAAGATCCTGGGCCGCAGCGCCTTTCCGGCGACCCCGGGCGAACTGGGCCACGCCCTGCGCCGCAAGAACGCGCCCGACGCGCTGGTCGAGGCGGTGGAACGGCTGCCGCGCAAGGCGCGCTACGCCAACGTTCAGGAACTGGCGAAGGAGCTGACCCACACTGCGCGGCCCGGCCGGGAGGACCGCGCATAGGCCCCGCCCAAAGGGGTGCCGCAGGCGTCGTCGTACGCACGACCGCGGCACCCCCGCCGGCCGGGACAGGGAGCCACACGGGCAGCCGCGCCGAGGACGGCCCGCCGGTCGCCATGGTGAGCCTGGGAGACCCGGCCGGGGCACGGGAGGCGCAGTCGGCGCCGGCCGACATCAGCCGGGCCGAGCCGGACGCCAGGACGACCGCATGAGCCGCGGACCGGCCACCGAGATCGCCGACGGTGGCGCCACCGTCGACGTCGGTGAGGTCACGACCGGCCACCTCCCCCACGGACTCCTGCGGTGCACGAGGCGACCGCTCTGTGGGACGTGCGGACGGCCGTCGACAGCGACCGCGGGGCAAGCCGGTCGAGCGGCACATCCACAGCTTCCGGGAGTCACTGCCGTTCGCGGCGCCGGCGTCGCTGATGTGCCAAGCGCACCCGGCGGGCGCGGGAGACACAGCGAAGACCCGGACACGACGGGCACTCGGAACACGGCGGGCACGGGGAACAAGCGAAGAAGCGGCGCGCGCGGGCGCACGACTCCGCCGGCTCGCACAGACTCGCACAGACTCGCACAGAAAGGACGTTGAACCATCATGCGCATCGCATTTCTGACCGCGCCCGAGGGCGTCGAGCAGGTCGAGCTCACCAAGCCGTGGCGGGCGGCCAAGGATGCGGGCCACGAGCCCGTGCTGGTGTCGACGAAGCCCGGCGAGATCCAGGCGTTCAACCATCTGGACAAGGCGGACACGTTCGCCGTCGACGAGGTCGTCGGGGACACCTCCGCCGACTCCTTCGACGGGCTGGTCCTGCCGGGCGGCGTGGCGAACCCGGACTTCCTTCGCATGGACGCGAAGGCCGTCGCCTTCGTGAAGGCCTTCTTCGAGCAGGGCCGTCCGGTGGCCGCGATCTGCCACGCGCCGTGGACGCTGGTCGAGGCCGACGTCGTGCGCGGACGGGTGCTGACCTCGTGGCCGAGCCTGCAGACGGACATCCGCAACGCGGGCGGCACATGGGTCGACGAGCAGGTGAAGATCTGCGACCACGGTCCGAACAAGCTGGTCACCAGCCGCAAGCCGGACGATCTGAAGGCGTTCTGCGAAGCCTTCCTGGACGTGCTGGCCGGGAAGGCGGGCTGATCAGCCCGCTTTCCGGGATGCCGGGCGCCCGCCGACGCGCCGCAGGAAGCGCGCCGGCGGACACGAACCGGGGGATCACGAGCGGGCAGTACCGCCCGGAGAGATGCTGCCGCTCGGGAAGGTCAGGGAGGTACCGGCCGCTCAGGCGGATGCCGGCCGCTCAGGTGCGGGGAGCCGCCGACTCCCCGCATCCACGTTCCCGGGCTCCCTCGCGGGTGCGGCTCGCGGCGACCGTACGGCGCGGGTTGCGCCGCAGGTACTCGCCCTCGAGCTGGGCCATGCGCTCGTTGTGGGCCCGCAGCGCGTCGTTCGAGCCGTACAGCAGCGTGTCGTGGCGCGTGCGGTGGATGGTCTCCAGCTCCTTCATGAGCTGCTGGTCGTCCAGCCGGCCCGGGTCGACTCCGGTCATCGTGTTGCCCCGCTCGTCGTGTTCGTTCATGCCGTCCGGGTACCCGCCCGGCGTGCACTACCACCGAACGGCATCCGGGAGGGAGCCATGGATCTCGCCTACCTGAATCCACTGTACGAACACCCGGGCCCCTGGGCCTCCGTGTACGTCGACACCTCCCGGCACGCGGAGGACACCCCCCACGAGCTGCATCTGACGGCCCAGGCGATGGTGCGCGAGCTGTCGGGGCAGGGCGCGGACGAGGCCACCTGCCGGGCCGTGGAAGGTGCGGTCGAGGATCTGCGCCACTCCCCCGACCCGCACGGCCGGGCCCTGTTCGCGCGAGGCGGCGCCGTCGTCCTCGACCCGCATCTGGCCCGTCCGCCGCAGGGCGGCAGCCGGGCGGAGTGGGCGCCGCTGCCGCGGGTGGCGCCGCTGCTTGATCTGGCCGGCGAGGACCCGCTCGCGATCGTGGCGTACGTCGACCGCAAGGGCGCGGACTTCGAGCTGCGCAGCGCGCTGGGGCGGCAGAAGGCCGGCGCGGTGGTGGGCCGGCAGTGGCCCATCCACCGGACGAGCAGCGTCGACTGGTCGGAGCGGCACTTCCAGCTGAAGGTGGAGAACGCCTGGGAGCACAACGCGGCGGAGATCGCCGACGCGCTCAGCGTCTGCCAGGAGGAGAGCGGGGCCGACCTTCTGATCATGGTCGGTGACGAGCGTGAGCGGCGCGAGGTGCGCGACCGGCTGCCCAAGCGGCTGCACGCCCGCGTGGAGGAGGCCGCTCACGGTGCCGGCAGCAGGCTGCTGGACGAGGACCTGGAGCGGATCCGCGCCGAGCACGTGCGCCGTCGCGTCGAGGCCGAGCTGGACCGCTTCCGGGCGGCCCGCACGCCGGACGACGAGGGCCGGGCCGGGGCCGTGGAGGGTGTGCCGGCGCTGGTCGAGGCGGCCCGTGAGCACCGCCTGGAGGAGCTGCTGATCCGCCCGGACGGCGCCGACAACCACCGTGAGGTGTGGATCGGCGAGGACCCGGACCAGCTGGCGGTGCGCCGTACGGAACTGAAGATCCTCGGCGAGCAGCACTCCTGGTCGGCTCGTGCCGACGACGTCCTGATCCGCTCCGCGGTCACCACGGACGCCACGGCCCTGTCCCTGGCCCCGCTGCCCCCGACGGCGGGCGAGGACACCCCGGCGGGCGGCCTGGGCGCCCTCCTCCGCTGGAAGTGACCGAACCGGCCGGGTGCGGAGCCACTCCTCCGCCCGGCCGTCGCCACCGTCCACGGCGCCCGTCCACCGAGCCGGTCCACCGCCCGTCCCACGGAGGGGCCCCGTCCACCGCCCGGTCCCGGGGAGGGGCCGACGGGAGAGGCGGGAGGGACGGAGACAGGTGGACGCCGATCTCCGACAGCCCATCCGGGCGGCCGGCGAACCCGGTCATCGGCCGGACCCGCTCGACGGCTACCGGTCCCGCTCGACCGCTACCGGACCCGCTCGGCCGCTACCGGACCCGCTCGACCCGGCGTTCGTCCCAGACGGGCTCCACGGTCTCGCGGACGCGGCCGTCGCTGCCGAAGACCAGGTAGCGGTCGAAGGAGCGGGCGAACCAGCGGTCGTGGGTGACGGCCAGGACCGTGCCCTCGAATGCCTCCAGGCCCTCCTGCAGGGCCTCGGCGGATTCGAGGTCGAGGTTGTCGGTCGGCTCGTCCAGCAGGAGGGCCGTGGCACCGGCCAGTTCCAGGAGCAGGATCTGGAAGCGGGCCTGCTGACCGCCGGAGAGACGGTCGAAGGTCTGTTCGGCCTGGTTGGTCAGCTCGTAGCGGCGCAGCCGGGACGTGGCGGCGCCGCGGTCCTGGGCGTGCTCCTTCCACAGGATGTCCAGCAGGGTGCGGCCCCGCAGCTCGGGGTGCGCGTGGGTCTGGGCGAAGTGCCCGGGGACCACGCGGGCGCCGAGCTTCCACTGCCCGGTGTGCGCCACGTCCTCGCCGGCCAGCAGCCGCAGGAAGTGCGACTTCCCCGAGCCGTTGGAGCCGAGGACGGCGACCCGTTCACCGTAGAAGACCTCCAGGTCGAAGGGTTTCATCAGGCCGGTCAGTTCCAGGCCCGTGCAGGTGACGGCGCGCACTCCGGTGCGGCCGCCCTTCAGGCGCATGCGGATGTCCTGCTCGCGGGGAGGCTCCGGCGGCGGCCCGGCCTCCTCGAACCTGCGCAGCCTGGTCTGCGCGGCCTGATAGCGGGAGGCCAGCTCGTGGCTGACGGTGGCGGCCTGCCGCAGGCTCAGCACCAGCTTCTTCAGCTGCGCGTGCTTCTCGTCCCAGCGCCTGCGCAGCTCCTCGAAGCGGGCGAACCTCTCGCGCCGGGCCTCGTGGTAGGTGGCGAAGCCGCCGCCGTGCACCCAGGCGTCGGCCCCGGCCGGCCCGGGTTCGACCGAGACGATCTTCTCGGCGGCGCGGGCGAGGAGTTCGCGGTCGTGGGAGACGAACAGCACCGTCTTGCGGGTTTCCCCGAGGCGTTCCTCCAGCCAGCGCTTGCCGGGGACGTCGAGGTAGTTGTCCGGCTCGTCGAGCAGCAGCACCTCGTCGGTGCCGCGCAGCAGCGCCTCCAGGACCAGCCGTTTCTGCTCGCCGCCCGACAGGGTCCGCACCTGCCGCCACTGCGCCTTCTCGTACGGCACACCGAGCGCGGCCGTGGTGCACATGTCCCACAGGGTCTCCGCCTCGTAGCCGCGGGCCTCCGCCCAGTCGGCGAGCGCCTGCGCGTACCGCAGCTGGGCGGCCTCGTCGTCGACGGTCATGATGGCGTGCTCGGCCGCGTCGACGGCCTGGGCGGCCTGCCGGATCCGCGGCGGGGCGACGGACACCAGCAGGTCGCGTACGGTCGTCTCGTCCCGCACCGATCCCACGAACTGCCGCATCACGCCGAGGCCGCCGCTGACGGTGACCGTGCCCCCGTGCGGCTTCAGCTCGCCGGAGATCAGCCGGAGCAGTGTCGTCTTGCCCGCGCCGTTCGGGCCGACGAGGGCCATCACGGCCCCTTCTCCCACGCGGAAGGACACATCGCCGAGCAGTGCCCTCCCGTCGGGCAGGCAGTACTCCAGGTGCGCGGCTTCCAGATGTCCCATGGGCACGCATTCTGCGGGCGGTCCGGACTGCGCGGCAAACGCTTATCCGGCCCCACCGTCCCGCCCCGCCGCCCGGCCTCGCCCGGCGATCTCACCTGTCGGCCCCGAGCGATCTCGTCTGCCGGCCCGAGTGATCTCGTCTGCCGGCCCGAGCGTCTCGCCGTCGGCCCGGACGGGCCGCCCCGCCGGACCGCCCTCCCCCGCGGGCGACACGACCGCGCCCGCCCACGACAGGGCGTTCCACCCGTCGGCAGGCGAGCCGTCCAGGATCACCACGCCGATGTTGCGCAGCCGGTGGGCGGCGGCGAAGTCCGCGTCGAGGTTGTGCGCGCGCACCGCGGTCCACAGCCGGATCGCCGCGCCGTGGCTGACCATGGCGACGGTCCTCGCTCCGCTGCCGGCCGCCTCGGCGACCACCGCGTCGTACCGTGCCAGCACCTCGGCGCCGGTCTCCCCGCCCGGCCCCGCCATCCGCAGGCCGGTGTTCCCGGCGGCCCAGGCCAGCACCGTACGCATGTACGCCTGTCCGCGCTCGGAGTCGCCCGGCTCCATCTCCAGCTCGCCGGCGCACAGCTCGCGGATGCCGTCGCGGACGATCAGCCCGAGTCCGCGCGCGGCGGCCAGCGGGGCCGCGGTGAGCTGGGTGCGCACGAGGGTGGAGGCGTAGAGGGCCTCGATGTCCTCGTCGGCCAGCGCCTGTGGCAGCGCGGTGGCCTGCCGCTCGCCGAGGTCGGTAAGGCCGGGGCCCGGGACCGTGGTGTCCAGCAGGAAGTCCACGTTGGACGGGGTCTGGGCGTGGCGGACGAGGAGCAGACGCATACGAGGCTTCCGGACGAAGGTGAGCGGGCGGGCAGCGCCCGGCGCACACCGCGCACAAGAAACGGCCACTTCAGGGTAACGGTCCCTGTATGAGCCCAGACGTCGACCTCACCACCCCGAAGACCGGTGCGCACGCGGTACTCAAGCGCCTGCTCGCCCTGGACTGCCGCCTGTTCGAGTTCACGGCCGAGCGGCACTGGCCCGGCGCCGAGCCCATGCTGCCGCGGCTGAGCCGGAGCGCCAACCACGGGGTGCTGTGGTTCGCGGCGGCGGCCGCCGTCGCGGCCAGCCGCACCCCGCGCGCCCGCCGTGCCGCGGCCCGGGGTCTGGCCTCCCTGAGCCTGGCCTCCCTGACCATCAACACGCTGGGCAAGCGCTCGGTGCGCCGGCCCCGCCCCGTCCTCGACCCGGTGCCGATGGTGCGCCGGCTCAAGCAGCAGCCGATCACCACATCCTTCCCGTCCGGTCACGCGGCGTCCGCGGCCGCGTTCGCGACGGGCATGGCCCTGGAGTCGCCGGCCTGGGGCGCGGCGGTGGCCCCGGTCGCGGCCGCCGTCGCGCTCTCCCGCGTCTACACCGGCGTGCACTTCCCGAGCGATGTGCTGGCGGGTGCCGCCCTGGGCGCGGGCGCCGCGTTCGCGGTGCGGGGCATGGTGCCCACGCGCGCCCAGATCACCGTGCCCGCCCGGCCCCGCGCCGATGTGCCGCCGCTGCCCGAGGGCGAGGGGCTGGTGCTGGTGGCCAACAACGCCTCCGGCACCGCGGACCGGGCCCGCGCGCTGCGGGACGCGCTGCCCAGGGCGGAGGTCGTCGAGTGCGAACCGGAAGACGTCCCCGCGGAGTTGGAGAAGGCGGCGGGCCGGGCCCGGGTGCTCGGGGTGTGCGGCGGCGACGGCACCGTGAACGCGGCGGCCGAGGTCGCGCTGCGCCACGGCCTGCCGCTCGCGGTGCTGCCCGGCGGCACCCTCAACCACTTCGCCTACGACCTGGGCGTGGAGGACGCGCGGGACCTCGGCCGGGCCGTGGAGCAGGGCGAGGGTGTGCGGGTGGACGTGGGCCGCTTCACCGCCGGGAGGAAGCGGGGCATCTTCCTCAACACCTTCAGCCTGGGCGTCTACCCGGAGCTGGTGCGCGAGCGCGAGCGCTGGTCGGACCGGATCGGGGGGTGGCCGGCCGGGGTGCTGGCGGCCCTGAAGGTGCTGCGCGCGGACCGCCATCCGCTGGAGGCCGAGTTCGACGGCCGGCGCCGTCCGCTGTGGCTGCTGTTCGCCGGTAACGGCACATACCACCGCATGGGGCTCGCGCCGGGCCGCCGGCTGGATCTCGCGGACGGCCGGCTCGACGTCCGGGTGGTGCACGGGGGCCGCAGGCCGGCCCTGCGGCTGCTGTCCGCGGCCTTCGCCGGTCCGCTGACCCGCTCCCCCGCCCACGCCGCGGTCCAGGTGGGCAGGCTGCACCTGACCGGCGTCGCGCCGGGCACCCTCCTCGCCTACGACGGGGAGGTCATGGAGGTCGAGGACGAACTGCGGCTGGAGAAGCTGCCGGAGGCGCTGACGGTGTATCGCCCGCTGCCGCAGAGCTGACCGTGAGCCCAAAGGGAGCCGAAGGTGAGCCGAAGGCCGGGCGACCATGGCCGATTGTCCGTCAGTCCACATGTCAAAACGCGGGTCTCATCATTCGGCATGCGCGCGTACCGTGATCCGTACCGCCCCGGGGCCGAGGTGACCCCGGGGACCCGGTACGACCGAAGGGGTACAGCCATGCCGAAACCAAGGGAGACGGCCGTCTACACGCACGGGCACCACGAGTCCGTGCTGCGTTCCCACACCTGGCGCACCGCTGCCAACTCCGCGGCCTACCTCCTCGGCTCGCTGAAGCCCCACATGAAGATCCTCGACATCGGCTGCGGCCCGGGCACCATCACCGCCGACCTGGCCGCACTGGTCCCCGAAGGGCATGTCACGGGCGTCGACCGGGCCCCGGGGATTCTGGAGCAGGCCCGGGCCACCGCCGCGGAGCGCGGGGCGGCCAACACCGACTTCGCGGTCGCGGACGTGCACGCCCTGGACTTCCCGGACGACACCTTCTGCGTCGTCCACGCCCACCAGGTGCTCCAGCACGTGGGCGATCCCGTGCAGGCGCTGCGCGAGATGCGGCGGGTGACCAAACCGGGCGGCCTCGTCGCCGTCCGGGACGCGGACTACGCGGCGATGACCTGGTACCCCGAGGTGCCCGGACTGGACGGCTGGCTGGAGCTGTACGAGCGGGTGGCCCGCGCGAACGGCGGCGAGCCGGACGCCGGACGCCGGCTGAGGTCCTGGGCGCTGGCGGCGGGCTTCACGGACGCCGGCGTCACGGCCACCTCAAGTACCTGGACCTACGCCACCGCAGCCGAGCGCGAGTGGTGGAGCGGGCTGTGGGCCGACCGGACGCTGGCGTCGGCGTACGCCGAGCGCGCCACCGCGGGCGGTCACGCCACCGCGGAGCAACTGCGGGCCGTGTCGGAGGCCTGGCGGGAATGGGGACGGCGCGAGGACGGCTGGTTCGCCGTCCTGCACGGAGAGATTCTGTGCCGCAGGTGAGCCTGATCGCCGGATTACGGGAAACCCGGACAGCAGGAGGTTCATCATGGTTCCCATCCTGCTGGTACTGCTTCTGGCGCTGATTCTCTTCGGGGCCGGGTTCGCGCTGAAGGTGCTCTGGTGGATCGCACTGGTGGTACTCGTCGTCTGGCTGCTGGGTTTCCTGGTCCGTGGTACGACCACGGCCGGAGGCAGGGGCCGCTGGTACAGGTGGTAGTCACTCCCGGGGAAGCAGCGGTCCCAGCGGCCCGAGGTCCAGATTGAGGTCCTCGGGCCGCAGCCCGTAGCGGTCACGAAGTTCGGCCATGCGGTCCTCCAGGAGCATCAGCGTGAGGCCGATCCGCTCCTCCTGATCCTCGGTCAGGTCACCCACGTCGAAGCGGCGCAGGGCCTGCCCCTCCATCAGCTGGCGCAGCAGCTCGACTACGGTGAGAACGAGCTTCACCAGGTCCCGTTCCACGGTGTCGGGCTCCAGTTCCAGGCGCTTGCGCGGGCTCACGGCGACTCCTCGACGGCCTCGAAGGGGGACGGCACGTTTGCGTTCACCGAGCTGATCAGCGCGTTCAGATCGATACGGACGAGATCGACGTCCGCGATGCGCAGGGTGATGTCCCCGGTGATGACGACCCCGCCGGCCAGCAGCCGGTCGAGCAGGTCGACCAGGGCGATCTCACGGCGTTCGACGACCGTCATGTCTCCTCCCCCGGCGATTCCCCGGCGAAGGAGTACGCCGCCCAGGGGCCGGTGAGCTCCACGCGCAGCCCCGGCACGTCGTCCTTCGTGCGGTCCACGAGTTCCACGAACTCCTCGGAATGGCCGCGCGGCACGAGATAGGCGGCGTTGAGCACGTTGCGTCCGGCCGCGCCGGAGAGCGCGGCGTTCTGCGGGGCGTGCAGCCGGGAGTCCTCGGCGAACGCCGAGAGTTTCCCGTGCAGAGCCGTCGCGAAGCCCTCGGCCTTCTGCCACAGGTCCTCGTGGGTCCTGGTCTGCTGCCGCCGCCGGCGCAGATAGTCCCGGCCCGACGTGGGCTTGGGCGCGGGCACCGCGCTCTCCTGGGGCTGTTCGGTCTCGACGTAGACCTTGACGCCCCACTCCACGCGCCCCTCCAGGCGCTCCAGGGTGTCGCGGATGTGCTCCTCACGGGCCTCGATCATGGTGCGCACCGCGCTGTCGTCCCGGAAGACCGTGGCCAGGCGCAGGGGCAGCGGCGTGGTGACGACGGTGAGCGCGTCGATCACGCCCTGGTGGGCGCGGGCGGTGGCGGCGAGCCAGTCCAGGTCCTCCAGATGGGCGCGCAGCGGCTCCTCGGCGAAGTCCTGTTCCGGCACCTCGCTGAGGACGGCCACCAGGCCGTGGTGGGTCAGCAGCTTGGCCGGGGCGCCCCCGACCCCGGTCAACTCGGCCTGGAGGGGCGCCCCGAGGGGACGGCAGACGGCGTAGACGTACCGCAGTCCGGTCATGGTGCCTCCTTCGGGAGCCTACGGCCGGAACGGCCGGTGCCCAGCTCCAGTTCCTCGAGGCGCGCCAGCCGCTCGCGCAACTCGGCGTTCTCCCGGGCGAGTTCGTCGCGCCGGGCCCGGGAGGAGAGCGCCGGGTCGCTCTCCCACCAGTCGATGCCCATCTCCTTGGCCTTGTCGACCGAGGCCACGACGAGCCGGAGTTTGATGGTGAGCAGTTCGATGTCGAGCAGGTTGATGCGGATGTCGCCCGCGATGACGACGCCCTTGTCGAGTACGCGCTCAAGGATGTCGGCGAGGTTGGCGCCGCTGCTCGGGCCGTAGGGGTCGGGCAGCCTGCTCGGCGTCGTCATCGGCGGCTACCACCCTTGGCGTACTCGTACTCGTCCTGCTCCTCTTCCTCGAACTCCCCTTCCGGCTCCTCCTCGGCGCCCTCCTCCTCGTACTCGCCGTTCTCGTCCTCGGCGCTCCCGTCCTCGGCGCTCTCGTCCTCGGCGTACGGGCCCTCCTCCTCGTCCTCGTACGGCTCCTCCTCTTCCTCGTCCTCGTAGCCGGGCTCTTCCTCCTCCTCCGGCTCCTCCTCGCCCTCTGCGCCTTCTTCCTCTGCGCCTTCTTCCTCGGCGCCTTCTTCCTCGGCGCCCTCCTCCTCGGCACGCTCCTCCTCGAGCGCGTCCTCGTGGCTGCGGACGACCTCGCCGTCGCGGATCTCACCGCGCCAGCCGTCCTCCGCCTCTGCCTTGAAGGTGATGAAACGGGCGAAGTTCTTCAGGTCGAGCCGGGCTCGGCGGCCCTGGGCGCGCCAGATGTTGCCGGTCTTCTCGAACAGGCCGCTCGGGTAGTACTCCATGACCAGCAGGACGCGGGTGAGGTTGTCCTCCAGCCGGTGGAAGGAGACGACACCCTTGGTGGTGCCCTTGGCGCCCTCCGACGTCCACTGGATGCGGTAGTCCGGTATCTGCTCGGTCGTCGTGGCCTTCCAGCTGCGGTTGGACCAGAACACCTTCAACTGCCAGTCGGAGGTGGTGTCGTCGGCGCGGTTCGCGCTCTTGACGCCCTTGGCGAAGGTGCTGAAGTCCTGGTACTGGGTCCACTGGTCGTAGGCCGTGCGCAGCGGCACTCCGACATCGATGTACTCGATGATGACGGTGGGCTTGTTGCCCCCGCCGCCCTTGCGCTTGCCCTTGCCGCCCCCGAGGTTCTTCAGTGCGCCCATGACCTTGTCCTTGGCTCGCGAGCCGCCCACCTCCAGCGCGGTGCGCAGCGGGCCCTTGCCCTCCGCGATCTTGCGGCCGGTGTCGAGGGCGAGCTTGGCGAAGCCGGGGCTGTTGCCCTCGGCGATGTCGTTCAGCTTGCCGGTGGTCTGGCCGAGCTTGTGGCCGAAGCCGACGAGCAGCCGCTGGGCCTGGGCGCCGAGGTACTCCTGCACCTCTGCCTTGAGCCGGTCGGCGGCCTCACTGTGCGCCAGATCGGAGAGGGGACTGTCCTTCGCCGCGCCGCCCGCCGCCTTGCCTGCGGCGGAGGTCGCGGATCCGAGGGCCTCGGTCATCGTTCACCGCCACCCTTCGCCGGCCGGGAGCGGGTCGCGCTGCCGGCCGAGGCCGTCCTCTTCGCGGCCGACCGCCCGGCCGCGGTCTTCTTCGCCGCCGCCTTCCTGGCAGGGGCCTTCTTCGCCGGCTTCTTGGCCGGCGCCTTCCTGGCGGTCTCGCCGGTCTTCTTCGCCGGCGCCCTCCGCGCGGTCTCCTTACGGGCCCGTCCGGACTCGCCCTCGGGCTCCTGCTCCTGTCCGGAGTCGTCCGCGGCCTTCGGCTCCCGCTCGTCGGCCTCGCGGCCCTCCCGGTCCTCGTACTCGTCCCGGCCGCCGTCCCCGGTGTCCTCCTCGTCGCCGCCGGTGTCCGGGACGACGCCCGCGAGCTCGTCACGGACCTGTGTGGTCCGGCCGTGCAGCCGGTCGGCGAGCGCCGTCATCTGCCGCTCGACCATCGCGCCGGAGGCGGCCTTGCCCACGCCCCGCAGGTCCTGGCGCAGCTGGTCCCCGATCTCCTTGAACTGCGGGTTGTCCTTGAGCTGCTTGTTGACCAGGTCCGCGATCCCGCGCGGGCCGAGGTTCATCTTCTTGCCCGCCACCAGACTGCCGACGGCGAGGGCGAGTTTCGCCTTCTTCGTACGTCCCAGGAGGTATCCGGCCCCTATCGCGAGGCCGAGTCCCACTCGATTCATCGTGCCGTCCCCTCGCCTGTCCCCGCGCCCCCGCGCAGGCCGATCTCCAGCCGGTCCAGGAGCTCGTCCTCCTGTTGGCCGAACTCCTCCTCGGTGATCTCTCCCGCCTCCAACCGTGCTTCCAGCTGGGCGAGTTCGGCCCGTACCGTGGCCGGGTCGTAGTAGATGCGCTCCGCTTCGCGCAGCACCTGTCTGATCGCCCAGGCGCTGCCGCGCGCCGGTGCGAACGGCAGCAGCAGCACCTCCGAGATCAGTCCCATGGCTTTACTCCGCTCCCGCGTCGGCTCCCGCCGTGGTGCCCGCCGGCTCGGCCGGGCCGGGCTCTACGAAGCTGTAGGGCGGCAGCGGGCCGTTGACGCGTAGTTCGAGATGGGGCAGGTCCTTGCGGGCCTGTTCGACGGCGGCCAGGAAGTCCTCCGCCGAGTTCCGGTCGACCAGGAAGGACGCGTTGACCAGCCAGCCCGTGGACTGCGGACCCTCGCTGAGGGCGGCCGCGGCGGGCTGCAGCGCGCGCACCACCTCGGCGGCGTCACCGGCCTCCCGGGCCTGCACCGCGGCGGCGACCATCTCGCCCAGCCGGATCTTGTCGTCGTAACTTCCGCCGCCCGCCTGCCGGTTGGCCTCGGCCTGCGCCCGGATGCCGGGGTTCTCGGCCATCACGCGGTGCAGCACGGCCTCCTCGACATGGCTGCCCTTGACGTTGTACTCGACCTTGCCGTCCAGCGCCTGCAGGCGCTCCTTGTAGTGCTCGGCGCGCTCGGTGAGCACGCCGGTGACGGAGTCGTCGTCCGGGGCGACACTGCCGAACCGCATGGGCAGCACACAGCCGGCCGCACCGGCCTCGCTGAGCACGCTCTGATGGGCGAGCAGGTCCTTGCGTTTGGGGCGCAGTCCCTCGGGCGCCTCGCTGACGACCGCGGCCAGCTCGCCCGCCTTCAGAACGCGGACCAGGCGCGGCGGGTCGCCGACACCGCCCATGCCCTCCGGCAGCGCGGGATGCGAGGCGGCCGTGATCCCGTAGACGTACGTGCTCACTCCTGCTCCTCCTTCCTGCGTGCCGACGTGGTCCTGCGCGCCCGCGGCCGGGACTGGGTCTCGCCCGAGCTCTCGTCACGGGCCTGCTTGAACGCGTCGGATATGGTCTCGGCGGCGCCGGACAGCGCCCCCTTGGACTTGCCGCGCGCGCCGGACTCGGTGACCTCGCCGACGATGTCGGGCAGACCGGGGGTCTTGTGCGGGCCCGACTCCAGGTCGAGCCGGTTGCACGCCTCGGCGAACCGCAGATACGTGTCCACGCTGGCGACGACCACCCGTACGTCGATCTTCAGGATCTCGATGCCGACGAGGGAGACCCTCACGAACGCATCGATCACGAGCCCCCTGTCGAGGACGAGTTCCAATACGTCGTAGAGGCCACTGCTGCCGCCTCCGCCGCCGGATGTCTGTGCCGGGACAACGGTCATGCCGACCGTACCTCCAAGTCTGTGTGCGGGATTGCGAATCTGGTTGCGGGCGGGCGGCCTAGCGGCCGCCGGACCGGTGTGCGTCGGCTCGTCCGCGTTCGTAGCGGCGCAGGCGCCGGTAGCCGGTGAGCTGGCCCTCGTCGTCGAGTTCGACCAGGTAGCTCGCCATCAGGCTCATGGTGTCGGGGACCCGGGCGAGTTCGAGGACCTCGACCTCCAGGGACCAGCCGTCCTCCGTCTGCTCGAAGGACGTGACGGACTCGGCGGTCAGGTTGGTCAGCTCGGCGAACTGGGCGCGCGCCTCGCGCAGCACCTCCATCGGCCGCGGCCGGCGCGCCGTCGCACGGTTGTCGTCTTCGGTATGTGACTCCTGTGATTTCTGTGGCTCGCGTGAGTCCTGCGACTCTGATGTGTTTTTTGTATTCGCCATGGCCACCTCTCCTCTCCGTGTGGCCGCAGGTTCCTTGGCCAAACCTTCGAGGGCGCAGCCATCCCCGGCGCAGGGCGTTCCACCTGCGCACGGGCGGTATGTGCATCAGCCACGTAATGCGGTGAGACGGCGGCGCGCCGGTTCCGGGGCGCCGCCGCGGCCGAGCGCGCCGGCCCGGGGATGGGCGCGGGCCTGGTCCACGGCGTCGGAGATGGTCCGGCGCCGGGGGCCGAGGCCGGGGTCGTCGAGCTGGTCCCGGGAGACCGGGACGGCGACCGGCGCGCCGGGCCGGGCGCGGACGGTGAAGAGGGCCTCCGCGGTCTGGGCACAGCCGTTGCGCTGCACGTCGAGGTGGAGGCGGCGGCGGTCGGACCGGGAGAGCCAGCGGTGCAGGGTGAGGCACGCCTGGTCCGCCGGACGGACGAGCGTGGCGGGGTTGTCGCACACCGTGTGCGTGACCGTGTCACCTTTCGTGTACTCCTCGGCGGCGCCGTCCCCGGTCACCGCCATCGCCCCGGTCACCGCCGTCGCCCCGGTCACCGCCGTCGCCCCGGTCACCGCCGTCGCCCCGGTCACCGCCGTCGCCCCGGTCACCGCCGTCGCCCCGGTCACCGCTGCCGCCCCGGGCGCCGCCGCCCCGGGCGCCGCCGCCAGGGAGAGCACCTTTTCCGGCCGGTGCACCTCCACCGTGCGCCGGCCGGCCCGCACCGTGCGGGGCGCATCGCTCACCGCACCACCGCCTCCTCCACCAGCAGCCGCGCGGAGGCCGCGATCGACTCCGCGTCGATCCCCGCCGCGTGCAGCTGCTCGGCGGGCGAGGCCGAGCCGGGCATCGTACGGACGGCCAGCCGCACCAGGCGCGGCACCGGGCGCCCGTCCAGGAAGGCGTCGAGGACGGCGTCTCCGAGGCCGCCCTCCTCGCGGTGGTCCTCGACGGTGAGCAGACAGCCGGTGTCCTCGGCGGCCCGCCGGAGCGTTTCCCGGTCGACGGGCTTGACCGAGTACAGGTCGATCACGCGGACCGCGATGCCCTCCTGGCCGAGGGCGTCGGCGGCGGTGAGCGCCTCGTGCAGGGTCACGCCCGCGGCGACGATCGTCAGCCGGTCCCGGACGGAGGAGCGCAGCACCTTGCTGCCGCCGACCGGGAAGTCCTCCTGCGGCCCGTAGAGCACCCGGCTCTCGCCGCGCGAGGTGCGCAGATAGCGGATGCCGTCCAGGCCGGCCATCTGCGCCACGAGCTTCGCGGTCTGATTGGCGTCGCTCGGGTACAGCACCGTCGAGCCGTGGAGCGCCCGCATCATCGCCAGGTCCTCCAGACCCATCTGGCTGGGTCCGTCCTGTCCGATGGCGACGCCCGCGTGGGAGCCGTTGAGGTTGATGCCGGAGCCGCTGACGGAGGCCATCCGCACGAAGTCGTGGGCACGGGTCAGGAAGGCGGCGAAGGTGGAGGCGAACGGCACCCAGCCGCGCCGGGCCATCCCGACCGCCGCGGCGACCATCTGCTGCTCGGCGATGTAGCACTCGAAATAGCGGTCGGGGTGCTCCTTGGCGAAGAACTCCGAGCGGGTGGAGTCGCCGACCTCGCCGTCGAGGGCCACGACGTCGCCGCGTGCGGTGCCGAGCGCGGCGAGCGCCTGGCCGTAGGCGTCGCGGGTGGCCACCTCCTCGCCCTTGTCCCAGCGGGGCAGTTCGAGGCTGCCGTCACCGACGGCGTGCAGCGACCGGACGGTGGGCGGCTCGTGGACGTGCACGCGGATGTCGCGGACACCGCCGAGTTCCTCGATCGCCTCCCCGGCGTCCTTCAGCGGCTTGCCGTGCATTCCCTCGCGGTCCTCCGTCTCCTTGGCGCCCTTGCCCTTGAGGGTGCGGGCGATGATCGCGGTGGGCTGCCCCTTGGTGGAGATCGCCTCGCCGTAGGCGCGGTCGACGGCGTCCACGTCGTGGCCGTCGATCTCGACCGTGTGCCAGTCGAAGGCGCGGAAGCGGCGGGCGTAGGCGTCCAGGTCGTGGCCGTGCCGGGTGGGGCCGCGCTGGCCGAGGCGGTTGACGTCGACGATCACGGTCAGGTTGTCGAGGTGCTCGTACCCGGCGCTCTCGGCGGCCTCCCAGATCGAGCCCTCGGCCATCTCGCTGTCGCCGCACAGCACCCACACCCGGTAGTCGGCGTGGTCGAGCCGCTTGCCGGCCAGCGCGATGCCGACGCCGATGGGCAGTCCCTGTCCGAGGGAGCCGGTGGCAGTCTCCACCCAGGGCAGCCGCTGCGGCGTGGGGTGCCCCTCCAGGCGGCTGCCCAGCTTGCGGAAGGTGAGCAGTTCCTCGTCGTCGATCGCGCCGGCCGCCTTGAACGCGGAGTACAGCAGCGGGGAGGCGTGTCCCTTGGACAGCACCAGGCGGTCGTTGCCGGGGTGCTCGGGCCGGCCGAAGTCGTAGCGGAGGTGGTTGGCCAGCAGGACGGCCACCAGGTCGGCGGCGGACATGGAGGACGTGGGGTGCCCGGAGCCCGCCGCGGCGGCGGCCCGCACGCTGTCGACGCGCAACTGCTGCCCGAGGTCGACGAGTTCAGCGGTGTTCATGAGTCTCCTTCTGCGGGGATGTCGTCTTGCCTGACCGGACCGGGGGCACGGTGGGGTGTGGCCGGTGCGGAAGGCCGGGGACCGGGCTGGTTCTTCGCGGGCTCACCGCCGGGCTGGTTCTTCGCCGGTTCGCCGCCCGGCTGGTTCTTCGCGGGCTCGCCACCCGGCTGGTTCTTCGCGGGCTCGCCACCCGGCTGGTTCTTCGCGGGCTCGCCACCCGGCTGGTTCTTCGCGGGCTCGCCGCCCGGCTGGTTCTTC
>NZ_JBIRST010000010.1:163858-231151 GCF_044334385.1 Streptomyces sp. NPDC020801
TCGCGGGCTCGCCGCCCGGCTGGTTCTTCGCCGGCTTCGCCCCCGCGTCCGAACAGGTGGCGGCTCCCGGTCCGGAGCGGTCGGCCGTCTCCCCGTGCGGTTGTGGGCCGCCCGGCACACGCGCCAGCTCCGGGGAGGCCGACTCCAGCGGCACCGACCAGGAGCGTACGAGACCCAACTGCACCGCCTGGCGCGGCAGTACGGCGTCGAGCAGCCAGTCCGCGGCCACCCGGACGCGGTTGCCCGGCAGCGCCGCGAGGTGGTACCCGCGGGTGACCGCACCGGCCACGGGGCCGGACAGCGCAACGCCGAGCGGGTTGGCGGCGGCCTGCGCACCGCCGAGGTCCACCACGAAGCCCAGGTCGCGATGGCGGTAGGGACGCCGCTCGCCGACGCCGAGCGAGGCGGCGACGTTGATCCCGGCGACCCTGCCCTGCCGCCAGGCGTGCTGGGCGGTCATCGGGGTGTACTTCCCCGGGTTGTCGAGGTCGGGGACGGCGGCCGCGTCGCCGCACGCGAAGACCTCGGGCCGCCCCGGCACCTGGAGATACGGGTCGACGACGAGCCGGCCGCGCTCCAGCGGCTGTCCGGTGCTCTCCACCAGCGGGTCGGGCCGTACGCCGACGCACCACACCAGCGTGCGGGTCGGCACGAAGTCGCCGTCGGTCAGCAGCACCCCGTCGTGCGTGGCCTCCTTCACGGAGGTGCCCATGCGCACGTCCACGCCCCGCTCCCGCAGCACGCGGTCGGCGGTGCGTGAGAGCCGTTCGTCCATCTCGGGCAGCACACGGGGCGCGATGTCCAGAAGCATCCAGCGCGGGCGCATGCCCTGCCGCAACGGGTGTTTGCGCACCTGCGCGTCCGTGTACATCTTCCCGTGCGCGGCGACCTCGGTGCCGGTGTAACCGGCGCCCACCACCACGAAGGTGCAGCGGGCGGCGCAGCTGTCGTCGTCCTCGGCGGCGGCCGCGAGCTCCACCTGACGGGTCACGTGGTCCCGCAGGTAGAGCGCCTCGGGCAGCCCCCGGAAGCCGTGCGCGTGCTCGGCGACACCGGGGATCGGCAGCAGCTTGTTGACGCTGCCCACGGCCAGCACCAGCCGGTCGTAGGCCAGCGAGCCGCCCTTGCCCTCGGGGTCGGTGCAGTGCACGGTGCGCGCGTCCATGTCGATGCCGCGGGCCTCGCCGAGGACCAGTCGGGCGTGGGGCAGGGTGCCGGAGAGGGAGACGGTCACCCGGCGCGGTTCCAGGATGCCGGCGGCGACCTGGGGCAGCAGCGGCAGGTACAGGAAGTAGTCGGTCGGGTTCAGCAGGGTGATGTCCGCCTTCCCCCTGGACATCCGGGACAGGGTCCGGGCGGCGCGGTAGCCGGCGAAGCCTGCACCGACGATCACGATGCGGGGTGGGCTCACGGTTCGCCTCCGGCGCTGTCGCCTGCCTGGTACGGAACCTTCCGCGTCCCCCCGGCCAGGGCCCCCAAACGTGCGCCGGGCCGGCCCGGCGGCGATCCAGCTGGCCTCCCGTGTCGCCGGCGGCTTCATCACGGAGATGCCGGACGCGGCGATGGTGGAGCAGTTCCGCAAGGGCGGAGGCGGCGGCAACCTCGTCAGCGGCGGCACCAAGGTGTGCTACGGCGCGGACAAGGACGCGTGCGTGCGCACCGTGCACCGGCTGTGGGCGAACGAGCAGCTGCCCGGCGAACTGGGGCAGGTGCTGCCCTCGCCCAAGCACTTCGAGCAGGCGCAGCGGCTGGTCACCGAGGACATGGTGCGGGACAACCGCGTCTGCGGCGACGACGTTGACGAGCACGTCGCGGAGCTGGGGCGGTTCGCCGACGCGGGCTTCGACCGGATCTACGTCAACCAGATCGGCCCGGACCACCGCGGCTTGTTCGACTTCTACCGTACGAAGGTGCTGCCGCAGCTGCCGCGGTGAGGGCGCGGGACGGGACCGACGCACACGGGGGGCGGACATGGGTGGGCGCCCGCCGTCGAAGGACGAGCGGGCGCCCGCGATCGTTCGGGGGCCACCTTCAGGGCCGTTCCTCCGGGGCCGTTCCGGGGCCCTTCCGGAATCGTCGGGCCCGGTGATCAGGCCCGGTGATCAGGCCCGGTGATGCGGCTCCCGGTCGGTGCCCTCCCAGCCCGGCGGCCGCGTTCCGGCCGGGGGCGCGGGCGGGACCGGCGGCACCGGTGGGTACGCGGCGCCACCCGGTCCGCCGGAGGGGACTGCGGGCGCCGCGCCGCCGTGGGCGCGGTCGTGGCCGGCCGTGAGGTCGTCCGTCTGCCCCGGCCCGGGCCGGGACGCGGTGGGCCGGGCGGCGCCCCGCAGCGCGTAGGCCACCGCGCCCAGGATCGCCGCGGTGATCAGCGCGGCCGCCCAGCCTGGCAGGCCGATCGCGAGGGCCAGTCCCACGGCGAGCGCGACGGCCCCGCCCGCGTACAGGGCGGCGGCGCCGGACGCCGCGTACAGCATCGCCGTGCGGCGCTGCCTGCGAGTCTGCTCGCGCAGTTCGTCGCGCACGGTCTCGCGCGCCACCTGCGCCAGCTCGTCGACCAGTTGCTTGTCCAAGTGCTCCAGGTGATCCAAGCGCTCCATGCCCTGCGGGCACCCGTACAAGCGTGCGGATAACACGGCCCGGCGGCCCTCCCCCGGCGATCACCGGAAACGATCTCCCTCGTCGGCCGCCCCCAATTAGGCTCGTCCGCATGGAGATTCTCGGAGCCACCCTGCGAGTCTGCGTCGACGATCTGGAGACCGCGGTCCCCTTCTACGAACGTCTCGCGGGCGGCAGAGCTCTCCGTTTTGAACGTGGCGGCGTCGAGGTGGCCGCGATCGGCTGCTTCCTGCTGATGAGCGGGCCCGAGTCCCAGCTGGAGGTGCTGCGCAAGGTGGCGGCCACCATCGCCGTCGAGGACGTCGACGAGGCCCACCGGGTGCTGACCGAGCTCGGTGCCCGTATCGTCGCGGGCCCGCTCCCGACCCCGGCGGGCCGCAATCTCATCGCCATGCACCCGGACGGCGCGGTGTACGAGTACGTGGACCGCCGGGGCTGAGGACGGGTACGCGCACGCCTGGACCGAGGACGAGAACGCGCACACCTGGACCGAGGACGAGTACGCGGACCGCCTGGACCGAGTGCGAGTACGCGGACCGCCTGGACCGAGTGCGAGTACGCGGACCGCCGGTCAGGCGGACGGCGGGCGCATCCGGAAGTCGTAGCGCCCGGGCAGTTCCTCACCGCAGATCCGTTCCCACACCCGGCCGATCCGCTCGTCGCCCTCGCGCAGATCGGCGACCTCGAAGCCCTCCTCGAAGATGGCCCGCGCCCGCTCGGGCCGCCCCTCGGCGAGCAGCATCTCCGCCTCCAGCAGCCGGAACCGGCCGCGCGCCCGGGTCGCGGGATCGACCCGCTCCCACACGGCGCGGGCGTCCTCCGGGCGCCGCACCTTCAGCAGCGCCTCGATCGCCTCGCGGCCGAGCGCGGCGGTGGCCGCCGTCCACTGCTCACCGCTGTCGCGGCGCTCCTGGCACAGGTCGTCGAAGGCCTCGGCATAACGGTCGGCGGCCCGCTCGTGGTGGCCGGCCTCCTGATCGGCGACGGCGAGACAGCGCAGCAACGGCCAGACCGACGGGGCGAGCGCGAGCGCCCGCTCCCAGCTGCGCACCGCCTGGGCCCGGTCGCCGGCGTGCCACTGGGCGACCCCGAGGTGGTACTCGGTGAGCGGGGTGGCGGGCGCCGTCTCCAGCAGGTCCCGCCAGTGCGGGGCGACGAGCGTCTCCCCGGGCGGCCGGACCCTGCGGGGCTCCGGGAGGGAGCCGGAGCGCAGCAGTTGCCGCCAGGGCTCCTGGGCCTCGCCGATCGTGGCCTCGGCGAACGGCGTGCCGGGCAGCTTCCAGTCGGCGCGCAGCACTTCGAGCGCGCCCCACCCGGAGCCGGTGCCGAGGATCTCGCCGGGTTCGGCGTCGGCGTGCGGCTTCCAGGCGGCGTAGGCGGCCTCGACGTCGGCGCGCGGCAGGGCGGCGTCGAGATGGGCCTCGGTCCGCTCCACGACGGTGTCCCACTGCCCGGCCGGCGGCGACGCGTCCAGCGGCCCGTAGGCCTCCAGCCACGCCACCTCGCTCTCCGGCTCCAGCCGTACGTGCTCCAGCTGGGTGCGGGCGAGTCCCGCCTGGATCTCGCAGTAGCCGCCGGTGCCGGGCTCGGTGAGCCACTGCTGCCAGCGCCGCCCGCCGGGCCCGGCGCCCCAGACGAACAGCTTGCGGCCGCGCAGCACGTCGGTCGACGTCTGCACCAGCCCGTGGCCGTACTCGTCGAGCGCGGCGATCCAGCGGCGCCGTCCGTCGGGCATCTCGTAGAAGTAGTCGGCGGGGTAGGTGCTGTTGAGCGGGTACGTCCGGTCGACGCCGTCGTGTTCCGGGACCGGCACCCGCCGCAGCCGGCGCTCGTGGCCGATGGGGGTACCTCCCACGCCGTCAAGGCAGTGGGGGAGCCACGCCTCCTCGGCCGGGGCGAGTACCCGGCGCTCCTCGGGGACGGCGATGTTGGACCACCAGTAGGTGGGCACGGGCCGCTGGTGCGGATTGCGGATGCGGACGCCGACGTGAAGGAAGTCGGAGCCCTCCGGCAGCCACAGGTCGACCTGGAAGGGCAGGTCGCGCAGCCGCTCCCACTCCCACAGGCGCAGCATCTCCCCGCCGCCGGGGGCGGGGACGCGGGCCGCGTGCAGGGGCGAGCAGGAGAGGGTGGTGTGGCCGGTGGCGCCGATGTTCCACTCGATGCCGCCGGAGAACCAGGCGCCGTTGAGGGCGAAGTTGGCGGGCTGCAACACCGGGTTGCGGTAGAGCAGTTCCCGTCCGGTGGGCTTGTGGACGAGGGAGGCGACGCGGCCGCCGAGGCCGGGCAGCACCGTCGCGCGCAACCGGTCGTTCTCCAGCACCAGGGCCTCGACGCGGCGGGGCTCGCGGGTTCTGCCGTAGCCGTCACGGACCCGAACCGGCAGCAGACTGTGCAGCGGTGCGTAGCCGACCTGCCGGGCCATGTCGCGCGGCAGGTCCTGCTTGTCGCGGTCCTCGATGCGGTGGACTTCGTCGAGCGGCCGCAGGGCGGGCAGGGGGTTGTCCGGTCCCATGGGCGCGGCGGGCAGCGTCAGTTCCTCGCGTCGGATCGTCGTCACGATGACCATGGAACCCGGTCGCCGGTGAGCTGACCAGGGGCGCCGCCGGTCAGGATTGCGCAAAGGCGCCCGGACGGGGGGCCGTTGGGACATCCGTGGGCGGCGGGTCACCGGCGCCGTTGCGCCTGCTCCGTGACGACGTGTACCGATGCGTCGCACGACGACTGACGATGCCCGCCGAGGAGTGCGGAGGCCGGCGAGCGAGCAGCGCACCCACCGGGTCGAGATCAACCGGAAGACCGCATCTCGGCGGTGATCGCCCACCGCTCGTGGTCCCGCCAGGCCCCGTCGATGTACAGCATGTTCGGCGAGAACCCCTCCAGGCGGAAGCCGCAGGAGCGGGCCAGCGCGATCGAGGCGGTGTTGCCCGGCTGCACGTTGATCTCCAGCCGGTGCAGCCGCATCGGGCCGAAGGCGTGTGAGACGACCAGGTCCAGCCCCTCGCGCATCAGACCGCGCCCGGCGGCGTGGGCGAAGGCGCCGTAGCCGAGCGCGCCGGACAGGAAGGCGCCCTCGACGATGTTGTTGATGTTGATGTACCCGGCGATGGCGCCGCCGTCCTTCTCGCAGACCAGGAAGCCGGCCTTCGTCGGGTCCTCGATCAGCCGCGCCGCGTAGGCGGTGTACGCCTCGGCCGTGTCCGGCGGGAACAGCCAGGGGTGGTGCAGGTCCTTGCTCTCCCGGGCGCGGGCGGTGAACTCGGCGCCGTCGTCGTGGGTGAATTGGCGGATGCCCACGCGGGGGCCCTCGGCGAGATGGCGGGAAGGGGTGTGCGGCATCCCGTCACCCTACGCGGCACCCGTCCCTGCCGGCTCGGGGCCGGGCTTCGCCGCGCACCGCTCAGCGCAGGGCGGGTTCGTCGAGCGTCAGGGTGCCCGCATCCGCGTCGAGGAGGGCCGCGACGCCGAAGGGAATCGTCAACGCCCCCTCGCAGTGGCCGAATCCGAACTCCTCGGCGATGGGCACCCCGAGTCCGCCGAGCCGGTCGGCGAGCAGGGCACGCACCCGGTCGTACTCCTCGCAGCTCTGCCACGAGCCGAGCAGCACGCCGCGCACCCCCTCCAGCCAGCCGGCGCGCAGCAACTGGGTGAGACAGCGGTCGAGGCGGTACGTCTCCTCGCCCACGTCCTCCAGGCACAGCAGACCGCCGGCCGCCGAGGTCCGCGCCTGCGGGGTGCCGAGGTCGGCGGCGAGCAGGGCCAGGCAGCCGCCGAGCGTGACGCCCCGGGCCCGCCCGGGGACCAGCGCCGTGCCGCCGGAGGCGATGGTGCGGACCGTCTCGGGGGCGAACAGCGTGGCCCTGAGGTGGTCCTGCGCGCGGGCGTTCTTGATGAAGTCGATGCCGGCCGCCATCGGCCCGTGCAGCGTGACCAGGCCGAGGCGGGCGGCGAAGGCCTCGTGCAGCGCGGTGATGTCGCTGAAGCCGACGAACACCTTCGGACCGGCGGCCCGCATCGCGTCCCAGTCGAGCAGGTCCACGGTCCGCTGCGCCCCGTACCCGCCCCGGGCGCACAGCACCGCGTCGACGGCCGGATCGCACCAGGCGCTCTGCAGATCGGCGGCGCGGTCGGCGTCCGCGCCCGCCAGATAGCCGAACTCCCCGTGCCGGTCCAGCACGTGCGGTGCCACGACGGGGTCCAGGTCCCAGCCGCGCAGCACGTCCAGACCGGCCTGCAGGCGCTCCTCGGGCACGGGCCCGCTGGGCGCGACGACGGCCACGCGCGCGCCGGGTGCGAGCCGGGCGGGGCGCAGGAGTTCCTTCACGTGACGAGCTCCAGGGTCGGAATACCGGGCGGCTTCAGGCCGAACACCTGAGCGTACAGCGACAGCTCCGACTCCAGGACGCGCACCATGGTTCCGGCCCGCCGGAACCCGTGCCCCTCCCCCTCGAAGGCGATGTACGCGTGCGGCACCCGCCGGCCCTCCAGCCGGGCCAGGAACCGCTCGCACTGGGCCGGCGGGCAGATCACGTCGTCCAGGCCCTGGAGCAGCAGGAAGGGCGCCGTGATGCGGTCGGCGTGCTCGGCCGGCGAGCGCTCGGCGTACCGCCCGGGCACCTCGGCCAGTGGCCCGACCAGGGTCTGCAGGTACTGCGACTCGAAGTCGTGGGTCTCTCCCGACCCCCAGGCGGCCAGGTCCAGGATCGGATAGAGGATGGTGCCGCAGGCGTAGACGTCCGTCGCGGTCAGGGACGCCGCCGCGGTCCAGCCGCCCGCGCTGCCCCCGCGGACGGCCAGCCGGGCGCGGTCGGCGGTGCCCTCCTGGGCGAGGGCCAGCGCGACGGCCGCGCAGTCCTCGACGTCGACGACGCCCCACTGCTCGCGCAGCCGGTTGCGGTACTCCCGGCCGTACCCGGTGGAGCCGCCGTAGTCGACCTCGGCGACGCCGATGCCCCGGGAGGTGAAGTAGGCGATCTCCAGGTCCAGCACGAGCGGGGACCGGCTGGTGGGTCCGCCGTGCGCCCACACGACATACGGCGGGAGTTCGCCCGCGGGCGCCACGCACTGCGGGTTGCGGGGCGGGTGGAGGTGGGCGTGGACCTCGCGGCCGTCCGGTCCCGTGAAGGTGCGCGGCTGCGGCTCGGGGTAGTACGCGGGGTCGACCGGGTCCTCGTGGGCGGCGCCGATCACGCGGGTGTGTCCCGTGCCCGTGTTCAGCTCGACGACCTCGTAGGCGCTGCGCGGGCCGGCGGCGACCGCGACGACCCGCTCGCCGCGCACCGCGAGCGTGGCGTCGAACTCGGTCCAGGGGCCCACGGCGTCGACGACCTCGCCCGTTCCCGGGTCGAGGATGCCGAGGGCGGTGGCGCCGCGGCCGTGCACCACCGCGATCAGCCCGTCCTCCAGCGGCGCGAACCAGCGCTGGCCGAGTTTCCACAGCGGACCGCCGAACTCCTCCTCCCGTGGGCAGAGCGGGCGCGGGCCGCCGTGCGGATCGGCCCGGTAGAGATTCCACCAGCCGCTGCGGTCGCTCACGTACAGCAGCGAGCCGTCGGGGGCCCACTCGGCCTGGGGGATGGATTCGCCGGGGCCGCCGCCGCAGGTCCGCGGCTCACCGAAGGTGCCGTCCCCGGCGACCTCCGCCACCACCAGTTCCGTGCCGTCCCACGGCATCCGCGGATGGTCCCAGGCCAGCCAGACCGCCCGGCGCCCGTCGGGCGCGAGACGCGGGCCGGTCACGAACCGGTGGCGGTCGTCGGTGAGTTCACGCACCGCGGCCCGGTCCTCGGCCGCGGAGCCGTCCAGCGGTACGGCGGCCAGGACGCGCCGCACGTCGGTGGGCCCCGCACCGGTGAACTCCTCCAGTACGCACCAGACCTCGCCGTGTTCCGGGCGCAGCTGCGGGTCCGCCCAGCGCAGTCCGCCGCCCACCGCGGACAGGGGGGTGAGGGGACGTGGCTCACCGCCGGGCTCGTGACGGTAGAGCCGCTGGTCGGCGAAGTTCACGAACACCACCAGCGGTACGCCGTCCTGGAGCGCCCCCGCCCAGGGCCGGCCGCCGTACTCGATGACGCGGCTGCGCACGTTCCACGGCTCGGGCAGCACCGGCTCCTCGGTGGCGCCCGCCCGCCGTCCGCCTCCACCCTGCCAAGGAGGCTCCTCCAGCGCCGAACGCCTGGGGGCACCCCCATCGCGTCCCAGCTCGCCATCGCGCCGCCGCACCAGCGTCCGCCGGCCGCCCTCGGCGGGACGTGGCTCGGTCCACCAGACCTCGTCGCCGACGAAGCCCACGAACTCCGGTCTGCCGTCGTGCGCGGCGGCCAGGGCCGCGTCGACGGGCGAGGGCCACGAACCGTACGGCAGGATCCGCACGTCTTCCCCTTCCCCCATGCGCTCAGGCCGTCCGCAGGAAGCGGTCGAGGACGCGGACACCGAAGTGCAGTGCCTCGACGGGGACACGCTCGTCCACCCCGTGGAACAGGGCGTGGTAGTCGAAGCCCTCGGGCAGCTTCAGCGGCGAGAACCCGTACCCGGTGATGCCGAGCCGGGAGAACTGCTTGGCGTCGGTGCCGCCCGGCATGCAGAACGGCACCACGTGCCCCTCGGGCGCGAACGCCTCGACGGCGGCCCGCATCGCCGCGAAGGCTGGCGAGTCGACCGGCGCCTCCAGCGCCACCTCACGATGGTGGAACTCCCAGTCCACGTCCGGGCCGGTCAGCCGGTCCAGGGTAGCGCGGAACTCCTCCTCGCCGCCGGGCAGATACCGTCCGTCGACATGGGCGACGGCCTCCCCCGGGATCACGTTGACCTTGTAACCGGCCTCGAACATGGTGGGGTTGGCGCTGTTGCGCAGGGTCGCCTCGACGAGACGGGCCGCCGGGCCGAGCTTGTCCAGCAGCGCGTCCACGTTGCGCAGGTCGGTGTCGACGCCGTAGAGGGCGGCCAGTTCTGTGAGGGCCGCGCGTACCGTCGGCGTGAGCCGCACCGGCCACTCGTGGGCCCCGATGCGGGCGACGGCGGCGGCGAGCCGGGTCACCGCGTTCTCCTTGTTGACCCTGGAGCCATGACCCGCCCGGCCGCGCGCTGTGAGCTTCAGCCAGGCGGTGCCGCGCTCGGCGGCCGCGATCGGGTAGATCTGGCGGCCGGCGCCGTCGTGGAAGGTGAACGCACCGGACTCGCTGATGCCCTCGGTGCACCCCTCGAACAGCGCCGCGTGCTCGTCGGCGAGGAATCCGGCCCCGTCCGCGGCGCTGGCCTCCTCGTCGGCGGTGAAGGCGATCACCACGTCCCGTCGCGGCCGCACGCCCAGCCGGGCCCAGGAGCGGACCACGGCGAGGATCATCGCGTCCATGTTCTTCATGTCGACCGCGCCCCGGCCCCACACCACCCCGTCGCGGACCTCGCCGGAGAACGGGTGCACGCTCCAGTCCCCGGCCCGCGCGGGCACCACGTCCAGGTGACCGTGGACGAGCAGCGCGTCGGCCGAGGGATCGGTGCCCTCGACCCGGGCGACCACATTGGTCCGGCCCCGGGTGCGCTCCAGCAGCAGGGGCTCCACGCCGGCCCCGGCCAGCTGTTCGGCGACGTACTCGGCGGCCGGGCGCTCCCGGCAGTCGCCGCCGCCCCGGTTGGTGGTGTCGATACGGATCAGGTCGGACGTGAACCGAACGACCTCGTCCAGCGCCTGCGCGTCAGCCATACTGCTCCTCCACGGCGGCCGAGGCGATCGTGGTGACCGCCTTGAAGGTGCGGATTCCCTCGTACATGGACCTGCTGGTGTACGCCACCTTGCGCTCCCCGATGCGTGCCACTCCGGGAACGACGGTGGCGGCCATCGCCAGATGCTCGGCGTCGAACTCCAGCGCGACGGTGAACGGGCCTCCCGTCACCGGCTCGTGACGGACCGCCAGCGCCGCCGCCTCCTTGGCCGCCGCGCGGATGTCGGCGGCGGTGCGGGCGGGGGTACGGCACACGGCCGCGTACCGCGACACATGGTCCTTCACGGCGACCTTCAGCGCCTCGGGCGCGTACCCGAGCGCGTCCTCACAGGCCACGTCGTCACCGGTGACGAGGACGACCGGCACACCGTACTCGGCGACGACCTGTGCGTTGAGCAGCCCCTCGCTCGCCCTCGCGTCGTTCAGCCAGACGCCCGTGACGGAGTTGGCGAGGTAGGTGTGCGCGAGGACGCCCTCCATGCCGGCGCCCGCGTGGTAGCCGACGAAGGCGATGCCGTCCACGTCGCCGTGCTGGACGCCCTCCACCATGGACAGCGACTTGTGCCGCCCGGTGAGCATCTGCGCCCGCTCGTCGAGCTCCTCCAGCAGCAGGTTGCGCATGGTCCAGTGGGCCTCGTTGATGAGGACCTCGTCGGCGCCGCCGTCGAAGAAGCCCAGCACGGCGGCGTTCACGTCGGAGGTGAACATCGAGCGGCACCGCTCCCACTGCGGCGTCCCCGGCAGCACGTCGGCAGGCCAGGTCACACCGGTGGCGCCCTCCATGTCGGCGCTGATGAGGATCTTCATGCCGCCTCACGCTACGCGCTGTCGCCAAAGTGCGGCCAGGCCTGTGGAAAACTCTCACCGGCACAGACCAATGGCGCCCCGGACACCTGTGGTGCCGGGACGCCATCAGGGCGGTCCCAGGGGGCGCTCAGCGCTCCAGGAAGTCGAAGAGTTCCTCCCAGCGGCGGGTGATGGCGTCCGGGTCGAAGCGCCGCACGCTGCGCAGGGCCTGCTCGCCCATGGTGTCGCGCAGCTGTTCGTCGGACATCAACCGGACCAGGTGCCGGGCGAGCTCGGTGGTGTTGCCGGGCCGGGCCAGCAGGCCGTCCTCGTCGTGGGTGACGATCTCCCGGACGCCGGGCGCGCAGTCGAAGGCCACGCACGGCACGCCGCAGGCCATCGCCTCCAGCAGGACCAGCGGGAAGCCCTCACCGCGGGAGGACTGGACGAAGACGGAGGAGGCGCGCAGCGCCCCGGGCACGTCCTCGGTCTGCCCGGCGAAGTCCACCGAGTCCTCCAGCCCGAGTTCCGCGCACTGCCGCTTGAGCTCCGCCTCGGACTCTCCCCTGCCGTAGATACGCAGGGTCCAGCCGGGCTGCTGCGGCGCGGCCTCGGCCCAGGCGTCCAGGAGCAGGTCGACGCCCTTCTCGTGGGAGAGCCGGCCGATGCTCGCCACCACCTTCTCGGTGCGCGGCGACGGCGTGTCGGGCACGATCGGCAACGGGTTGGGCATGAAGCCGAGGTTGTTCATGCCCTCGGCCACCCAGCGGTCGGCGTCCTCCTGGGTGAGGGCCAGCAACCGGTCGACGTCCTGGTAGTACTTCTTGACCCGCTCGAAGCGGGAGGACTTGCGGGCCGTCTCGAAGGACTCGTGGGTCATGCCGATGACGGTGTGCCCGGCGGTGTCCGCGAGCGCCACCCACTCCATCGCCCACACCTGCGTCACGATGATCACCGCGCCGGGCCGGGCCGCGCGGAACAGCGCCGTGAGCCGGTCGGCGGCGGTGCGCATCTGGGCCTGGTGCCGGCGCAGGGCCGGGTCGGCGGAGCCGAGCAGACGGCGCCGCCTGGGGCGGCCCGGCGGCCGGCGGGTATAGAGCGTCACCGTCTTGAACGGCGGGTTCTCACCGAGGTCCATCGGGTGGTTGGCCGGGGCGATGCCGGCGATGGTGACCCGGTGGCCGCGGTCTGCCAGAAGCTGGGCCAGCTGGGCCTGCCAGCGGCCCACACCGCCGAGTTCGTCGACCTCGTTGGCCACGAAGAAGATGTCGCGCTGGGTCATCGGGCCTCTCCCGCGGGGCCGAAGAAACGGTCCACGATCTGTGCCGCGGCGTCTCCGCGGTCGTACTCACCGTACTTGTCCACGAACTCCTTCAGCCGCGCCTCGTGCCTGGCGTGGACGGAGGACAGGTCGCCGATCGCGGCGAACAGTTCGTCCTCGGTGCGCGGCACCGGGCCCGGCGCCTCGGCGAGGAGGTCGAAGTAGGTGCCGCGGGTGTCCTGCGCGTACTCCTCCCAGTCGTGGGCGTAGAACACGATGGGACGCTGGAGGAGGGCGTAGTCGAACATCACCGAGGAGTAGTCGGTGATCAGGCCGTCTGCGAGCAGCAGCAGCGGGGTGATGTCCGGTTCCTCACTGACGTTGATCACGCGTCCGGCCACCGACGGCGGCAGGGTGAGCCGGTTCAGGTAGTGGGCGCGCACGAGCAGGGTGTACTCGTCGCCGAACCGCGCTGCGAAGCGCTCGACGTCGAAGGGGAACTCGAAGTCGCGTACGCGGCCGTCGGGATGGGCGCGGAACGTCGGCGCGTACAGCAGCACCCGCCGGTCCGGGTCGATCCCGAGGCGTTCGGCGAGCCGTCGCGCCTCGGGGCCGGGCGCGGCGCCCTCCCGGGCCCGGACCAGGGCGTCGTTGCGCGCATAGCCGGTGCGCAGCAGCTTGTGCTCGGGGATGCGGTAGGCGCGGGCGAGGGTGCGCACGTCGTGCTCGCTGCGCACCACGAAGTGGTCGAAGCGGTCCAGCGCCTGCTGGTAGGCGCGCTGCTCCTGCTCGGACTGCATCCGGTAGGTGGGCTCGTCGAAGCCCATCCGCTTCAGCGCCGAACCGTGCCAGGTCTGGATGTACGTGGTCTCGGGGCGCTTGGCGAGCCGCAGCGGGTAGCCCTGGTTGTCGATCCAGTACTCGGCCTGGGCGAGCGCCCTGAGGTAGCGCCACGACCAGCGCCGCACCAGCTCGACGCCCTCCGGGAAGCCCTCGGGGCGCTCACCGGCGTAGGACCAGATCGGCGTGACCGGCGTCCCGCGGCGCCTGAGCTCCTCGAAAATGGCGCGGGGGCTGTCGCTGTACTGCTTGCCGAGGTGGCTCTCGAAGACGACGGTGCCCTTGCGGATGGGCAGCCGCGTGAGCATCCGCTCGTAGACCTGGAGCTTGCGGGCGCCGGAGTTCAGGTCCCGGCGCGCGGCGCGCAGCTTGCGGTAGGCGCCCTTGGCGGCCCGCGCGGGGCCGCCGTGCAGGTTGCGCTCCACCGCGGCGCGGCCGGCGCGTGCGGCCTGGCCCTGCTGGATGAGCCGGAAGGCCAGATGGCCCTTGGCGGACACCTGGGCCTCGATCCGGTCGGCCATCAGCCGGGTCAGCCGGGGCCGGACGGGCACGGCCGCCGCGTGTTCGAGGTCGACCGTGCCGACGGTGAGCCGGCTGGTGGTCCACTTGCCGTCCGCGGTGAGGTGCAGCCGGACGTCCCAGACGTCGTCGACGATGCCCAGTGGTCTCAGCCGCCGGGCCAGCGGGATCTCGGCCCGCCAGGCGATCGCGTCGCCCTCGTGGCTCGGGGTGGCCACGGGGAACCGGAAGCTCTGCAGGCTGCGGCGCCTGGCGCGGAACTCCAGCTCGGCCGTCAGCTTCGCGTCCCGGGAGATGGTGTGCAGCGGGTTGACGATCTCGCCGGCGAGCACCACGTCGCCGCCGTGCGCGGAGTAGGCGGTGAGCTGGTTGCGCAGGAACATGCTGCTGAGCGGCTTGGCGTGGTAACCGAGCGTGGTGACGTCGAGGACGGCGCGCATCTCCGGGTCGTCCAGGTACCGGTCGGTCCAGTAGATCCGGCCGTCCCGCTCGACGAGCGGCGTGGAGATCTTGCTCCGGTTGATCAGCGTGTCGATGGCCGGCATCAGGTCGGTCCAGTCCTCGCGCAGCAGCAGCTGGGCGCAGATGGCGTGGACGCGGTCGAGCTCGGCGTAGGCCGCTTCGGGAAAGTCCTGGACGTAGCCGCGGGCCAGTTCGGCGAAGCCGTGCCGGTAGTCGTCGTCGAGGAACGGCAGCTCCATCAGGTACAGCACGAGGTCGTGCTTGAGGAACTTGATGTCCTTGCGCAGCTTCAGCTCGTCCTGGCCCCGGCGGTCCAGGATGGCGTCGATACGGCGGTGGATCTCGACCCGGTCGGCGAAGTTCCGGATCTCGTTGCGCCGGTTGCTGATCGACTTGGCGGCGGTCTTCTGGACGACGTTCCAGAAGTAGACCGTGTTGGGGATGAGGGTGATTCGCTCGGCGGCCAGATAGGCCTGCGCGGAGAAGAGCAGGTCCTCGTAGTGGATGCCCCGGGGGAAGGTGAGCTCGTTGTCGAGGAGGAACTCACGCCGGTAGCACTTGTTGGTCGACAGGGTGTCGAAGACGAACAGGTCCGGCAGCTCGGCGACGGACTCGAACGTGCGCGTGGTCCGGTACAGCCATGGATACCAGAGGATCCGCTTGTCGTGCCGGCTGTCGGTGTGAACCCGGACACACAGGCCCGAGACGAGGTCGGAGCCGGTACGGTCGGCGGCCTCGATCATGTTGCGGCACGCGTTGCGTTCCAGCGTGTCGTCGCTGTCCAGGAACATCACGTACCGGCCGCGGGCCACCTTGACGCCCTGGTTGCGGGGCTCTCCGCAGCCGCCGCTGTTCTCGGGCAGCCGGATCGCCCGGACCTTGCCCGGGTGGGCCGCGGCGAGTGCCTGCGCGACCTCGTAGGAGCCGTCCGTCGAGCAGTCGTCGGCGATGATCACCTCGACATTGCGCAGTGTTTGCTCAAGGACGGAACCAACCGCCGTCGGAAGACGCTCTTCGTCGTTGTAGACGATGACGACAACACTGACGTCCGGTTCGGGCGCGACGCTCGACACGGCCACCTCTCGTCTCTGATCCGTTCGGTCTGCGGCTGGGTGGACGTAACCCTACAGCGTGTAGGGATGGCGAAAGCCCCCGCCCCCTCCAAACTACGTCAATGCGACAATACGCCGTCCCCCTCACACGCAGCCCGACCCGGCGCACGGGACCGTCACCCGGCACGTCCCGCCACGAGCCACTGGGCCGGCAGCTCGATCCGGGTGCCGTCGGGCGCCAACTCGGTCGTGGTGAGAGGTATTTCGCCGCGGACGAGAACAGTGAGACCGGCCGAGTGGAGGTACTCCGGCACCGCGTCGTCGGCCACCTCACCGGGGGCGATGCCGTGCCGGAACACCGGTGCCAGCTTCGGCGGCGGTCCCGCGGGGCTCTGGGCCAGGCGGACCAGGATCGGGCGGGCGGCCTCGGAGAGCTCGACGAGGAAGACCCGGCCCCGCTCGCCGACGAGGGCGGCGATCCCGTCGGCCAGCGGCTGCCGGTCGTCCGGTTCGCACTGGTGCAGCACGCCGCGCATATAGACGTTGACGTCGCCGAGCTCGGCGTGCAGGGTCTCGGCCTCACCCTTGTCGGCGGCGTCCAGGATCCGGTACGTGGCCTGTCCGGCGGGGTCGGCGTGGCGGGCGTGCTCGATGGCCGCCGCGGCGACGTCGGCACCGAGGACGCGCGGGAACCGCTGGGCCAGGAACCGGGTCTGGGTGCCGTTGCCGCAGCCGAGGTCGACCAGCGGCAGCCCGGGGTCGCTCAGCTGGGGTTCGAAGAGAGGGAGGTGGAGCCCGGCGGTCAGTTGGGGATCCGCGTCCCAGAACACCGCCCCTTGCTCCTCGGGCGCCTCGCGCCAGAACGCCTCCCAGGCCTGGCGGTACCGACTCGTCACGCTCATGCCCAACTCCCCAGTGTGCGGCGCCGATCCGTCTGTCCGACGGGCCAGTACGGTCTATCGCGCCGGGTTTCCCGTCACAACCGCATGGCGTGTTCCTTCACGCCGTGTCCGCCCTGCGCACGCGCCCGCACGCCCCCTCGACCGCCGCACGGCAACCCGCGACGCCACGGACGCCACGGACGCCAGGACGGCCGCGTGCACGCCGCGTGTACGCCGAGCGCGGGCCGAAGCCGGTCGAGCGCACGCCGGGTGCGGGCCGAAGCCGGTCGAGCGCAGGCCGGGTGCGGGCCGAAGCCGGTCGAGCGCAGGCCGGGTGCGGGCCGAGTGCGGCCGGTTCCCGCGGGCATGCAGACCGGCGGGGCGGCGCGTTCCGTGCGGTGGGGTGTTTCGAGGTGGACCGGCCGCCCTGCAGGACTCGGGGGCGAACGCCTGCCGGACCGGCGTCGCGCCCGCACAGGCGTACTTCGCCGGCCGGCGGTCGGGGACCTCCCCTCGGGCCTGGCCCGTCCTCAGCGGCGCGGCAGGGTCAGTTCGAACCACACCGTCTTGCCGGTGCCCGTACGGCTCGTGCCCCACTCTCGGGCGAGGGTGCTGACCACGCGCAGACCGCGCCCGGACTCGTCCATGGGGCCGGCGCTGAGCAGTGTGGGCAGGTCGTGATCGTCGTCTTCGACCTCGCACAGCAGCGTGTCACCGCGCACGAGACGCAGTTCGACCGGGCGCCCGTGGGAGTGCCGTACCGCGTTGGTGACGAGCTCGCCGACCATCAGCCCGGCGGGGTCGGCGAGCCGGGCGAGCCCCCACTCGTGGAGCTGCTCGCGGACGGCGGCGCGGGCGCGGCCCACCTCGGCCGGGTCACGGTTCAGGCGCCACTCGGCGACGTCGCCCGGCTCGATGCCGTTGAGGCGGGCCATCAGCAGGGCCACGTCGTCCTTGCGGCCTCCGCGCGTGTTGAGGGCCCGGATGATCGTGTCGCAGGCGTCGTCCATGGAGGCGGCCGGGTGGGCGGCGGACTCGCACAGCGTGGCCAGCCGGACACCGATGTCCTCGCCGCGCACCTCGACCAGCCCGTCGGTGCACATCACCAGCCGGTCGCCGGGCCGCACGGGTACACGCACCGCCTCGAAGGGGACCCCGCCGACGCCGATCGGCGCGCCCGTGGGCAGGTCGAGCAGTTCGCTGCGGCCGTCGGCACGGACCAGGACCGGTGGGATGTGGCCCGCGTTGGCCAGGTGCAGTTCACCCGCGATGGGGTCGTAGACGGCGTAGAGGCAGGTGGCGAGATAGGTGTCGCCGAGCCGCTGGGCGAGGTCGTCGAGGTTGCGCAGCAGCTGGGCGGGCGGCAGGTCGAGCGCGGCCATGGTCTGGACGGCGGTGCGCAACTGACCCATCATCGCTGCCGAGTTCAGGCCGTGTCCCATGACGTCACCGACGACCAGGGCCGTGCGCGCGCCGGGCAGCTTCACCGAGTCGAACCAGTCGCCGCCGACCCTGCCGAGCAGCGTGCCGGGCAGGTAGCGGGTGGCGATGTCGCAGCCCGTCATCCGCGCCGGGATGTGCGGCAGCATGCTGTCCTGGAGGGTCTCGGCGACGCTCTCCTGATAGGTGTACATGCGCGCGTTGTCGATCACGAGGCCCGCGCGGGCGGCGAGTTCGGCGCCGGTGACCCGGTCCATGTCGTTGAACTCGGCCCGCTCGGGGTGGCGCAGCAGGATCATGAAGCCGAGGACGACGTTGCGGGCCTTGAGCGGCACGACCAGCATCGAGCGGTGGGTGATGAGCGGGCGGATGTCGCGCTTTTCGAACTGCGAGGCGATGGCGTGGCCCATCTCCTCGCTGATCCGCGGCACGAGAACCGGCCGGCCGGATGTCATGCACTGGAAGAACGGGGTGTGCGCGGGGAACGGCATGGCCTCGCCGACCGGTACGACGTCGTCCCAGCGGCCGGGTTCGTCGGTGTGCTCCACGGCCACCCGGTGCCACATGGTGGTGGTGTCGGGTACGCCCTCGGGGAAGCCCTCGCCGGCGACGACCTGTTCGCGCAGATAGGTGCCGGCGACGTCGGTGAAGCGGGGTACGACGGCCTTGCTGACCTCGACGATGGTCCGCGCGAGGTCGAGCGAGGTACCGATCCGGCCGCTGACCTCGTTGAGGAACTCCAGTCGCTCGCGGACGGCGGCGTACTCGAGGTCCTCGCCCTCGTCGTCGGCGAGCTCCGCCGGCACGGGCTGGCCCTGGGCCGCGGCCCTCGCGGCCCGCTCGCGGCGTGCCGTGCGCTCGGCCCGCCGGGGCACGCCCCAGTCGGGGGTGACGGGCACCCGGTCGCTCTGGCTGAACTCCAGTACCGGATAACCCAGTTCGAGGACCTGTGCGACGATGCGGGCGCTCTCGCCGACGCTCATGCTGGGCAGGATCTCGGGCAGCCGGCCGGCGAGATCCGCCGCGCCGGGGAAGTCGGTGTGCAGGGCGAAGGCCGGCGCGATGCGCTCGAACGCCCCGGTCCCGCCCGGGTGGGCCGCGCCGGCGGGGCGCAGCGCCTGCGCGTCGGCGGCGAGCACCAGCAGCCGCTCCGGGCCCGGCCCCACCAGCGGGTAGGCCCACCACAGCACGTCCACGCGGTCCCGGCCGGGCACGGTGAGCCGGGCGCGGCCCGCGGCCGGGTAGGACAGCCGTCCGCCGAGGGAGGACTCCAGGTCGGGCCCGAGTCCGTCGTAGGCGGCACGGCGCCCGTACGGAACGTCCTCGGCCTCCTCGGGCAGGGCGCCGGAGACCGGCAGCAGGTCGACCGCCGGGCGGCCGATCGCCTCCTCCTTACCCGTGCCGAACAGCCGCCGCGCGCCCCTGCTCCAGTGCGACACCAGGCCGTCGCGGTCGACGACGACCACGGCCAGCGGAACCCGGCCGGAGGCCACGTCGGTCGCCGGCGTGCCGGTCCCGGCCACGCGGCCGGGAGGTGCGTCCCTCTCGGTGCCACGGTCCATGGCACAGGCCCCTCTCCCCACGGGTCCGCAAGATCTGTTCCCCCGGTCACCACGGTACGGTGACGGCCGCTCACGATGTGTGGCAACAGTGGAATTGGTTTCGGCGCGGCACGCCGGCGCGCTCGCGTGCGCCCCCGTGGGGCCGGATCAGTCCTCGTGGCCGAGCTGAAGATCCCGTTCCGTTCGCCCCCCGCCCGCGACCTGCAGCACCGTGGCGACCGGCGGGTAACCGGCCGCGATCACGGTGTACTCACCGGAGGACAGATCGACGAACCGCAACGTTCCGTCGGGTCCGGTGGTGAGGGTGTCGACGACGTTGCCGGCGGCGTCGAGGAGGGTCACGCGCACCTCCCCCACCGGCCGGCCGCCGCAGGCCCGGACGGTCCCGCGCAGCACGGCGCCGCCCGCGAACTCGACGTCCTGGCGGGTCTCGCGCGCGGCCTGCACGGTGACGGGAGCGCGGCCGGGCGGAAGGCGGGCGCGCCGGTGGCGAGGGTGTACTCACCGTACCGCTCCCTCGTCGCACCTGCTCACAATTCCCGCAAGGAGCGACAACTACGAACAAGCACGACGAGTTACGGCACACCGTCGAATCGAACGCGGATCCACTCGAACCGGTGAGTGGTCAACGTGCCCCGTTCTCTGGCGAGTTGCCCGGGTGTGCGCACTCCCGGGACTACTTCTCGACCTCGGTGGCCAGCTTGGCGAGCAGGGCGTCGTAGATCCGGGCGAGGCCCTTGGGGGCGAAGGTCTTCTCGAAGAAGCCGCCGATGCCGCCGGCACCCTTCCACGTGGTGGTGACGACGACACGGGAGCTGCCCTCGCCGGCCGGCGTGACCCGCCAGGTGGTGACCATGGAGGAGTTGCGGTCCTTCTCGACGAGCTCGCCGTCGGTCGGCTCGCCCACCTCCATCAGGCAGTCGCGGATCCGCTTGCTGGTGGCCTGGAGCTTCCAGTGGACGAGGGTGCCCTCGCCGTCGCCGCCCTCGCGCACCTCGTACTCGCTGAAATGCTCGGGCAGCAGCCTCTCGCGGGTGCCGCTGTAGTCGGCGAGGGCGTCGAACACCTTCTCCGCGTCCGCCGCGACGACCCGTTCCGTAGTGGCCTCGACCTGCGCCATGGGGTTCCTCCAGGACATCCGTTCTCGGGGTTGGGGCAAGCCAACCACCCCGCTCCCCGGCCACCCAAATCGGGGTCCGGCAACTGATCGATCCCGGCGTACCAGGCGATCGGGATGGGCTTCCGTACGGTCAGCCGCACGATCAAGGGAACACGTGTTCTATTCTATGGTCAGTGCTACCGAGGAGGCGTCATGCGCTGGGACAACCTCACCGTGAGCTCCACGGGCTCCACGGGCTCCACGGGCTCCGGGGATTCCGGGGACGGCGGCCACGGCCGGGCGGACGCCGCGCTGTTCGGCGCGGACGCGGTGACCACCCGCACCTTCGACACCCCCGAGTTCCGCGGGATCACCTTCCACGAGATCCGGGCCCGCTCGATCATCAACCGGGTGCCGGGCGCCTCCCGGATGCCCTTCGAGTGGACGGTCAACCCCTACCGCGGCTGCACGCACGCGTGCGTGTACTGCTTCGCCCGCAAGACGCACAGCTATCTGGATCTGGACACCGGCCTGGGCTTCGACAGCCAGATCGTGGTGAAGGTGAACGCGCCGGAGCTGCTGCGCCGCCAGCTGGCCTCGCGCCGCTGGCAGGGCGAGCACATCGCCATGGGCACCAACGTCGACTGCTACCAGCGCGCCGAGGGCCGCTACCGCCTGATGCCGGGCATCCTGGCGGCCCTGCGCGACCGCGCGAACCCCTTCTCGATCCTGACCAAGGGCACGCTGATCCTGCGCGACCTGGACCTGCTGACGCAGGCGGCCGAGGTCACCGACGTCGGCATCTCGGTCTCCGTGGGCTTCACCGACCCCGAGCTGTGGCGCACGGTCGAGCCGGGTACGCCCGCGCCGGAACGCCGGCTGGACGTCGTCCGGACCCTCGGCGGGCACGGCATCGGCTGCGGAGTGCTGATGGCGCCGGTGATCCCCTTCCTGAGCGACCACCCGGCCCAACTGCGGGCGACCGTACGGGCGATCGCACAGGCCGGAGCCACCTCCGTCACCCCGCTGGTGCTGCATCTGCGACCCGGCGCGCGCGAGTGGTTCATGGCCTGGCTCGGCCACCACCACCCGCATCTGGTGCGCCGTTACGAGCGGCTGTACGCCGAGGGCGCCTACGCCCCGAAGTGGTACCAGCGCCGGATCACCCGTCAGGTGCACGAGCTGGCACAGGAGTACGGGGTCGGGCCCACGCGAGCGGGGATGCCGCGGCGCACCCGGCCACCCGAGACCGTTCCGCCCTCGACGACCGAACCGACCCAACTCTCGCTCATCTAAGATCGTTCGAGCGCATCACGCGGCCCAATTGGGTCAAGAATTGCCAGAACGCGTTCTTCCGGAGGTGCTTTCCGGGACGATTCGGCGAGGATCGCGAGACCCGCGGTCCGCAGCCCCTCCGTCCTGGGAGGACTCATGAGAAGACGCGCTGCCGTGCTGGGCGGCGCCGTCGTCGTCGTGGCCGGTTCCGTCACCGCCGTCCCCGCCGACGCGAGCACGTCGCACCCCGCAGTTGCCGTACAGGCCGCCAAGGTCACCTGGAAGAAATGCGGCACCGCCGATCATCCGACCCTGCAGTGCGGGTCCGTGACGGTGCCGCTGGACCACCGACATCCCTCCGGGAAGAAGATCACGCTTGCGCTGTCCCGCGTCCCGCACACCGCGAAGACGTACCAGGGACCCCTGCTGGTCAACCCCGGCGGTCCCGGCGGCAGCGGCCTGTCGCTCGCCGGGTTCGTCGCCTCCTCACTGCCCAAGGCGGTCGCGGCCCAGTACGACGTCGTCGGATTCGACCCGCGCGGGGTGGGCGCGAGCAAGCCGGCGCTGGACTGCCGGCCGGGCTACTTCAAGCCGGTGCGCCCGGACTCGGTGCCGAGGACGCCCGCGCTGGAGAGGGCCAACCTCACGCGCGTGAGGTCCTTCGCCGCCGCCTGCGGCAAGAAGTACGCGAGCCTGCTGCCGTACATCAACACCGTCAACGCCGCCACGGACATGGACTCGATCCGCCGGGCCCTCGGCGTCAAGAAGATCAATTACTTCGGTTACTCCTACGGTACCTACCTCGGCGCGGTGTACGCCAAGCTCTTCCCGCAGCGGGTGCACCGGCTGGTCCTCGACTCCATCGTCGACCCCACCGGCGTCTGGTACGGCGACAACCTCCGGCAGGACTACGCCTTCAACGACCGTCACCTCGCCTTCATGGCCTGGGTCGCCAAGTACGACTCGACCTACAAGCTGGGCAGCGACCCGGCCAAGGTCGAGGCCAAGTGGTACGCGATGCGGGCGGCGCTCGCCAAGAAGCCCGCGGGCGGCAAGGTGGGCGCCTCCGAACTGGAGGACACCTTCATCCCGGGCGGCTACTACAACGGCTACTGGCCCGACCTCGCCAAGGCGTTCGCGGCATACGTGAACGACAGGAAGACCGGCCCGCTGGTCAAGGCGTACGGCAGGCTCGGCGCCGTGGACACCTCCGGCGACAACGGATACAGCGTCTACGCCTCGGTGCAGTGCCGTGACGCCGCCTGGCCGCACGACTGGCGGCAGTGGCACAGGGACAACTGGGCGGTGTACGACAAGGCGCCGTTCATGGCCTGGAACAACGCCTGGTACAACGCGCCCTGTGCGTTCTGGCCGGCCTCCACGCTGCGGCCGGTGAACATCGCCAACGGCAAGCTGCCGCCGGTGCTGCTGTTCCAGGCGACCGACGACGCGGCCACCCCCTACGAAGGCGGTGTCACGGTGCATCACCTGCTGCGCGGTTCCAGCCTGGTGGTCGAGCAGGGCGGCGGCAACCACGGCATCACGCTGAGCGGCAACGCCTGCCTGGACAAGTACCTGTCCGCGTACCTGACCGACGGCACGGTGCCGCGCGGCCACGTCGGTGTGGCCAACGCGGTGTGCCAGAAGCTGCCGGACCCGAAGCCGCTGAGCGCGAAGCCGGCCGCCACCAAGGCCGCACCGTCCGGTTCGGGTGGCTCGCGCGGCGCCGCGTTGCACGCGCTGTTGGGCTTCCACGGCTGAGCCGCCGTGGGGGCGGACCGATCGTGCGTAGGGGGCGCGGGGCGGTCCTGGTTGTCAGACCCGTGGTCCACCATGGACGCATGAGTGAGCCGACCAGGATTCCCACCCCCGACGGGGTCGCCCCCGCCGCGCAGAATTCTCATGTCGTCATGGGCGCCGGCCGCTTCGTCGCGGTCTCCGGCCGGCTCCCCCCGGACGCGGACGGCAGGCTCGCCGGCGTGGGCGACCCGGCCGCGCAGGCCCGCCAGGTCTTCGAGAACCTCCGCCGCTGCCCGGCCGCCGCGGGGGCGACCTTCGCCGACGTCGTCGAGCTCACCTGCTTCGTCACCGACACCTTCGTCACCGACACGGCCCACCTGCCGGCCGTCCGCGCGGCTCGTGCCGCCCAGACACCCGACGAACGCCTCCCGGCCTCCCCGGCCGTCCAGGTCGCCGCACTGGTCCGCCCGGAGTTCCTGATGGAGATCGAGGCGTACGCGGTGGTCGGCGAGTGACGGCCCCGCACGTGCGGGAGATGACGCCCGCCGACTGCGGCCGGGTGGCCGAGATCCGGGTCGGGGGCTGGAGAAGCGCCTACCAGGGCCTCGTACCGCAGTCGTACCTCGACGCGCTCAGCGTGGAGCGGGACGCCGAGCGCCGCCGCACCCTGCTCGCGCAGGACGACGGCGGCGTGGTGAACCTGGTCGCCGAGCGGGAGGGCGAGGTGGTCGGCTGGGCGTGCCACGGGCCGTACCGGGACGGTGAAGTCCGCACCCGGGAAGCCGAGCTGTACGCGATCTACGTGGATCCGGCCCGGTACGGCGGCGGTGCCGGCGGGGCGCTGCTGGCGGAGGCGGTGCGGCAGTGCGCGGCCGCCGGGCATGTCCGCATGTATCTGTGGGTGCTGAAGGGGAACACCCGGGCCCGCCGCTTCTACGAGCGGGTGGGTTTCCGCGCGGACGGCGCCGAGGAGCCCTTCGAGGCGGGCGGGGTCGCGGTGCCAGAGGTGCGGTACGTCAGGGACCTGCGGGACTGACCGGTCACCGCTGTCGCGGGATGCGCGAGAGCGCGTGCACGGCGGCCCGGGCGAGGGCGGGATGGGCGAGGGCCTCGTTGAGGACGGGGCGGGCCCGCGGGTCGGCGAGGTCGCCGAGTCCCTCCACGCAGGCGAGGGCCACACGGCGGTAGGGGTCGTGCGGGCTCAGCCGGCGTTGCAGGGTGGTGATCAGGGCGGGCACGGACTCGGGTGCGCGCAGTTCCACCAGGAGACGTACGGGATGCAGCGCATAGGCGACCCGCAGTTCGTTGGTGGCGAGGGCGGCCGCCGCGCGGGCGGTGCGTGGATCGCCGAGGCGGGCCAGGGCGTGGGCCGCGGAGGCGCAGCGCTGCGGATCCCGGTGGTTCAGGAGCAGGACGAGGGACTCGAAGGCCCGCCGGTCGCCCCCGAGCCCCAGGCGGAACGCGGCCAGCTCCCTGGCCCACAGCGGCTGCCCGGGAGCCGTGAGGACTTCGGCCAGTTCGTCCGGGTCGTCGGTCGCCGCGAGGAGCTCGTACGCCGCCGAGCCGCCCGACTCCCGCTGCAGACGCTCCGTGAGTGATCGCAACTCTTCGTCCACGGCGCCCAGCCTAGTGCTGTGGCCGTAGAGGTTTGCCGGAAGGCTCGCGGCGTCCGGCGCGGTGCATCGCACGGCGGAGCATCGCCCGCGTACTGGACGTACCCGGGTGCTGCGACAACGCGGCGAGGTGCCGTGCCGGGCGCCGTGGGCCGGTGAACCTTTCCGGTCGCCGCACCAGGGGCGCGGCCGGTGGCGGGGGGACGTACATCACAAACCCAGGGGGGTGGCGCGCTCGTTACCCACGGGTTAAGCTCAGACGAGCGAGTTACCCGCTCGCACTGACTTGCAGTGGCCTGGTGACGCAGCCACTGCGAGTGTTGTCGGTTCGGTGCCTCAGGTACCGCAGTACGGCCCGGCTTCGGGACAGAGCCGGTCGGCATCCCGCCGCTGTCCGGGCGTGTGCGCGCCCGCGGCGAAGGCACCGGGCGTGTGCGCTTGCAGCCCGGCAACACCCGCATTCCTTTCCGCCCCCCGTGTGCGCCTCTTCGGCGCACACGGGGCGCGTTCCCAGTCGTCACCCTCATCTCTGGAGTCCCGCGATGGCCACTCCCCTCTCCGACACCCCTCTGTCCCCGCTGAAGACGATCGCCGTCGTCGGCCTCGGCACCATGGGCACCGGCATCACCGAAGTCCTGGCCCGCGCCGGCCGCGAGGTCGTCGGCATCGACGTCAGCGAGGCGGCGGCCGCCAAGTCCGTCGCCGCCCTGGAGACCTCCACCGCCCGCGCCGTCGAGCGCGGCCGTCTGACCGAGCAGGAGCGCGCGGACGTTCTCGCCCGGGTGCGCACCGCCACCGACCTCGCCGCCGCGGCCGACGCCGACCTGGTCATTGAGGTGGCCCCGGAGTCGTACGAGATCAAGCACCAGATCTTCCGGGAACTTGACGGCATCGTGCGCCCGGAGACGATCCTGGCCACCGGTACCAACGCCCTGTCCGTGACCCGCCTGGCCGCCGACTCGGCCCGCCCCGAGCGCGTGCTCGGCCTGCACTTCTTCAACCCGGCGCAGGCGATGAAGCTGGTCGAGGTCGTCTCCTCCGTGCTGACCGCCCCGCAGGCCGTCGCCGCCGTCACCGACCTCGCCCTCGAACTCGGCAAGGAGCCCGTCGCGGTCGGCGACCGGCCCGGATTCGTCGCCGACGGGCTGCTGTTCGGCTACCTCAACCAGGCCTCCGCGATGTACGAGGCGAAGTACGCCTCCCGCGAGGACATCGACGCCGCGATGCGGCTGGGCTGCGGTCTGCCGATGGGCCCGCTGGCGCTGCTGGACCTGATCGGCGTCGACACCGCGCGCACGGTCCTGGAGGCCATGTACGCCGAGTCGCACGACCGGCTGCACGCCCCCGCGCCGATCCTCAAGCAGCTCAGCGAGGCCGGCCTGACCGGCCGCAAGTCGGGCCGCGGCTTCTACACCTACGAGGCCCCCGGCAGCGGCACCGTCGTGCGGGACGCGCTGACCCCGCTGGACGGCGACACCCTCACCCCGGGCCGCCCCGTCCGCTCCGTCGGCGTCGCCGGCTCCGGCACCATGGCCTCCGGCATCGCCGAGGTCTTCGCCAAGGCCGGCTACGAGGTGGTCCTCGCCGCGCGCAGCGAGGAGAAGGCGCAGGCCGCCAAGGCCCGTATCGGCAAGTCGCTTTCGCGCTCGGTCGACAAGGGACGGATGACCGCCGAGGCCGCCGCCCAGACCCTGGACCGGATCACGGCGACCGGCACCTACGACGACTTCGGCGACGTGGACCTGGCCCTGGAGGCCGTCGCCGAGGAACTGGCGGTCAAGCAGCAGCTGTTCGCGACGCTGGACAAGGTCTGCAAGCCGGGTGCGGTGCTGGCCACCACCACCTCCTCGCTCCCCGTGGTCGCCTGCGCCCGTGCCACCTCGCGGCCGCACGACGTGATCGGCATGCACTTCTTCAACCCGGCACCGGCCATGAAGCTGGTCGAGGTCGTGCGCACGGTGCTGACGGCGGACGACGTCCACGCCACGGTCCGCGAGGTCTGCGCGAAGATCAGGAAGCACGCAGTGGACTGCGGCGACCGGGCCGGATTCATCGTCAACGCGCTGCTGTTCCCCTACCTCAACAACGCGATCAAGATGGTGCAGGAGCACTACGCCTCGCTCGACGACATCGACGCGGCGATGAAGCTCGGCGGCGGTTACCCGATGGGCCCCTTCGAGCTGCTCGACGTCGTGGGCCTGGATGTGTCGCTGGCCATCGAGAAGGTGCTGCACCGCGAGTTCCGCGACCCGGGGCTGGCCCCGGCTCCGCTCCTGGAGCACCTGGTGGCCGCGGGCTGCCTCGGCCGCAAGACCGGCCGCGGCTTCCGCGAATATGCCCGGCGCTAGGGGGCGCCTCGTGGATCAGGCCGGCTCCGGGGAGCGGCCCCTCTCCACTGAGCCGAGCGGGGCCTGGCGCGTGCGGATGCAAGGCGGAGGAGGGAGTCGGCGCGGAGCGTCGGCGAGTGACGACGACGCCGCAGACGCGCGTACCGGGCCCCGCGACCCCGGCAGGATCCACGGGACGCCCCCTGGGCGTCCCGGCGACCGGTTCGGGGCGGGACGGGAGTGGGGCGGGCTGCTGGACCCGGCGGCCGGTCCCTCGCCCGCCGAGGACGCCGGAAACCGGGGACATGCGCACCAGGCTGCGCGGATGCAGTACGTTCGGGTCATGCCCCAGCCCGTCAAGTCCTCACGTACACCAGCCACGCCCGACGCGCCGGAGAGTGCCGCGGGCTCCCGTGCGGCCGCCCAGCGCCTCAAGATGCGCCGGGAACTGGCGGCCGCCGCGATGGAGCTGTTCGCGACCAAGGGGTACGAAGCGACCACGGTCGACGAGATCGCCGCGGCGGCCGGGGTAGCCCGCCGCACCTTCTTCCGCCACTTCCGCTCCAAGGAAGAGGCGATCTTCCCCGACCACGACGACACCCTGATCCGCGCCGAGGCGGTCCTCAACGCCGCCCCCGCGCACGAGCACCCGCTCGACACGGTGTGCCGCGGCATCAAGGAAGTCATGAAGATGTACGCGGCGCGGCCGGAGATCTCGGTCGCCCGCTACAAGCTGACCCGCGAGGTACCCACGCTGCGCGAGGCGGAGATCGCCTCGGTGGCCCGCTACGAGCGCCTGTTCACCCGCTATCTGCTGGGCCACTTCGACGAGCGCGCGCACGCCGACGACGCCAACGACGACCCGCTGCTCGCCGAGGTCGCGGCCTCCGCCGTGGTCACCGCGCACAACCACGTACTGCGGCGCTGGCTGCGGGCGGGCGGCCAGGGGGACGTGGAGGCGCAGCTGGACCACGCGTTCGCGATCGTGCGCAAGACCTTCGGCACCGGCATCGGGGCCGGCCGCACCACGGTGCCGGGACCCGCCGCCACCGCCTCCGCAGCGGTGTCCCAGCAGGGCGAGGTCCTGGTGGCGGTCGCCCGCACCGACGCCCCGCTGGAGGAGGTCATGCGGACCATCGAGGAGGCGCTGAAGGACCGCTGAGCGGCCTCCGCGCGAGCCCGGCAAGCCCTTCGCGACCGCAAGAGCCATGTGATGACGGCCACCCCACGGGGTGGCCGTTTTGGCATGTCGGAGCCCCTTTTCGCACTGCTTTACGGCCCCGTTCGATCGATCATCGCTCATTTGTTACGTAAAGATTTCGCCTGAGCGAAAGTTCTGGCACTCAGTGCCTTGCCAGGTGACACGCGGTGTCATACGTTGAAGTGGTCCGGGCGGCCGGCGTGCAGGACCGAACGCACGCCGGCTGTCCCAGCAAGCCTCCCCCGGCTCTGCGAGCGGGGGGAACACCAGCTCGCCCGCCCGGACGCCTGCGTCACAGGCACCTCCCGCGCCACAAAGCGCTGCCGAAGCACCACCGCCGAACCGACGGCACCCCTCACCCAACCCTCAGCAGCCCGACGTAACCCTCAGCGCCCCTCCCTCAGGGCGCTCATCGCCGGAGGCAACACCGTGACCGTGAAGGACATCCTGGACGCGATCCAGTCGTCGGACTCCACGTCCGCCGACTTCGCTGCTCTGCCGCTCCCCGAGTCGTACCGCGCGATCACCGTGCACAAGGACGAGACGGAGATGTTCGCGGGGCTCGCCACCCGTGACAAGGACCCGCGCAAGTCGCTGCACCTGGACGAGGTGCCGCTGCCCGAACTGGGCCCGGGCGAGGCCCTGGTGGCCGTCATGGCCTCCTCGGTCAACTACAACTCCGTGTGGACCTCGATCTTCGAGCCGCTGTCCACCTTCGGCTTCCTGGAGCGCTACGGCCGGCTCAGCGAGCTCACCAGGCGCCACGACCTGCCGTACCACATCATCGGCTCCGACCTCGCGGGCGTCGTCCTGCGCACCGGCCCCGGCGTCAACGCCTGGCAGCCCGGTGACGAGGTCGTCGCGCACTGTCTGTCCGTCGAGCTGGAGTCGTCCGACGGCCACAACGACACGATGCTCGACCCCGAGCAGCGCATCTGGGGCTTCGAGACGAACTTCGGCGGCCTCGCCGAGATCGCGCTGGTCAAGTCCAACCAGCTGATGCCCAAGCCAGGCCACCTCAGCTGGGAGGAGGCCGCCGCGCCGGGTCTGGTCAACTCCACCGCCTACCGGCAGCTGGTCTCCCGCAACGGCGCCGGCATGAAGCAGGGCGACAACGTGCTCATCTGGGGCGCGAGCGGCGGCCTCGGCTCGTACGCCACGCAGTTCGCCCTCGCCGGCGGCGCGAACCCCATCTGTGTCGTCTCCAGCGACCAGAAGGCGGACATCTGCCGGTCCATGGGCGCCGAGGCGATCATCGACCGTAACGCCGAGGACTACAAGTTCTGGAAGGACGAGCACAACCAGGACCCCAGGGAGTGGAAGCGCTTCGGCAAGCGCATCCGTGAGCTCACCGGCGGCGAGGACGTCGACATCGTCTTCGAGCACCCGGGCCGCGAGACCTTCGGCGCCTCCGTCTACGTCACCCGCAAGGGCGGCACCATCGTCACCTGCGCCTCCACCTCGGGCTACAACCACGAGTACGACAACCGCTACCTGTGGATGTCCCTGAAGCGGATCATCGGCTCGCACTTCGCCAACTACCGCGAGGCCTGGGAGGCCAACCGGCTGATCGCCAAGGGCAAGATCCACCCGACGCTGTCCAAGGTCTACTCGCTGGAGGAGACCGGCCAGGCGGCGTACGACGTGCACCGCAACCTCCACCAGGGCAAGGTCGGCGTGCTGTGCATGGCCCCAGAGGAGGGCCTGGGCGTGCGCGACGAGGAGATGCGCGCCAAGCACATCGACGCCATCAACCGCTTCCGGAACATCTGAGGACGGCGGAGGCCACAGATGACTGAGCGTCAGAAGGACCGGCCGTGGCTCATGCGCACGTACGCCGGTCACTCCACGGCCGAGGCGTCCAACGAGCTGTACCGGCGCAACCTCGCCAAGGGCCAGACCGGCCTGTCGGTGGCGTTCGACCTGCCGACGCAGACCGGCTACGACTCCGACCACGTCCTCGCGCGCGGCGAGGTCGGCCGGGTCGGCGTGCCGGTCGCGCACCTCGGTGACATGCGCCGGCTGTTCCAGGACATCCCCCTGGAGCAGATGAACACCTCGATGACGATCAACGCCACGGCCATGTGGCTGCTGGCGCTCTACCAGGTCGTCGCCGAGGAGCAGGGCGCGGACATCACCCAGCTCCAGGGCACGACCCAGAACGACATCGTCAAGGAGTACCTGTCCCGCGGAACCCATGTCTTCCCGCCGGGGCCCTCGCTCCGCCTGACGACGGACATGATCGCGTACACGGTCTCCCACCTGCCCAAGTGGAACCCGATCAACATCTGCAGCTACCACCTGCAGGAGGCCGGGGCCACGCCGGTGCAGGAGATCGCGTACGCGATGTCCACCGCGATCGCCGTCCTCGACGCGGTGCGCGACTCCGGCCAGGTGCCGCAGGAGCGCATGGGCGACGTCGTCGGCCGTATCTCCTTCTTCGTCAACGCGGGCGTCCGCTTCGTCGAGGAGATGTGCAAGATGCGGGCGTTCGGCCGCATCTGGGACAAGATCACGCGTGAGCGGTACGGCATCGAGAACCCCAAGCACCGCCGTTTCCGCTACGGCGTCCAGGTCAACTCCCTGGGGCTGACCGAAGCCCAGCCGGAGAACAACGTCCAGCGGATCGTCCTGGAGATGCTCGCCGTCACCCTCTCCAAGGACGCACGCGCGCGTGCCGTGCAGCTGCCGGCCTGGAACGAGGCACTGGGTCTGCCCCGGCCCTGGGACCAGCAGTGGTCCCTGCGCATCCAGCAGGTACTCGCCTACGAGAGCGACCTGCTGGAGTACGACGACATCTTCGAGGGCTCGAAGGTGATCGAGGCGAAGGTGGACGAGCTGGTCGAGGCGGTGCTCGCCGAGATCGACCACATCCAGGAGCTGGGCGGTGCGATGGCCGCCGTGGAGTCCGGCTACCTGAAGTCCCAGCTGGTCGCCTCGCACGCCGAGCGCCGGGCCCGGATCGAGTCGGGCCGGGAGAAGATCGTCGGCGTCAACATCTTCGAGGGCACCGAGCCGAACCCGCTCACCGCCGACCTGGACACCGCGATCCAGACGGTCGACCCGGCCGTCGAGGCCCGCGTCATCGCCTCCCTCCAGCACTGGCGCGACACCCGCTACCAGCCGCCGTTCAACCACCCGCGCCCCTGCAAGGCGCTGGAGCGGCTGAAGGAGGCGGCCAAGGGCACCGACAACCTCATGGAGGCCACCCTGGAGTGCGCCCGCGCGGGTGTCACGACCGGCGAGTGGGCCGGGGCGCTGCGCGAGGTGTTCGGCGAGTTCCGCGCGCCGACGGGCGTCTCGTCCGCCCCGGTCGCGGTGGCCGCCGAGGAGGGCACCGCGCTGGCCCAGGTCCGCCGCAAGGTCGACCTGACCGCCCGGGACCTCGGTGTGGGCAAGCTGCGCTTCCTGGTCGGCAAGCCCGGCCTGGACGGGCACTCCAACGGCGCCGAGCAGATCGCGGTGCGGGCCCGCGACGCCGGGTTCGAGGTGGTCTACCAGGGCATCCGGCTCACCCCCGAGCAGATCGTGGACGCCGCCCTCGCCGAGGACGTGCACGCGGTGGGCCTGTCCATCCTCTCCGGCTCGCACGCCCAGCTGGTGCCGGACGTGCTGGAGCGGCTCCGTGTGGCCGGTGCCACAGATATACCGGTGATCGCCGGTGGCATCATCCCGAATGGTGACGCCGAGCAGCTCAGGGCCGCCGGAGTGGCCGCGGTGTTCACCCCGAAGGACTTCGACATCACCGGAATCATCGGCCGCATCGTCGACGAGATCCGCAAAGCGAACAAGCTCGACCCCCTGGAGGTCCCCGCATGACCAGCCCTGCTCCCCAGGTCAACCGCCTGCGCCCGCGGCGCTCCTGCCTGGCCGTACCGGGCTCGAATCCCCGCTTCCTGGAGAAGGCGCAGGGCCTCCCCGCCGACCAGGTCTTCCTCGACCTGGAGGACGCGTGCGCGCCGCTGGCCAAGCCCGAGGCGCGGCACACCATCGTCAAGTTCCTCAACGAGGGCGACTGGACGGGCAAGACCAGGGTCGTGCGCGTCAACGACTGGACGACCGAGTGGACGTACCGCGACGTCGTGACCGTCGTCGAGGGCGCGGGCCCGAACCTCGACTGCATCATGCTGCCGAAGGTGCAGGACGCCCAGCAGGTCGTCGCCCTCGACCTCCTGCTCACGCAGATCGAGAAGACCATGGGCTTCGAGGTCGGCCGCATCGGCATCGAGGCGCAGATCGAGAACGCCCAGGGCCTGAACAACGTCAACGAGATCGCGCAGGCCTCCCCGCGCGTGGAGACGATCATCTTCGGCCCGGCCGACTTCATGGCGTCGATCAACATGAAGTCGCTGGTCGTGGGCGAGCAGCCGCCCGGCTACCCGGCGGACGCCTACCACTACATCCTGATGAAGATCCTGATGGCGGCCCGCGCCAACAACCTCCAGGCGATCGACGGCCCCTACCTGCAGATCCGCAACGTGGAGGGCTACCGCGAGGTCGCCCAGCGCGCCGCGGCCCTCGGTTTCGACGGCAAGTGGGTGCTCCACCCGGGCCAGGTCGAGGCGTCCAACGAGATCTTCTCGCCCTCCCAGGAGGACTACGACCACGCCGAGCTGATCCTGGACGCGTACGACTACTACACCTCCGAGGCGGGCGGCAAGAAGGGCTCCGCGATGCTCGGCGACGAGATGATCGACGAGGCCAGCCGGAAGATGGCCCTGGTCATCTCCGGCAAGGGCCGCGCCGCCGGCATGCAGCGCACCAGCAAGTTCGAGATCCCCGCCAACTAAGGAGCCCTGAGCGCGATGCAGTTCGGACGCACCTACGAGGAGTTCGAGGTCGGGGCGACGTACAAGCACTGGCCGGGCAAGACGGTCACGGAGTACGACGACCACCTGTTCTGTCTCCTCACCATGAACCACCACCCGCTCCACATGGACGTCAACTATGCGGAGAAGACGACGGACTTCGGCAAGAACGTCGTCGTGGGCAACTACATCTACTCCCTCCTGCTCGGCATGTCCGTGCCGGACGTCTCCGGCAAGGCGATCGCCAACCTGGAGATCGAGTCGCTCAAGCACGTGGCGCCCACCTTCCACGGCGACACGATCTACGGTCAGACGACCGTCCTCGACAAGTGGCCGTCGAAGTCGAAGAACGACCGCGGCATCGTCCACGTCGAGACCAAGGGCTACAAGCAGGACGGCACCCTCGTGTGCGTCTTCCGCCGCAAGGTCATGGTGCCGACCGAGACCTACATCAAGGAGCGCGGCGGCGAGCAGCCCGGCCGCCCGGAGCTGACCGCACCCGCGGAAAAGAAGACGGAGAAGTAATGGCGCGCCTCGCCCAGACCGCCGGTCTGACCGACGTCCAGCAGGAGATCATCTCCACCGTCCGGGACTTCGTGGACAAGGAGATCATCCCGGTCGCGACCGAGCTGGAGCACCGCGACGAGTACCCGCAGCAGATCGTCGACGGCCTGAAGGAACTCGGCCTGTTCGGTCTGATGATCCCCGAGGAGTACGGGGGCCTGGGCGAGTCGCTCCTGACCTACGCGCTGTGCGTGGAGGAGATCGCCCGCGGCTGGATGTCGGTCTCCGGCATCATCAACACCCACTTCATCGTCGCGTACATGCTCAAGCAGCACGGCACGCAGGAGCAGAAGGACCACTTCCTGCCGCGGATGGCGGCCGGCGACATCCGGGGCGCGTTCTCGATGTCGGAGCCGGGTCTGGGCTCGGACGTGTCGGCGATCACGTCGAAGGCGGTCAAGGACGGCGACGAGTACGTCCTCAACGGTCAGAAGATGTGGCTGACGAACGGCGGCACGTCCTCGCTGGTCGCCGTCCTGGTGCGCAGTGACGAGGGTCACCCCGAGGGCACCGCGCCCCACAAGTCGATGACGACCTTCCTGGTGGAGAAGGAGCCCGGCTTCGGCGAGGTCCGTCCCGGCCTCACCATCCCGGGCAAGATCGACAAGATGGGCTACAAGGGTGTCGACACCACCGAGCTGATCATGGACGGACTGCGCGTTCCGGCCGATCGGGTGCTCGGCGGCGTCACCGGCCGCGGTTTTTACCAAATGATGGACGGCGTCGAGGTCGGCCGGGTCAACGTGGCGGCACGTGGCTGCGGCGTCGCCCAGCGCGCCTTCGAGCTGGGTGTGCAGTACGCCCAGCAGCGGCACACCTTCGGCAAGCCGATCGCCCAGCACCAGGCCATTCAGTTCAAGCTGGCGGAGATGGCCACCAAGGTCGAGGCCGCGCATGCCATGATGGTGAACGCAGCACGCAAGAAGGACTCGGGTCAGCGAAACGACCTCGAGGCCGGCATGGCGAAGTACCTCGCCTCCGAGTACTGCAAGGAGGTCGTGGAGGACTCCTTCCGCATCCACGGCGGCTACGGGTTCTCCAAGGAGTACGAGATCGAGCGCCTCTACCGGGAGGCCCCGATGCTCCTCATCGGTGAAGGTACCGCCGAGATCCAGAAAATGATCATCGGCCGCAGGTTGCTCGAAGAGTATCGATTCCAAGGCTGAATGTCCGGCTACGGGGTGTTTTCTTCGAGAAGAAGATCACACCCCGTCAGCGGTCTTCGGCCGCCGACTCGGCAGCTCGGCTTACCCAGTTGCGGCCCTTAACCGCTACGATCGCGGAAAGCCGCCGTCCCCCGTCGAAGCGCGGCATCATCCGCTACGAAGGTCATCCATGCCCCACAGCCAAACCTCTGCACCACGCGACAGCCTGGCAGGCGCACGCCTCGCGCGCGGAGCATCGCCGTGGCTTCTCCCGACCGTCGCCACCGCAGCCGTCAGCCTGGTACGCGCCCGCCGCTCGGGTGCCGCCAAGGCCGTAGCCGTCCCCGTCACCGCGCTCGCGGCGGGCATGCTGTGGTTCTTCCGCGACCCCGAGCGCGAGATCGCCCAGGGCCGGGTCATCTCGCCGGCCGACGGAGTGGTGCAGAGCATCATGCCGTGGAAGGACGGCCGCACCCGCGTCGCGATCTTCATGAGCCCGCTGAACGTGCACGTCAACCGTGCCCCGCTGGCCGGCACGGTGACGTCGGTCGAGCACATCCCCGGCGGGTTCGTGCCGGCGTTCAACAAGGAGAGCGAGAACAACGAGCGCGTCGTCTGGCACTTCGACACCGAGCTCGGTGACATCGAGATGGTCCAGATCGCCGGCGCGGTCGCCCGTCGCATCGTGCCCTACATCCCCCGGGGCACCAAGGTCGAGCAGGGCGAGCGGATCGGCCTGATCCGCTTCGGCTCGCGTGTCGACATCTACCTGCCCGAGGGCGTGGAGGTCGCGGTCGAGGTCGGCCAGAAGACCGTGGCTGGGGTGACTCGCATTGACCGTGATTGATCCAGAGACCCAGGCCGGCTGGGTGCCCGAGGCGGACGAGGTGGACGACGAGGAGGAGATGCCCCTCTCGCTCCGCCTGTCGATAGCGGACACCCTCACCCTCGGCAATGCCACGTGCGGCTTCATGGCGGTGTACTTCACCACCACCGGCATCCTGATCCCGCACCTGACGGGCAACGACGAGTCGGCGGGCATGGCCCGGCACAGCGCCGCCACGGCGGTCATCCTGATGCTGTGCGCGGCCGTCTTCGACCTGTTCGACGGCCTCGTGGCCAGGAAGCTGCGCTCGTCACCGATGGGCGCTGAGCTCGACAACCTGTCGGATCTGATCAGCTTCGGACTGGCGCCCGCGTACTTCGTCCTCGTCTACGGCATGGTGGCGGACGACGCCCACCAGCGGGTGGCGGCGCTCGGCGCGATCGTGGTGCTGCTCGCGGTCGTCCTCCGGCTGGCGAGATTCTCGTGCGTGACGATGAAGGACGGCGTGTTCCAGGGCATGCCGAGCCCCTTCGGCGCGCTGACGGTGGTGTCCATCGTCCTGCTGGAGCTGCCCTTCGTGGCGACGCTGCTGGCGATCCTGGGAACGGCCTGGCTGATGGTGAGCCGGGTGGAGTACCCCAAGCCGCGGGGCCGCCTCGCGGTGGCGATGCTCTCCTGGATCGTGCTGTCGATGGGCCTGCTGGCGGCCTGGGCCTTCGACGCCCCGAGCGGCCAGCTGCTGCTGCAGACCGGCTGCGCGCTGCAGCTGGTCATGGGCGCGGTGATCCCGCTGTTCGCCACGGCCCGCCGGGTGAACAACTTCCGCGACAACCGGCGTGAGGCGCGGGCGGCGCAGCTGCCGTAGCGCTCCGCCGCAGCTGTCCTACGACGGGAAGGGCCCCGAACCGCGAGTTCGGGGCCCTTCGGCATGCGGGCGGGACCCCGTGTCTCCCGGGTTCCCCAGGTCCCCGGCAGGGCCGCCCGGTGCCGCGGTGAGGCTGCCGAGGATCTTCAGCAGCCCGGCGCTGCGGCTGCCGGGTTCGGCGTGGAGGACGACCAGGGTGAGCCCCTCGTCGGTGCCGTCGATGGTCGGCTTGTCCGAGTCCGGCTCGATGTCGCCGACCCGGGGGTGGGCGAGCCGTCTGACCAGGGACGGAGTCCCGCCGGGGTCCGGGGCGGAGCCCCCGGACGGGGACCCCCTCCCCACCACCGAGACGGGCGGACGGGTGGGCGATGACCCCCCGTCAGAGCAGGAAGTCCCGGCCGATCCGTTCCGCCACCCGTTCCAGAATCGGTCCCGCCTGCGCGATGCACGTCGCCACGTCGGGCTCCTCCTCCGTCAGCGGGAAGGCGCGCCGGATCCCGGCCCGCCCCAGCGCCTCCGGGGCCAGCGCCAGCCGCCCGCACACCGCGACGACCTCCTTGCCGGCCGCCCGCGCCGCCGCCGCGACCCCGGCCGGCGCCTTCCCGTGCAGCGTCTGCTCGTCCAGCGACCCCTCACCGGTGATCACCAGCGAGGCCCGTTCCAGCGCCGGCGCGAAGCCGAGGACGTCGAGCATGACCTCGATTCCGGCCCGGAAGCGCGCCCCGAGCAGCAGCGCCCCGTACCCGATGCCGCCGGCGGCGCCCGCGCCGGGCGACGCCGCGTACTCCGCCGCCCGGACCCCGATCGCGCCCTCCAGCACCTTCGCGAAGTGCGTGAGCGCCGCGTCCAGCGCCTCCACGTCGTCCGGCGAGGCGCCCTTCTGCGGCCCGTACACGGCGGGCGCGCCCTTCCGCCCGGTCAGCGGGTTGTCGACGTCGCTGGCGAGCACGAGGTCGACGGAGGCGAACCGGGGGTCGAGCCCGGACAGGTCCGCGTGGGCGAGCCCGGCCAGCCCTCCTCCCCCGGGCGTGATCGGCTCCCCGTCCGCGTCCAGGAAGCGCGCCCCGAGCGCGGACAGCATCCCCGCGCCCCCGTCCGTCGTAGCGCTCCCGCCGACGCCGAACACGATCGTCCGCGCCCCCGCGTCCAGCGCGGCCCGCAGCAGTTCCCCGGAGCCGTACGTCGAGGCCGTGAGCGGCGCGAAGACACCCGCCGGCAGCCGCTGCAGCCCGCTGGCCTCCGCCATCTCCACGACCGCCGTCCCGCCGCGCAGCGCGAACGCGGCGGTCACCTCATGGCCGAGGGGACCGGCGACCCGTACCTCCCGGCGCTCGAACCCGGCCGCGACCGCAGCGTCCACGGTCCCGTCGCCGCCGTCGGCGACGGGCATCGCCTCCACCTGGAGGTCCGGTACGGCCCGGCGCAGCCCGGCCGTCACCCGGTCGGCGACCTGCACGGCCGTGAGCGACCCCTTGAACTTGTCCGCGGCAACCAGCACCCCGCGGGTGCCGTGCACTGCAGCGTCCGCCACCTTGCCATCCCCTTGCTCTCCGGGCCCCGCGCACGTCAGGGCCAGTCGCGCCGCTGCGACCCTAACCGGAGACCACCCACGCCGTCATGCCCCGCCCGTACCCTGAGAAAGGCGGTCCAAGGGGCCTGGGCGGCCGCCCCCGGAATCGGGTACACCGGTCGTATGACCCCTGTGGGCACCGAGCCGGGGCTCGCCGACCGTATCCTCGGCGGCTGGCTGGGCCGGATCGCGGGCAACATGCTCGGCAAGCCGGTCGAGCAGGGCGAGGTGTGGACGCGCGACCGCATCGACCGCTACCTGCGGCAGGCCTCGGCCCTGCCGCTGACCGACTATCTCCCGGAGCCGGCCGACGACGACACCGGCGTCGCGCTGCGCCCCGAGTGGAAAAGCTGCGTCCGCGGCCGCATCCACGGCAGCTGCCGCGACGACGACGTCGACTACGCGATCCTCGGTCTGGACCTGCTGGAGACGCACGGCTTCGGCTTCAGCACCGAGCAGGTCGGCGACCTGTGGCTGCTGCGGCTGCCGTATCTGCAGACGTTCACCGCGGAGCGGGCCGCGTACCGCAACCTCGCCGCCGGCCTCAAGCCACCGCTGACGGCGACGTACCACAACCCCTACCAGGAGTGGATCGGCGCCCTGATCCGCGCCGACATCCACGGCTGGACCAGTCCCGGCGACCCGCGCCGAGCCGCCCGGCTGGCCCGCCGCGACGCGGTGCTGTCGCACACCGGCAACGGCGTGTACGGGGCGATGTGGGCGGCGGCGCTGATCGCGGCGGCCTTCACGGCGCCCACCGTCCGCGCCGCGCTCGACACCTCGCTCACGGTCGTGCCCGCGAGCAGCCGCCTGGCCCGCACCGTACGGCGGGTGGTGTCCCTGCACGAGACGCGGATGTCCTGGGAGGAGACCCTGGCCACGGTCGCGGAGGAGACCGCGGGCCTCGGCTGGATCCACACCATCCCCAACGCCGCCGTCCAAACGGCGGGTCTGCTCTACGGCGACGGCGACTTCACCCGCACGATCACGCTGACCGTCCGCGGCGGCCTGGACACCGACTCCAACGGTGCGACGGCAGGTTCGGTGGCCGGTGTCCTGTCGGGCGCGGAGGCGATCCCGGCGCAGTGGAAGGACCCCTTGGAGGACACGGTGCGCAGCGCGGTCTTCGGCTTCGACGGGGTGCACATCAGCGAGCTGGCAAGGCGGACACTGCGGCTGGTTACCCTTCCTGAATGACCACTCCCGACTTCGCCACGTACATCGCGGGGCTCCCCCGCGTCATCTCCGGGGCCGCCGCCCTCCTCCGCGATGCGGACGGGCGGGTGCTGCTCGTCGAGCCCAACTACCGCGAGGGCTGGGCGCTTCCGGGCGGCACCATCGAGTCCGACGACGGCGAGACCCCGCGGCAGGGCGCGCGGCGCGAGACTGTGGAGGAGATCGGCCTGGACCGCGAGCTCGGCCGGCTGCTCGCGGTGGACTGGGTGCACGGCGCGGGGCGCCCACCGCTGGTGGCGTACCTGTACGACGGCGGAGTCCTCGCCGAGGACGACGTCAAGGCGATCCGGCTGCAGGACGAGGAACTGCTGTCCTGGCGTCTGGTCCCCCGTGACGAACTCACCGCCCATCTCCCCGGCGCTCTGGGCCGCCGCGTCCTGGCCGCCCTCGACGTCCTCGCCGACGGCACGGGCACGGCGGAACTGGAGAACGGCCACCGGGTCGGCTGACGGGCCACTGCCGGTGCTCAGCCCTCGATGTCCCTGGGCCTGGCGTCCACTTCGCGCAGCGCCTCGTCCCGCGCGGCGACCTGGGCCTCGGTACGGTGGCCGCGCTGGATGTAGTCGCGGACGACGAGCTCGACGGCGTCCTGGGGGCTGCCCACGCCGGCGAGCACCATGACCTCCACGACGAGTTCGGCGTCGAGCGAGACGGTGACCTTGGCCATGCCCGGACCGTAGCACCCGGTGGCCCGCGGGCGGGCGGACATCGCACGGACATCCGTTCGCACTCCCTTGCTGTACAGCAACCGACCGCCGGAGCTCGTCAGTTGAGCCCGAGAAGCCGGGCGGCCGTTCCTCCGGCACCTCCTCGCGCATCTCACCCGGGTTCGTGACGCGCTCGCCGGTCGCGCGGGCGGGGACCGGTCGCCGTACAGACCCGCGCTCCTCGGCTCGAGCCGGCGAGGTGGCGGCCCGCGAGTTCCTGGCCGGCTCGCCGACCTTTACCGTAATTCACCGCAGATTGCGGTTTCATCGGGCACACATGGGGCACGAAAGGCTCTCTGTCGCGCTCTCGGCCTCCGCCGCCCGGTCCCCCCGGTTGCGTCACCGTAGACGTTCACCTGCTTCAACGAACGGCCCGAAAGCATCACTTGGCTCCTGTCATCGTGCCCCCTGGGCGCCCAACCCGGGCAGGAAAACGTCTGGGAATCCCGACCGGTTGCGACAGTCACACAGGTGACTACAGTGGAAATTGACCCTATGTGAGAAACTTGCGAAGGGGGTTGTTATGCCCGCCACGAACAGAAAACGGGCTGCCATCCTGAGCTCGGTCTTCATCGCCGCAACTGTCGCTCTCGCTCCGGTCGGCCTCGGCCTGCAGCAGGCTTCGGCGGCCACACCGAGCGCGACTCACGTAAGTACAGCCGTCAACGTTCCCAAGTCGGACCAGGACTACCGGCGGGGCTTCAAGGACGGCTTCAAGGCCGGCCTCCGCCTGGGGCACCGGCACTGCGATCACGGCGACGGACGAGCCCTCGCAGCTCCTCGCAAGAACTCGGACAAGGACTACCGGCGGGGCTTCAAGGACGGCTTCAAGGTCGGATTCCGCCAGGGGCAGAGGTCGTGCTGAGTCTGCCGTAGCCTCTCGGGCGTCCGGGCGCCGGCCGGTGGATCAGGCTCATTGGACCGGCCGGCCGGTCGCGGGCGATTTGGGCACACCCGGATATCCGTTCGCCCCGAACAGCCGGGCGTCCTACTCTCGGCCCATGGACAAGCCCCTTGTCGCCATCCTCAGTGGCGCAGGTATCTCCACCGATTCGGGAATCCCTGATTATCGCGGCCCCAACGGGCTGTGGCGGCGAGATCCCGAGGCCGAGAAGCTCGTGACGTACGAGTACTACATGGGGGACCCCGAAATCCGCCGCAGATCATGGCAGATGAGGCGCAAGAACGGGACACTCAGGGCCGGGCCGAACGCCGCGCACCTGGCCGTCACCGAACTCGAGAAGTCCGGAATCCCGGTGCGGGTCATCACTCAGAACGTGGACGGACTGCACCAGCTCGCCGGTATGCCGACCCGCAAGGTGCTGGAACTGCACGGCACCGTACGCAGCGTGGTGTGCACGAAGTGTCACGCCCGGGGGCCCATGGAGGACGCACTCGCCCGCGTGGAGGCCGGCGAGGAGGACCCCCTCTGCCTGGACTGCGGCGGGATCCTCAAGTCGGCCACCGTGATGTTCGGCGAGCGGCTCGACCCCGTGGTCCTCGGCGAGGCACTCGCCATCGCCAAGGCCTGCACCGTCTTCATCGCCGTCGGCACCAGCCTCCAGGTCCAGCCCGCGGCCGGCCTCGCGGGCCTGGCCGCCGACCACGGGGCAAGGCTCGTCATCGTCAACGCCGAGCCCACCCCGTACGACGACCGCGCCGACGAGGTGATCCGCGAACCCATCGGCAGCGCGCTGCCCGCGCTCCTGCACCGTCTCGGCACGGGCAGCGTGTGACCGACCGGGGTGCGCCGGGGGTCGGGCGGCTGACCAGTCACCCGGACCGGGTCTTGTTTCACCCGGGAGTTCCGGCCGGCCGCGACCGCCGTCGGCCCTGCCACCCGGGCGGGGTTGCAGGGCCGGCCCGGTGGTGTCCGGGGTGTCGGTCAGAAGGAGACGGCGACACCGGCCTGGTGGTACTCGCCAAGGGTGCCGAGCACCTGGCTCTGGACCGCGCCGGCCTGGGCCAGGAGGTCCGAGTCGCTGAGGGCCGTGGGGCCGGCGAAGGCGCCGACGTGCGGGGCGAGGCCGCCGGAGACGCTGTCGAGCTCGGTCTCGGAGAGCTCGGTGGTCTCGAAGTGGCGAGCGGAGTGCATGGGGGACTTCCCTTCGTACCGGTGTTTCGCGAACGGGGAGCGGCACCGCCGGGGACGGGCGGGCCGCGACGCGTGAGATACAAGCACGGAGCCGGTCGGGGCATCCACCCGAACAGGGCTCTGACCAGGCGCGTCGGGCGCGTGGGGCGCCCATCCGTGCAGATCCGTGCAGACGCGCCCACATGGTGGGGGTGACATCTCCACACGGTGCGCCACTTCGGCACGCGGACACCGTTGCCATCGTGTCCGCGAACGGGGCATCCGGCCGGAAACGGGGCAGTCCCCTGCCGGTCCGCCCGCCGTCCGCCGGGCACCGTGGCGCGCTCGCGTATTGACTGTGCAGATTGCGAAACGGATGCCGTGACGTACTGGGCAGCAGGCCGTTGTCGGCCGGTAGCGGACCGTACGCGCCATTCGCGGCATACGTGTCAGAAGAGGCCCGCACCCTGTTCGAAGTCCAGCAGGCGCCGCTTGCGGGACAGTCCGCCGCCGTAGCCGGTGAGGCTGCCGTTGGCGCCGATGACGCGGTGGCAGGGGACGATGATGCCGATCGGGTTCCTGCCGTTGGCCAGGCCGACCGCCCGGGAAGCGCCCGGACTGCCGAGGGCGTCGGCGAGCTGGCCGTAGGAGCGGGTCTCGCCGTAGGGGATGCGGCGCAGCTGTTCCCACACGCCGCGCTGGAACGGGGTTCCAAGCAGACGCAGTTGAAGGGTGAATTCCCGCAACCGGCCCGCGAAGTAGGCCTCCAGTTGTTCCGTCGCCTCACCGAAGCAGGTGTCGCCGGGGTCGCCGAAGGACTCCTGCGGTGGACGGTGGCGCTGGTCGGTCATGTAGAGGCCGCACAGGACGCCGTCGTCGGCGACGAGGGTGAGCGGACCGTAGGGGCTGTCGATGACGGTGTGCTGTCTCACGGTGTCCTCGGAAGGTACTCGGAAGGGTCTCGCCAAGACCCTTCGGAAGGTCTCTCAAAGGTCTCTCAGACGGGAAGGAAGTTGATCGGGTGGCTGTCGGTCGCCCACAGGTACTGCACGGCGTACGCCCGCCAGGGCCGCCAGGCCGCCGCCCGCGCGGTGAGCGCCGCCGGGGTGGAGGGCAGGCCCAGTTCCCGGGCGGCTCGGCGGATGCCGAGGTCGGTGGGGAGGAAGGCGTCGGGGTCGCCGAGGGCGCGCATGGCGATGACGTCGGCCGTCCAGGGGCCGAAGCCGGGCAGTGCCAGGAGACGGGCGCGGGTCTCCGCCCAGTCGCTTTCCGCGCCCAGGTGGAGCGTTCCGTCGGCCAGTCGGCTCACCAGCGTGGTGAACGTCGTCCGCCGGGTGCGCGGCATCGCCAGCGACTCGGGATCGAGGGCGGCCAGCGCCGCGGGGGCGGGGAAGAGGTGGGTGAGGCCGCCCTCGGGGTCGTCGACCGGCTCACCGTGCGCGGTGACCAGCCGGGCCGCGTGGGTGCGGGCGGCGGCCGTGGAGACCTGCTGGCCGAGCACGGCCCGTACCGCGAACTCGGCCTCGTCGACGGTGCGCGGTACCCGCCGGCCCGGGGCCTTGTCGACCAGGGGGGCGAGTGCCGGGTCCGTGCGGAGCTGGTCGTCGACGGCGACGGGGTCGGCGTCCAGGTCCAGCATGCGCCGGCAGCGGCTGATGGCGACGGGCAGGTCGCGCAGGTCGCTCAGGGCGAGGCGGCAGGCGATGTGGTCCGGCTGCGGGGTCAGCGCGGCGACCGCGTGACCGTAGGGCAGGCGCAGCGTCCGCCGGTAGGCGCCGTCCCGCCACTCCTCGACGCCGGGTACGGCGGTCGCCGCGAGGTGGCCGAAGAGGTTGTCCGGGTTGAGGGGAAGCCGGAAGGGCAGGCGGAGGGAGAGCGCGGCGGGCGTGCCCTGGTGCGTCGGCGCGGCGGGGCACGGTCCGGCGCACTGCTTCGGGACGCGGGTGCGCAGTTCGCTGGGGGACAGTGCGAAGACCTCGCGCACGGTGTCGTTGAAGGTGCGGATGGAGGAGAAGCCGGCGGCGAAGGCGATCTCCGCCATCGGCAGGGCGGTCGTCTCGATCAGCAGCCGGGCCGTCTGGGCGCGCTGGGCCCGTGCGAGGGCGAGCGGACCGGCGCCGAGCTCGGCGAGGAGCTGGCGTTCGATCTGGCGGGTGCTGTAGCCGAGGCGGGCGGCGAGTGCGGGCACTCCCTCGCGGTCCACGACGCCGTCGGCGATCAGGCGCATCGCGCGGGCCACGAGGTCGGCGCGCTGGTTCCACTCCGGCGAGCCTGGGCTGGTGTCGGGGCGGCAGCGCTTGCAGGCCCGGTATCCGGCCTGCTGGCAGGCGGCCGCGCTCGGGTGGAAGGTCATGTTCTCCGGCTTGGGCGGCACCGCCGGGCAGCTGGGCCGGCAGTAGATGCGGGTCGTGACGACGGCGGTGAAGAACCAGCCGTCGAACCGTGCGTCCTTGGACTGGACCGCGCGCACACAGCGCTCCCGGTCGGTGTGCATCCCGTTCTGCATGCGTCCAGCATCGGGCACCGGCCGGGCCGGGGGCTGGCGGGAATCCGACATGAACCTCGCGTGCCCTGTGATGTCCCGGATCACCTCCAGGGCGCACGGGCCGTGCCCGGGCCCGTGCCCGTGCCCGGTCAGCCCACCTGGGCGGCGAACACGTCGTAGGCCCCGTCGTCGAAGAGGACGAAGCGGACCTCCTCGACGGCCGTCCCGGTCGCCCTGACCGTCGCCACCGCGATACGGGCCGCGTCGTCCATCGGCCAGCGGTAGACGCCGGTGGAGATCGCCGGGAAGGCCACCGTGCGGGCGCCGAGCTCGTCGGCGACCCGCAGGGACTGGCGGTAGCAGGAGGCCAGCAGGTCCGAGCGGTCCTGGTTGAGGCTGTGGACCGGACCGACGGTGTGAATGACCCAGCGGGCGTCCAGCAGGCCGGCGGTGGTGGCGACGGCCTGCCCGGTGGGCAGGCCCCGGCCGTAGTGGGAGGCGCGCAGGGCGCGGCACTGCGCCAGGATCGCCGGGCCGCCGCGGCGGTGGATCGCACCGTCGACGCCCCCGCCGCCGAGCAGGGAGGAGTTGGCGGCGTTGACGATCGCGTCGACGCTCTGCCGGGTGATGTCGCCCCGGACGAGGGTGATGGTGGTCCTGGCGGTCATGTGTGCCGCAGCCTCCTCCAGACGGCCTTGGCCGCGTTGTGCCCGGACATGCCGTGCACGCCGGGGCCCGGCGGGGTGGCCGACGAGCAGATGAACACGGCCGGGTGCGGGGTGCTGTAGGGGAACAGGGACAGTTTGGGGCGCAGCAGCAGCTGCAGCCCGCAGGCCGCGCCGGAGCCGATGTCGCCGCCGACGTAGTTGGCGTTGCGGGCGGCCAGTTCGGGCGGGCCCGCGGTGGCGCGGGCCAGGACCAGGTCGCGGAAGCCCGGGGCGAAGCGCTCCAGCTGGCGTTCGACGGCGTCGGTGAGGTCTCCGCCCCAGCCGTTGGGCACATGGCCGTACGCCCAGAAGACCTGCTTGCCGGCCGGGGCGCGGGTGGGGTCGGCGACGCCGGGCTGGACGGTGATCAGGAAGGGCCGGTCGGGCGCGCGGCCCTCGCGGGAGGCGGCGCGCAGCGCGGCACCGATCTCGGCGGTGTCCGCCCCGATCTGTACGGTGCCGGCGACGCGGGGGGCCTCGGCGGTCCACGGGACGGGGCCGTCCAGCGCGTAGTCGATCTTGAAGACGCCGGGGCCGTACCGGTACCCCTCGTAGTACCGGCCGAGGCCGGCGATCCGGGCCAGGGCGGTGGGCGAGGTGTCGAAGACGTACGCCCGTGCCGGGGGCAGGTCGTCCAGGCGCCTGACCTCGTAGTCGGTGTGCAGGGCGCCGCCGAGGTCCTTCAGGTACGCGGCGAGGGCGTCGGAGATGGCCTGGGAGCCGCCGCGCGCCACCGGCCAGCCGCGGGCGTGCGCGGCCAGGGCGAAGACCAGGCCGACGGCGCCGGTGGCGAAGCCGCCGAGGGGGGCCATGACGTGGGCGACCAGGCCGGCGAAGAGGGTCCTGGCCCGCTCGTCGCGGAAGCGGCGCATCAGCCACGTCGAAGGGGGCAGGCCGACCAGGCCGAAGCGGGCGAGCGTGACCGGATCCCGCGGGAGCGCGGTCAGGGGCAGCGACATGAAGTCGCGGGCCAGGGTGTCCCACCGGTGCAGGAACGGCTCGACCAGCCTGCGGTACGCGCCCGCGTCCCGGGGGCCGAAGGAGGCCGCGGTCTCGGCGACCGAGCGGGACAGCACCGCCGCGGTGCCGTCGGGGAAGGGGTGCGCCATGGGCAGCTCGGCGTGCAGCCATTCCAGGCCGTAGCGCTCCAGGGGCAGGGCACGGAACGCGGGCGAGTTGACGCCCAGGGGGTGCGCGGCGGAGCACGGGTCGTGCCGGAAGCCGGGCAGGGTGAGCTCCTCGGTGCGGGCTCCGCCACCGACGCTGTCCCGCGCCTCGAACACGGCCACGGAGAAGCCGCGGCGGGCGAGCTCCACGGCCGCGGTCAGTCCGTTCGGCCCCGCACCCACCACGACTGCATCGAGCATCGACGGCACCTTCGGACCCCTTCGTCAGCCGATGGCCACTCGGGGCCAGGATATGCCGGGGGACTGACACGCAGGGGCCCAGGGCGACGCGGCCGGAGATCCCTCCGGCCCCGGACGGGGGATCGTCCCGCCCGGGACGGGGGCTCAGGCCGGACCCGACAGCAGCCCGGTCACCCGTCGTGCCGTCCCGCGCCGCAGTGAACGGCAGAGCGTCACGATCTCTCGACCGTACGCCGAGGGGGCGGTCGGCGCGGTCGCCCTGGGCGAGACGTTCACGGAAATCGGCCAGGACACTGTGGTGGAAGCCGAGATCGTCCAGTTCCATGGCCAGGGCGAAATCGATGCGGCAGCGCATCGCGCCTCGGCCACCTGCCAGTCCGACAGATCAAGCGGGAACCGCAGCACACAGACGGTGGCCGGCTGGGCGGGCGAGAGGCCGGGGCGCCCGTCGCGCGGGTACCAGAGCCCGAAGTCCTCGACTGCATCGGCCTTGGAAACAGCCCTGAGCATGGCCATTGGTCATGCTGACGCACCGGCAAATCCCAAGAACTCCGGAAGGTGCCGCTCGTGAGGTGCCAAGCGAAAGCAGGTAATCAGACGGGGACTTATACGCTGTCCATGCGGATGGAATTGATCATAGCTTCCTGGCTGTGGAGTCAAATTCCGGCCGAGAGGATCTCTGTCGGGATTGACTGCCCGGAGCTGGTCCCCTGCCCCTGTGGTGTCTTGTCCGCCCTCGGCTGCCCGGGTTCACACGTGTCGTCTACCGCGGCCCGCCCCGCCCGGGTGTCGTGCCGCCCAAACTGACCAGGGCAAAGGACTTCGAAAGATGCCGCACGCTGGATCCCAGTTCTCTGTACAGCGCCGCCGATGGCCGTTGCCGACGGCCGTGTGCACGCTCGTTCTGACCGCTGCCGGCGGTGGAGCGTACGCCACGGGCTGGGGCCCCTTCGCCGGGGACGGCGCGTCGGCCGACCCCGCAGCAGTCGCCGAAGGACGCGCGTTCCTCGCCGACTGGGCGAGCGACAGGGTCGACAGTGCCGGAAAACGCACGACCAGCCCCGACAGGGCACGCACCGTCCTCACCGGCTTCACCCAAGGGCTGGACATCTCCCGGCCACAGCTCACCGCCGGGCAGGCCAGTACGACGAAAGACGGGACAGTCAACCTCTCGTTCACGGCGAAGATGCCTGTCAAAGGGCTGGGTACGTGGACCTACACCTCCACCCTCCCTTTGAAGAAGGAGAGCGACGGCGCCTGGAAGGTCGATTGGCGGCTCTCCCTGGTCCATCCGCACCTCAGCGACAACGCGAAGTTTCACCTGGACCGCAAGAGCACTAGTAAACCGGAGATAACGGACCGCAATGGTGAAAAGCTTTCAGGCACCGCAGGCCTGACCGCGATCGTGGACAGGCTCGCCGACTCCCGCTCCGGCGGCGCCATCCAGCTTGTGGACCGGACCACCGGCGAGGTCAAGCGCACCGAAGTGACCTTCGGCAAGGCCTCGTCCGCCCGACCGGACGAGTCGGTCCGAACCACCATCGACCCCACGTGGCAAACTGCGGCCGAGCGAGACCTGTCCCAGCTGGCCGGCAAGAACGCTGCTCTCGTCGCCCTGCGCATCGACAACGGCCAAGTGCTGGCCGTCGCCAATTCCCCCGCGGACGATTTCAACCGTGCCTTCTCCGGGACCTACGCACCGGGCTCGACCTGGAAGATCATTACCAGTGCCGCTCTGCTCCTCAAGGGTGCGGTCAAGCCCGACGACATGGTGGACTGCCCCCAATACCTCCCGGTCGACGGCAGGCAGTTCCAGAACGCGGAGACTTCCGAGCACCACAACACCACGCTCCGCACGGATTTCGCCCTGTCCTGCAACACCGCGTTCATCAGTCTGCGCGACAAACTCGGCGACGACGAACTGAGCAGCGTCGCCCGTCAGTACTTCGGCGTCGGTCAGAATTGGCACACCGGCGTGCCGTCGTTCGATGGCCTGGTCCCCACCCCAGCCAACCAGGTCGAGAAGGCCTCAGAGATGATCGGGCAGGGCCGGGTGCTGGCCAATCCGCTGATCATGGCATCCGTCGCTGCGACCGCTGTCTCCGGATCCTTTCACCAGCCCACGATCCTCCAGGGTGCCACGGGAACCGCCCGCACTACCCGGCTGCCGGGAACCGTCGTCACGCAGTTGCGCGACATGATGCGCGCCACCGTCACCCAAGGTACCGCGACAGTCCTCGCCGATCTGCCCGGGGACGTCGGCGCCAAGACGGGTACCGCCGAAGTCGGCAAGGGGCAGCCCAACAACGGCTGGCTCGTCGCCCACCGCGGCAACGTAGCGATCGCATGCGTCGTCGAGGGGGGCGGCACCGGTGCCGGATCCGCCGGCCCGATCATCCACCAGCTCCTGTCCGCCACCAGCGACATCCGATGACAGACCCCGAGTTCCACCGCACCGCCGCTGATGCAGTGGATCGGGCTGGGCCGCGGCATGTCCTTCCACGTCGGCGAGCTCGGACACCCCGATTCACGTGTCAAGAAGTATCAAGACGGAGTACGGATGATTCACGGACGGTCAAGCTCTGCCGCGATGCACTCCTGCGACCCGTGCAGTGGGTTCGCGGGCACAGGGGTGAGCAGACGTCAACTGGCAGACTCACACGACGGGGAGCTTGCTGAGGCGGTTGTCGACCTGGAGGCGATTGCCCACAACACACGAGTGCTGGTTGCACATGCACGTGGCGCCGTGATGGCAGTGGTCAAGGCCGACGGGTTCGGCCATGGGGCAGTTCACGTGGCTCGCACGGCGCTGGCCCATGGAGCCGGCTGGCTGGGAGTGACCTCCACCGTCGAGGCGCTGACGTTGCGTACGGCCGGGATCACGGCTCCGGTGCTGGCCTGGATGCACCTGCCGGACGAGGACTTCACTGAAGCGCTGCTGGCGGGCGTCGACCTGTCTGCGCCCTCGCCGGCGCACCTGGCCGGTATCGCGGCCTGTGCCGAGGAGTCGGGGATACCGGCGGTCGTGCACCTGAAGGTGGACACCGGGCTGCGTCGCAACGGAAGCAGCCCCGCCGACTGGCCACGACTGACAGAAGCCGCGTCAAGGCTGGAGCGTGCTGGTCTGATACGGGTGCGCGGCCTCTGGTCGCATCTCGTGCACCCAGACGCCCCTGACCACCCGACCACGGCATTGCAGATCCGGGCGTTCGAGACGGCCGTCGCGCAGGCCAGGGACTCCGGGCTCAGTCCGGATCTGCTGCATCTGGCGAACTCCGGAGCCACCCTCGCCGCCCCAGACACGCATTACGACCTGGTCCGCGCGGGCCTGGCGCTGTACGGAGTCGAGCCGGTCCGGGGACGGTGCTTCGGGCTGCGTCCTGCGATGACCCTGCGGGGCCGGGTCATCATGAACCGCAAGGTCGACACCGGTGACGGTGTTTCTTACGGACACGACTACGTCACCGAGCATCCCGGCACATTGGTCCTGGTGCCGCTCGGGTACGCGGATGGCCTGTCCCGCGTGGCTTCCGGCACAGCACAGATGTGGGTGGCGGGCGCGCGCAGACCCGTGGCGGGACGGATCGCGATGGATCAATGCGTAGTCGACACCGGGGACATGGCGGTCTCGATGGGCGAGGAGGTAGTGGCATTCGGCCCCGGGACCAGGGGTGAGCCGACGGCTGCGGAGTGGGCCGAGTGGGGCGGCACCACTGCTCACGAGGTCCTCACCGGGATCGCAGCTCGGATACCGCGCCGCTACCTGCCTGCGGACGAGCACGTTTCCCCGCTCCGGCGGCTTTCCGAGACCGACGCCAGGATTCGCGTCGTCGTCCTCTTCGGCGGGCCCGATGGTGAGTACGAGGTCTCCTGCGCGTCGGCCGCAGGCATCGTCAGCCATCTGGACCGGACCCGCTACGCGGTGCAGCCGATACGGGTCACGACGGACGGGGAATGGGTTCCCGGCCCCGCAGAACTTCCCGAAGGCAATTACCTCCCCCGGGACTTGCTGCATGTCACACCCGCTGGAGGCACTCGCGCGTGGGACAGCGTGGGCCTGGCGATGCCGGCCCTGGTTGCGGCGGACGTGGTCCTCCCGGCGTTGCACGGACCGTTCGGCGAGGACGGCACCGTGCAGGCTCTGATGAACGCGGTGAACGTGCCTTATGTGGGCAACGGCGTGACAGCCAGCGCGATCTGCATGGACAAAGACACGACCAAGCGGATACTCGGCGCCAGTGGCGTGGCCGTCACCCCGTGGGCGCTGCTGCGACGCAGTGAAAGCTCGCTCTCCGCAGAGCAGCAGCAGGAGCTGGGACTGCCAGTCTTCGTCAAACCGGCACGAGCCGGTTCCAGTATCGGGGTGAGCCGCCTGACGGACTGGGGGCAGCTGGAAGAGGCTCTGGCGGTGGCCCGCGCGTGGGACTCGAAGGTCCTGGTCGAAAAGGCTGTGCCGGGTCGTGAGATCGACGTCGCGGTGCTGGAGCACCCCGACGGACGCCTGGAGGCCGGCCCGCCACTGGAAATCGAGGTCAACGGTGGACGGACGTACTTCGATTACCAGGCCAAGTACGAAGACCGCGCCACCCGTTTCACCATCCCGGCTCATCTTGACCCCGACGTCGCGGCACATCTGCAACGCCTGGCGCTACAGGTCTTTGAGACACTGGACTGCTCCGGGCTGGTCCGGGTGGACTTCTTCCTGCGGGACGGTACCGAGCCGGTGGTCAACGAGGTCAACACCTTTCCGGGCTTCACCACGGTCTCGCAGTATCCGCAGATCTGGGCTGCGGCTGGTGTTCCGTACGAACGTCTGCTGGACCTCCTGATCGACACCGCGCTGGCTCGGGACGCTGGGACTCCACTCGGTTGTGCGGGCCGCGCCGAGCCATCGACGGCGCCGCGCCAGATGGACGGCGATTCCAAGGACCGGCCGCGGCGTTGAACGCATGGCTGAGGAACGCGTGCGGACACCACGCGGCTGCGGATCCGTACCCGTACCGGAGGCAGCTGTGGCAGGCGGCGGGCGAGGCGGTTCCGGCCGTGGCGCTGGTGCTGCTCACTTACCAGGGTGAGGCGAGGATCGACGCCGGGCTGGTGGGCGGCGTTCCGGCCCTGGGTGCCATCGGCGTCGCGTTGGTGGTGGTGCGGCGCCGTTTTCCGGTGGCGAGTGTGGCGGGCCTGGCTGCGCTGATGGGGGTGGTGCCTTCCGTGGCGCTGTTGACCGCGGTGGCCACGTACATCGCGGCCCGGCAAAGGAAGACCCCGCGGAGGCGTGCCGGGCTGCTGCTGGCGTCGGCCGGCGTGGCGATGGCGACCTGTGCGGCGTGCGCGCCCCTGGTGGGGCTGGGCAGTGGGCTGTTCGGTCTCGCGCTGGGTGCGGTGCTCGCCATGACCACGGTCGTCGTGCCCGGGCTGGTGGGCACCGCTACGGGGCAGCAGGACCGGCTGCTGCGGGCGTTGCGGGAGCGTGCGGCCGCGGCTGAGGACGCGCGACGACTGGTCGACAGCGAGTCCCGTATGCGTGAGCGGTCGCGGATCGCCGCGGAGATGCATGATCTGGTCGGACACCGGCTGAGCGTGGTCTGTCTGCACGCGGGCGGGCTGGAGCTGGCACTGAGCAAGCAGGCGCCTGAGCTGCGCGACGAGGCTGCTGTGGTGCTCCGTGCCACCCGTGACGCCATGCAGGAGCTGCGGGAGGCACTGGGGGTCCTGGGCCCGTTGAGGGGAGACGCCGGCCCCGACGCGCTGACCGACGCGGCGGGCACCCGCGTGGAAATCGAGGCGCTGGTCGAGGAGTCGCGGGGCTGTGGCATCCCGGTCGAACTGTTCTGGGAGGGGCCTGATCTCGACGCGCGGCCGGCCCGGGTGCGGCGGGCGGTCCACCACGTGGTGCGCGAGTCGCTCACCAACGTCCACCGGTACGCGGTCGGCGCCCATGTGACCGTCGCCGTCCACCACGCCGTCGGGCGGGTGGAGGTGCGGGTGCGCAACGGCGTGCCGCCCACAGCACCCGCCGCCGTCACGGGACTCGGCTCCGGGCGCGGGCTGACCGGCCTACGAGAGCGGGTGGCGCTGCTTGGCGGCTCCTTGGAGGCAGGGCGGACGCCCGGCGGCGGTTTCGCCGTGGCGGCCGGCATTCCTGCCGAGCCAGGGTCCGTCGTGGAGGCGGCGAAAGCGGCGCGTCTCGACAGCAGATCGGCCGTCGCCGACGAGCCGGGCAGTGGGCTCTCCGGCCTCCAGTGGCGTCTCGCCGGCGCCGTCACGGGGCTGCTGGGCCTGGCGGGTGTCGGCGTGATGATGCTGTTCGGGGTCGTGCTGGTGGACCACTCACGGTGCGACCTCGCGTATCAGCGCTCCGTAAAGCCACGGGTGGGGATGGCGAGGGAGCAGGTGCAGCGGGCCGTGGCCCCGGACGACGACGTGGCCCGCGCGGCCGCTGCCGGGCGCGAGCCGCCACGGCCCGCTTCCGCGACGGACTGCATGTACCCGTATGCGGCCGGGAAGGCCAGAGCCGGGCGGTTGGAGATCGTCCGTTACTGCTTCCGGTCCGACATTCTGATCGCGATCGACCGATTCACCGTTCCGGTGGTGACCGAACCGCCCCATGGGAGACGGACAAGTGACTGATCAGGCAAACTCCAGAGGTTCCGGGACGGGTTGTGCGATCCGGGTGCTGCTCGCCGACGACCACGAGTTGATCCGGCGCGGCGTCCGGCTGATCCTCCGGCACGCCGACGGCATCGAAGTGGTGGGCGAGGCGGCCAACGGCACCGAGGCCGTCCGGGTCGCCGCCGAGCACCGGCCCGACGTGGTGCTCCTCGACATCCGCATGCCCGTACTCGACGGGTTCGCTGCCGTCGAATCGCTGGTCACCCTCGCTCCGGCACCGAAGGTGGTCATGCTCACCACCTTCGGGGACGAGGAGAACGTCGTCCGCGCCCTACGGGCCGGTGCCACCGGTTTTCTGCTCAAGGACGAGGGTCCGCGGGAACTGATCAACGCAGTGCGGGCGGCGGCTGCGGGGGATGCAGTGCTGTCGCCCGGCGTCACCGCTGCTGTCATCCGGCGGATGCTGAGCGGCGCAGTCGATGCGTCGGCGAGCAGGGTGGCGGGGCTGACCCACCGGGAGCGGGAGGTGCTGGTCATGCTGGGGGAAGGGCTGTCGAACCCGGAGATCGGTAGGCGGCTGGGCATGGGCGTGGGGACGGTGAAGAGCCACGTCCGCTCGATCCTGGAGAAGACAAGGTGTGGGAGCCGGGTGCAGGCGGGGCTGCTGGCCCACCAGGTCGGGCTCATGGCCTGAGCCCGGGCCGGGGCGTTGGCTCTCTCTTCGGGCAGAGCCGGCGGCTCTGTCTCCGGGTAGAGGAACCGTGGTCCGCGAGGGGGACTCGGCAGCGACAGGTCTACCCATGGGCAGAGCCGCATTCCCGACCTGAGAGCGACGAATCCGGGGGGTGCCGCGGCCACGATGGTCAGGAGTTTCACACCCCCTTCCAGGAGCACTTATGCCACAGCGTGACACTCCTACCAACAGCTTCCGTGCCTCCTCCGTTGCCGCTTGCGTGACGGGGCTGGCCAAGGTCTACGGCGAGGGCGAGACCCGCGTCGTCGCCCTCGACTCGGTCACTGTGGAGTTTGAGCGCGGCCGGTTCACCTCGATCACGGGGCCGTCCGGTTCGGGCAAGTCGTCGCTGATGCACTGTATGGCGGGGCTCGACGCCATCTCCGCGGGATCGGCCCGGATCGGTGACACCGAGCTGTCCGGCCTGAAGGACCGTCAGCTGACCGGACTCCGGCGGGAGAAGACCGGTTTCGTCTTCCAGGCGTTCGACCTGCTGCCCACACTGAATGCCCTGGAGAACATCACGCTGCCACTGGATATCGCCGGCCGTAAGCCTGACCAGGAGTGGTTGGAGCTGATCGTGAGGACGGTCGGCTTGGCCGGGCGGTTGCGGCACCGTCCGTCGCAGCTGTCCGGTGGGCAGCAGCAGCGCGTGGCCGTGGCCCGTGCCCTGGCCGGACGTCCGGAGATCGTCTTCGCGGACGAGCCGACGGGCAACCTCGACTCCCGTTCCGGCGCGGAGGTCCTGGGCTTTCTGCGGGATTCAGTACGCGAGCCGGGACAGACGGTGGTGATGGTCACTCATGATCCGGTGGCCGCCTCCTACGCGGACCGGGTGGTCTTCCTCGCCGACGGGCGCGTCACGGACGATCTGCCCGCCCCCACGCCCGAGACCGTGCTGGGCCGAATGCGGCTCTTCGACGCCGAGGGGCGGACGAGCCGAAGCGGCCCGCGGCCGCTCACAGCCTCGTAACCCGCATCCGCGCTCCGCCACCCCGCACCCAGGACTGGACCGATCACCATGCTGCATACAGCCCTGCGCAACGTCCTTGCGCACAAAGCCCGATTGATCACGACCTCGCTTGCGGTCCTGCTCGGCGTCGCCTTTGTCTCCGGCACCCTCGTCTTCGCCGACACCACCGCGAACGCCTTCCGCAACGCCATGGCCCGCAACCTCAAGGGCGTGGCCGTTTCCGTGCGGGCGGAGGAAGCCATCAACACCGACACGGTTGCCCCGGATACGACGGGCGGCGAGGACGGCCGGCGGACCACCGTCCTCGATACCGCGCTGGCGCAGAAGATCCGCCGGCTGCCCGGCGTCGCTTCGGTGCGTCCCACTGTCAACGGGCAGGCCACCTTGGCCGCCAAGGACGGCCACCCGGTCAACTCCGACAGCAACGGGCAGAATCTGGCCACCAACTACCTGCCTGGCAAGGACGGCAAGGACAGCCACTTCCCACTGAAGGAAGGCCGCGGCCCCGCCGCCGCAGGCGAGCTGGCGCTGGACGCGAAGACCGCCGAGAAAGTCGGACACCGGATCGGCGACACTGTCCGCTTCGCCACGGACGGGCCCACCCTGACCATGAAACTGGTCGGCATCGTCTCCACCGACGACCCCCGGGTCACCGCCGGCGGCACTCTTGCGCTCTTCGGCACCCGGACCGCACAGGAACTGTTCCACCGACCTGGCCAGTTCGACGAGATCGCGGTCACGGCAGGCCCAGGGACCGATGAGTACGCGCTGAGGGCACAGGTACAGGCGCTCCTCCCCGATGGCGTCACGGCCACCAGCGGAGCCGAGCTGGCCGCCGAACAGTCAGCCGAGATCGCCGAGAACACCGGATTCCTCACCAAGACGCTGCTGGTCTTCGCCGGCATCGCCTTGTTCGTCGGCGTGTTCCTCATCGCCAACACCTTCACCATGCTGATCGCCCAGCGCAGCCGCGAGATCGCGCTGTTGCGGGCCGTGGGTGCCTCGCGCCGCCAGGTCGTTGGCTCCGTCCTCGTCGAGGCCGCCCTGCTCGGCCTCGTGTCCTCCGTTGGCGGGTTCGCGCTCGGCCTGGGCATCGCCGCAGCCATGCGTCCGTTGCTCAACACAACGGGTGTCGTACTGCCTGGCGGGCCGCTGGTCATCTCGCCCGCGGCCCTGCTGGCCTCGCTCGCGGCGGGAGTCGTGGTCACCGTTCTGGCGGCCTGGTTGCCGTCCCACAGGGCCGCGAAGATCGCCCCCATGGCGGCGCTCAGCAGTGTCGACCTGGCGCCGCCCGACCGTGCTCTGGCGGTCCGCAATGGGCTCGGCGTCCTGCTCACCGCGGCCGGGGTGCTGGTGATGCTGTACGTCTCCACGCTCAGGACGAGCAAGGAATCGAACTTGATGATCGCGATGCTCGGCGGTGTACTGACCCTCGGCGGCGTGATGGTGCTGGCTCCGCTGCTCTCCCGGCCGCTGATTGCCCTGGCCGGCACGGTCACAACCCGCTTTTTCGGCGTCGGCGGCAAGCTGGCCAAGCAGAACGCGCTGCGCAACCCGCGCCGCACCGCCGCCACAGCCTCGCCACTGATGATCGGGCTTGCCCTGATCACCGGTCTGGCCGTCGGCGGGCACTCCGCCCAGCGCGCCATGGCCCAAGAGGCCACCCAGGGGCTGGCCGCCGACTACCAGGTCAACTACAGCACCGCCCGTGGGCTCGACGCGGACGCGGCCACCAAGGTCGCCCGGGTGCCCGGGGTCGCGGCGGCCGCCCCTGTCGTCTCGGCGGAGCTCGATACCCGGGGCCACTCCGCCTCAATCATCGGTACGGACCCCGAGGCGTTCGGCAAGGCCGTACAGCTCGACTTCCGCGCCGGTTCACTACGCGAGATCGGCCCCGGGAAGATCGCGGTCTCCGACAAGTTCGCCGAGCAGACCGATCTCCACGTCGGCGACGTCATCGACGCTGCGATGGGCGCGAACACCGGCAAGGCCTGGAAGAAGTCGCTGGCGATCGTGGGCATCTACGCCAAGACCCGCGTCACCGACGACGCGCTGGGCACGCTCGTCGACGTGCTCCCGCACTCCGCAACGAAGCATCTCGACAAGCTGCTGGTCAAGACCGACACCGGCAAGTCCGCCAGCCTTGAGGGGATGATCCGCGCCGCGCTCGGCGACAGCCCACTGCTGGAGGTCCGAAGCCGGGAGCAGCTCATCAAGGACAACAACGAGTCCATCACCAAGGTCCTCAGCATGATCTATGGGCTGCTCGGCATGGCTGTCGTCATCGCGGTCCTCGGCGTCGTCAACACCCTGGCCCTGTCGGTCTTCGAGCGCACCCGGGAGATAGGGATGCTGCGAGCCATCGGCCTCGGCCGGGCCGGGATCAGGCAGATGATCCGGCTGGAGTCGGTGGTCATCTCGCTGTTCGGCGCGGTGCCCGGGATCGGCACGGGCATCTTCCTGGCCTGGGCCGCAGGCGGCCTGACCACGTCCTCGCTGCCCGAGTACGAGACGGTCCTGCCATGGGAGAGCCTGGGCACCTTCCTGGCGCTGGCCCTGGTGATCGGTGTCCTGGCCGCACTCTGGCCGGCCCGCAGGGCCGCCCGGCTGAACATCGTGCAGTCGGTTCAGCCGAGTTGAGCCGGGCTGTGGCACCCTGCCGACCGGCCTCGTCGGGGACTCCTCGTGCCGGCCGTGGTGCCGCGATCGGGCCCGTGAACAACCATCCAACGACTCGCCGGAGACGAATGCGCGCCGTCCGCCGCGGCCGGCCACCGGTCGGCGGACCTGGATCCCAGTGGCGTCGAGGCGCAGCTCGATGTCCTCGGCCTGGGCGCAGGCGTACACGTCGGCCAGTGTCTTCAGTCGCAGACCAGGCCGGCCGGGATCGCGCAGCCCCGCTCTGCAAGGAGGGTTCGAACCTCCCCCACGGCCCGGGTGATGGTGGTCCGGTCGACGCCGAAGAGCAGGCCGAGGACGGCATGCGGCTGGTCATGCCGCAGATGGATCAGCGTGGCCACCAGCCGGTCGGCGAAGACGAGTTGATGCCGTGCTCCAGCCCTGCTCCAGCCCCTGGAGCCCGCCTTCTCACCCCGCCTCGAACAGCATGACGGCGTCCCCCAACACACGCCTGCCACGGCTGGGCCAACTCGTCGATCAGCGAGGCCGGATGACGTTGGGAGACACCCGTGAACAGCCGATGCGCGAGAACCGCCCGATTCTCCTTGATCGCCGCAGCCGGATCACGCCACCCACCAGCGAGGACACCTCACCCGCTAGCACGCACCAACTCGAAAGGACTCCTGACGAAATGCCCTGGACGCTTCACGCACTCTCGGCTCGTGGACCTGTCGCATAGGCCAGCGGGGGTGCGATCGCCCGTACGTCCGCCTGCTCCGCCACCCACAGTCCGATGAACAGCGCGGCGGTCGCCTCCAGCAGTCCGGCGCGGTCCAGCCCGCCCCCGGCCACCGGCTCACAGCCCATGTCCCGCACCAGCTTGCGTGCCAGTGCGAGCGCCGCCTCGTCGTCCCCGCAGATCGGAACGATCAGGGGCTGACCGTCGAAGACCGGCGGAGTCATCCGCCACACGTCCTCGTGGCAGAGGTTGAACGCTTTGACGACGCGCACGCCCGGTGCCGCCGCAGCCAGTCGGCGCGCCGCCGAGGGGCCGCCCTCTGTCAGCAGCCGGAAGCCGGGCCCGACCGGATTGGCGCAGTCGAGCAGGACCTTCCCCCTCAGCGCCGACCGATGCTCCCTGACGATGTCCGCTCCCGCGCCGTACGGCAGCGCGGCCAGCACCACCTCACCGAAGCCGACCGCCGCATGCAGACTCCCGTGCCCCGCACCGCCCCCAATGCGCGTCGCGAGCCGCCGGGCCTTGTGCCCGTCCCGGCCTCCGACGAACATCTCGTGCCCGGCCCGCGCCCACTGCGTGGCCAGTGCGTCCGCCATGTTTCCCGTTCCCAGCACACCGATCTTCATCGATACGCCCCTCTCCGTATCTGCTCCAACCGCTTTCGGGACGACACTAGGAAATCCGTCAGGCACCATTTGGTACGTGACGACCGACGCCCACCTCGCCGACTGCCGCGCCCGCCTCGCCTTTGACCTCCTCTCCAACACCTGGAACGCCGTGCTGATCTGGGTCCTGCGGGACGGTCCCACACGCCCCGGCGAACTACGCGAGCGCATCGGCGGCATCAGTCCCAAGGTCCTGACTGAGACGCTGCGGCGGCTGGAGTTCAACGGGCTGGTGGTACGGAATGCCCATGGCGAGGCGCCGCCTCGTGTCGAGTACGAACTCACCGCTCTGGGGCGGACGTTGCTCGGCCCGATCGACGCACTTGGCGCGTGGGCCTTCGAGCACGGCGATGAGGTCATGGCCGCCCAGGAACGAATGGGTGGGTGAGCTCCCGGCCCGTGACCTCCCCTGCACGCGTCGATGCACTTTCATCGGGATGAGGTCAAGTGTCTCGTGCAGCCCCGGCGCCCACGAGGCGAGCACTTCGACGGTCTCGTGCACGTACCGCCACGCTGTCGCCTCGACGACTCCGAACCCGGCGCCGACCTGTGCCAATGTCTCGTTCTCGATGAGCTCGTACGGGACGTCGAGCGTGGAAGGACACGGAACCGACGAGACCCCCCGGCCGGTGGCGAGCTGAGCGAGATCACCACACCACCGACGAGGGGCTTCGCCATGTCACCCCACCTGACAGCCCATCTCACCCCGCTGGGACAGGATGAAAGAGGCTCACTGAAACATCCAGGACTGGCTGGGCTTGTCGTAGGAGAGGCAGAAGGCCTGGTGTTGTGTGGTGCCCGGGGCGGTGGTGCCGAGTGCCGAGACGCACAACTGCAGTCTCCTCCGAGTCGATCAAAGAGCGTCGACGCCGAAGGGCAGGTCCGCCGGCGTCACCGAAAGGCTGCCGCGGGCACACCCGCTCACGGCACTTGGGGGCCGCTGATGTACCGGCCCCTCCCGTCGTACGGCCAGGCGTTGGCCCGGCAGCCCTTGAGGCCGTCGATCTGCTGCATCATCGCGGGGGCGGGCCTGCCCTTGCCCGGGCAGGTCTCATGGCCGTGGCCCAGGCGGTGGCCCACCTCATGGTTGATTATCAGCGCCCGGTAGTCCTGGATCGGTCCTGGGAATTGGGGAGAGCCGAGCATCCACCGGGTGAGGCTGACCATCACGTCCTTGCCGGCCTGGCAGTTGACGTCGTGGGTCACCTTGATGCCGGCCAAGTCGCACACCTGCTTGACCGTGCCGGGCGAGGCGACCTGCACCGCGAAGTCATATGCGCCCGAGGTGACTTGCCGGAAACCGGCCTTGCCGTCCGCCGTCCAGCCGCGCGGGTCAGCGAGGATACGCGCGACCTCGGCGGCCACCTCGTCGGCTTCCTGACCGATGCCGTCCTCGACCTGCACCATATAGCGCCAGATGTGCTGGTGACCTTCGCCCGCCGTGGCGGCCGCAGCACTCCCGGTCGAGAAGGTACCTGGTCCGGATGACGGGAGCGCCGTCGCCCCAGGCCGCGGGCCCGTGCCTGTCCGCATGACGGGGCCGCCGTGCGGGGGCCGGGTGGCGCCGTCGAGCACCAGAGCCACGCCGCCCAGGACGGTGACCGTCGCCGCCAGGGTCGCGAGCACCGTACGGTGATAGACCCGGCGGCGACGCCGGGCAGCCAACCGGTGTGAGGTCCGGGAGCCGGTCGGCTGCCTGGCAGCCTCGGCGTGCGGCGCCGACAGGATCTGGAGCACGTGGTGCCTGCTGCACTCATGTGGTGGGCATGGTGACGGCCGTCCGGTACGCCAATTCTGACCGACGCCAAAGTACCCACGGGCGACGCTGCTCAGTTTGTCGTCGCCTGGCTCGTTGCGCAGGCTGATGAACGCGGTATTGCCGGACACGGCCGTCAACAACGGCCATCTGCGGCGCTTCACGGAGAACTGGGATCCGGTGTGCGACATCTTGCGAAGTCCTTTGCCCTGGTCAGTTTGGGCGGCACGACCCCGGGCGGAGCGGGCCGCCATAGACGACACGTGTGAACCCGGACAGCCGAGGGCAGACAAGACACCACAGGATCAGGGGACCAGCTCCGGGCAGCCCACTCCGACAGAGATCATCTCGATCGGATTGGACTCCACAGCCAGAAAGCTATGAGCGATTCCCTCCACATGAACAGCGTATGAATCCCCGTCTGATTACCTGTTTCAGCTCGGCACCTCACGAGAACACCTTCGTCCCCGTCGCCTGCAGAATCGTCCTGGAATCAACCGACATCGTCGTCCCCAGGGCCATCGCCGCAGGTGAGGGGTGTCGTAGGTCTTGTCGGCATGAAGACGCACGGGCTTGGAATCGGCTGCATGGAGTTCGTGTCCCATGTGGAAGTGGGACAGCATCGGCTTCAGGGCGAGGCTGTCGTGGGTGCTGGCCGCGGAGAGTCCGACGCGTAGCGGCAGTCCGTCCGCGTCGGACAGGACGTGCATCTCGGAACCGGGCCTACCCCGGTCCACGGGGCTCGGACGTGCAAGTTCGCACGCTGTTTCCGCGCGGACGTGAGCGGTGTCGAGGACGGCGTGGGACAAGTCCACCAGACCCTTTTCGTCCAGGAGTTGGAGAACCTTCTGGTGCAGTCGGCCCCATACCCCGGCTCTGGACCAGATCAGGAACCGACGATGGACGGTCGACTTCGACGCGCCGAAGCACGGCGGCAGTGCCCGCCAGGCGCAATCGCAAACGTCTCCACTCGAGGGTGGGTTACCGCCCTCCACGTGAAGTCCACGCCGAGTACGAGAAGTTGCGAATCGCCACATGAAATGGACGGTCAGATACAGGTCCGGACAACACGAGGCCCCTCACTTCGCAACTGATGTATCTCGTGTCGTGTGAGTTACCGGCGGTGGTCGACGGTGTCATCGGCCGTCACCACCGCGTTGATGTTGGTCCGGATGAAGTCGGCCAAGGCGGGCTGGACCGGGTTCGCAGGGTGGGTCATGGCAAAGTGCAGCGATGGCCCGCACCCCACTCACGGGGTGCGGGCCCTTGGCCTGTGGCGCCGACGTCAGGCCGCCGCGCCGCCCGGCTTGATTCGACGCAAGATGACGACTGTCGCGATGCCCACCACGAGGACCGCCCCGCCGATCCCGGCGATCAGGGGAAGCGCGGAGGAGGCACCGGTCTGGGCAAGGGTGCCGGTCGGCCGCAGCTCCGTGGCGCCGCCTTCCTGGACCTTGACCATCGCCGGAGGCTTCACCGTGGGTTTGGGCTCGGCCACGGTGGGAGTGCCCGCGCTGCTGCCGACGGGGACCACGGTGAAGTCGTACGCCCTGAAGAGGTCGTGAACGTAGTACTGCTTGGCGTCGATGTAGCCAGCGAAGCCGAACGCGGCGCTCGCATGCTTCGGCGCCTTGGCGTCGACGCTGAGCCGCAGATGGACGTCGACCTTCTGGTGGGCGCCGAGGGAGGTCTCGCTGAAGACGGTGCCGGTGCCGACGTGCTCCTTGAGCGAGACCCAGGTCTTCTTGGCGGCGTCGAAGTACTGAATCCGGGCGTGGGTGACCAAGAAGTTGTCGACGACCGTGGCCCACTGGACCCTGCCGAGGGCGTTGTCGGAGGGATTGGCTACCGTGAAAGTCAGCGTGTGCCAGCCGCTGCCCGCCACGATCTCGCCGAGGAGGCCGGATACGGTCAGCCGCAGGACGGAGGCAGGTTCCAGCTTGCTGTCGGCCAAGCAGTCCGTCGGCTCGGGAACCCGCGTCGGCTTCGCCGACTGCGACGGCTGCGCGGACGGCTTGCCGCTCGCAACGGAGGGCCACCGCGTGTCGGCCGACAGCGCTGTGGCCGAGGCGCACGGCGATACCCGTCTGGCCACCTTGACGTCGGCCGCTTTCACGTAGGCGAGGCGGTGGTTGTACTGGATCGGGTAGTACGTCGTCGTCCCCGTCACCACCTTGTCGTCGTCCGGCGCGCTGTGATCGATGTTCACCGTGTTGTAGAACTCACTCGTCTCCACGGCCAGCGCCACATAGCGCTGGCCGGCCGCAATGGCGTACTTCGACAGCGCGGTGACCGGCTGCGCGGCAATCGTGCTCGGGTAGGCGCTCGCCTCGGGGTAGGCCCGGCCATAGACGGGGATCGAGGTGGCGCCGTCCTTGGGGCTGATCAGCTTCTGCGTGGTGCTGGTGACAGGCACGGTCCACTTCCCGTGCGGGTTGTCGAACCACGCCTCCTGGCCGCCGTACCAGATCGCCGTCCAGTCGCCCTGCTGCGCGGCGACCACGAACTCCTGCCCGGCGGTCGCCTTGTCACCCCAGTCCGAACCGGCGTCGGTGCCCGCTCCGGAGGAGCGCAGATACGGATCCGACAGCAGCGGATCGCTGCTGGACGGGCCAGTTCTCAGGTAGACGAAGTTGGCGGGCTGCGGGTCGGCGCCTGCGACCGGCGGCTGGTTGGCGCTGGTGAACGGAGGTGCGATCTTGATCAGTTCACCGGCCTCCAGCGTGGCGCCGGCAGGGCTGCTTCCGATCGGAGCGCCGAGCAACTGCATGTAGTGGGTCCAGTCCCAGAAAGGTCCGGGGTCCCAGTGCTGTCCTGCCACGTATGTGTCCGCCGGGCCGGGCACGTTGTCGTGGCCGATGATGTGTTCGCGGTCGAGAGGGACGTTGTAGCGCGCGGCGAGATACTTCACCAGTGCGGAGGACGACTCGTACTCCGACTCGGTGTACCAGCTGGCACCGGAGATTGCGAAGCCCTCGTGCTCGATTCCGATCGAGTGCATGTTGAGGTACTTGTTGCCCGCATGCCAGGCCACATTCTTGTCCTGCACCATCTGCGTGACGAGTCCGTCGTTGGAGCGGATCACGTAGTGCGCGCTGGCGTAGGCGGTCGGGTCCTTGAACTGGTTCACTGTCGAGGCGTAGCTGCCCTCGGTGTCGTGGATGACGATGTACTTGATCGCATCGCCGTCGGCCGGGCGGTTGGCGATGTCGTAGTTGCCGTAGCTGCTCTTGTCGTTGGGATCATCCTGCGCGTACGCGGCGGGGACGAAGTTGCACACCAGTCCGGACGGGCACTCGGGCTTCGGGGTCGTGGTGGTGCTGGCGCGTGCCGCCGCCGCAACGCCGGTGGTCGTGTGGTTCGCTGTGTTGGCGGTGACGGCCAGGGAAGTGGGCGTGGCGGTCCGCGGGCGCAAGCTTGGCTGCGCCGGGAGGGCGACCTGCTGACCCTCGGCGGTGACACGGTCGATGCCCTGCCGGATATGGAGGTATACCCGCTGGGCGAACTGCGCTGCTCCCTGGCTGTCCGGCGACTGGCTGAACCGCTCCACCGCCCGGTACCACCGCGCCGGATCAGCCGGGAGCCCGCCGGTCGCCTCATGCTCGTACTGCGCCAGCAGCGCCGCGCCGCCGCGTATGCTCTGCCTCGCATCACTGCGCAGCGCACTCGCCGGCGCACCGATCAGTTTCGCCGCGGCATCGAGCGTGTGCAGCGCCGGAGCGCTGGTCTGCATGGCACCCACGTCGGCGAGTACACCCTGATCGGGGTGGAACGATCCACGCCGGTCATCACCACGCATGTTCAACTCGGTCAGCCGATCCTTGGCCGAGGGCGCGCGCACCTCGGCAGGAGTAACCTGAGTCAGCCCCATCACGTTGTAATTGCCGGTGGTGCTCGGCCTGCCACCGTGGGTGTCCCAACCGCTCTGCTGGTACGCCACCGCCATCAGCACGGGCGGCGGAACACCGAAGTCCTGTGCAGCGGTGGCGAATTCACGCTGGAGCGCGTACGGCTGCGGCCCACCGGACTGGTTCGCTTGTGCTATCACCGTGACCCCAGCAGCCGCCGAGAACGCGAGCACGCCCGCGATCCCAAGCGACACACGGACGTGCGATCTGCGGTGCTTGCGTTGCCTTCTACTCAAGGTTCCATCCTCTGCTGGCAATGTGCCGATACCGATCGGTTGACTACCCAGCCTCATGAACGGATGGCTTTCGGCGGTCAGGTTTGGATCGGAGCCATTCATATGGCGACTGCGGGTGCGGCACGGCAAAAAAGGGCCTCGCTCGGTCGAGGCAGCCGTGAAAGAACTCGGACATCACGTCAGTGGACGTGAGTGAGTGCCTGCACTGTTCCGTCACACTATGGCGGCCCATCCAACGCCAGCCAGCGGAAAATTACCTACTTCGCTACTCGAATTCCTACTTATTCCGAATGTGGTTGTCAACGCCTGGCTCGTGGCTGACTGCATTGACCCGAAACGGCAGGTTTTCCGGGTCGTTGATCTCCGCGTGAGTGAACTGGTAGGGGACGCACGGCAGTTGTCGCCGTCGGCTCAGGAGGCCCTTCCGATGCGGGCGATGGCCACGCTGGTGGCGGGCCGGGACCATGAGGATGTCGCGACGCTGTTCAAGGTCTCCCTCAAGACCGTCGACAACTGGTGGGCGAAGTGGCTGACAGGCGGGTGTGAGTCGCTCATGGCCCAGCCGCGCGGGCGTCGCGCCGGCGAGCACCAGCTACTCGGCGAGGCCGAGCAGCAGGCGATCCTGCAGGCAGTTCTGGAGCAACGGCCGTGCGACCTGGGCCTTGCGGGCGAGTTGTGAACCCGGGCCGGCGTGCGGGACTTGATCAACAAGCTGTACCGGGGAGGCTGACCGAGCAGGGGGTGGGCAAGTATCTGCGCCGCTGAGGCCTGTCGTTGCAGCGCCCGGACAAGCGGGCCGTGGAGCAGGACGCGGACGCGGTGCGTGTCTGGCGAGAGGAGACCGGGCCGGTGATCCATGCGAAGACGAAGGCCGAGGGCGGCGAGGTGCTCTTCGCCGATCAGGTCGGCATCCGCTCCGACCTGGTCACCGGCCGTACCTGGGGCGAAAAGGGCCGCACCCCGATGGTGCCCCGCATTGGCAACCAGTTCTCAGTGAACGCGACGTCCGCGTCCAGTACCAAGGGCCCGATGTACTTCATGGTGTTCACCGGGACCCTCCACGCCGAGGTGATGTGCCGCTTCCTGGACCGGTTCGCAGGCCACTTCGACCGCAAAGTGCACGTCGTCCTGGATGGCCACTCCGCACATCGCTCCCGCTAGGTCCGCGTCTGGCTCACCGAACATCCCGACCGGATCGAGCGGCACTCCCTGACGTCGTACTCGCCGGAGCTGAACCCCGACGAGCTGGTCAACCCTGCAGGAACTCACCCCCACCGAGAAGACCGTCGACCAGGCCCTGGCCGCGGCACGGGCACCGGTCGAGCGCGGCGTCGCACGAGTGAAGTCCTGGCGGATCTTCCGCAGATCCCGATGCAGTCCAAACCGCATGACGTCAATCGCCAAAGCGTCCTCACCCTGGAGTGGCGACGCTGAAGAAGCTCACTGATCGAGCCACACACCCGAGGTGATCCCGTCTCCCCGTTGCGCTGGACCACGTTGTCACTGCAGCCCCTGACCTCGGCGCTGACCGCGCAGGGCCACGCGGTCGGCGCGGCAACCATCGGGCGTCTGCTGCACGCCCTGGGCTACAGCCTGCAGGGCACAGCCACGCCCACGGAGGGCGCCGGTCACCCGGATCGCGATGTCCGGTCCTGCCACCTGAACGCCACCGCCACCGCCTTTCTCAACGACGGGCAACCGGTGATCGGCGTCGACGGCAAGGCCGAGGAATGGCTCGGCAACCGGGACCGGCCCGGCCGCACCTGGCGGCCGGGCAAGGACGCGAGCAGGGTGGACTGCCACACCCCCCATCAATCCCAGCGCTCCACGAGAACGACGCAGTTCTGGGGATTAGGGCTGGTACACGCCCCGCTCAGAAGGATCCTGGCCCAGCGCAGGCGACGTGCCAGGCACCGAGCCACCACCAACCGCCGGCACCATCAGCCTGTCCCACGACACACGACCAGGAACCCCGTCCGCATCCGACCCACGGAACCCCAAATGCTGCTGCCAACGACTGTAGCCATGCTGCAGCGCACTGTTCCACGCAGAGCCAACCCGGCCCCGCGCAAGATACCCCCCCGCAGCAAGACGCTCCGCCAAAGCCCGAATCACCGGACTCGACTTCCCAGAGACGAAGAAACCATCACCCGGAAAAGCCTGGTACACACCCTGCTCATCAGGATCCTGGTCCGGCGCAGGCGACGTGGCAGGCACCGAGCCACCACCAACCGCCGGCACCATCAGCCTGTCCCACGACACACGACCAGGAACCCCGTCCGCATCCGACCCACGGAACCCCAAAT
>NZ_JBIRST010000010.1:231248-315848 GCF_044334385.1 Streptomyces sp. NPDC020801
CCCGCAGCAAGACGCTCCGCCAAAGCCCGAATCACCGGACTCGACTTCCCAGAGACGAAGAAACCATCACCCGGAAAAGCCTGGTACACACCCTGCTGAGTGCCCTTGCCAGATCCTTGCTCCGGCGTGGTCCGGACGGGAGAGGTCCGGGTTGTCGCGGTCGGCGCCGCCGTGGGCGAGCTCGCGTGTGTGTGGTGCGGCGTTGCGCCTGAGGATGAGGACTCGCCACAGGTGGGGAGGGGGCTCTCGATCCCGCTCGGCTTGCTGTTGGCCATGGCTGATGTCTCCGAGACGACAAACGCAGCTGTGAGAGCCCCGGTAGCCGTTGCTGCCGTAACCCACTTACGCGTTCGGCCCACTCGAATTTTGCGATGCATGCCCATGCTCTGGATTTCCTGATCCTTGGTGACTGGTCTTCGGTGAAACTGTTCTCGTCGAGGCCAGCAGACATTCCTGAGAGCTGCCGTCGCCCATCGAGGTGATCGCACGGCGAGGACAAACCACTGCAGCGCAATCACAATAGTCGCCGAACAGAACAACACTGATTACCGCACCCACGAGGATGCTGATCGTGCGGCGGACGGTTCGCAGAAATTGACGCGCGCGACAGGCGGTAACTGATTTCATGACGTCTCACTCACTCCAGGACGATCTGCCAGCCGGCACAGCGCACATCACCGATCGCACCATGACACGTCCGAGTCCCCAGAAAGACAAAGCCAATCCACTGCCTCTCTGGTATTGCGGCTGAACGCGCAGGTCGCTGCATCCGGGAATTCCATGAACAATACGATCATGGACACCCTTGGGATGTGCCGCCGCACTGAGGATCGAGATCAGCCCCTGCGACGGAATCTGTCGACTGGAGCACTATCTTGTCCAGCCGCCCCGGCGTCGGACAGCGTAAAAATACGTGTCTTGGTACTTGCCCTCGGAGGCCGCTCAAGGCGGTTACGTCTGCTGAACAGTGCGTGATCCGGATCGCGCGTCTCTGCCGTGTCCGCAGCTCATGGGCGCGCCCACCGGATTGGGTCCGTCATCGGACGATAGGCATGCGAGGACATGGGTGCGGCCAATTCCGCGGTGAACCACAAAGACTTCGGGTGAGCGGTCGGGCGCTCATCACCGGGCCGTCCACGGAACGGTTTGCCAGCCTACCTGCCACGGCCACCTTTGGTCACCCCACGGACGTGGTTCATGGCAGGTGCTGTGACAGCCGGGGAATCTTGCTCCCGCACATGGCTCAGCCGCCCGGGGCTTGGCTGGTCCCTGGGCGCGGGCCGTTGGTCGCGGCCGATGCGGTGCCCTGTCCGTGGGCGAGGATGTCGGGACCGACACAGTGGCGTTGCTCGGTCCATTCGTCGGAATGCTCGGCGAGCACAGCGAAGACCTGACGCAGGACAGTGTCGCGACAAGGGAAGACACCGACGAAGTCGGTGCGGCGGCGGATCCGACCTGGACCGGGACGGAGCAAGGGCTTGACCAAAGTGGAACTGGCGGTGCCCGGATTGTCGTTGACGGAGCCTTTTCAGCGTGGCCACTGATCGGGTGATGGGGTCAGGGCGCGCAACGCACGAGGCTCCTGTGCCGTTGGGTGAGTTGTTCGAAGTCTCAACCCAAAGGCACAGAAGCCGCGTTGGTTCCCCACCCTGCCGCACTCGACCTGTCTCATGCACTGGTCGCGTGGGTCACGATGCTCATCGTCACCCGCAAGGGTGACCGCCGTTGCAAGCTCCCGCCGCACCGGCATGCCCTGGTCGGCCTGGTGTATCTGCGCCGGCACGACACCCCGCGCAGATCGCCGCAGGCTTCGGCATCGCCGTCGGCACCGCCCACGCCTACGTCGCAGACGTCATTGACCTGCTCGCCAACCGCGCGCCCGGCCTGCTGCACGTCCTGCGCGAGGCCGACCCCGAGCACGTTCTGCCCGACGGCACCCTGACGGAGTGCGACCGAGTCGGCGACAGCCGGGCCGACTACTCCCACAAACACCTCCGACACGGCGTGCACGTGCGGCTCGTGACCGATCCGCATGGCCGACTGCTGTGGATCTCACCCGCACTGCCCGGCCGTGCACACCACCTGACCGCAGCCCGGATCCTCCGGATCTGCGAGCGTCAGGGCGTTCCGGTCCTCGCCGACCGCGCATACACGGGAGCCGGCCCGTGGGTGACGACACCCCTCAGACGCCCACCGGGCCGTGGCCTCACGCCCACCCAACGAACCATCAACCGCGCACTGACCGCCGCACGGGCACCGGTCGAGCGCGGCGTCGCACGACTGAAGTCCTGGCGGTCTTCCGCAAAGCCCGAGGCAGCCCGAATCGAATGCCGTCAATCTCCGCAGCCGTCCTCACCTTGGAGCGGCAACGCTGAAAGAGCTCACGGTGTCGGACTGGGCGCGGACGTGCCTCACAGATGGCCTGACGAACATCATGCGGATGTTCGAGGCGACCGTCTCGGCTGCTCCCCTGCTGATCAGGCCGCCGTAGCGGAGTTCCACCAGCCCAGTTGTCCGGCCGATTACGGGTTCAACCGCAACCCATCGACGGCGGTGTCGAAGACCGAGCGGTCCCTCCTCCACAGAACGGCCGGCGCGGAGAAGTAGAGCACGCACCGCTTTCGGTGCCGGTCGACGAAGGCGAGCTCGATCGCGTGGAACTCCCGAGCCCGTGCAAGGAAGGTGAACTCCCAATAGCCGGCCGGCTGGCCCCGGAACACTGCATCATTCATACGCACACGCCGATATCTCAGGTTGTGCCTGCGTGTTTGAGCCTCCTCCCGATCACGCCAGGGCTGCATCGGGTCCGCGCCGGCGAACGGGGTCACCCGGATCCACAGGTGCACCAGGCCAGTGGGGTCTGAGTAGGAGATTCCCCCACCAGGCAGTGCCATGCGGGTCCATCCATCAGACACAGGAAGCGACAAACCACCGCTTTCCTTGACCGCGTGGTGGCTCTTCGAGAGCGAGGCCGAAGAAGGAGGGGGCTGCGATATTCCGGCACTGGGCGCTGCGCCGACGGCCGAGTGGGCCCCGTCGACGTAATTCGTGTCTTCGCTGGCCGGCGAGAACGCCACGCGGGCTGCCATCGCGACCGCCAGGATCAGTAGCTTTGTCCTGCGCCCTGCGGTCCGGCGCCTACGCGTTCCAGCCGCAGTGACCTGGAGGGGAACCACCGCAGGTGGGTCCTTCCAGGCAGCACGCACGACCGGCGCCGGGTGCACGCTGTCGGCAATGGCATCCAGTCGGCGCCGTATCTCCTCGACGCCGATCCGCAGCCCTGGTTCCTTGACAAGCAGGTCCTCGATCACCGGGGCCATGACACCCGCGTTGCGCGGCGGCTCGTAGGAATCCGTGGCAATGATGTCGAGCAACTCCATCGGAGCAGTGCTCGAGAACGGCTGCCGACCCTCCACCATCTGGTAAAGGACCACCCCAAGAGACCACAGGTCTGATGCAGGGACCGACACCCCATTCCCCCCCTTGACACGCTCTGGTGCAAGGTAGTTGATGGTTCCCAGCAACTCGTCGGCCACGGCCGGCGATTCCGTGCCGGAGGCGGTGGCGATTCCAAAATCGGTGAGCACGACTCGGCCATCAAACCCGAGCAGAACGTTTGCTGGCTTGACATCCCGATGCACAACCCCAACAGCGTGTGCGGCGCCGAGCGCGGCGACGATGCTCCGTACGATCCGCGTGGCCTCTCCGACTGGTAGTCGGCCACGCTGCTTAAGGACATCGGCAAGCGTTACCGAGGCCACGTACTCCATGATGATGCACGGCAACCCCTCGTCGTCGACGACATCATATACCGCGACGACGTGAGGATTTACGACCCGGGCAACGCTGTGGGCTTCGTGACGTGCACGTTCATGCAGCTCTTCGATCGCCCTATCACTTAACTGCGGGGGTATGTGCAGCTTTTTGACGGCAACGTGACGACCCAGCAGGTCGTCCACCGCTCGCCAGACACTTCCCATGCCACCGGCGCCCAGAGGCTCCACCAGGCGGTACCGGCCAGCAATTGCCTTCTCCTGTTCGGGCACTGCGAACCCCCCTTCGTTGGCCTGAAGAGGAGACTAAAGGCTGCCCTCTTCCATCGATGCCTTTATGCTTTGCTGGCATAGCTGCACTTGAGTAGCTGTTCTGCGTCAACGCGACTGCATTCTGTGATGCTTGATGACTTACGGTTCATGCCGATGGTGAACCGGGCATCGATGGTGAGCCGCCCCGGCCCGCTGCTTGCGATCGGGGCAATTCAACACTCAAGTGGCTGAACGCCACGGCGTTGGTCACGACAGGGCGCAAAACCGCAGACGTAAAGTATGAGAACAGGGACACTCGTGAACTAATCTCGAACTTTCGTGAACGGTCCGCCGACGGAATCGGTGGGCCATCAGGCGTTCTTCAGCTGAGCGTGGGCAGACCAGCACCCCGGGTGTCGCCTCGGGTGGGCGCCGGGTTCCACTGCTCCGGGCCGGTCGTGCTGTCGTCGGGACGGTGCATCTGCTGGTCGGCCGGGATCCGGTAGTTGGGCGATCCGCTGGAGGGCGCCGGTGGTGTGGCGGGTCCAGGGCCAGTGGGGGCCAGGCGGAGGATCCGTCGGCGGCCGGTGGTGACGAGCTCTGGCCCGCCGCGGTGAACAGGCTGAGCCGCAGGCGTCGGGGCTCCCAGAGCCTGGCCTTGCCGGTCAGCGCGAGCATCGGCATCCAGGCCAGCAGGTCCAGAGCGATCTGGACGATCTCCAGCCAGATGCGGTTCTGGGCGGTGTGCTTCAGGGGCAGGTTCCGCAGGCCGGTGGACCGGGCGGCCCGGATCCGGTCCTCCGCACGGGCCCGCAGCCGGTGATGGAGCTCGAGTTCGGCGGTCGGCTGACCGGTGGTGTTGGTGGCGAAGCAGGTGAGCCGCATACCGTCCGCGTCGGTCAGCCTGAACTGAGCCCCGGAAAGCGGCCCTTCCTTCCGCACGATCAGCCACATCTGCTTCGGCCGCCCGGCGAGGATGTTGCCGGTGAGTTCGGCGACCCAGGCCCCCTCGCGGATCTCGCCGTCCGCCTCGACCACCGGGGTCCAGGCCGATGCGGGGACTTTCAGTACATGCTGGTGGATCGCTTCGCTGATCACCATGCCGACGGAGCAGGAGAGCCAGCGTCCGCGCTGGGCGAGCCAGGCGACGAAGTCGTGGGTGCGGCCCGCGGGTCCGGTGCGGATCAGGGTCTGCCGCCCGCGCCGGTACTTCTTCGGTAGTTGAGCCAGGGCCAGGCGGGTGGCGGTGATGTGGTCGGCTGCGGTCGGCAGGCGGTCTCGCAGGCCGGTGCGGTCCTGCTTCAGAGTTCCGTTGTTTCGGGCTACCGAGGTCGTTTGGTGATGCGGTGAGGCCTGCACATCCGGGTGGCGCAATCCAGAACCATGGGAATTGATTCCCAAAAACCCTTGCTCTCCCGAACAAGGTGTCCAGGGCCGGGCGCGCCGCGACCGGGGCGCCGGGCGAGCGGTCAGCGCCTTGGTTGTGTTCTCCACCGCCTGGTAGTTGGCTTGCTTGCCCAGCACGCCGGCGTCCTGGAGAGCATCCGCACGCGGACTGTCTGACGAACTCGTGCGTGCTGTACCCGTTGCCGGCCGGAAGCCGCCAGACCGTCTTCCGGGTCGAGTTGTGCCGCCCCTCCAGCATCAGGCCCTACAGACAGCCGTCCTCCCCCGGGCCGCTGACCAGAACCGTGATCGCGAAGACCTGGGGCAGCTGTGGAACGCGGCCCCCACCCGACGCGACAGCCGGCACACCGCAGCCCTCCCCGGCCAGCTCAGCAAGTCCGGTTGAACTGACGGGCGTCGCAAGCGGCCGAGGCTGACACAGCACGGTCCGCTGCCCCTGCAGTCCCCGCCACTCCAGCTATGACGAAACGGAATCCACCAGCTCTGGCCCACGGCAGCCACCCGGAATAGATTGCGCTTCCCGAGGCGTCACCTGGCCCGTCGCAGCACGCAACCACATGAGTCGATGCACGAGGACAGGCCGTGCAGCATGCCCTCTACATGTATCGATACGGAGGAAATATCCAATGGTGGTTCCGTCGCTCGGCAACACCGCGCCACCACACCCTGCGGGAGGCCGTTGCAATTCCGGCGGAAACTGTTGGCCCACGTACCGAACCAACAAGGACCTCGGCAACGTCCACTTGCCGCGTACGTCGCGGCGCACTTGCCGTTCCCGGAATCTCTCCGCCTGCTGCACCCGCCGTTTTCTCGTGATCCCGAAGCGATCGTTCACGCCATACATTGCGAGGCACTTAGCTGGTACATCACGCCTCAGCTCCTGACGTCATCGATCCGCGATTCCGCACTTCGCTTCCTCGCACTCGAGGAGAGCGGCAGAAGGGCATAAATGAGCGAGATGCTGCAGGTCTCCAGCGGAGGGCTGACACCTGCACTGTTTTCCTGTGCGATGGCTTGCATCGGAGGCGCACTTGGACTGCGATGCATCATCCGGGCGCGCGATGCGACCGGGGCCTCACGGCTCAACTGGCTACTCACCGCCGCGACGTCCATCGGCTCCGGCATCTGGATATCGTCCCTCATCGCAGTGCTCGGCGTCACAGTCAAAGGCACGGAGATCAGATACGACGTGCCGCTGACCCTGCTGAGCCTGTTGGTCACGATGGTCGTCGTCGGGCTGGGTCTCCTCATGGTCGGCTACATACGGTCACGAACGCACGCCCTGATCCTCGGGGGCCTCGGCACAGGGCTCGGCGTCGTGACGATGCATCTCCTCGGGACGGCCGCGCTCCGTTTGCACGGGGTCATGGTCCGCGATCCGCTGATGGCCGTCGTCTCGGCTCTGATCGCCGTCGTTGGCTCTGTGGCGGCATTGTGGGTCACCGTCTCCACACGTGGAAGGCGGGGCGCGGTAGCGGGCCCGCTGGTGATGGGCCTGGCGATCAGCGGCATGAACCAGGCAGCCATTGCTGCGACGCGAATCAATCTCAAGCCGCAGAGGGCTCCGTTGCCCGGAGCAAGCGATGTCGGGTTCGTCTTCCCGCTCGTCGTCGTGGCGGGTTGTACCCTCCTCGTCCTCTGCGCGTTCGTCGCCCTGTCACCGACGGCGGTCGAACTGGCGGAGTCGGAGCTCGTCGATCAGCTGGACGGCCCTCTTCTTCCCCTTGGTGACTGACTTCGAGCCCCGACCCGTACGACGGCCCGGCTCGCACCCGGACATGGCCGCTCCCTTGATGTGCCTGTCGCCCTTTCGCATCTACATCCCGATTGAGGAAGTCATGGTCGTACGCCAGACGCCGGCTCCCCAGGAGCCACGAGAGCAGGGGCAACTGCCCGGTGTTCCACCGGCCCCTGCGCCGAACCCGGCGCACGGGCAGTTGCCGCAGGGGCGTTCCCTCCGGCCGACGCGGCCCCGGGCCGCATCGGTGCGAGCCAGAATGACCGCGCTGCTCGTCCCACCTGTGGTGTCCCTGATGGTGCTGGTGGCCCTTGCAGCGGTCACCACCGCGGAGGACCTCGCGGAGACAGCACGCGTCAGACACGTCGAGGGCGCCCTGCTTCAACCGGCGCGGACATTCGTGACCTCCGTGCAAGCTGAACGCAGTGCGGCGGTCAGCTACCTGACGGACCCCACCGACCGCCACAGGAGCAACCTCGGCATGCAGGCGGCACGCACCGAGGCAGCAATCGGCGTGCTGCGCAATGAAGTCGACGCAAGCAGCTCGGATGCCGCAACGGTGGGGAGCGAGCTGCCCGATCGCATTGACCTGCTGCTGCAGGACGCGGAGGGCCTGCCGAAACTGCGTGAGGCAGTCGCCGCAGGCACCGACACCCTGGATGTGGTCTTCACGACCTACAGCAAGGCGATCCAGCACTGCTTCGAGCTCGACCGCGCGCTTTCCGAACTCCAGCACAGAGACAACTCCGAGGCCTCATTCGCACTTCTCCAGGTCTCACAGGCCAAGGAAACAATTGCTCAGGAGAACGATCTGGCGGGTGCCGCCCAGGCCTCCGGGCAGATGAGGAAGAGCCAGCACAATACATTCCTGAGCGCCGCGGACGCACGCGCGGTTCTGTTCGGTATGGAACTGGAGGCTGGAGACCTGCCCCCTCGGGCCGGAGTGCTCTATCGCACGATGTTGGCCAGCCCGTCCTATCAGACGGTGCGGTCACTGGAATCAGCTGTGGAGCGGGCGGGTGCCGGTGCTGGGGCGGCCCGTGCGGTGTCCGCTGTGGCGTGGAACAAACCAGCTCAATCCATGCTTCTTCAACTTGACAAGACAGAACAGGCAATCCCTCTTCCCTCGCCGGACAGTGGGAACAACATCGGCTTCGATCTGCTGGGCGGCTCTGGTGCCGCGATCATCGTGGGCCTGGCAGGTGTGCTGTTCTCGATGCTTGCCGCCGTGCAGATCGGGCGCACACTCATCGTGGACCTGGTCGGTCTGCGCAACGCCGCCCTGCACCTGGCCCGCCACGAGCTCCCCCGGAGCCTGGAACGGGTGGACGGGGGAGAAGAGGTCGACATCGATGTTGAGGCCACTCCCCTGCAGCCGCACGAGGACGACACGCTGGGACAGGTGCGTGCAGCACTCAGAGTGGTCCACCGGGTCGTACTCGTGGGTGCCGTCGAGCGGGCGAAGCTCAGGGCAACCGTGGAACGCGCCGCTGTTCTCAGCGGTATCTCCAGCGTCTATGTGAACCTGGCGCGCAGAAGTCAGGTGCTGCTCCACCGCCAGCTGTCACTCCTGGACGAGATGGAGCGGAGATCGGACAATCCTGCAGAACTCGAGGATCTGTTCCGCCTGGACCACCTCACCAGTCGCATGCGCCGTCAGGCGGAAAGTCTGGTCATTCTGTCGGGTGCGCCGCCCGCGAGGGGCTGGCGCAATCCGGTGCCGGTCATGGATGTGGTGCGGGCCGCTGTCTCCGAGGTGGAGGACTATCCGCGCGTCGACGTTCTCGGAATCCCCGAAGCCCATATGGCAGGCCCGGCAATCGCGGACATCACCCATCTGCTGGCCGAACTGGTCGAGAATGCCGTGGTCTTCTCGCCCCCGCACACCAAGGTGATCGTCCGTGGCGAACAGGTGGGCAGCGGAGTGGTCCTGGAGGTCGAGGACCGAGGGCTCGGTATGGGCCCGGACGCCATGGCCGAGGCCAATGGCCGGATCTGCCAAGCGGAGGTGGATCTCCAGGAGACCCAGCAGCTCGGCTTGTTCGTCGTCAACCGTCTCTCACACCGCCAGAACGTCTCGGTCACGCTCCAGCGCTCCTCCTACGGAGGCGTGCTGGCGGTTGTGCTGATCCCCGACAGGCTGCTGGCACCGCCGCCACCCCAAGCGACGGCACCCCCGGCCGAGCGCCACGAGTCACCCTCTCCAACCGCGCACCTGCACCAGGTCACACCACTGCACCGGCGGGGGCATGCCGTACCACGTCCGGCCTCGCTCCAAGCCGGGAAACCGCATCGATCCTCCCCGGAGACACCGTCCCTTCCTGGCACGGATGACGAGCCCCCCAGCGCGTCTCCCGCTCAGGATCCCTCCGGCCTACCGCGTCGTGTGCGGCAGGCGAGCCTTGCGCCTCAGCTCCGCGATGCCCCTCAACACACCCGGCAGCAGAACCCGACCGGGACGTCGGCGCACCCGCATCCCGTTTCGTGGCGCTCTCCGGAGGAAGCGCAAGCTCTCATGAATCGTCTGCGGGCCGGCTGGCAACGCGGTCAGGAAGCATCTGCGGCATCAACGAACACTGAGAAGCCATCGCAAGGAGAAAGATCATGAACTCCCACACGAACGGCATCGGTGAGCTCAACTGGCTCCTGGACGACTTGGCCTCCCGTGTGACACAGATCCGGCACGCGGTGGTGCTGTCGGACGACGGCCTGGTGGTTGGCGTCTCCCAAGATGTGTCCCGCGCGGACGCCGAAGTGTTTGCCGCCATATCCTCGGGATTCCACAGCCTCGCCAAGGGTGCCGGCCGCCATTTCAGTGCCGGAGGTGTGATCCAGAGCATGGTTGAACTGGAGGGTGGCCTGCTTTTCGTGGTGGCAGCGGGCGCGGGTTCCTGCCTCGCGGTCTTCAGCGACACGGGAGCAGATGTGGGCCTGGTGGCCTATGAAATGGCGGCGCTGGTGAAGCGAGTCGGTGAGCACCTGTCCACGCCCTCGCGCGCCGTGGATACAAACGCGCCGAGCAGAGTGACCCCCGCATGACCGATTCTCCGCAGTGGTATGACGACGAAGCAGGCCCCATCGTACGTCTGTACGCAATCACCGCGGGCCGTGCTCGTCCGGCCGGCGAGACATTCGACCTGATGACGGTCGTCTACGGCAGCACAACACCACTGGACGGCCAGACGCTGACACCCGAGCAGTCTTCAATTCTTCGTCTTTGCCGGGAAGGACCGCAGCCGGTCGCGGATATCGCAGCCGAATGCGACCTGCCGGTGAGCGTGATACGGGTCCTGTTGAGCGATCTACTCCGTTTCGGTTGTATCCGAGTCAGCCCCCCTGTCCCCCCCGCCGAGCTCCCAGACGTGCGTATTCTCAGGGAAGTGATCAATGGACTCCGCGCACTGTGACGACACGCCGATCGAATTGCTGACGCTCAAGATCCTTGTAGCCGGAGGTTTCGGGGCGGGCAAGACCACCCTCGTCGGCGCGGTCAGCGAGATCCGCCCTTTGCGTACCGAGGAAAGGCTCAGCGAACTGAGTAGCCCCACAGACGACCTCAAGGGGGTCGAGACCAAGACCACGACAACTGTCGCCATGGACTTCGGCAAGATCACCATCCGAGACGGTCTCGCGGTCTACCTGTTCGGCACCCCGGGTCAGGACAGGTTCTGGTTCCTGTGGGACGACCTGTCTCAAGGAGCTCTGGGAGCACTGGTTCTCGCTGATACCCGCCGCCTTGCAGACAGTTTCCCGGCCGTCGATTTCTTCGAGCGCAGAAGAATCCCGTTCGTTGTTGCAGTCAACTGCTTCGAGGGAGCCAAGCACTACACTCCGCAGGACGTCGGACGAGCACTCGATCTGACGGCGGGCACGCCTGTCGTGCTCTGCGACGCCCGCGAACGTGAATCCTGCAAGAACGCCCTCATCACGTTGATCGAGCGTGTCAGTTGCGTACTCACCAAGTCCAGGGAGCGACGGCTGACGAGTTGAGGTGATCCGAATCGCGGGAGCACCCTCCGTTCGTCGGCCGCCGCAGGGCTCTGCGGCGGCCGGCGGCCGGCGAATGTCGGGGCAGCAGCCGGTGGCGCTCCAGAGTCAGGCATCGTCCTGCTGCGCGACCCAGGTGGCGATCCTGCTGCGGGAGCTGATGCCCAGCTTGGCCAGAATGCGCTGCACATGGCCGTCGACGGTCCGTGGAGAGATGAGCAGCCGGGCGGCGATCTCCCTGTTCGACAGCCCCAGTGCGACAAGTTTCGCCACCTGCTGCTCACGTGCGGTGAGCGGCCCGCTAGCCCGTTTCCGCGCGTTCGGCCCCGTTCCTCGCCCGGTCGCACTGCGCTCGGGCGAGGACTCGGCCGCGAGGGCGTAGCTGATACCGGATCCCATGTCGAACCGCTCGCCGCGTGCTGTCGCGTCCAGGTAGGCGGCATCGCCGAGCGCCAGGCGGGCCCTGGTCTCGAACCGGTCGTTCATGAAGGCGGCCGCCGCCTCCTGCACTCCTACGAGGTTCCAGGTCCTGTGACAGATACCCAGGATCACTGCTCCGCGCTCGTGCTCCTCCGCGCTGATGGCCGCCCAGGCCACCAGCAGCAGTGCGAGACTGATCATGGGTGCGTCGTTGAGGTCACGCGCGATGGCCAGGGCCTTGCGTGCCCGCCGCTCGTCGTCGGCGGCATCTGCCCTGCCGGCCATCACGGCCCCCAGGAGTGCGCGGCATCGGATCGATTCGGCACCGGTCCTCTCGGCGAGTCGGCGGAGCTCTGCCACCATGGTCGCCGCCCGGTCGCGCTCGTCCGCCAGCGCCAGCGCGCAGCCCGCCACGGCGGCAGCCTGGAAGTGGTCGGGGTGCCGCGCGTACTGCGGGCAGGCCAGTGCCTGCTCCGCCAGCGCCACGGCTTCCCGCAGCAGTCCACGGTTCAGGGCTGCCAGGGCACGGGCGGCGTCGGCTGCGGCACTCAGGAACGGGTCACCCAGCTGGCCGGCCAGCGCCTGGCACTCGCCAAGTGCGCTGACCGCCGCCTCCCTGTCGGCCTGCATACCTGCAAGGAGCCCCAGCACCCTCAGGGCCCTCGCCCGTGCCGGGGTGGGCGCCTGCTCGCAGTCCAGGAACCGCTCCAGCCACATGCGTCCCTCTGTCAGATGACCGCAGGAGAACCAGTAGAAGTGCAGGGACGCCGCCATCGCCAGTCCGGCCTGCCCCTCGCCCGGAGTGTCGAGACAGAACCGCAAGGCGGCGCGCAGGTCGTCCTGCGCGGCGCGCATCCGGTTGCTCCACCTCATCTGGTCGGGCCCGTACCAGGCGGCCTCCATCTGCTCCGCGAGCCCCATGAACCAGTCTCTGTGCCGCCATGCCACCGTGTCGCGTTCGTTCAGGCCGGTCAGTCTGTCCCGTCCGTACCGGGCGACGGTTTCCAGCATGCGGAACCGTACGTGTCCGGCATGCTCCTCGCGCACCAGTACCGACTTGTCCACCAGCCCGGTGACGGCCTCCAGGACCTGGCCGGCCGGCAGGCCGTCCCCGCCGCACACCCCCTCCACCGCCTCGAGGCCGAAGCGGCCCGAGAAGACCGAGGCCCTGGCCCACAGCAACCGCTCGGCCGGGGAACACATGTCGTGGCTCCAGTCCATCGCCGCCCGCAACGTGCGGTGATGGTGCGGGGCGTTCCGGTCGACGTTTACGAGCAGCCCTGTCCAGTCGTCCAGCCGTTCGAGGATCTGCCGCGGGGACAGGACCCTGGTCCGCACCGCGGCCAGTTCGATGGCCAAGGGCAGCCCGTCCAGGCGTCGGCACAGCTGGGCGACCGTGGGCCAGTTCTCGTCCGTGAGCCGGAATCCGCCCACCGCTCTGCCGCGTTCGGCGAACAGCTCCAGCCCTGGGTACCCCGCGGCAGCCGCCTCCGCCGTCAAACGGCCCTCGGTCTCGGGGCCTGGAACGGGCAGCGCCTCGACGTCGTACACGTGCTCCCCGCTGACGCCGAGGAGGCGGCGGCTGGTCGCCAGTATCCGTACCTGGTCAGCGGCCCTCAGCAGGGCGTGGGCCAATCCCGCGCAAGGGGCCACCAGACGGTCGCAGTCGTCCAGAACCAGCAGCACCTGCCGGTGGGCCAGAAAGCCGGTGACGGCCTTGACCGGGTCCTCCCGGGACTGCGCCACCTCGATGCCCAGGGCCTCTGCGACCGAGTAGGCAACGAGGGAGTCGTCCGTCAGCGGCGCCAGGTCCACGAAGGCGGCACCGCCTGCGTAGGCTTTGCGTATATGACTGGCCACCCGGAGTGCCAACCGGGACTTCCCCACGCCCCCGGGCCCCGTCAGCGTGACCAGTCGTGCCATCGAGAGCGCGTTCCTGATATCGGCCACCTCATTCCGGCGGCCGACGAAACCCGTCAGTTCTGCGGGAAGGCCGATCCCGGACACTCTGACCTGCTGAGATGCGCCCACAAACGACGATATGCAGACTGCTCGACACCCGTCAACCGGGACCTCCCGCCCCTGGGGCCAGCCGGCTACCAGCACGAGTGCGGTGCCGTAGCAGCGGGGCACCTCACCAACGGGATGCCCGCATGATCATGAGCATGAGCAGTTCAGCCGCGGACAGCGACCGGTGGCGGCCATATGCGACGACCACACGACGGGGCTCGGGGCTCGGCCGGACGTCCAGCAGGCAGAAACGTCCCTCCCGCAGCTCCTGGGCCACGACGTACCGGGACATCAGCGAGACACCGAGGCTCACCCGCACCGCCTGCTTGATCGTCTCTGTGCCCCAGGCCTCGATGTGCGGTGCCGAGTCCAGTCTCCACCGGCGGAGCATCTCCAAGGTCTGCGCATGGGTGTCGGACCCTGGTTCCCGGAGCAGGAACGTCTCCGATGCCAGTTCGGCGGCTTCGAGCGGTCGCCCGGCCAGCGGATGATCGGCTCGCGCCACCAGCACCAGAGGGTCCGGCACGAGATCTTCCGTGACGAAATCCCCCTCGGGAGATACACCGCTGGCCACGGCGATGCCGATCTCCCCCCTCGTGAGCTTCGCGGCGAGGTCCGCAGCGTGACCGACCACGAGCACGCAGTCCTGCGCGGGGAAGCGTTGCCGGAACTGGTGGACGAGGGACGGCAGCACGTATGTCCCCAGTGAGGGGGTTCCCCCGACCACGAGCCGTGGCTGCTGCACGTGTGTCGCCTGCTGCACGGCGCCCACGGCTTGATCGGCCAGGGCCAGGATCTCCCGCGCCTGCGCGAGCAGCACCTCACCGGCCGGTGTCGCACGAGCAACGGGTCCGGTCCGGTCCACCAGCGTGGCCCGGACGGACGCCTCCAGCCTCCTTATTTGCTTGGAAACCGTCGACTGGCTCATGAAGAGCTCCTGCGCGGCCGCCGAGAAACCGCCGCGGTCGATGACCCGAGTGAAGATCACCAACTGGTCGAGGTTCAGTGTCATCAGAGCACTCCGCGGCGGCCCCGCGTTGGGGCGATGGGACGGACAAGGGGCAGACTGGCAGCAGTCTTTTCGCGATCTTGTGGCCGTTCAGGATGCAGGGTCGCGGAACATCCGGACAGAGCGGAACTACCTGCTCCGGTACCTGTTCGGCCTACCTGCGCGCGGATAACTGCGGCTGCGCCGAGGGACGGCCCCGACCGAGCAGCAGCGTGCGGGGAGGACACCCGCGCCGACCGTCCAGCCGGCAGACGGAGTGAGGCGGTGCGGCGAATAGAACACCTGGTGTCACTCGAACCCGCATGGCTCCCCATGGAAGAGAACAAATAAACTGGCCGCCGGGCGTCCCGTGCCCTTGAGTAGAGAGCCGTCCGGAGCTGATTTTCCGGACGGCTCGACGCCGTCTTCACGCCCCTTGGGGGAGCAGAATCTGCAGGGCTTTCCGACGGGTGCAGGCAGGTTATCGCCACGCGCATTCGATGTGGCCGAATTCGCGCCGTCATGACGATCCGTCATAGCCTGCCTCCGTCGCTGAGCGCAGGCATGGTCGAATTGTCGGCGGGCCGTTCGCCGAGTTGTCCGTCGAAGGGGCCCCGGTCCGGCCAGCACGGCCCAGTCGCCCTCCGGAACGACGCCTCGCAGAATACGGACCGGTCAGTAACCAGCTTCGGCTACCCACGAGCCATTCCGAATAGAGATCGCGCCCGGTGGCCACCTACCGGATCATTGGAAATCCATTGCGGCCCCGCATGACCTACGGCAGCGTGTGGCCGACTCCGAGCAGAATGCCCACGGCCGCGTGAACGACCTGCGTCCCGGGCTCATGCCACTGGAAATGCCAACCGCCGAACGGCGGTCGGCAGTCTCACCGGCGGGTCAGCCGAGCTTGCTCAGCAGGCATTGGGGCGAGCGGGAATGAACAGAACCGGCCACGGCCACCGCCACGGACGGCATTCGACCAGCGGATTGCGCGCCGACGTACTGGGCGCAGCCGACGCGGTCGTCATGGCGGTGGCCGGGAGCGCTCCGGCGTACACGCCGGCGGCCACCACCGCGGTGCTGCTCGAACACGGCCGGAACCGCGAGCCCCGCCGTCCTCCCGGCACCGGCGTCGCCGTGTTGCTGCTCATGGCCGGTCTCTTGGTCAAAGGCACGCGGATCACCGCCCGGGTGCGGCGGCTGATGACCGGCGTGGAGGTCTGTCTCCTCCTGGTCGTGGGGGTCATGGTCTTCGGGCGACGCCCGACTTGCCCTCGCCTGCCAGGACCTTCACCTGGGGCGCCGGCAAGGGACACGGGACGCGCTGCGCGACAGCGGACACGACGGGGACCGGAGTACCTTCCGAGTACGGCTACTCGCCCAGGTCGCGGCGACCACCCGCAGCGTCGAATCCTGGCAGACAGCCCAGCCCAGCAGCGCAGACGCCCTCGTCCTGCGGGCCGACACAGAAGTCGTGCCTCCACTCACTTCGGCAATCCCGAAACCCTGTACGCCACATGGCGGGACCGGCTCCTGGATCCGGCCGCCGGGTAGCTGATGGGCTCGGACACCACGCATGGGGGGCAACGTGGTGCCCGAGCCGTGGACTCGCGCACCGCTCATCGTGGGGAACCTGGTGCCCGAGCCATGCCATCAACCCTAGGGCGGCCGGTCCAAAGCCACACAGCGGAGAAATACCCGCATCCATGCCTGCATCACCCGGCGTTCGGCGCCGTGGTCGCCGCGCAGTCCGGTATCAAGGTTCCCATGTGGTCCGATGCCCCCTGTTCGCATCGTGGACGGCACGTCCGGGGCCGCCCGGCCATCGGCCGGTCTGACTCCTCCTGTCCGACGCGTAGCGACGGGAAGGGCGGTCTGTGGAATTCGTCGCTCGGCGCCATGTGTCTGCGGGGCTCCTGGCACAGAGGCCGAGTACCGGGGAGCGGACCGGACCGGACCGGCGTGCGCCGACTCTGTGACCAAGGGGCGGCCAGATGTGTGCAACGACGGTCCGGTTGCTGATGGTGGCTTTTCGGCTCACCGGATGCCAGGCCGGTGTGACGGGGGATGACAGGATGGCGAAGACCGGGGACCGGCTGGTGGGTCGCGAGGCCGAGACGCAGGTGCTGGCCGAGTTGGCTGCGACTGCGGCGGCCGGATCGGGGAGAGTGGCGATCGTGACCGGTGAGCCGGGTCTGGGCAAGACGGCCCTTCTCGGCTTGGCAGCGGCCATCGCGGAGCGGCGAGGGATGCGGGTGCTCTGCGGAGCGGCGCAGGACTCCGAGCGCCAGTGGCCGTTTGCCTTGATCTCTGCCTGTCTTTTGGGCGTGGACGGCGACCCAACCGACGCGGCGCGGGCCCGTGCCGCCGACGTGCTGCGTGGCGAGGCGCGGTACGGGATCCCGGGCTCGGCATCGGTGGCAGACCACGCCGGCGTCGACGCGGTGCTCGACCTGGTCGAGAGCATGTGCGCACAGGGGCCTGTGACCCTGTTGCTCGATGACCTCCAGTGGGCGGATCCGGCAAGCCTGCAGGTACTGCACCGGCTGCTGCTGTCAGGCCGCCAGCTGCCCTTGCTGATGGTGGCGGCGTGCCGTCCGGTGCCCAGGGTCGTGGAAGTGGAACAGCTCTTGCGGACGCTCGCCGCCGGCACCGTCACACCGCTGGAACTGCAGCCGCTGAACGCCTCGGCGGTCTCGGCACTACTGGCGGACCGGTGCGGGGGCGAGCCCGGTCCACGGCTGCTCCGTGTGGCCGAAGGGGCGGCCGGAAACCCGTTCTACCTCACGGAGCTGGCGGCTGCCCTCCGCCGGGAGGGAGCGATCGAGGTGCGGTGCGGCGTCGCGGAGATCCTGGTCGATGGCGCGCTGCCGTCCCTTCCCGCGTTGACGGCTCATCGGCTGGCGTATCTGCACGATGAGGTGCTGCACGCCCTCCGTGTCGCTTCCGTACTCGGGGCCGACTGCACCGTCACCGGACTCGCGGCGGTCCTGGACCAGCCGACGCACGAACTGCTGGTCGTCCTGGCCAAGGCAGAAGCGGCCGGTGTTCTCCAGGACGACGGCGACAGGCTCGTCTTCTGTCACGACCTCGTGCGGCGCTCGCTGTACGACTCCGTGCCGGGTTCGACCAGGGGCATGCTGCACCTGAAGGCGGCGCAGGCCCTGGCGGAGGTCGGCGCCGCGCCCGAGCAAGTGGCCGGGCACCTTCTCCGCGCCGCGCCGGCGAGCGGAAAGTTCCTGACCACGTGGCTCGTGCGGTCCGGGACCAAACTGACGACGCGGGCACCGGAACTCGCTCTCGGCCTGTTCCAAAGAGCCCTCACGCTCGGCGACCCCGATGATCCCCTCCGCGATCAGCTGCACCTGCACCACGCGCGTGCACAGTTGAGCCGGGGCTACGTTTACGCAGCGGAGGAAAGTGCTCGGTCGGCTCTCGCAAGTCTACACGATCACGGTCTGGAGCCGCCGTTGCGCTGGATCCTCGTGCAGGCCACGTTCGCCACAGGCCGGCCCGACCGCGCGCTCAAAGAGGCCCGGGCGGCATGCGTGAGTCGCCACGTGCCGCCAGTGGAAACCGTGCGGTTCCAGGCGTTCAGCTCCCTGTGCCTGCTCGCCTCGGGCGACCTCACCCAGGCAGGAAGGACGGCCGCGGCGGCGCGGCGCCGGGCCGACGAACTCGGCGACAGTCCCGCCCTCGCCTATGCGCTGCAGACCCTTGCGACCAAGCGCTTCCTCGAAACACCGGACGCAGAAGCCCTGGAGCTCGCGCAACAGGCCACCAGCCTCGCGCCCGAGACCATGCTTCCCGCGCAATGGATCGGGCTGCACCTCGCCATGGCCAACTGTTATGCGGAACTCGACCGTCGCCAGGAGGCGCTGCACAGGCTGGGCACGGTCCGTGAAGCCGTGTCGCGCGCGGGCGGGATCTTCCTCCCGTGGTACCACCTCTCCTGTGCCCTCCTGGCGTTCAACGCAGGTGACTGGGAGGACGCTCTGGCAGAGGTCGAGTCGGGGCTCGAGTCGGACGAAGCCTTTGGAATGAACCGGGCGCTGCGCGCCGTGGCGGCTCTCATCGCAGTCCATCGGGGTCAGGAGGCTGTTGCCGAGGCGCATTTGGCCGCCTCGGCCTGGGCTTCGGACATGGGGACGTTCGCCCGCTTCTACGAGTACCTGCCGCTGTACGCGGGCGCTCTTCTCGACGAGGCGCGCCGCAATCCCCAGGGCGCGTACAAACGGCTCGCGCTCGCGTTCGACCGCGGTACCGGCCATCTGACCGGGCGACTGATCCTGGGCTTCCTGACACCCGATCTCGTCCGACTCGCCCTGGCCGTGAACGACACCGCCCATGCGAGGCGGTACTCCGACATCGCCCAGGCGAGGGGGGAGATCAGTGGCGCTCCGTACCACCTCGGTGACGCGCACCGGTGCCGAGGACTGCTGCTGCAGGATCCGGATCTACTTCTCGACGCTGCGCGCTGTTATCACCAGGCACCGCGACCGCTGGACGAGGCACACGCGTACACGGACGCCGCGGAACTGCTGGCGCGGAACGGGCGGCCGGCCGAAGCCCGTGCCGCTCTCGGCGAGGCGTTGGCAATCCATGCCCGCCTGAGGGCCGACGGGGACGCCGCTCGCGCCACCAGTCGGCTGCGTGCCCTTGGCGTAGGTCGCGGTGGGCGCGCAACCCGGAACGGGGCTCGTCGCGGATGGAACGCACTCACCAGCACGGAGCGCCTCATCGCCGATCACGTCGCCGAAGGCCATTCCAACCCCGAGACCGCGGCGCACTTGGGTATTTCACCCCGCACGGTGAGCACACACGTGTCCAACATCCTCAGAAAAATGGGTATGACCTCACGCGTCGAGCTCGCAGCGGAGGTGGTCCGCCGGCGGGAGTCGAGGAGGCAACCGCCGTCCCCTGATTGACGATGCCCCGCCGCGCCATCAACACAAGGGAATTCGTACGTCAGTTGACGGATGTTCGCTCCCTCACTGAAAAGTAGGTTCGTCCTGCGGAACAGCACTGCATTCCGTTCGCACCTGAACCAGAGGGGGTACAACTCTTGATCACTGATTCGCCCGCCAGCAAGACGGGGCCGTGCATCATGGCCGCGCTTCTCACCCTGGCCTTGGGAACGCTCGGCGTCGCGGTGTCACCGCTCATGGCGGGAATCGCGCACGCGGACTCCCTGTCCGACATCCGGGGAGTGGACATCCGGTCCTTCCTGACACGGGACACGGCGGGCTGGCCGGCCCTGGACTTGAAGAGCGACTTCCCGAACGGCCGCACCGAGACGGTCCTGCGGATACACCCCGCAGAGGACTCCTGGACGTTCGTCCCCAACCCGAACGGCAGCGGCAGCTTCCAGATCCGAAACGACACCACCAATAACTGCCTCGACTACAACACAGACGACGACAACGTCGGTTACGGTCAGTCGGGGTACTGCGACGCGAAGAACCCGAAGCAAAACTGGTATGTCCAGCCGTCGGACACCAAGGACAACACCTACGGCTACAAGACATGGATCCTGCGCAACGTCAACAGCAACAAGTGTCTGGACGACTATTTCGGCAATACAGCCGAATCCACCTCGGTGGGCCTCCACGACTGCGGAACCGACCATCCCAACCAGACGTGGAGTATCAGAAAGACCGACCCGGTAGATGTCAACAGCGACACGCAGACCCATCACAACCAGGACGCCGTTGACGGGCAGCTCGATGACCTGGCCATGCAATACGCACTCACGCAGTACGACCAGGGGCTCGGCGGCATCAGATCAGCATCGTACGTGGTGGATCAAGACCACAGCGACAGCGCTGCCCCTGGCACCTACACGAACGTGACGCCTGAAAGCGGAACGGTGTCGAACGACACAACACTCCCCGCAGACCAGTCGGTGAGCTGGAGCCATACGACCGGGACCACCGTCACGATCAGCAACTCCGTCATGGTCACGCTTGGAGTGGATCTCAAGGTGGGAGGACCTGTCGAGACCACGGTCAGGACTTCCGTGGCGTACACGTTCACACACTCGCGAGCCGATTCGGTGTCCGACACCCAGACCGGTACCGCCACGCTCCACATCAAGCCCGGTGAGCACGGCTGGATCCTGCGCGCCCAGCTGTCCAAGAGGGTGACGGGGACATGGACGGTCGTCAGTGACCTCGGGACCTCGTGGACCGGCCCCGGAAGCGCCACGACCCCCGTCGCGGAGGGCACGGACAACCAGCACAGCAACATCGTCCTGTGCACGTCCGACAGTACGGCCGAGATCTGCAAGGACACCGACCCGCTTGGGGCGTGACGCCTCCCCGTTGCTGTCGGCCTGTCGGCTCCGACAGGCCGACAGCCATGTGTGATCGCACGGGCTCGCGGTCACAATCGTGCAAGGCCCTCCCTCACTCTGCGCAGCAGTGCGGGCCCAGGGCCCTCCTCAGCACCGTCCGGCGGATGAGCGGTCACCAGTCCTTCGTCCAGCATGTCGGACAACATGACGGTGGCCACCGAGACCGGCAGGTCCAGGCGGGCGGCGACCTCGGCGACCGCCTTGGGCGTGGTGCACATCAGCAGGATCTCCCGTTGCTCCGGGGAGAGAGGGCGCGGGGAGTGGGGTGCGGGAGCATCCACTGTGGTGACGAGGGTGATGAGGGTGAAGACATCCCGTGTCGGCCGGGTGCGGCCGCCGACCAGGGTGAAGGGGCGAACCAGGCGGCAGACGGCGTGGCGTGGTGTCGCATCGCCCGGCTGAGCGATGTGTGGGTTCATGTCTCGCAACGTCACGGTCAGGTTCGGGAGGCGCGTTCGTCACGCTCAGGTGCGCTGAGCTGATTGCCGATCTTCCTGACGAGCATGTTCATCTCGAAAACCACGGCGCCTACGTCTGCTTGGGCGGAGGCGAGCACGGCGAGGTGCGCGCCGGTCCCCGCAGAGGTGAGGAGGACGAAACCTTCCCGCATCTCGATCAGTGTCTGCAGCACCTGCTCGCCGCCGAACTCGGCGCAGAGGCCGCCGGCCAGGCTCACGAGTCCCGATGCCGTGGCCGCGAGGCGTTCCGCGGCGGCGCGCTCCACGGACGTGGACCGGCTGACGACCAGACCGTCCTCGGACACGACGACGGCGTGGCGCACGTGCGCCATTCGCTCGACCAGACTTGTCAGCAGAAGCTCGAGCGCGGTGTCGTTCCCGGTGGCGTTTTCAGGACGAGAGATCATCAGGATTCCTTCGGGGGGAGCGATGTGTTGCGAGGGTGCTGGCCACCCAAGTCGCGTGCGTGCGTCGTTCCGCGCTGGAACGCCGACATCGTCCTGGCCAGACGTTCGGCGGTCACCGGCGAGCCCGGAGACCGGTCCGGCCCTCCGGGAGCGGTGGCTCCGGACCTCACCTCCTTGATCGGACTCTTCTGGGGGACGCGCCGCGGCAGCCGGCGGGAAGGCGAGGCGGAGGAATGGTGCGGCTCCACCTTCGTAAGAGGCCCCTGGGCCGAAAGCGGCGGGGGACTCTCGGAGTCGTCGGCGGCGTCTTGGCCGGCGCCTCCGAGTTCCTCCAGCGGCGGGGCACCGACCACCAGTGCCGCCGGGACAAGCACGATGGCGGACATACCACCGAACGGGGACGGCCGCAGTGTCGTCCTGATGCCGTGTTTGGCCGCCAGTCTGGCGACCACGAACAGGCCCACACGAGCGTCCTCAGCGAGGGCGAAGACGTCGAAGAGAGGTGGTTGGGTGAGCTTCCTGTTCGCCTCGGCGTAGGCGTCATCGCTCATGCCGAAGCCGCGGTCCTCGATCTCGATGACGAGCCCCCTGCTGACCAGCGCCACCTCGATCGAAACAGGGAAGACCGGAGGCGAGAAGGTCGCGGCGTTGTCGACGAGTTCGGTCACCAGACGGATGATGTCGGCGACCACGTGCGGGGCGAACTGGAGTGTGTAGTCGGCATGGAGGATGACGCGCTGATAGTCGGCGACGTCTCCCACCGCGCTCCGCAGCACGTCCACGATGGACACCGGCTCGGTAAAACGCCGCCCCGGATGGGCTCCGGTCATGATCACCAGATTCTCCTGGTAGCGGCGCATCTGACTGGCATGCGAGTCCAGTTCGTACAGATCCTTGAGGACGTCGGGCTCCTCGTGCTTGCGCTCCAGCGTGTCCAGCAGGGTCAGTTGGCGGTTGACCAGGTTCTGCGTTCGGCGGGCCACACCCACGATGGCGTTCTCCAGCCCGTGACGCATATCAGCCAGGGCGACGACACTGCGGACGGCGGTCAGCTGCGCCGAGTTGAACGCCTTGACGACCTGCCCCAGCTCGTCGTCGCCGTAGTCGAGTTCAGGGGCCTCCTTCGCGACGTCGACCGTCTCGTTCCGGTTCAACCGGTCGACCAGGGTGGGGAGTCGGCCCACGGCCAGCTCCAGGGTGGCCCGCCGCAGGCCCGCCATTCTCCGGAGCAGCGACCGGGAAAGACGCCATGACAGCAGGGACACGACGACGACCGCGACGAGCCCCCCCGCGCCGACGGTAATGGCCTCCCGCATCAGCTGGTTGCCCCGGGCCGTCTGGCGCGCAAGAAGGATCTGACCGCTTTTCTGGGTGAACTGTTCGAGATCGTCGGTCACCTGCCAGAGCGCGTTTGACCACGCAGCTGCCCACGCCGGTGGGTCTGCGGCCCTGACCGGCCGGGACCCGGTACGGTCGGCCGCCGGCTGCTGGCTGAGTACCGCGTTCTCGATGGAGACCATCCTCTTCCAGGCGGCGCTGCCGGTCACCTTCTCGAACAGCATCCGGCTTTCCCCGGAGAGCCGGGCGGACAGGGACGTCAGCAGAAACCGCTGCGTGCCCACAGCCATGGCGAACTGGGTCTGCGCCGAAGCCGTGAGCCGGCCGGTGGCCACGGCCGGGGCGAGCACGGTGTTGGCCTGCTGGATCTGTTCCGCCGCGTTCACGAGCAGGCCCAGCGGTTCCGCCGCCACCACCAGGGAGCCGTCGTCCACTTGGACACTGACCGCCGTCACCACCTCGACTTCGAGGTCGATGAGCTGGGTGAACTCGCCGACGGCCCATTCATCACTGACGGACCGCGAGTCCGTACCGGCACGCAGCGCCTGGAGGGGGAACTGCCGGAGCGCGTCAGCAAGTGGCTGGAAGCTGGTTCTCGCGCGTGCGGGGGCATTCTTCAGCGCTTCCGACAGTCCGCTCATGGTGCGCAGGGCGGCATCAGTCTTCAGCCGCTGTTTGTCCAGGGCCGCGTGCGTGGAGGTCGGGTCGGCGAGCCAGACCGCGGTGAGGGCGCGTTCCCGTTGCAGGTTGTAGAACATCCCGATGGCCGGCGACTCGAGCAGCCGACCGGCCTTGGAGCCGTTGCGGAGATCGAGTCCCTCCTGCAGCACCCGGCTGGTGGTCGCACCCCAGAAGCCGGCCAGTGCAATGCAGGGAACCAGGGCCAGAGTCAGGAGAGTGGAGCGGATCGATCTGTGCCGGGCGTTGCCATGTGTTCGTGACAATCGCATCCTGGGGAACCGCGGCGGTCTCCGATGTGAGGCAGACCCCCGTGAGGTCCCTCTCGTCGCCGTTCTCTCAGGCATGTATGTCGCTCCTCGCCGTCGCGGCTGCTCCGGGTGCGCCCCTGTGCCCTGGACCTTGCTGCGGTGACATCGGCACTCCCCCACCGCCCGCACTAGCCGGACGTGTCCCGTCTTTCAGGTGGCACACCGTAGACGCACAGAGATGCGTGTCGCGCCGTGTTCTGCGTGCGATGCAAATGCGTCATGGCCCTTCGGCTGTTGCGATTCAGCGAAGAGCTCCTCGCACGTGTGTCGTCTGCCATGCCCGTCCGGCTTCGGAACGGGCCAAGTGCCCATGCCGCCCTTGGCGAGCCGTGGGTTGCCGACGGGTGGGGATCAAGTCGTCCTCGGGTTCTCGAAAGCGGGGTCCGCAGGATGTCCCTGCGCCAGGTTCTGTCCGGCGCCCCTCCAAGGCTCACGAACGACACGGTGCACAACGCCTATGACGACACGTCATGTACCTGTTTGCGTTTTCCGCCATTGTTCCCGGCCCCACCGGCTTCGGGACGCGCGCGGCGCGGACGACCGGCCTGGCCTCACCCTGGACGGGGCGTGTTCCTCGCCGGGACGCCCGATTTCCGGCGACGGTTCCGAGCATTCGATATCCGAACAGGAGTGCCAGCATGGACGCTTGAGCTGTTTGACTCGGGAGAGCAACGGCGCCCAGCATTCCCGGTTGACGGCGCCACAACGCGCAGTCGGAGGAGGAAAGTGTCCGATCCAGCGGCGACCCGGTCCGTCGACGGTGAACTCTCCCGGCTTGTCCGCGACGCCGAGGATCCACAGCGGTGGGAGGCCACCGCCGAGATAACGCGTCGGCACAGGGAGGCCGTCATGGCCTATGCCCGCCTGTGCTTCCGTGAACCGCAGACGGCACAGGACATGACGGACGAGGCATTCACCCACGCATTCGGATCCGTCCGTGCGGGGGAGGGCCCCGTCGAGGCGTGGCGGCCCTACCTGGTTGCGGCAGTGAGACGAACGGCTGTCCGATGTGCAGTCGATGGCCGTGCGTCCGGGCTGACTCCTGGGTTCGCCTCGTGGCTCCGGGGGCTGCCGGGAGCTCACTGTCCCGAATGCGCTGCCAGAGCCGCCGAAAGGAACTCGACCCTTTTCAGGGCATTCCACAGTCTGCCGGAACGTTGGCAGGCGGTGTTGTGGAGCGTCTGCGTGGAGGGCGCCGAACCTGCCGATCCCGTTCCGGGAGCGGCACACACTGACATCACCTCCAGGACAGCACTCGCACAGAAGGGCCTCTTCAACGCATACCTGCGGGAGCACGCCACCCGGGCCTCCACCCGTGAGTGCCGCCACTTGGCGGCCTCCCTCGGCGACATCGCGCGTGGGGATCTCTCCCTCTATTCCGAGGACCTCCATCTGCACGTCCTGGGCTGCGATGGTTGCCGCGCGGCGCAGGCCGACCTCGGCGTCATCGATTTCCGGCAACCTGGCGCCCTGGCGAGCCCCCTGTATTGGCCGTTCCCTTCGCCGCTCTTCTCCTCGTTCAGGACGGGCACCGACGACACAGCGGGACTGCTGCCACTGGCTGCGGGAACGGGCGGGACCGTCATCTCGCCGACCGGCCCCCACCCGGCGCACGCCCGCCGCTACGTCCTGCCGAAGGCCTCTCTTCGTGCGGGAGCGATAACGGCCCTCACCGCGGTGGCGGTCGTCGTGGTGGGAGCCGGCCTGGCATCCCGCGAGGGAGGCGGCACCGCACAGTCTCGCGCAACACCGGCCGCCACCGCTCAGAACAGCACGACGGACGCCACGTTGACGTCCGGCGCTTTCGCGACATCGACGCCGACCGGGACACCGAGTGCCTCTGCGAAGGATCGCACGGCGACCACCACTCCCCCGCCCGCCGTCCCGAAGCAGACCGCCACGGCCGCCGCTGCGGCCCCCCGCCCGAAGCCGGCCGGCTTCCAGCTGGTGAACTTGCGGTCGGGGCTGTGCGTCGGAATCGAGGACTCCAGCAGACGCAACGACGCCCTGCTGCAGCTGCAGGACTGCACCACCACGCCGTACCAGCGCTGGGAGCGCGTCGCGGAAGGCGACGGCACCTACCTCATGCGCAACCGGGGCAGCGGAAAGTGCCTCGACGGGACGTTCCGACGCGGAAACGTCGTCAGAGTCGTGCAGTGGGACTGCTTCTACTCCGCCGGTGACGACCAGGACGTACAGCTCTGGAGTTTCCGTCCCGCGGGCTCCCCCTCCTCCTACCGCCTGCTGTACATGCCCACGGCAGGTGGGAGGTACTACGACCCCCACCTGCTCGGCCCCGAGGAGGGTTCCGATCGGAATCCGCCTGATCCCGGGACCTATCTCGCCCACCTGACCGACTACTACGACTCAGACAGCTTTGTCTTCACAATGACCACCGGCACATGAACGGAGCGCCGAACGGCCGGACCGGGGACACGGGGACGCCCTTCACATGGGCGGCATGTCGCCGGACGACGGGGCGCGAGTGCGGAACCACCGGACGCGGGCAGCGCCCACGCCGGCGCTGACCGCCGAACCGAAGTGCCGGGGAAAGGCCAGCCCCACACATGAGTGTCATGCGAAAAGGAGCCACCAACCTGCCGGAGGAGGCGACGAGCTTCATCGGACGCCGCCACGAACTGGCCACGGCCCGGCGCCTCCTGTCCCAGAGCCGACTGCTCACCCTGACCGGACCGGGCGGCGTGGGCAAGACCAGACTCGCCCTCCGGCTGGCAGCCCACACGCGGCGCTCCTACCCCTCCGGGGTATGGCTGGTCGACGTGGCCGAGGTCGAGACGGAGCAGGCTCTCACGGACCTGCTACTGGAGGCGCTCGACCTGGACGACGGCCTCGGACACCGTGCAGTGGCCGGCCTCGCCGCCCGCGTGCGGACCGAACGGATGCTGATCGTCCTTGACAACTGCGAGCATCTTCTGGGTCCCTGCGCCGTCCTCGCCAATACTCTGCTGGAGTCGGCACCGCACCTGCAGATCATCGCCACCAGCCGGCAGGCTCTGGGCGTCAGCGGTGAGCGCCTCCTGACGGTGCCTCCACTGGCGGCCCCAGATCCGGACGACGCCTCCTCCCCTTCCACGGCACGCCCCAACGAGGCGCTCGACCTGTTCATCGACAGAGCTGCCTACGTCAGCGGGGATTTCACCCTGACCGAGGAGGACCGCAGGGTGGCGGCCCGGATCTGCCACCGGCTGGACGGCATACCACTCGCGATCGAACTGGCGGCCGCACGTCTGCGAGTCCTCACCTGCCAGCAGATCCTCGAACGCCTGGACGACCGTTTCGGCCTGCTGACGGGAGGAAGCGGCGTCACGATGCCCCGCCAGCAGACCCTGCGGGCCACCCTCGACTGGAGCTTCGACCTGTGTTCTTCCCACGAGCAGCTGCTGTGGGCCCGGTTGTCCGTCTTCTGTGGCGGGGTCGATCTGGAAACCGCGGAATCGGTGTGCAGCGGCACTGGTCTCCGCCGGGAGGAGATCCTCGACGTGCTGGCCGGACTGACGGACAAGTCCGTACTGTTCCGGGACGGCGGTGGCTCACCGGTGCGTTACCGCATGCTGGAGACGCTTCGGCGGTACGGCCTCGAGCGGCTCCGTGACCGCGGTGAGGTCCTGGCCCTGCAATGCCGTCATCGCAACCACTTCCGCGCCCTGGTCCTGCAGGCCGACAAGGAGTGGTTCACCGGACGGCAGAGTGCGTGGTCCGCCCGGATCCGAAAGGAGCGGTCCAACATCCGTGCCGCCATGCAGTTCTGTCTCCAGGAGCCGGGAGAGGAGGAGGCCGGTCTCGAGATGGCCGCGGCAATATGGAGCCACCGGTTTTGCGCCGGTGGACTGGCTGAGGAACGTCAGTGGCTGACCGAGGCACTGGCGTCGGCCACCGCCCCCAGCCCCACCCGGGCCCGCGCTCTGTGGGCCGACGCCTGGCTCGCCCTGCTGTGCGGGGACACCGCTGCGGCAGAGGGCCGATTGGCCGAGTGCCGCGCCTTGGCACAATCCCTGGGGGACCCGCCGACCAGGGCCCACGCCGAACAACTCGCCGGTCTGTGCGCCCTTTTCCGGGACGACTTCCGCGGCGCTGTCCGCCGGCTGGAGGCCGCGCTGGCGCAGTACCGCCGCCAGGAGAACGCCGGATCCACGTGGGTCACCCTGTTCCTCCTCAGTCTCGCTTGCTGCTTGGGCGGCGACGCGCGCGCCATCGGCCTGGCCCAGGAGAGCCTGGCCCTGTGCGACGACAACGGCGCTCAGTGGTCGCGTCCCTACGCGCTGTGGGTCGTGGGACTGCAGCATTGGCTGCAGGGCGAAGCCCGATCGGCGGTACGGATCCTTCGCCTGGGGCTGAGTGCGGCAGACGCCTTGCACAACCGGCTGGTGGTGGCCCAGTGCCTGGAGGTGCTGGCCTGGGCAAGGGCGGAGGGCGGCCATGCCGACGAGGCGGCGGAACTGCTCGGTGCGGCACAGCGGGTCTGGGAGCAGTTGGGCACCTCGCTTCCAGGGGTCGGACAGTTGCTGGAGCATCACGTCGAGTGCGAAAGGCTTCTGCGGAAGCTCCTGGGCGACGCAGCCTTCACCGAGCACCTTCGCATCGGAACCGCGATGCCGCTCCAGTCCGCAGTGGCCCGGGCACTGGGCCGGTCGGCGGCGCGCCCGGTGGCGCCATCGACGGCCTCCGCGCCGGTTCTCACCCCAAGGGAGCGTGAGGTGGCCCTGCTCGTCCGCGGTGGGCTGACGGACCGGCAGATCGCCGCTCGGCTGGTGATCTCCGTCCGTACTGCACAAGGCCACGTCCAGCGTAGCCTGCGCAAGCTCGGGTTCAGCCGCCGCGCCCAGCTGGCCGCCTGGGTACAGGCACACAAGGACCACGACGGCGGCGCGCCGATCTGACAGCCGACGCATATGGTGCTCGCGCTTCACCCCGTTCACGGGCCGGGGCATCAAGGAACTCCGTGCTGCGCGCGATGTTGCTGGTGCGCCATGCCTCGTCCAACACGTCCCGGCGAGAAGTGACCGACTCCTCGCCGGGACGTGGTCCAGCGGCGTTGTGTGTGGCTGGGTTCGCCGGTCAGTTGATGGGGACGACGGGGGCGGGGGCGTGCTGTGTCGCGCCCCCGCCCAGCGGGTGATTGGGGAAGGATCCCCCGGGGATGATGCGCCAACCGTTCGCTGCCGGAGATTCTGAGCTGGCGCCGGCGCTGGGCCGGTTGTTGGGTTCGGTGTCGATGGTGACGTCGTCGATCACGACCGTGTAGTTCCCGGAGGCCGGTGCCTGCACTTCGAACAAGATGCGCTGGATCACCTTGTTGCTGTTGCTGGCTGCGAGATCGACGGTGACGTGATTCCACTGATCCGGTTGGAGACGCCCGCACTGTCCCCCGGCGCTTGCCCCGTGGTCGCGCAGCGCGGTGCCGTCGGAGAACACCAGGTCCAAGGCGGCGCAGGTGCTGACCGCTGCGATGGAGGTCTCCGAGTTTGCGCTGCCCAGCGGGAAGATCCAGTAGCTGAGGGTCTTTCGTGTGCCTACGGCAACGGGGTGGCTGCTGAGGTCGAAGACCACGGTGCTGCTGGGCCGTCCAGGGGCGGCGTCGTAATTCCCCATGTACTGGTCCGCGGCCTGACCGGAGTGGGACTGGCCGTGGTTCACATCGCCGGAGGCCGCCCTGGGGTCTCCCTCCTCGAAACCGGAGCTGAAGCTGCTGACTGTGGTCGGCTTCGACGAGGAAGCGCGAGCTGGGGTGGTGGTGCCGGGGGTGGGCCGGGGGTAGGTGAAGGTGGTCTGGGTGGTGTCGTAGTCGAGGGCGGGCGGGGCGAGCAGGAAGCAGTGGGCGACGTTCAGGTAGGGGTCGCGGGAGGTGAACGCCGTGTACCCGCAGTGGGTGATATTCCTGGTCGGCTGTTTGACGTAGTAGGTGCCGCTGCCCGAGTTGTAGTTGTAGATGCCGTAGGCCAGTTCGGCGTTGCCGTCGGTGGCGCAGGGCCCTGTGTCTCCGTCGCGTGCGCAGGCCGCCTGGTACCAGTCGCTGCCCCCGTTCTGGGGGTTGTAGGCGTGGTCGCCCAGGACCAGGTCGGCGCCGGAGGCGGAGAGGTAGCAGTAGTTGTGGGTGTTGCCCTGGAGGTTGCTCACGTCCTCGAAGGTGGTGTCCTTGCACTCGGTGCTGCCCGGGGTCGCCGTCTTGACGACCCAGGCACCGTCGCCGCCGTAGGCGACCTGGTGGATGCCGTCGTTGGGTACGGTGCAGGTGCCTCCTGGTCCGGCGCAGTAGGTGAAGCGCGCCTGAGGCCGGGCTGTGTAGCAGGAGTTGGGGTGGCCGTGGGAGGGGTCCTTGCCGAAGGTGGCGGTGGTGCAGGGCACGCCGTGGGGGTAGTGGGCCTCGTCGAAGGTCCGGTAGATCCAGGAGCCGCCCGCGGCACGGGTGCCGAAGGCCAGCGTGGTGGTGCCGCTCACGTAGCAGGTGCCGTCCTGCGCGGCGCACAGGCCCGCGGGAGCCGACCGGGCCACCGGGCCGGGCACAGCGCCGGCCAGGACGGTGCAGTTCTTGTCCGCACCCGGGTCCGGATCCCCGCCGAAGCCGCGGCTGTCACAGGTGATCGAGCCGGTGACGGGCTTGGTGATCCACCTCGCGCCGGCGCCGTAGGCGACTTCCTGTGTTCCGCTCACCTCGCACAGGTGGCCCTGCCTGGCGCAGGTACGTACCACCGGCAGCCACGATCCGCCGGCCCCACCGGCCTTGTTGTCCGTGGCTGGGACGAAGCACGTTTCGTGCGCGTGCGGGTTCGCATCGACGGCGAAGGAGGACGCCTTGCACGCCAGACCCGCGGAAGGCAGCGGCGCAGTGACGTAACTGCCGGCGGCGCCGAAGGCGACCTGACCGGTACCGGCCGGGCTGCCCGCGCAGGTGTCGTGCGGACTGTCCGCGCAGTTGGTGAACCCGGTCGGCGGCACGGGAGCGGTGTCCAATGGGGGCACCGTGGCGAACATCTTGCCCGCGCTGATTCGGTCGTCCACCTGCGTCCGGTACGCCTGCAGGTCATCGGCGCTGAACTTGTTCATCGGAACGTCGCTCTTCACCCGCGGAGCCACATGCGCCCAGAAATAGGCCTGCAGCGCTTTGCTGTACTCACGAGATGTCCTTCCATACTTCCTGCCGGCGGCCTCCGACGCGGAGTCGGGGTAGGCGGGCTGGACGGACCGGTTGAACTTGCCGATTTCCCGATCGTGGCAGGCCGTGTCGTAGTGCCAGTAGCCGTGGTCGTCCCAGTAGCAACTCCACGCGGGGAAGTAGTAGTTCATCCAGTCGGGCAGCACGACCTTCTGGTTGTACAGATCAGTGAAGGTGTCCGAGCCGGTTCCGTTGTTCAGCCCCTTGAGGGCGTCGTCAAGTGCCTGGTGCACATTGTTGACGAAGCCGCTGCGGAGTGCTTGCTCAGCACTCTCCGTCTCCGCGATCAGACGCGCCTTGGCAGCCCGCGCGGCCTCTATCGCTGCACTGTCGCCGGAGGTTTGAGCCGCTGTGTCCAGCGAAGCCATCGTCACATCAGCGCCCCAGAGCAGTTGCTTCTGCGCGGCATCGAATGCTGACTGCGCGTCCGCCAGCAGCGCCGGAATGGTCTTGTTCTTTATGGCGCTGCCCATGAAGTCGTGCCAGGCGGTGTCACGCTTGGCGATGATCTGATCCATGTCGATCAGCGCACTCCTGGCAATGGCGTTCTGGATAGCATTCACCAGGCCGCCCACGACCCACGTGACGAAGCCCGCGACTCCCAGCACCAATGCCGCCTCCGGCTGTCCCGTCAACTCGGCGGCCGACGCCAAGAGCACGATGAGGTTCGTGGCCAGTCCGACGTAGTCCTTGTTGACGGAGGTTTGGGCTATCCCGACCAACTGGCCCACGACCGGCACGACGGCCAGGGTTGCGGCCGCCTTGTCCAGATCAGAGGCGTCCGTCGAAAATGCCTGCACCACGGAATGGATCCACAACGCCACCATGGCCGGCGTCGCGGCATGGTTGAACAACGACCAGCCATTCGTCAACGTTTTCGACAGGCTCCCGGTCTTCTCGCCGACCGCGCCGGACGAAGCACCAAACGGCTGGAACACCTTGTTGGGGTTCCGCCAAGTCTCCGCAAGATCGGACGTGAAGCTGGGTGCTTTGCCCGAACCGGCCCGCGCTTCCAGCGCGCTCTGCTCCACCACGGCACGCGCATACACCGGAAGCTCATCCGCCGGTAGGTTTCGAATGATGAGCTGGTCAGCAGGCTCACGCACCACTTTCCCCGCGGCGTCGGCCTCCTCGAAAGCACGTGCAGCCTTGGCCTCATCGGCAGTCGCGGCACGCGAAGGGGCGGCACATGCTTCGACGGGGTTCGCACCACTGCAAGCCGCAGCGGCGGCGCGCGACTCGGCCAGACGGGAATTCCTGCTGGTGGGCTCGTTGTAGTCCGCCGGTGTCAGGGCATTCCATGAGGCACCTGGAGCCAAGGCGAACCGGACTCTCTGCAGAGTTGAGGGAACATCGTATGTGGAACGGAAGGGCTGCGGGATGGGGCTTGCCTTGACGAACGACAGCTCTGTGAGCGGTTTCCGGGCAACGGACTGGCGGGCCATGAGCGTCCGCTGTATCTCCACATCACCGGGGCTCCGCCGAGCCGCCTCGAGGGCGATGCGCACCGACTTGGCCGCATACGGATCAGCCTTGATCCCATAGGGAATGCCAGCCGCCTTCTTTTCCCCGAAGACTTCTCTCAAGCCCGCACTTCCACCATGAGTGATCAGCTCCTCGGCATTTTGCGTCTTCACCTCGTAGCGCGGGACACCGAGGGCGTCTTTTGTGCCCGGCACTTCCAAGGGATAGTCTGCTCGCACAGGACTCTTCGATGCGTCCAACGACCCAAAGCCCAGTACGCTTCGCAGTGAGTGAACGAGCTCATGGAACAGCACTGTTGCAGAGCGCATCGCAAAGAGCCTGCCCTCTTTCGTGTACATTCCAGGCGTGTCGTCGCGGATCTGGATGAAATTCGACGAGCTCCCGGCGCCCTCACCGTCCCAAGATCCGGATAGTGACACTCCTGTCGCCGGGCCCGCCAACTTCAATGTCACAGTCTCGCCGCCCGGGTCGGCATGCGTAATCAGCACATTCATTGCCGGTGTACTAAACAGATCGTCCGGATTAGTGAAGTGGTCGAACGGCACTTCAGAAGGCAGCGGCGACGCTTGGCCCATCGTCTCAAGTAGCCGCAAACCCTCCGGGTTGGATGCGATCTCGTCCAGGTCCGCCCACATCCTGTCCAGGAAGGTCTGGGCCTCTGGACCAGACGCTGCCACAGGCGGCCATGAACTCTTGAGAAGGCTCCCATGCTCGTCAGTTATCACGCCGGGATAAACCGAGATCCTGCTGGCCTGCCCCGAGGGCAGCACATACTGATAGGCGAGCACCTTGGCTTTTCTCGCCCGCAGACCGCTCCCATAATAGTCGGGCATACCGAGCAGGACGGCGCGCGAATCGCTACTCCCCTTGCTCAAGTCGGGCGGCGCGGTGTGTACGGGCGCCGGCGGCGCGGCCCCTGCATGCGACGCCCACTGACGGGCCACAAGGCCCGCGCTTGCAAGCAACGACGAGATCACCAGCAACGCGACCCAACGGGATCGCCGTCTGGTTATGCGGTGTTTCGACAACCTACATACCTATCCTCAAAGGCCATCATCCGGTCGCTTCCCCTGCATGAAGCGGCCACAATTGGCTTGTGCGGAGTGTTTTTGTTTCGACTGCGCAGCGGACTCACCAAGACGGACCTGTCGTGCACTGCGAAGACGGACCTCAAATAAGGCCCTTACGCGCTCATCCGATCGGATTTCTCATTCATCTCGGAGACTTGCACGCTGTCCTATCTCACGTTCAGGGAGCGGTTACCGAATGCGGATGCAGACCCCCGGCAGGCAACCTGCGCGTTCCCAATCCTGATCACGATGCGGCGGGATGGGCGCCGGTGGTGCGGCCCCTGCATGCGGCGGCGCGCGGCCGCGTGCCGCGAGGACCCTGGTTGCGATCGGCACGAAATCACCAGCCGCGCAACCGAGCAGAACTGGAATTTGGTTATGCAGGCTTTGAGAGACGACTCACAAACAGGCGACCGCGAGGCTGCCTCCCCCGCATGGGGCAGCTAAACAGCGCTCTGCGCTGTCACTGTTTCACCCCCTTCGCTCTGGGCGTACTCCGCGCTGGATTCCAACTCACGTAGGACCAGTTTGGATCCTCGGCGCCATGGTCAGAAGCGTAAAATTACCTGGCCCGATACCTGTCGATGCGGCCCGAGGGCGCCTTTTTCTTTACGCAGGATTGGAGGTGACGCTTCTTTGCCGGCAGTTTGTCAAACCCGGCAATAGAGTGGATCCTTGTCGGTCCAGGCTCGTCGGAGCATGGGTGGCGTCGACGGGGTGTGCGGCTGGTCGGCCGGGGCCCAGGCATCGAGGGACCAGTCGTCGCTGACGGAGTAGGCGCAGTCGGCGCCCATCGCCCGGCAGCCGAGGCCCGCCTCCTTCCCGCGGGCCGCGGGGGCGGCGGCCGGCTGCGGTTTCGTGCGGAGAAGGCCGGGTCGGACCGGCTGCGGGCGAAGTGGTGTGCCGGGGTGTACGGCCGGGCGTTGGAGCGGGTGTCACACACGGCCGTCGGTCCACACGGTGGTCACGCTGACGATGCCGTTGCCGGTTCTGTCGTACCGGCCCAGCCACTGCCGGCCCGCGGGCGCGGGCGCACACGGACGGCGGGCGGTCATCTTGTTCTGCCCACGCGCCGGCGCCGCCGAGGTGAAGGACCAACGGCCGGGGATGAGGACCAGGCGGATGCCCGCTGTCCTTGTTGAGCGATGCGCGGCGGGCGCCGCGCATGCGGCAAGAGTCAGGGGGGTGGACGACTCCGTCGGCGGCCTCGTCGAGGAATGGGCGGACGGTCTGCTGGGGAAGGGTGCCGCCAAGCAGCGCGGTGAGGCGGGCCTGGCTGTGGACGAGGCGAATGGCCACGCTGGTGAGCCGGCGGAGGGCGATGACCGGGCTCACCGGCGCGCGGCATCCAGTACCCAGGTCGTCTGACCCTCCCGTTCCGCCCTGACCTTCACCCGCGACGAGGCCGGAAAGTCTTGCGGTCTGCGCCGGTGGCCGCAACCGGGCTCGGGCCAACAGGGTCGAGGGCATGTTCCCCACGTTCTCGCCCTCGGCGGCCATCTGCTGGGCAAGCGTACGCCCGGTCCCATCAGCGTCTTGCCCGTCTGCCCGGCCGGCACGTTCCCCCCTCACGCGTCATACGGAAGGGCAGCAGCTTCCAGCTCGGCAGCAGCCGAGATAGCGGTTGCCGGCGGGATCGGCCCCGACACCCGCCAGGCCGGGCTCATCGACACGGTCGGCCGGCACCTGCGCGCGGAGCCGGAGTCGGAGACGGCTGGTGCAAGTTGGTCCTTGGCGCCTGTTCCGCGGGCCCGGCAACGTGCGCCCCCGGCTGCGCGTGTCGGATCTGCTCGCGCATGCCATCAAGTGCCGGGCAGTATGCGGGTGAGGTCATCCGGTTGTTGATGTGTCATGACTTCGGCCGCTCGCGCCACGGCCCACACTCCACCATGACCCGGCAGCCGGCCCCGGTCCCCACCAGCAGACGCCCCTACGGCCTAACCATGCTCTGCGGCCCCTAAGGTCTTGCGACGGCGTCGCGGGGGGCGTGTGGTGGAGTCGCGGACGATGAGCTCGACCGAGTTGTCCACTGTCTCCTCGATGGGAGCGTCAGGATCGCTGCCGGTCAGCAGTTCGACGCCGCGGCGGCCGAGGTCCTCCAGCGGCATCCGCACGGTGGTGAGAGGTGGCGTGAGGTAGCCGGCCAGCGGCAGGTCATGTACCGCCACCAACGACAGGTCGCGCGGAACCTCGACACCAGCAGCCTGCGCGGCGTGCAGCGCACCGATGGCCGAGGCGACGTTGGCCACGAACACCGCGGTCGGAGGCTCGTCAAGCGCCAGCAAGTCGGCAATGGCCGCGGCGCCTCCGGCAGGCGTGTAGTCGGCATCGACGATGAGCCGTTCGTCGTGGGCCAGACCGACTCGTTCCATCGCGGCAAGATAGCCGGCGCGTCGGCGGCGAGCGGTGTCTGACGTGGGCGGGCCGGCCAGGTGCGCGATACGGCGGTGCCCCAGATCCACCAGATGTTCGACTGCGAGGTCGCCGGCTCGTTCGTCGTCGAGAATGACGTAGCGCCGTGCCCAGCTCACTCGCTGGTTGACCAGGATCCAGGGCAGCAAGGCATCGTTCAACCTGTCGATCAACGCACTGCTGGCATCGGTCCCTGCCAGCAGGAGCCCGTCCACCCGGCCTTGGCCGAGCAGATCGACGTAGTGGCCTGTCCCGGGCTTGCTGCCACTCGCGCTGCCCGTCACCAGAAGGTATCCGAGCTGCGCAGCGGCTGCCTCGGCGCCTTTGATGATCTCTGCGTAGACGGGATTGGCGAAATCCGGGATGAACAGCCCCAGCATGCCTGCGCGCGCGGTTCGCAGGCTGCGGCCGACGGCATTGGGGCGGTAGCCCAGTTCCTTGATGGCGGCGACAACGCGCTCGCGTGTCTCCGGCCTGACCGACAGACGCGGGTCGTGGTTGATGACACGGGAGACCACCGAAGGGTCCACACCCGCGTGCTCCGCGACCTGCTTGATGGTGACACGCCCCCGACGGCGGCCGGACGAAGGGTTGTCCATTCTCATGGGCTCACCAGCAACTGGCTCTCGCCGGTGTCCATCGACCGGTAAAGGGCGTGGAGCAGCCGCAGCGTCTGGAGGTTGTCGCTCGCCGCGGTGTCGGCCACGGATCCGGTGGAGATCGCTTTGAGCAGCGAGCCCATCGGGCCGGCGAAGGCGTCCGGGATCCAGCGCCTCGTCACGGGGTAAGGCAGCCAACCGTCGGTGGGAAGCACACGGCTGTTGACTTCCAACGTGTCGGGGCGGCCATCCGGATAGTTGTACATAAGGCCGAGCGTGCCCTTGATGCTGCCCTCGCTGCCGTCGATGCGGAACAGCGCCTCCGGGTCACCGGCCCTGTTCTCATGGGTGACGTGGACGAGCGCGCGCATGTCGCCAGGGTAGACGAGCGTGCTCATCGTCCGCGTTTCACCCCTCGGAAGCTGGCCCGGGGTGCGGCTGCCGGTACAGAAGACGCGTACGGGATCGCCCAGGATCGAGCGGATGGTGTCGAGGTAGTGGATGGAGTGAAACATGATCTCCAGCCGGTCGACCGTGAGCAGCCACTCCCAGGCGGACCAGTCAGTGGCGACATTGACCGTGACCGACATGGCAGTGGGGCTGCCGATCCAGCCGGCCCGGACCATCGCTCGGGCAGCGGCGATGCCCTCTTCGAAGCGCATCTGCTGATTGACTGCGACATGGAGGCCGCGTTCGGCGGCCAGCGCGGCGATTTCCTGCCCGGTTCCTATGTCTGGGGCGAACGGCTTCTGGCAGAGCAGGTGCTTGCCCGCTCGCAATGCCTGTCGGGCGATGTCAGGCTGAGCCTGCGGGGCGACGGCGATGTCGAGCACTGCTACGCGCTCGTCGTCGAGCAGTTCATCGAGTGACCGGTAGATCGTCTCCACGCCGTGGCGGGCCGCCACCTCGGCCGCACGCTCAGCTTTCAAATCGTAGATCCCCACCACCTCGAGTCCTGCGCGACGGTACGCGGGCAGGTGGGCGACGTCCACAATGGCTCCCGCGCCGATGACGGCGATCGGGCGCTTGTGCTCCTCCGCGACAGTGAGGTCGCAGTCGGCCGCGATCGGGGCGAAGTGTTCCAGCATGCGATTCCTTCCAACAGCACGCGACAGTCACGCCGCAGGACAGGGCAGTGATGCCGCCGACGACGCAGGCTCCGGGCCGCCGTGCTTCCGGTGATCGGCGATTGAGCGCAGCGGTCGCCACCCACTCGGAAGTCAATCGATTGTCTTCCGCAGACTCTAGCGCCCGTCCCAAGCCTTAACAAGCCTTGGTCCCGCGACTCCCCCAGTGGGCGGCATCGAAGCTCACTCGGTGTCGGTCGTCATTTGATCCGTAAGTGTCCATACCTGTCGCAGGCCCAGGTCGGCGGCGCCGCCGGGGTTCTCGGCGAAGGAGGCGACGTATGCCTTCATGGTCTCCTGCCAACGCTGGTTGGCGGGGTCTTCCTGCAGCTCACGCATGGCTGCGCCGAAGTCTGCGCATTCCACGACATGGAACAGGTCCGAGCCGCTGCGCCAGATGGCCCACTCGGAGATGCCTGCCCGTCGTAGTGCGGCGAGCAGCTCCTCGGGCACGGCCCGGTGTTCGGCCTCGTAGGCGAGTTCCCTGCCCTCGTGCAGGCGGCTGTGCAGCGCGATGCGCATGTGGTGTCACTCCTTGCCGGCGATGCGTGCGGGCGGGGGTTGGACGAGTTCGAGCGTGTGGTCGTCGGGATCGAGGAAGTAGCAGGCGGCGCCGCCCCTGTTGACTCCGGAGGTGATCCGGTTGGGTGGGGAGATCAGCCGTACTCCGCGCGCGATCAACCGAGCGCAGGCGGCGTCGATGTCCGCTACGGCGAAGGCGAGGTGGGCCGTGCCCGGGTCGCAACGGCGAGCCCGGATGTGGGTGCCGCGCGGTACCACGTACTCGATCAGCTCGATGTCATGGGTGGAGGCGGCGGCCGGGGGACGGGTGGGAAGGGCCAGTTGGGCGACCTTGAGGTGAGCGCCGCCGAAACCGACGAGGGAGGCGGTGTAGGCATTGTGCTGCTCCTGCTGGTGCACCAGCATCATGCCCAGCACGTCACGGTAGAACGCCACCGAGCGCTCCAGGTCGCTTACGTGCAGGCCGGTGTGCCACAGTCCGGTGAGCACACCGCCCCCTACGCCGTCGTGGCGGGGAGTGCCGCCAGCAACCGTTCGGTGATCACGTCGGCCGTGGGGACAAGCGCCTGGGCCAGGACCGGGGCGGCAGGAATCCGCGCGTCAGGGGTGGCGATGCGGACCGGTGGGGCGGTCAGCCGCACTCCCGCCTCCGCGACCCTCGCCAGCACCTCGGCGCCGAAGCCGCCGGTGATGTTGGCCTCGTGGACCACGGCGAGGCGGCCGGTACGGGCAATGCTTGCCAGCACCGCGTCCAGGTCGAACGGGTTCAGCCAGACCATCTCCAGCACGTCGGCGTGCAGGCCGTGCTCGCGGGCGAGACCCTCGGCGGCCTCGAGGACCCGATGCGTCATCGCGCCCCAGGTGACGACGGTGATGTCGTCGCCCTCTCGGCGGCGGTGATGCCAACCGGCGCGGCGCGGCTGCTCACGCAGCTCGACTTCGGCCTTCTCGCCGGGGTACAGCGTGCGGTTCTCCACCACCAGCACCGGGTCGTCCAGGGCGTGTGCGGTGAGCAGTGCGTCGTAGGCGTCCTGGGGGAACGCGGGCATGACCAGCCGCAGCCCGGGGGTGTGCAGGAAGAAGGCCTCCAGACACTGGGAGTGCTGGGCGCAGGCACCGGGGGCATTGCCCTGCTGTGTGCGCACGGTGATCGGGGTGGGAGCCTGGCCCTGGGAGATGTAACGGGCATTGGCCGCCTGGTTGACGAGTTGGTCGAGTGCTACCAGGGAGAAGTCGGCCCACATGATCTCGACGATCGGCCGACTGCCCATGAGTGCCGCGCCCACGGCGCTTCCCAGGATCGCGGACTCGCTGATCGGCGTGTCGAAGACGCGGTTTTCTCCGAATTCCTTGCGCAGGCCGCGGGTTATGCCGAACACGCCGCCGGGCAGTGCCACGTCCTCGCCATAGAGGAGCGAGCGAGGGTCGGTGGCCAGGATGTGCCGGAGGGCGGCGTTGGCAGCGCCCCCGTAGTTCAGCTTCTTCGTCTCAGGCATAGATGTGGTCCTTAGCGGTGGAAGGGTCAGCAAGGGGTGCGCCCAGGCTCTGCTCAGCAGCGCTTTCGATCTCGGCGCGGGCCCGCACCTCGGCCGCGTCGAGGTCGGTCTCCAAGGCTCCGGCGGCGGCAAGTCCGGAGTGCAGCCGCACCAGCGGTTCGCGGGACCTGGCGTTCTCCACCTCGCCGCGGGGCCGATACTGCTCGGCGTCGCCGATGTAGTGCCCCACCAGCCGCTCCGTCATCAGTTCCAGCAGTGTGGGGCCTTCTCCGGCACGGGCCCGGGCGATGGCCTCCGCTGCTGCTGCGCGCACGGTGGCCGGGTCGTTGCCGTCCACCCGGATGCCGGGCATGCCGTAGGCGGCGGCCCGCCTGAACAGTTCGGGATCGCGGACCATGGCATGGATCGGAGTGAGCTCGGAGTACTTGTTGTTCTCGCAGACGAAGACCACCGGCAACCCGAAGGCGGCGGCCATGTTCATCGCTTCGTGCACGGAGCCCTGGTTGAGGGCACCGTCGCCGAAGACGGTGACCGCGACTCGTCCGCTGCCCTCCGCCTGGGCGGCGACGGCGGCGCCGACGGCAATCGGGGCGCCGGCGCCCACGATCGAGTTCTCACCGTAGAAGCCGTAAGCGGGGGCGGTGAAATAGGCGGAGCCGCCCCGCCCGCCGTTGATCCCGGTACTGCGCCCGAGCAGCTCGGCCAGAAGCAGCGTGGGCGGCACGCCACGCGCGAGGGCCCAGCCGTGGCCGCGGTAGGTGGCGAACAGCGCGTCGCGCTCTTCCAGCTCCGTGCACACTCCCACCGGGCCGGCCTCCTGGCCGATGCACAGATGGACAGAGCCGGCAATATCACCGGCCAGCCGCAGGTCCCGTACCTTCTCTTCGAATGCTCGTATGCGCCACATTGCATGCAGATCGGCCAGTGTCATCCCGGTCTCCTCAGTTGCACTCGTAGGGTGTGTCAAACGATTGTTTTTCGGAACGCCGGCCGTCACGACCTCGGCGATTCGTCTGCGACAGCCTCCGGGTGCTCCGCGTCAGCGCTTCCCGACCTGCTGTTGCCCAGGAGAGCAGCCATCGCCGGCTCAGCGGGATACGCGGCGGCCGCGTTCTTGAACACGAACCATGTGCACGGCCCGTCCAGATCGCACCCCAGGAGGGGCCTGAAGGGCGGTCGGCCCTCGCGTACTTGCAGCCACTCCATCACGATCGCCGAGTGGACGGCGTACCAGCCCATGTCGGTGCGGTTGTAAGTCCACTCGTATGGCTTGCGCGGACCGGCCGGATCGCACGCGCGTCGGCCGCTGTCCGGATCTCCGCGCCGCAGCACACCGCAGCTGCCGCACGGATCCAGGACCATGCGGTACGCGTCCTCGTCTTCGGCGATGACGACGTCTCCGCGGTGGCGGGGTCCCGACAGGTGACCGCGCATGCCTTCGACGGACAGCTGGAGGCGTTCGAGCGCGTCCATCTCGTACCAGTTGGCGTATCGCCTGGACCACAAGGAGTTGTACGCCTCAAGCACGACGTCCCGAACCGCCTCGTCACCGTGGTCGGTGGCAAGCTCGGTCAGCAGGTGCTGGGTCCACCAGACCAGGAGGTCGTGAACGCTGGCCGTGCGGATCCGCATCAGTTCGGCTCTTGCGGCCGCCGCATCTCGGTCACCGGCCCGGCAGGCGGAAATGGCAGCCACGAGGTCACCCTCGCCGGCGTTGAACGAGCCCAGCGACGAGGTGATCACCGCGGCCTCGGCCGATGCCGCCGACCGGTGCAGGCCGGCCAGGCCGGCTCGATGGGCCAGGATCTCGGTCAGCCAGGTGAGGACCGCTTCGTTGATGCGTGTCATCTCCTCGTGCTGATAGGCGATGAGATCGGCCGCGACGTCGTACCGGCTCTCTTCCAGGGCCCGTTCTGCAAGCGTCAGACTGGACGTGCCCAGGGTGACCAGGTCGTCGTCTCGCATGCGCCGCCCCAGCGACGCGTTCCATCCGACCGGCGACCCGGCCACTCGTTCATAGAGGTGAGTCATGAGTATCCTCGGTGAGGTCTTAAAGATCGCCTTCGCGTTCCAGGTCGATCCCATAGAATCTGATCGCGGTTTCCCCGAAGACGGCGTCCTGGTCACGCTGGGGCAGATGCGCCATGAGTGAGCGCGTGGCCTCCCACACCTTCCGGTAGCCGCCTGCGAGAAGCGTGACCGGCCAGTCACCCCCGTACATGAGCCGGTCCGGGCCGAAGACTTCCAGGGCGAAGTCCACGTAAGGCTTCAGGTCGACCGCCGTCCAGTGGATGGGATCCGCAGCGGTGTTGAGGCCCGAGATCTTCGCGTGCACGAGCGGGTTCTCTGCCGCGACGCGCAGGTTGTCCGCCCACGGGTTCCAACCTCCGTCGGCGATGGGGGGCTTCGCCAGGTGGTTGATGACCATCCGCAGATTCGGGTGCCGCTCCGAGAGCCTGGGTACATGCATCAGGTGCCGCTGGGTCACCGCGACGATGTCGAAGGTGAGGCCGTGCTCCGCGAGCAGGGCGAGGCCGTCTTGGACCTCAGGTCTCAACAGCCAGTCCTCGTCGGACTCGGTGTGGATCAGGTGCCGGACACCCACGATGCGACGATCGTCGGCGTAGTTCTCCAGGAGGGCCTCGGCCTTGTCCGGTCGGTCGAGCGGCACCCAGCCCACGATCGCCTTCACCAGTGGCGACCGGTCCGCTACCGCTTGCATCCAGCGGGTCTCCTCGACCGAGTCCGCCGACTGCACCATGACCGTTCCGTCCACGCCACAGCCGTGAAGGTCGGGCTCGAGCTCGGCAAAACGGTACGTGCGGTACAGCACGCCGAACTGCGGGGTGAGCCACGGGTAGGCGACACGCTTGAGGTCCCATACGTGCTGGTGAGCGTCGATGATGGCCATGTCTGTCTCCGAAGTGACGGCCCGGGCAGGCACCGTACAAGCCTGGTTGCCGGGTGGCGAGGTAGACGTGTTCTTATGCCGTTGCCTGCGTCGCATCGAGGGTGCTCTGAGTCAATGCCGGGCTCGGTTCCTGCGGTTGCGTCCCTTGGCGCGCCGGCTGCCTGGACTTGCGTCGGCCGCTCACCGTGTAGATTCCGGCCGCCACGATGAGCACGACGCCCTCGATCAGCCCCTGCCAGTTCGCGCCCAGGTTCAGCACGTTGAAGCCGTTGCGCAGTGTGAACAGGATCAACGCGCCGACGAGGGACTTGGCGACGGTTCCGCTGCCGCCGAAGAGCGATGTGCCACCGAGGATCGCCGCTGCCAGCGCCGTCAGCTCGAAGCCGGTGAGTCCGGTCGGGTTGATCGAGCCGAGGCGAGCCGCGTAGAGGGCGCCGGCGAACGCCGCGACCGTTCCGTTGAGCACGAAGGCGACGACCTTGTAGCGGTTCACCGCGATACCTGACAGACGGGCCGCCTCGGCGTTGCCTCCGACCGCGTAGAGTCGTCGGCCGACCGTGGTGTACCGCAGCACCGCGCCCGCACCGACGCCGAGCACGAGCAGGAAGATCGTCTGGTGGGTCACGCTCAGGGAGTAGCTGAGGAAGAACGAGGCGATCGTGCCGGCGGTTCCGAAGCTGATGCACACATACACCATCCGGTCCAGCGGTGCCCGGCGATGCCGGCAGGCGACGGCACGGACCCCGCCAGCCAGGAGCAGGACGATGCCTGCCACCAGCCACAGGTTGGGGGTGGGGAGCGCCGAGCCGTCGAGGGTCTGCAGGGCCTTCGCCCCGCTGCCGTCGGAAATGATGATGGTGCGACCGTTGGTGAGCACCAGGACGAGGCTGCGGACCGCGGTCATGGTGCCCAGGGTCACGATGAATGCGTTGATCCCGATGAGTTGCACGATCACGCCGTTCAGCAGGCCTACGCCCGCTCCGACGAGCAGCGTGACGGCCAATCCGCCCCACAGCCCGAGTGAGGGTACGGCCATGAGGAAGACCGCGGCTCCCAGCGCGCCCACCGACCCGATGGACAGGTCGAAGTTTCCGCTGATGAGAACGACTGTGGTGAAGATGACCAGGATGGCGACCACGGCCGTCTGGTCGAGCAGGTTTCCGATGTTCGCCGGCGCCAGGTAGGGCGGTCGGCCGAGATCAGCGCTGAGGAAGGACAGGACCGCGACGATCGAAACGAAGGCGTAGTAGACGCCGGCGTTGGCCAATCCGAAGCTTGAAGACACCAGTGCGGACTTGCGGTTAGACATGGCCGTTCTGCTCTCGTTGAGGTTGCCCGCCCCGGTCGATTCCGTTCGCGAGCATGATCAGTTCTTCTTCGTCGGTCGCCCGTGGATCACGCTCGGCGACGAGGTGCCCATTGCGCATCACGACGATGCGAGTGCAGACCGCGAGGAGTTCCTCGAACTCACTCGACAGTACGAGGGCTGCCTGCCCCTGCCCGGCGAAGTCCCGGATCAGCTGCAGGATCTCCGCCTTGGCTCCGACGTCGACTCCGGCCGTCGGCTCGTCCAGGAGCCACAGGCGCGCGTCCGTATAGAGCCACTTGGCGAACACCACCTTCTGGGCGTTGCCACCGGACAGCTCCCCCGGGACGGTGTCCGCGCCATGGGCCACGATGCCCAGGTCTCGGATCGCGCGCTGGGACCTGTCCCTCTCCCGCTGCTCGTTGGCGATGCCGTAGCGGGACACGGCGTTGAGATCGGTGATGGATACGTTCTTCCAGATCGGCATCTGAGGGAACAGGCCCTGCGCTGTCCTGTCCTCCGGGACGAGGGCGATTCCGGCGGCGACGGCAGCCTTGGGGTTCCCTGCCACCTCGACGCCGTCGAGGGTGATCGTCCCCGACCGCTTGTCCGCGCCGAAGATGGCGCGTACCAGCTCGGTGCGGCCCGAGCCCAGCAGCCCGGCGACGCCCACGATCTCCCCCTGCCGCACGGCCAGGTTCAGGCCGCGGATGCCGCTGGCGGTGGAGAGGTCGCGCACGTCCAGCAGCACCGGGGCGTCCTGATCAGCCCGGGTCGGGGCGAGGTGCTCGACGGCGAACAGTTGCCGCCCTGCCACGGCCCGGGCGATGTCCTCCTCGGCGAGACCGCTGGACTGCGCCGACAGCACGACCTGGCCGTCCCGCAGCACGGTCACGACGTCGGTGAGGTCAGTGATCTCGTCGAGGAAGTGGCTGACGTAGAGGAACGCGGTGCCGTCGGCCGAGAGCCGTCGTACCACATCGAAGACGACCTGCCGTTCGGCGTGCGCCAGGCTGGCAGTCGGCTCGTCCATGACGATCAGGCGTGCACCGGAAGCGAGCGCCTGGAACAGACAGACCATCTGCCGTTGCCCGATGGGCAGATCCCCGACGATGGCGGATGAGTCCAGGTGGTAGTTGACTCGCTCGCAAATGGCGTCGAACGCGGCCGGAAGGTCCCCAGGCCGACGGAGCCAGCCGCCCCTGTCCAGGAAGACGTTCTCCAGGACCGAAAGCGTGGGCACCAGGGGCACGTGCTGGTAGATGGTCGCAAGACCCCTGTCCCGGGCGGCGCGCGGGGACCTCCACGAAACAGGCTGGCCCTCCCAGCGGATCTCACCGGCGGTGGGCCGGTCCGCCCCGGCTATGATACGGATCAAGGTGGACTTGCCGGCACCGTTGGCGCCGACCAGGCCGTGCACCTCGCCGGGGTTGACCGCCAAGGTGACGCCGCGCAGCGCACGAGTTCCGTTGGGGAACTGCCGCTGGATTCCGGTAAGTTGCAGCAGTGGCGGGTGAGCTGTGCATTGCGCGACGTCAGTCATGTGTCTGCATCCTTGGTGCCTTGCGGTGGTCGTACTTGACTGCGGTGCGCGGATGTCACCACTGCGGCGTGCATTCAGCCACGTTGTCCTTGGTGATGGCTGGTGTCGGGTAGGTGACGAACCGCGAATTCTGAGGCTTGCCCGCCAGCGCGTCGTACAGGGTCTGCATGGCCAGCTCCCCCATGTCCACCGGCTTGTAGCAGACGGTCCCGTAGACGCTTCCCTGCTTGACCGCGTCCACGCCCAGCTTGCTGCCGCCCACGCCGATCACGACCGCCTTGCTGGATGCGGCCTTGATGGCCTTCCCGCAGCCGACGGCCATATCGTCGCTGAGAGCGTAGAAGAGCTTGATCTTCGGGTGGGCCTGGAGCATGTTCTGGCACGCGGCCTGGGCCTTGTCCGGCACCCAGTCGCCGGGCTGACTCGCGACGACGCTCAAGTTGACACCGGCGGTCTTCGCGGCGGCCTGGAACTTCGCGACACGGGTGGTGTTCTCCGCGAAGCCGGCCGCGCCCTCCACGATGGCCATCTGCCCACCGTGAGGCAGCGCCTTGAGCGCGAGTTGACCCGCCTTTGCCCCGGCTTGTTCTTCGTTCTGCGTGACGAGTGCGGCCAGCGCGGGGTAGACGTCCTCGGGCTGACGGGTCTTGGGGTCGCCCACCTGGGAGGCAACCGCGACGGTCGTGATCCCGGCTGCCTTCAGTTCATCGGCCCACTTGGTCGACGTGGTGCTGTCCACGGGGAGCAGCAGCGCGCCCTTGGGGTGCTGGGAGATGATGTCCTGGACGTCCGATGACTGCTTGTCCGCCTTTCCCTGGGCATCGGTCTCGGTCACGATGGTGACACCGAGCTGAGCTGCCTTCTCTCTTATGCCCTTGCTGATCGCTGCGGGGAAGGGGAAGTTCAGACCCAGGTTGCTGATCGCGACCGTGAACTTCTTCGGTGCGTCCGAGTGACCCGGCGCTGCCGAGTCGCCCGAACCGGGACCACAGGCTGTGAGAGTGGCGCTCATGAGGGCTGCGACGACCACCCAGCGTGATTTGATCACGATGACTCCATTCGATTCTCTAGTGAGATGCATCGCCGTCATTCGACGGCCTGCCCGGTGATACCTCCGCGTTGCGGCGGAGGGCGTCTGTGTTGTCAGCGGCGTCCGACGGGACATACCGAACGATCCAAGCGACGAAGATGTCCGTGTGAGATTCCGGGAATCGCCCCGGGCTATGCCGGTGCGGCACCCGCCTCTCCCACCAGGCGACGAGCTCGGCCGCGAGTCCTCCGGTCCGGCCCGGAGCCACGTCATTGCTGCTCCGTTCTCAGGAGCGCCGGGTGGACTCCTTCACCACTGCGGACCAACGGTCGCAGGCGGCCTTGCAGATTCCACGTGCCTCGCCGAGGTATGCCTCGGGACTGATGGGCTGACCAAGTCCGTCCGCCAGGCCACGGCCGGCGAGCTGGGAGGCGACGGCCTCATGGAACGGCCGGCCTTCGCTACGGCTGCCGTGCGCGGCCTCGTAGACCAGGTCGTGTGCCTGTTCCCGTCCCAGGACCGGCGCGAGGCTCATCATCATGGCCTCACTCATGAGCAGCCCACCGTCGGCGTTCAGGTTCTGCCGCATGGATCCTGCGTCGACCACCAGCGTCGACACCACCTCGTGCAGCAACTTCAACGCCGAAGCCGTGTGCTCGACGACCTGGGGCAGCAGGATCCACTCCGCCTGCCATTCGCCGGCGCTCCGCTCATGCCCGGCTTCGATGGCCCGAACCAGTCCCGTGCCCTCGGACTGGGCTGCGATGCCGAATCCCACGATCGATTCCGCACCGATCGGGTTCGCCTTCTGGGGCATCGTGGACGACGCGCCCTTCAGGGGGGCGAGTTGCTCCCGCAACTCCCCGATCTCGTTGCGAGACAGGTCGATCACCTCGCGGGCAAAGCGAACGCACACAGCGGCGGCCATGGCGCAGCCGAGCGCGAAGTCTACGACCCGGTGCCGGGCGACGTGCCAGGGCACGTCTGATGCGCGCAGACCCAGCCCGGCCGCCATCGCGTGCCGGACCTCGACCCCGTACGGGGACATTGCCGCGTTGGTGCCTCCGGCTCCGAAGAGGCTCACCACCGACAGCTGTGAGTGGCTCGCACGCAGTCGTTCCAGGCAGTCGGCGAACTGGGAGAGATACACCGCCATCTTGGCGCCGAACGTGGTGGGAACTGCCTGCTGCCCATGCGTTCGCGCGGCGAGGACCGTGTCCACATGCTCGGTCACCTTCTCGGCGATGGCCTCGCCGATGGCGATGGTCAGGGACTGGAGATGGTCGCAGGACTCGACGAGCTGGAGGGACAGAGCGGAGTCCATGATGTCCTGCGTGGTGGCACCGTAGTGCACTCGCCCACCCGGGCCCGGCGGGAGCTGGCGCACAATCTCCCGAACCAGTCCAAGGATCGGATAACCGACGTTGCGAGCCGCCTTCCACAGGTTCTGCTGCTCGACCAGCCCGCTATCACACGCCGCCGCGATGGCCTCAGCCTCCGCCTCGGTCAGCAGACCCACCCCTGCCTGTGCGCGGGCCAGTTCGCGTTCGACGCGCAGCCACGAGGAGATGGTGCTGTCGGCGGACCAGATACTTCGGGCGACCGGGTCGGCGTACATGTGCTCGAGCAATCGGAACGAGGGTTCCATCAGTCCATCTCCAGTCCGCCGCACACATTCAGTGCTTGGCCGGTGACGTAGCCGGCGAGATCTGACAGCAGGAAGGCGACGACGTTCGCCAGCTCCGCGGGCAGCCCATCACGCCCGAGAGGAGTTGCCTGCCGGATCTCCTCGAAGTAACGCGCCCCCGCGCCGGGACCGAATACGGCATCACGGTCCGCCAGGATCTTGTCCCACATCGGCGTCTTGAACAGGCCCGGGCACACGGCGTTGACGCGGATCCGGGGCGCGAGGGCGGCCGCCGCGGACTTGGTCAGCGAGAGTACTGCGCTCTTGGACGCGGCGTAGTGCGCCGCGTTGGGGCGTGCGGATCGGGCGGCGACACTTGCGATGTTCACCACGGACCCGCCCTTCGTCATCGCCGCCGCCGCGGCCTGGACGGTCTGGAAGGTGGCGGTCAGGTTCACCGCCAGGGTCTGCTGCCACTCCTCGGGGTTGACATCCGTGAAGGGAGTGGTGTGCATGACCCCCGCCGCGTTGACCAACCCGTCCAGTCCGCCAAGCGCCGCGGTCGCGGCACCTGGGAGCGACGCAGCCTGTGCGACGAGATCGAAGGCAAGTCCGACGACGGTGCGGTCGTCGGGAGCCAGCGCGGCAGCGACGTCCTCCACGCCCGAGCCCGGACGGTCGGTGAGCACCACGTTCGCTCCGGACTGGACCAGAGTCGCGGCAATGGCTCCGCCCAGTGCGCCCGCGGCTCCCGTCACGAGGATCCGCCTGCCCGCCAGGTCGATCCTGGAGGTCATCGTGCCGCCTCAAGGTCGTTGAGCCCCTGGTCGAGCATGGCGACAAGCGTGTCGATCTCGGCATTGGAGATGACCAGCGGAGGAGCCAGCAGGAAGACGCGACCGGGATGCACGGTGAGCGTGACGAGTCCGATGTCGCGCAGTCGCTTGCGCAGCCAGACGCAGGCCGCGGCAGCCGTCCCGAACCGTCCCGCGTCGGCGTCGCCGCCCGGGAACACTTCGAGTCCGTTGAGCATGCCGACCCCGCGGGAGTCGGCGTAGACGCCATGGTGGCTGAGTGTGGCGAGCCCGTCCCGCAGGTAGGCGCCCTTCGCCGCCGCTGCCTCGGCCAGCCCCTCCTCCTCGAGGATCGCGATGTTCTCCGCGGCCACCGCGCAGGCGACCGGATGGCCACCGTACGTGTGTCCGTGAGCGAAGATCCCGTCCGGGCCGTGGACATCGTTGATCGTCTTGGTGACCTTGGAGTGCACGACGGTCGCACCGATGGGCATGTAGCCGCTGGACAGCGCCTTCGACACCGTCATCAAGTCCGGGGTGACGCCCGCCAGCTGACTGGCGAACATCTCGCCCGTACGGCAGAACCCGGTGATGACCTCATCGGCGATGAGGAGGATGCCGTGCGCGTCGCACAGGGCCCGCAGGGCCTTGAGGTCTGATGGCGGAGCGGCGGCCACCCCCGATGCCGTGGCACACGGGTCCACGATCACTGCGGCAACGTTCTCCGGGCCGACCTCCTCGATGGTTGCGGCGAACTGCGCCGCGCCCGCCGCGTAGGGCGCCCCCTTGCCCCATCCCTCGCCGGTAGCCGGTCCCTGCGCGATGACGCCGAACCTGTTGTCACCGAGGTAGACGTCGTTGCGGGTCGAGTAGTAGCCACCATCGCAGTTCATGGCGCCGAACGTCACCCCGTGGTAAGCGCCATTGCGGCAGACCACGAGCCGGCGATTCCTGTCGCCACGCACCCAGTGGTACTGCAGAGCCAGCTTCAGCGCCGTCTCCACTGCCTCCGATCCACCCGGTGTGAAGAGCACCCGGTCCATGCCAGGGGGTGCGATCGAGATCAGCTTGTCCGCAAGTGACAGCGCGGGGGGTGAGGAGTAGCGGAACACGTCAAGAAACGCGAGCTCCTGCATCTGCCGGGCCGCGGCGTCTACGAGTCGCTGCCTCCCATGGCCGACAGCCATGGCTTCGAGGGCCCCCACACCGTCGAGCAGCCTCCCCCCGTCCTGGCGCTCCAGCCAGACACCCCGGCCCCGTACCAGCGTCGGGGGGCCGTCAACAGCGGATGCCTCGTCCGGACGGCTGAACGGTGGCCACCAGGCAGTCTCGGAAACGGTCACGCTCACGGATCTGCTCCTCTCGATTACGGGGCGTCGGTCAAACGATTGACCTGAAACGTAGGTCCGGCAGTTGCCCCTGTCAAGACTGCGGTCAATCGTTTGATCACTTCCCCCGGTCCGGGTGGGACGAGGGAGCCGATCCTGCTGCCCGGACGCGGGGCCGGCATAGCGCGGGGACGCTGGTAAGGCGACTGCGGATCGCCAGTTTGGGTGGCTTTGACATAGAACGCGGAGGCCCGCGCCCGTGGCACGTTACAGCTGGCCGCACGGCAGCAGGTCGGCCCATGCCGAATTGGCATAACGGGCCCAGAGGGCAGGTGGGCAAGGGTGCGCGCGCTTGCCGTGGGCGAGGACCGGTTCCATGACCGCGTACTGGCGGTGCTGCCCTCGGCCGCCGCAGCGTCGAAGGGGCTCCACCGCAGTCCGGACGAACACCGCTTGCGCGTGAAGTCGACATCGGTGAGCTCGCCTCGGGCCGAACGCCGGCGGGATGGATTACGCGGTTCGGCTGCCTGGCTTGGTAGGTGAAAACGGACACCGTCCGTATCCGGGTTTGGACATCACTTGTCGATCACAGAGCCCGAAATCGTTGATGAGAAGTAACACCACTGCGGAGTGGACAGGGCGGACCTATTCGGCGGGTTCGGCGATCAGCACCGTCCCGATCTTGCGGAAGCCGAGTCGGGCGTAGATCTGCGCGACGTCGTCGTCACCTGCCGGCAGGAAGACGGTTTCCGCTCCCCGCTACCGGGCGTTGGCCACCAGTGCCGCGGTGACCGCGAACGCGAGACCGTGACGGCGAGCTGCGGGAAGCGTTCCGACGCCGACGATCTCGCTGACTCCTGCGAGCGGTTGCTGCCGGCCCGCGGACAGTGCCGACCCGTGCTCAACAGCACAGGGCTGCTGGCACGCGGCATTCCGGCAGTGGCGCCCCTGTCCCGCCGCCGGGCCGGCAGCTCCCACGGGCCCGCCGGGCCACCGGTGGGCAGCGGTTGGCCGCGGTCCTTGGGCGGACCTGGAGATGCCGTCGCCCGTGGCGTTGTTGGGGATCTCGCCCGCACTGCCCGGCCGCGCCCACGATCTCACCGCGGCGTCCCCATACTGGCCGACCGCGCCTGCATGGGGCACTGTCTGCGCCGAGCCGGGCGACGGCGGATGCTCGATGTTCGCGCGTGACGGCAGTGCCGGTCGGACTCACCCCGGGCGGCAGCGGGAACTGCCGCCCGGGCGGTATCACGTTCTTCCAGCCGGTGATCACGGCGCTGGCCGCGGTCGGTGCACAGCTCGGGTCCCGCCGGCCGGCCGAAGGCGATGCTGTAGACCTGCGTTGCCCGCCTGCTGGGGGAATCCTTCCGCCATCCGGGGAAGAGTTCACTCCCCTCCGGCGCGGCACTGGGATCCGCCGCATCGTCGAACCCACTACTTCGTGAGGCCGATCGCGGCGCAGGCCGCCTTGTACTTGGCGGTGCAGATGTCGGAGATCTTGTAGATGCCGTCCGCGACGACCGTGTCCTTGATGTTCTTCTTCGTCAGGGCGGTCACGGGGACGAGTTGGGCGGGGATGTCCTTGTTGGTCGGGCTGTCGACGTGGTCCCGGGTGAGGGCGTCGAACTCGATGTCCTTGCCCTGGAACCTGTCGACGGCCATCTCGGCGGCGGCCTCGGCCTCGCCGGGGTACGGCTTGTAGACGGTCATGTACTGGTTGCCGGTGACGATCCGCTGGACCGCGTCCAGATCTGCGTCCTGGCCGGTGAGCGGAGGGATGTCCGTTACGCCGGCTGCCTTGAGTGCCTTGACGATGCCGCCCGCCATGGCATCGTTGGCGGAGTAGACAGCGGCGATGTTGTCCTTGCCGATCTTGCCGAGTGCTTCGGTCATGTTGGCCTGGGCCAGATCCGGGCTCCAGTTCCTCGTGTCGTAGGACGCCGCGATCGTCACCTTGCCGTTCAGCTCGGAGAGGGCGCCCTGCTTGAACTGCTTCGTGTTCGGGTCGGTGGGCGAGCCGTTCATCATGACGACCTTGTCGGAGGTGTCGGCGTTCGGACCCAGCGCCTCCAGCAGGGTGCGGGCCTGCACCTCACCGACGAGTTCGTTGTCGAAGGAGATGTACGCGTCGATCGGACCCTCGGCCAGACGGTCGTAGGCGATGACCGGAATGTCCGCGTCCCTGGCCTTCTGCACCATGCCCGCGATGGCGTGCGAGTCGACCGCGTCGAGCAGGATGACGTCGACCTTGTTGTCGATCATCTCCTGCATCTGCTGCATCTGCCTGCTCGCGCTCGCGGCCGCGTTGACGTATTCGACCTTGCCCTGCTTCCGGGTAAGGTCGGCGACCTTGCTTTTGATGATGGGGTAGTCGAAATTCACGTAACGCGTGTTCGTTGTCTCCGGCATCAGCAGACCCACCGTGACGTTGTTGCCCCTGGTCGGGCTTGTGTCAGTGGAGCCCACCGGAGCGTTCAGCACGCTACAGCCGGCGAGTGAGAGGGAGACCGTGGCGGCTGCCACAGACATGACGAAGCTACGCATTCTCGGGCTCACTTCAGGCGCATTCCAAAGGTGAGAAGGTTTCACCACCCAGATGAACCAACAGGGAAGGAGGTCAGAGCCATCGGCGTCAAGCGAAACTACTGGACTGAGAAGCCGTATTCCTATCGTTCATGAGGACGGGTCTGTTCGAACGGGTCACTGGTCGGGTGACCTTGTCCGGATGGACGCATGACAGCAGGGCCTCTTGGCAGCTCGGGGTTGCGACGCCACGAACACCAAGAAGGCCCTGTTGTTCCAGTCTTGTGTGACGAACCGGGGCATGTCCAACTCCCGTGTGCCGTCATGCGATTGCCCTGCCTCAACACCGGTTCGGGAGCTCAGCCGACCGGCCGGAGAGGGTACGGAGGTACCCGTCGGACATGACCGACGCGGAGTGGGTGGTGGTACGTGAGGCGCTGCCGGTGCCGGCCTGGCTGGAGGGCCGGGGCGCGGCCGGCCGGAGGGCCACTGTCATCGGCAGATGCTGGATGCGGTCTTCTACGTCACCGGCAACGGCGTCAAGTGGCGCTCCGTTCCACGGCCTTTTCCGCATGGGACCGCGTCTATGCCTTCTTCCGCAGGCGGCGCAGGAACGGCCTGGTCAAAGAGCTGCACGACTGGCTGCGCGGCAAGGCCCGCGAGGCCGCGGGCCGCGATTGCGAGCCGACTGCGGCGGTCACTGAGCTCTTTCAGCGTGGCCACTGATCGGGTGATGGGGTCAGGGCGCGCAGCGCACAAGGCTCCCGTGCCGTTGGGTGAGGTGTTCGAAGTCTCAACCCACAGGCACAGGGCCGCGTTGGTTCCCTGTCCTGCCGCACTCGACCTGCCTCATGCACTGGTCGTGGGTCACGATGCACATCGTCACCCGCGAGGGTGACCGCCGCACCGGCATCGGCGTCCTGCGCGCCGTGCACACCGCCGGCAGCCCCGAGGCCGCCCACATGGGCGGCGGCGCGGACTGGTTCATGGACCACCGCATCGCCGACGGCAGCCAAGGGCAGATGTGCGGCAACGGCATCCGCGTCCTGGCCCGCTACCTCGTCGACGCCGGTCACTGCCCGCCCGGCACCCTCGCCCTTCCCCCCGCAGGCATCCGCCTGGCCCACCTCGACCATCGCACCGCCGGCTTCGGGGGACGCGTCACCGTCGGCATGGGCCGCCCCCGCCGGCCCGGCCCCGACCTGATCTGGTCTGCGCTTCCGGACTGCTCCACGAGGTACCTGCGCATCAGGAGGAGGTTGACGCCCAGCCCCTGCCAACAGTCGGGACCCCGCTTTTTCGAAGATGCCGTAGACGTCGATGAGACCCTTGCCCCGTGGACTGGCGGAACAGATCGCGCCCTACTCCGGCCGGACGCAGTCCGCCATGGACATCACCGGCACCCCGCCCAAGTCGACAGGGGCGTCCTGCAGCGGCAGAGACGAGGCCGTCTCCGCATCGGCCATGGCACCCGACGGGCCGGACACAACCAGAGCGGCGCCACTGCCCGACGGCGTCGCTTCGACGGCGTATCCGGCCGCCCTCAGCGCATCGACGACCGTCTGCCGGTAACCTTTCCGTCCTGAGAGCGCGAACAGGTCGAAGTCGTCAGTGGTCCGTTCGGTGAGTTCGTGCAGGAGGGCCGGCGGGCCTGACCTGCCGATGTGAGGATCCGGGCCACGCTGCCGGCGTAGGCGTCTTACAGGGCGCCGGACGCCATCAATCGGATATTTTCCGGAAATGGGTTTCACGGGGTGCTCGACAGGCCTCGATGTACCGCAGGGGAATCCCATCGAAGAAGTCCACCTCTCCGGTTTGCTTCGCCGTTTCCATCAGGACCATCGTGGCGGCTTCGAAGGACGGGGCGTTGGCGTAGATGACCGGCTTCTTCAGGATCCGGCTGCGTGCTGGGGGCGTCTGCTCGAACCGGTACAGCCCTGGAATCGTGATCCTGTACAGAAACCTGTCGTTGGCCAGTCCGCCGCACTCCTCGTCTGTCGCTGTAGAGACCAGGTACGGCAAATTGCTGCGGACATGGCTTTCTTCGAATGCTCTGGGATCACGGCAGAAGAGTTGTTTGACATCCTTGAGTGGCCGACTCTCCCTGGTCAGCATCCCGCCCTTCTCCTTGATGAGCTCCGGAGGTCTCCCGTCCGCACGATAAAGCGTCAGGGTCCGCTGTTCGGCGGCCACCGCGTACCCTTCGAGCCCCGCGGCACCCGCCGGCCCGACCGCTCCCGGCTCGGGCCTTTCCAACGTGGCCGGTCGGCCCTGCCCACCGCCACGCGCCCAGGCTGTCAGTTGCCTCTCGTGAAACGATGATCCGGCTGCAGGCCCTTGCGGGGGGACCATCGGTTGTGCCGCGGCCTCAACTGCGGGCACCACGGGCTTCGGAGCAATCCTCGGTCTGACCCCCCTTCGTCCCGCATGGGTACCTATCACGCTTTCTCCCCTCAGGCCCTGTCAGCCGCACCGGGTGTAGCGCAGGACGTGGACCGCCGTGGCGAGTTGCAGCAGTTTCCGGCGGAAATCGCGGAGCGAGTCGATTCCGAGGACCTCCCGGGTGTGGGCGGTCGCCACTGCCGACTTCTCCTCGTCCGTGAGGCCGGCGAACGCGCTGTCCGTGCCACCGCGGAGCCGCAGAAGGACGCCCTCCTTGGCGCCCAGCTCCTTGAATGCGGCCAGCAGGGCAACCGCCCCGGGGTCCAGGGGACCGCCGCAGCGCTGCAGGACCTCGTCCGCGGCGATCACCATCCGCCGGACGTATTTGACGCTCTGGTAGAACGCCTTTCCCGGGTCCTTCTCGTAGTGATGGAGGTCCTTGAGGGTGTCTCCGGCCTGTTCGTTGAAGGACTGGACGAAGTCGGAGAAAACGAGATCGGACCGGTCGATCAGTCCGGCCTGCTGCCGGTAGACCACATCGAAGACGGCGCCGGCGGAGTGATAGGCCTCCATCGCGTAGAGCAGCGCCTGGGAGTTGAGTTCGCTGACGCCCGCCTGGGTGCGCCAGCTGCCCTGGCTGTGCGGGGACGGTCTCTGCTGCAGGAAGGACTGCTCGGAGTCCTGGGCGCCGCGGGTGTGCATCGCGTACAGGATGTTGCGCGCACGCATCACGGCGTTCTCGTTCCGGTGTTCCATGGAGCGTACGAAGTCCTCGTCGCTCTGGGTGGGCCGGCGGGCGTGACCTTCCGATGTGAGGATCCGGGCCACGCTGCCGGCGTAGGCGTCGCACATGGCGCTGGCCGCGGAGAACGCGCCACGGGCATGTGTGGCGTGGGCGAACCGGGTCCCCGAGGGACGCGGAGCCGACGGGGACGGCGCCAGCACACCGTCTGCGACCTGGTTGACGTAGTGCTGCCATTCCCTGGCGTCCATGAATCTGCGGATCTTCGACAGGGATGCCACCTCCTGGGCGTACTGCCACTCGGGCGTCGCGCCTGCGTTGCCACCTCTCATCAGCCAGGAGTCCGGGCTGTGCCGCATCGTCGGCGGGGGGATCGTCCCCACGTAGACGTTGGTGTCGAAGACGACCCCGGATTCCTTCCCCCAGACGCTGCGGAACACGGCGTTGAATTCCTTCATCGCCGACCAGGTCTGCCGGCCGCCGATCAGCGTGACGTCGTAGTCGGACGTCTCGTTCTGGCTTCCGACGGCGCTCTTGGTGGCGCCCCGGCAGCCCGCGAGGATGGCGTCGAGGAGTGCGTTGACGTAGGCCTCGCGGAACCGGGTCAGCGCCAGCATGGGGCGGCCCGGCCGGCCGGTATAGGCCTTCTTGGCGGCCACCCAGTCGTTCCCCGTGCGCTGCAACATGGCGACGGCTTCGCTGTGTTCGGTCCGGCCGCTCCAGCCCTCCAGCTGGGCGAGCTCGTACGGGGATGGCGTCCCGGGGCGGGAGGTGCCCGGTGCAGAGGGGCGCCGGACTGGCGTCGTGGCGTTCACGTACACGGCGTCCCTCGTGGCAGCGGCGGGTGTCAGGGGCATCGTGTTCTCCTTTTCCTGGTGGGAGCCGTAGGCTCCGCCCGGCACCGGGTTCTCCGGCCGGTGCGTGGTGCTGCGCCGCCGTGGTTCACAGGTCGTCGAAGAGCCGGCCCAGCTTGCGGTATTCGACTTCGACGCCCTTGAGCAGGTCGCGCATGGAGACGTCTCGGTCCTCCGCCGCGGCGGCGAAGGCAGCGGTCTCGACGGCGGCCCGGATGCTGCCTCCGGCGAGGCCGAACCGAGCCGCCAGATGGTCGATGTCGCAGATGTCCGCGCGCTCCGCGCCGAGGAACGCGCGCCACAGCCGGGCCCGCACCTCGGGTTCCGGGCTCTGGAATTCGATGACCTCGTCGAACCGGCGGGTGAAGGCGCTGTCCATGTTGGAGCGCAGGTTCGTGGTCAGGACGGCGAGGCCGTCGAAGGACTCCAGGCGCTGCAGCAGATAGGCGCTCTGCATGTTCGCGTAGCGGTCGTTCGCGTCGCGTACGGCGCCGCGCTTGGCGAACATCGAGTCGGCCTCGTCGAAGAGGAGCACGCCGCCGAGCGACTCCGCGGCGGAGAAGACCCGCTCGAGGTTCTTCTCCGTCTCGCCGATGTATTTCGACACCACGGTCGACAGGCTGACGATGTAGAGATCAACACCCAGTTCGGCGGCGACCGCCTCGGCGGCCATCGTCTTGCCCGTGCCCGACTCGCCCGCGAACAAGGCGGCAGCTCCCCAACCGCGCCCACCGCCGCGGCGCAGCTGCCACGCGTCCAGCACCCGCTGCCGGTGCCTGATCCGGTAGGTCAGGGCCTGAAGCCGCTCGCGTACCGGCGGGGGCAGCACCAAGTCGTCCCACTTCACGCTCGGCTGGACGTGCCGGGCCAGGCGTCCCAGATCACGCAGCGCGCAGCCGCGGGAGATCTGCCGGGCACCGTCGGGTGACAGGATGCGAGCGTGGCGCGCGGCGTGACGCCGGGCACGGTCCAGGGCGGGTGCCGCGGTCGCGCACAGCCGTTCACCGAGAGGAGGCCGGGGCGGCGACACCTGCGGGGCCGGGGCCGCGCAGGCGCGGGTCAGGTCCAGGAGGACCGTCGGTGTCCCGCCCCACGCCTCGGCGTCCCAAGCGCCACTTCCGTACAGCACTGTCAGCAGCGGTGCCCCGGCCAGGCCCGTGAGCAGGCGGCGCAGCGCCGGGGCTTCCCTGGCGTCCGGTTCGACGAAGACGGGGACGACGGCGGCTCCGTGCAGCAGTCGCGCCTCCCGCACCACCGTGTCCGTGAAGTCGTCAGGCGCGTGCTCCAGTTCCTCGGGATTCACCACGAGCGGTGTCCGGCCGGCCTCTCTCAGGGCTGCACAGGCCGCGGGCAGCGCCAGCCCGCTGGTGTCCTCCTGGACATAGACGCTGCTCCCCCGCCCGGCACCGTCCGTGTGTTCCGTGAGACAGGCCTTCAGCGCGGCGAGGGCGGCCGGGTCTGCCGGGCCCGCTCCCTGGCCGAGCGCCTGCAGGTGGGGGCCGCACGTGTACGCCACGGCGTCCTCCCAGTCTCCGAGGAGGTGGCCCACGACCCGGTCCGGCACCCGCATCAGGCGTTCGAGATGGGTCGACCCGGGGTTCTCGTACGTGATCAGGCCGCCCCTCAACAGGGCGGAGCTCGCGCGGAGCAACCCGCGCGCCGTGCCCTCGGCGGCCGGGATGCCCAGCACCTCCAGGGCGAGGGCGACGGTGGGCCGGGACGAGTTGGCGCCGCTCAGCATCCGGTATGCGGCCCCGCACACCGCGTTGAGCTCGGGCAGCACCGCGCACACCAGCAGGTCGGTCTCGGCCGGACTCAGGCCGAACTCCCGCACCAGGTGGACCAACGGGTCGCCGTCGCCGTACTGCTCGAGGTCCCAGACACCTGTGGACGCGGTGTCCGCCGGGGGCCTGTCGAGCGCCGCGCCCGGGGCATCCTGAGGATCGGCGGCGCGCTGGGCGTACAGCAGCCGCAGCCTGTCCTCGACCACGGTCAGGCGGGTTTCCAGCAGGCCGCCGTGAGCCTCCGCACCGTCGGCAGGACTCCGGAGGAGAGGACTCATGCGATCTCCTCGACGTTACGGCGGTGCCGGGTGGAGGCGGCCGCCGGGCCTGGTGGTTCGCCCGGTGCGTCGCCGGCGCCCGGTACGTCGCCGGCCACTTCCCTGTCTGCCAGATGTCGCGCCCTCAGGCGCATACCCTTGGCCGGCGCCGGCCCGCTCTCCTCGGCGGGTCTGTTGAGGGAAACGGTGACCGCGAGGTCGAGTACGGGTCTGGCGGCGATGCCCAGGGCCGGCCACAGCCGGGAGGCCGCGGTCTCCGCCGCACCGCCGGCCTCGCGCAGTCCCAGTGACAGCCGCCTGTTGGCGTCGATGCTGCCGTCGGGGCTGTGCACCACCAGCTCCTCGGTGCGCACACACCATTCGAGCAGGGCGCCGAGCATGTGGTGCTCGTCCTGGACCGACTGCGCCCAGACACTGACCAGGTAGGTGAACCGGAAGTAGCGCGGGGGGGCGGCGTAACCGACCACGGTGCCCTGCTCGTCGACGATGCTGACGCCGCCCGACTGGCTGCGGGAGGCGTCCTCCTCGATGCCGTACAGGAAGAGGTTGACGCATGGCCCGGCGCGCCGGGCGGCCCAGGTGGCGTCGGGCGTGTCGAAGGTCACCTGGATGCCGGCGGCCCGCAGCGGGCCGCATACCAGTTCCTTTCTGAGGGTCTCGTCAACCTGCTGCACCACACTCACCGGTGGCCCTCCTGCGCCGTGTCGTCCTTGGAGAAAGGCCCCTTGTCCGGGATGAGTTCACCCGTCACCAGCGCCGTGGCCGTGCATGTGCCTGCGCCCGCCGACGACCCGGGAGACGGTGACGCCGAGGGGAGGGCCGCGGCCGAGGGGTTGGCGCCCTCGGCACACTGCACGGTCATCCGCACGGTCCCGCCCTCCTGCACCACCACGGGAACCTTGGGGGTGATGTCCTTGGCCTGGCTCAGGGACAGGCTCCCCAGCGGCTTGTCCCCGGCGCTGAGCAGGAGTGTGCCGGTGCCTGCCGCGGTGATCTGCACCGTCGTCAGCAGCAGCCGGTAGCCCTTCTTCACCGTGTATGCGCTGTCCTTGCTGCCCGCGGTGGTCTGGACGAACAGCGGTTGCTGGAGCTGTCTCTTCTTCGGGGCCTGGGCCGCTTCCTGGCTCTTCTGTTTCTCCTCGGCCTTCTTCTGCTCCTCCTGTCGGGCTTTGGCCGCGGCGTCGTTGACCTGCTCCAGCTGCGCGGGGCCTGCGGCGGTCTGGGTACGCGGCGCGCGGGTTCCGCCGCCGACGGGGGACATCCACAGGGCCGCGCCGGCGACGACGGTTGCCAGCAGCACCATCGCCGCCTTGGAGCCGCCGGTGGTCAGGACCGGGCGCCGCCGGTAGGTGAACACCGTCTCGCGGGCCGCTGCCTTGCCCCATTCGGCGGTGACCTTGACGTTCCAGTTCTGGGCCTTGCCGACCACGGCCGGCCGGGCAGGCCGTAGCGCGATGCCGACACGTGCCTTCTCGCCCACTCCGAGCACCACCCGCGAGCGGCGCAACTGTGAGCGCAGCGGTGCCTTCTCGTCCTGGGGAGCGGTGCGCAGCCGGACGGCGACCACGGTGTTCCCGGTGTTGCACAGGGTGATGAGGTTGCTGCCAAAAAGGCGTCCGGCCGTCTGCGGTCGGGCGAGTTCCGCCTCGACGTCGCGGAAGGCGCCGATGTCGATCTCGGCTTCGGGGACGGCGACGAGGGAGGGGTCCTGCACCGATGCGACGTGGACCGCGAACACCATGGGACCTGGCCTCAGTTCGCTGCTCCGGGGCACGGCGATCGGGATCTTGATCTTCTCGTGCATGCCGGGGTAGACCGGCAGCTGCCCCAGCCTGCACTCGCCCCATTGCCCTGGCGGGCCCAGCAGTGTCAGGTCGTAGGCATCGACGATGCGGCCTTCGTTCCAGACGTGGAGCTCGGCGCTCAGCATGCTGCCGGGCACGACGGTCTCGGGGGGTACGGTCAGTTCGGCGCGTGGCGTCATGTGTCCTGCCTGGTGAAGAACTGCACTTCGGCCACCGCGACAGGAGTGCCGGGCTGCAGGCCGGCGTGCACGCCGCTGATCCGCAGTCGTATCGAGACGACGTCGTCGACGCCCCACCCGACGTCTTGCGGACCGGGCTGGTCGGCGAGGGTGATCTCCTTCCGCACGGACGTCCCGTCGGCCGTGACGGCGATCGCGCTGAGACGGGTGAGCCGTCCCACGGCCAAGTACTGCTTGGGTTCCTTGCCGGCTCCGTTGACGATGACGAGCCCGGTCAGCCGGAACGGCCGGGGGAACCTGGCTGTCAGGGACTGGCCGACCGCGTCCTCGCCCCGCTGCTCGGGAGCCCAGGCGCGGTTGTCCACACCGTCGACCGACTTGCTCGCCTCATAGCCGTTCGCCTCGCTGGTCGCCTCGACCGTGCTCGGCGCCATGAGGACCTGGGAGGAGAACCTGTCCTGGACCGCGGGAATCATCGCACGCAGCGTGCCGCCCGACGAGGCCGCCGTCAGGACAGCGGCGAAGCAGAACGGCATCGCGACCGGCAGAAGCAGCCAGCGGCGGTCCAGGTGCCAGGGCCGGGGGCGCTCGTCCCACCGCTTGCGCAGCCGCTGCCACCCGGTGAGCTGAGGCGGTTTTGGTGCGGGCCGCAGTCCCGCTCCGCAGGAACAGCAGTAGCTGCGGGCCTCGTCGTTGTCCGTGCCGCACTCCGGGCAGGGCAGGGCGCATCGCAGCGGTGTCCGCCACACGGCCTCGTCCGCCAAGTCCCCGTCCCGGTGGGTGGGTTCGTGGTGAGGCATGTGCGGCCCGGTCTGCAGCGCCGTGTGCGGCCGGTCGCAGGCGGGGGCCATCGGCACGTGGCCGGGTTGGCCGACGAGACTCGCGGGGTCGTCCGGACCGGTGCTCGGCGGCGGGTGGGCCGACTCCGACGGCGGGACCGGCGACGGCGGGACCGGCGACGGCGGCTGCTGCCAGGACGCCGGTACGGATGCCGGCTGCTGTGCTGCCCAGCCGGCATCGGCGGCATGTCCCGGATGCGCGGCAGGGGGTGCTTCGCGGACCACGGCGCGCGCCCCCGTATCGTCCCATCCCAGATAGGCGCCGCAGGAGACGCAGAACATCTCGCCGCTGTGAGCAGGCGTGCCGCAGGTGGCGCACAGCTCCCGGCCGCCCACCCCGCCAGTGTGTCCCGCACGGTCCGCGGCGCCGTCCCAGAATCCCGTCATTCAGACCACGTCCCCGGGCGAGGCGGGCGTCGCGGAGGCGGCGGGGGCCTGCAGGGACACGCTCACCCGGCCTGTGACATGGGCGGGGAGCCAGTCGCGCACCAGCGCTTCGATGTCCCGGGTACGGCCCGCGCAGCGGGCAGCGGCCGCGGGCGAGAGGACGAGGCGGACCTCGGCCCACGGGCGCGCCGCGCCGCCGGCCACCGGGCACTCCTGCGGCCTCCAGCCGCGGAACGTGCCGCCGGACTCGGTGATCTCCACTGTCGCGTCCAGCACCTCGCGGGCCAGGAGTTCCAGCCCGGCCCGCGTCCCTCGCAGGCCGTGCAGCCGACGTCCCAGCAGCAGGGCGGCACGGCCCCCGGTGGTGCCGACGACGGAGGGCAGATCGGTTCCGGTCCATCCGAGTATCCATGCCAGGAAGTCGGCGGGCGCCGTGCGCGGGCCGAAGTACGCCTCCAGACTGTCAAGGGTCTCGATGAGCGGGGCGAGGGTGTCGTCGAAGCCCGCGACGAAGCGGTCTGCGAAGTCTCCCGCCCGGTAGCTGTCGGGCAGCATCGACCGCAGCGACCGGCTGCCGGGGACCAGCGGTGGCGGTGCGTTCGTACCGCTCCCGCCGGCTGCCCGCCCACGGGAGCCGTCACCTGGTGTCCGCATAGCGTCTTTCCCCCTTTCTTGCATGTGTGGTCGTCGCGCTGGGTGCTGCTATCGGGGCTTGGTCACGGCCACTTGGTGCCGGTAGGACAGGAAGAAGGTCGTCGGCCCCGCCTCGATCCGTTTCTCGGCCTGCCGGCGCTCGCCCGTGGCCGTATCGGCGGCGTACATCTCCGCCTTGGTCACCGCCTCCACGCCGGGGCAGCGGGCGACCACCGCGTACACGTCACTCATCCGCAGCGCCCGCCCCATCGGCCAGCCCGCACGCCCGCCGTCCTGGGAGGGCAGCGGGCTGAGGAACCCGTGCAGCGCCCGCAGCACCTCCTCACGTACGGCCGCCGGGTCCGCGCCGCGCGCGGCCTCGACCTCGGCGATCACCGTCACGCCCTGATAGTCCGGGCCGCTCACCGCCACCCGGGTCCCCAGCGGGCGCGCCGCCTCGACGGCGTCGGCCACCGTGTCGAGCATGTCCTGCGAGGGGATCAACTCCCGCCAGCCCGCGGCCGCCTGGTGGTCCGTGACCTCGGGTACGACCAGGACACGCACCAGCGGACCGCCGCCCTCGTCGGCGTCGGCCACGCATTCGATGCGGCATGCCTCGCGGCAGGCGGCCCGTGCGATCGCCTCGTAGTCCCGTGCGGTCACCGCTCGCTCTTGGGTGCGCAGCCACTGCGCGGCGCGCTGCCGCACGCCCTCGACCGTCTCGGCGTCGACCCCGCCGACCGCGCCCGTGCGGTTCTCCACCCGGCAGATCAGCGCGATCGGTGTGCGCAGAACCGTCAGGGTGTGCGCGGCGACGTTGCCCGCGCGACCGCCGCCCCTGCGGTACCCGGCGACGCTGATGCGCGCACCGATGGCCGGCACGGCCCCGTACTGACGGATGGTGCCGTCCGGCTCGCGGACCGCCGGGCCGAACCGCACCTCTCCCGCGACCTCATCCACCGTCACATGCCGTTCGTCCGGCCCGGAATCGGCGAAGTTCGTCACCGCCGTCCACTCGTGCGGGCTGCCGGATTCCACGGTGATCACGGTGTGCAGCGAGCCGGCGGCCACGGGGGTGCGCTCCAGGGTGAAGCGCTGCCCCGGTGTGCCGTCCGAGGTGCCCAGTTCTTCGCTGCTGATGACCTCGCCGTGCACGGCGGTGGTGGTACCGCCCACGGTGAACGCCTCCACGGCGTTGATCTGGGGCGAGGCCGCGTACGGCGGCTGCCCGGGGGCGGGCTCGACGACGCGGCAGCGCAGCCAGGCGGCGCGGCGCCTGCCGATCAGCGAGGGCGTGTGACCCTCCGGGACGAACAGCACCACCTCGCCGGGCCGGTTCAGGCCACCGGTGGAGTCGCGGTCGACCTCGCACCGGGACCAGCCCTCCTCGCACCACGCCTCCCACACCAGCGGTGGGCGCCGCGGGTCCACGCCGATGCCCTCCAGCGAGCAGTCGATGCGCAACACGAGGGCGCACCGCGGGACGGCCTCGGTAACCCCGATCAGCAGGCTGTCTCCCGGCGTGGGCCGGGGCGAGAAGCAGGTGACGCCCTCTCCCGCCAGGAAGCGCTCGGTGACCAGCACCGCGCCGTGGCCCACCTCCGCCGTGCCGATGTGCTTGAACGCGGTGGGCACGATGTCCAGTTCACGGTCGACGGTGAAGATGCAAGCCGGTCTGTGTCCGGTGCGTGGCGTGGCGACCTCGGCGCCGGCCGGTACCGTCACCGTGGCCTCCAGGGTCGCGGAGAGCCAGAAGGTCAGCTCGGTGCGGGCCGCCCGAGGGGGCAGCAGCTGGACGCCCAGCAGGTCCAGAAAGTCGAGGTGGATCTTGTCGGGTATCTGGTTGAGGCGGTAGCTGAGCTGGTCGACCATGTGCGCGAACGCCTCGATGAGGGCGACACCGGGGTCGGAGACGTTGTGGTCGGTCCACTCGGGGCAGCGGCGCTGGATGAACCGTTTGGCGTCGTCGACCAGGTCCTGGAAGCGCCGGTCGTCGAGGTTCGGACTAGGCAGTGGCATCGTGGTGGGCTTCTTCTCGTGCAGTGTGGGAAGGGCCGGGAGCGGGGACCTCGCCGGGCGGGCTCGCGGCCTGGGCGGCCGGTGTCCCCTCGGTGTCGCCGTGAGGAGGGATGACGTAGAAGGGGTGGACGAGGTTGCGGCGGCTGTTGGTGGTCGCCAGGTGGTAGCGGACGTGGATGTGCAGCACATCCGGCTCGTCCACCCGCTGGACGACGTCGACGTCGTCCACGACGATCCGCGGTTCCCAGCGGTCCAGCGCCCGCCACACCTCCCGGGCGATCGCCCCGCTGGTGGAGGCGTCGAAGGAACCGAAGACCTGGTCGCGTATGGCGCAGCCGAACTCCGGGCGCATCGGCCGCTCGCCGGGCTCGGTGCCCAGGATGAGGCGGATGGACTGCTCGATCTCCGGCCAGCCCTCGACCATGGCCACCCCGCCGGACGGGCTGACACCCATCGGCCACGCCCAGCCCCGGCCGATGAAGAGTTCCGACATCTCAGCCGCCGATGTGCACGGTCGGTGCGCCGCCGACGACCGCTGCCCCACAGGGCAGCTTGTCGCCGAGCCTGGCCGCGGGCATGCCACCGATGAGCACGGTCTTGCCGGAGGCGGGGACCGGGACCAGCGGCATGGGAGGCAGCGGCGGTATGTGGGCGGGGAAGGTGCAGGTGGCCAGCGAGGCTGCCACCGCGGCGGGCTGCCCGGCGATCAGCACGGTGGGGACGAGCGGCGGCCCGGTGATGACTCCAGTGCCGACAGGGACAGGAACGGGGGTGGGGTTGGGGATGTGGGAGGTGGCGTCGCCGATCCGGGCTGCTGGAGGCATGTCACCGGTCTCCTTTCGTCACGGCGGTGGGATGCGGATGTCGTAGGGCGTACTCGGGGGCTTCGGACGGGGTCTGGGGCATCGGCGGGGTGTGGGGCGATGAGGGGGCTGGGGCAACAGGGCGTCCTTGTCGCTCAGTTGAGCTTGACCAGCGTTGCCGAGATCTCGGCGAGGGCGCCGCCCTGGACCTTCACCGCGCCGCTGCCGGAAACCTTGACGTCGGTGCCGGACACCTCGACCTGCGTACCGGAGAGCTTGATCTGGGCCCCGTTGAGCGTCAGGGCCCCCGAGCCGGCATCCAGCGTGATGCCCTCCCCCTTGACCTGCACGGTGCGCTGCGCCTCGATGACGACGGAGCCGTCGCTGTGGATGGCGACGCGAGTGCCGTGCTGGTCCAGGTCGATGCGGAACTTGTTGTCCCCGGTGGCCAGCAGCACCCCCAACGGCCCCTGCTCGGCGTCCAGCAGTTCCAGCCGGTGCCCCTTCTTCGACACGAAGGAGCGGCGGTTCGTGGTGCCCCTGGTCCTGTCGTACAGGTCGACCTGGTGGGGGCTGGGCTTGTCGACGCCGTTGTAGAGCCCGCCGATCACGTACGGGCGGTCCAGGTCACCCTGCTCGAAGCCGACCAGCACCTCGTCGCCGGTCTCCGGCAGGACGACGCCGCCGCCCTTGCTGCCGCCCAGCTGCACGGTCCGGGCCCACGCGCTGACGTAGTCGTCCGACAGCCACGGGAACCGCAGCCTGACCCGGCCCTGGTCCTTGGGATCCTTGATGTCGACGACCTCGGCTGGAACCAGCCCCGGTATCCGGTGTGCGCCGCTCTCGGTGTCACCGGGGCCGCCGACCGCCGAGCGATCGGCGCCCTCGCACACCGCCGCCTCGGTCAGGTAACCGGTGTCCGGGTGGTACTCATGCCGTACCGACGTGACGGTGTAGCGCCCGCCGTACCGGTCGCCGAGCCCGCTGAGCGTGACCGCGGAGCGCAGCCGCAGCCGAGGCTCTCCCCGGACCACGGCACGCAGCTCGGTCAGGCTCCCGGCGACCTCCTGCGCCATCGCTCCGGCGAGCAGCTCGACCTCGTTCTGGCTCGCGCGCGGGACCGAGGACAGCCGAAGCGGCTCGCCGCCCACCGCGGCCGGGGCCTTCCAGCGGACGTCGCGGGACGGGGTGCCCTCCACCTTCCGCTCGGCGACCAGCTTCTGCTTGCGCTCCGGGTCCCAGCCCCTCACCTCCACGCCGACGACCTGCTGCCGCAGCAAGGCGCCGGAGTGCATCTTCACCAGGTTCTGCCCGTACTCCAGGACGAACGCGCTCTGCCGGGCGCGCGCCCGGCCCGCGGGCGCCCCGGACGCCGCCGCCAGCCGCCTGAAGTGCAGGGCACCAGCGCGGACGAAGACGTCGCAGCCGTTCTCCCGCGCCAGGTGGGTGAGGAAGTCCCAGTCGCAGACCCCGGGCTGGGTGAGGAATTCGTACACCAGCGGTGTACGGTCCACCTCCCCGACCTTCAGCCCGGCCTTGCGCGCCAGCGAGGCGGCGATCTCCCCCGCGGACATCTGGTGGTAGCCGGCCACCCGGCGCCCCCGCTTCAGCCGGTGCGCCAGATCCTCTGCCAGGACGACGCTGAAGGTGCCCGATTCCCCGGCCCGCACCTCGCAGCCGGTGACCTCGCCGTCGAACAGCTCGGTCTTCCCGCGCGGGTCCCGGGCCGCCAGCTTCAGGGGCGCCCCGAGCGCCAGAGGGGTGCTGCCCGGCAGCTCGCACCCGGGATCGCGGAACCCCAGCTCGCACGAGGCTGAGGCGCGGGCCGACTCCTCGACCACCGCCCAGGCCAGGGCAAGTCCCCAGAGACGGGGCAACGCCTGCCCTGCGACCTGCACGTCGAGTCCTGCGGTGTGCCGCTCCACGACTTCCTCTTCTCTCCGGCTTCTTCGCGGTCGCTTCCTTGTGGTCGCCTCTTCGTGGCAGAGGCCCTGTTGAGGGTCCTTGATGCCGTATGCCGACTTGCCGCGACCTGATCCGTGCTGCCCGGCCGAGGTCGGTCCCCGCCGCCGATCGAGGTCACTCCTCGTCCCGCCCCGGCAGCAAGATCTGCGTGCCCGGGCGCAGCAGCCACGGGTCGCGCAGTCCGTTCAGCTCGGCGACGGCCCGCCAGGCCGCCGCTCCGCCCAGCTCCTGGTGGGCGATGGACTGCAGCGAGTCCCCGGCGACGACGGTGCGGGCACGGCGCGACGACGGCGAACCGGAGGTGGGGTTCTGCCCCTTCGTCGCCCCGCCGATCTCCTCCAGCGTGATCTCACACACCGCCCGCTGGGGACTGCCCTGCGGGGAGAACCGGGTATAGGTGGCTTGCAGCTTCCGCAGATACGCCAGGAAGGACACCGAGGCGAAGTCCCCCCACCGGAACCTGACCCAGGGGGGCGAGGGCCGGTCCGCGTCGATGCTGTCCTCGGTCGGCGCACAGCACTCCAGCAGCTTGCCGACCCGCGCGTCGATCGACCGGCCGCGTTGGTCCGCACCGTCCAGCAGCACCGTCATCGCCAGCACCCGCGGCAGACTCCCGGTGAACTCCGGCACCGGGGCACGGGGCGCGGAGCGCACGCTGTGGCGCGTCCATGCGGCCCCCTTGACGAGCGCCAGCTCGGCCGGGTTGAACTGCAGCTCGATCTCGTCGATCCGCCCGCCCGGGTCGGTTCCGCCGTTGCCCGGCGGGGCGTACACCTCCAACGATGCCCGCACCATCTTGTCGAGGCTCTCACCGGACATGCCGTCTCCCTGGAATGATCTTCCGGATGGCCTTCCACGTGCGGACGGGCCCGGGGTGGCGCGAGCCCGCCCAGGTGACCGCGTCGCCCCGCCTCACGTCGTCCCCGCCTTGAAGAAGCCGTGGTGGACGATCTCCAGCACCTCCGTGGCGGCCATCGGCGCCGACACGTCGAAGTTCGGCCCGCTCCAGGAGACGGGCACCACGTTCAGCAGATCCCACTTGGCGACCACCGTGCCGGTGGACGACAGCGACGCGATCTGCCCCGTCCGCTGCCGGGATTCGTTGACCGCGTCCATCACCCACTGACTCGTCTTCTCGGCCTCGGCGGTGAGCGGACGCGTCAGCACCAGGGGCGGGAACCTGACGCGCTTGGGGAGGTACCACGTCGAGTCGTTGCGACCGCCTTCGGCGTACTCCTCCATCTCGACAGTGGCGGACAGCCCCGTGCACCCAGTGAACACACCGAGGTCGACACCGTCGATAACGAGCCGGAACCGATGGGTGGTCCCCGGTTCGACCGGGTTACCCTGCATGCGTCACTCCCTCCTCGTCCTGTGCCGGCCACAGGCCGGTCGGCCGTTCCAGCCAGGTGCCGGGCCGTGCGGGCCGGCTCACGGCGGTGGCGACGCCGGGCTCCTGCCGGCCCAGCGGCAGGCCGGTGCTCCCGCGGTACCACCCGTCGGGCAGGGGCACCTGCGCGTCCGCAGGGTGCGGGTCCAGGCCGATGCGCGGGGCGCGCGCCGCGATGGGCGTGACCTTGCCCGCACGTCTTTCGGGTTCGCCTCCGCGTACGGCGCCGGGCATCGGACGGCGGTACGTCGCAACGGCACCGGGGTGGCCGTACGGGAGCGGGGCGACGGAGGGCGTGGCCTCGCGCCCCGGCTCGGAGCAGGGGGCCGGCTCCGGGTCGGCCGGCTCCGCGTGAAGCGCATCCTGGACGGCGGGCGTCGGCGCCACGGTGCGTGGCGGCTCGCAGACCGCCTGCCCGCCCTCTGGCCCCGTCCCTGCGTGCTGGGTCGTCCTGTTGGCTGCCCAGGGCGTGGACCGCGGACCGATGGGCTCATCCGCGGCCGCCGGGACTGCTCCGGGTGACAACGTGCGAAAGGCGTTGCTCCTCGCGGGAAGCGAGAGCGGCTTCGACGAGTCGGCAGCACCAACAGCCCGCGTCAGCGCCGCCACCGCGGGGGCGATCCCCGGGACAGACACGGCCCCGCCGCCGCGCGCGCCATCGCGCACGGCCGCCGTCAGCCGCCCCGGCACCCGAGTGATCGAGGCGCGCGCGCCGGCCGTCCTGGCACGGGCGGGCACCCGCGCCGACCGCGTGCGAACTGCGGGCTCCGTCCGTCCGGCCCCGAGGTTGAGCGCGCGAGGCGACCCGGTGCCCCGGGTGGTGTCTGCCTCCGCTACGGCAACGTCCGGGCGCACGAGCCGGGATGGCTCACTCAGCCGCTCGCCCGCCACCTTCGCCCCGCCGGTGGCGTCGGCGGAGAGACGACCAGCCGCCCGCTTGTGGGGCACCGTCCCCGAGTGCCGCGTGTGGCGCAGGTCGCTCGTACCCACGTGCGGGTACGGGGGGCGATCAGGCCGCACCGGAGCAGCAGCCGTGCCTGTCGGGCGGGGCCGAGGGCCGAAGCCCGGGCGCGGCAGCTCAGCCCCCTCGGCTCCAGCCCCTTCGGCGGACGGAGCTGTGGCAGCGTCAGAGACGTCGACTCCGGCGGTTTCGGTCTTCGCACGGCGTGATGGCCACGCAGCCGGTGGAGGCGTACGGCCACTGTGCGGACGCTCTGATGGGCGCGCCGCCGGGCGGCGGTGCCCCTCGTCCCGAGGCAGGCCGAGCGCATGTGGCTGATCCGGTGCGCCGGCATCCGCACCGCCAGGGCCCTCTGCCTCGGCGGGGCCCAAGTCCTTGGGCGTTCCCGCACTGGACCGTGCCGGGTTCCGAGTCAGGTCTGTCCCCACCCCGTGCGGGGCAGCGGCCTGGGGCGGCACGTTCTGTTCCGGTCGGCTCCCGGCGTGCTCGCCGCGGCGCACCGCGGTGCCCCGGACGTGAGCATCAGCAGCGGCGGGCACGGGGTTGCCGGGCCTGCGTCGAGGATCTTCCTGCGGCTGATGGGCATTTGGTTCGGCGCAGGGCGCGCCGACGGCGTGGCGGCTCTTCGGCGACTGCTGTGCACGGACGCGATCAGGGCTGTCGCCACGCGCAGCGCGGCCCCGTCCCCCGGAGGGTCGCACGGGCGGTTCCTCGAGGGATCCGACGCTGCTCGGCGCGGGTGCGCCGGAAGGCCCCGGCGGCGCAGAAGCCTGGTGCTGCACCGTCTCCAGGGCGCCCGGCGGCAGCTCCATGCTACGGCTCGTCTCATGCCGTGAACCCCGTGACGCCACAGCGGACTTACCTCGTGACCCAACAGCGGTCTGGCTGCGGACGGCGTTGGCCGGCGCGGACGCGCCGCTTCGTGCGGTACCGTCCGCAGCGCGCCTGCCAACCGGCTCGTCCTCGGGTGCGGCCCGCTGGCCATAATCGGCCTGCCGAAGCCCGCCGGCCTGCTCGCCCCGTACCGCCGCGGGTCCGGGCCCAGTCCCAGCGGCGTACTGCGCCTCCGGAACCCCATCCGAGGTCACGATGCCGGGTGAGTGCCGCTTCCGTGCGAGGCTCAGTGGGGCCGGACCGCTCCGCTGAGCCGCCACCGGGTGTTCGCGTCCCGCCTCCTCGCGCGCTGTGTTCTGCACCTGCCGTGTACTGGGGCCCTCGGTGACCGGACTCCCCTGCGGGTTTGCCGGAGCGTCCCGTCCCGACAGGCCGGAGTCCGGCGTACGAGGCCCGCGTCGTACCGCCTCACCCGCCACGTCTTCCGGTGACGCCGCTCGCGCGCGTTCGTCACGCCGGTACGCCGCCGGGCCCGCCTCCACGGCTGCGCTCACCCTGAGGTCCTCACGGACGCGAGCCTGGGCCTCAGCCCTCTCCGCAGAACCGCCCGCGCAGGTGTCGCGGACGGGCCCCGCGCTCTCGGGAGCGCGCTGCGGCTGACGCCGGACTCGGGGTGTTCCAAGCGCCCTCGTCAGGGCAGCACTCCGGAGCTCCTCGGCTCCTCCAGGGGCGCGGGGCGCCGAAGGCACCGGCGATGGAGAGTCCGCACCACCAGCCGACCGGGCCCGGGAGTCCCCGACGGTGGCCTGGGCTGCGGTTTCCGTCACGCCGGACTGGGCGGTGGCGTGCACCGGCACGGCTGCCGCCGAGAGAGCCGGGGCCTCCCGGCCCCGGGCGCCCGCGTTCGCCGGGTTGCCGCCGTCGGCCGTCGGCGAGCTTCCACGGCCCCGGGTCTCGCGCGCCCCGCGCATCACCTCGGGCCGCTCTGCCCGTGTACCGTCCGGAGCCGCGCCCGCGGCATCCACGCCGGCCGAACCACCCGAGGCGGCCGGGTCGGAGACGTCGGCGCGGTGAGCGGAGACTCTCACGGCCGCGGTGCCGGCCGCCCGGGCCGAACCCTCCTTCCTGCGCAACCGCCGTCCACCGGCCCGGACCGCACCATCCTCGCTGCGGTTCCGCCGCACACCCGCCCGGCGCCACCACCGCGTGCGCGGCCGGGTCGTGTGGTGGTCGTCTCCTGCAGCGCGCCCGGCCACGGGAATCCGCCCCGTGCCGGAACCCTGGCCGTCCACCGTGGCCGCGCGTAGCGCAGCAGCCGCCCCCGCCTCGGCGGCCGTAGCGGCTGGAGCGCCGTGCGCAGTGGGCCGCACCTCGGGTGTCACGCCGGGGTCGTGGTGGCGTGCGTCCCCGGCCCAGAGAAGGTACGCCGCCCGACGGTGCCGGGGTGCACCGGTCCACATGCCGACGGCCCCCCGGAACATCAGCTGAGGTTCCAGGTTCACCAGCAGCATCTGGTCCCCGCTCAACCGGACATCGCGCCAGGATGCGAGGGCTGCCGCGACGGTCGGCGCGTGCGTGACCGTGCGCAGCGTTCCCACGCAGAGGGTGGTGGCCGGCGGCACGATCCTGGGGATCCTCGCCGCCACTTGCGCCACCGCGGATTCCTCGGAACCCTCCGGCGTCCCGGCCCGCCCGGTCAGCGCGCCGGCGGCATCAGGTTCCACGGCCGTCTGCCCGCCGATCCTGCGGAACTTACGAAGCACCACGTTTCCTAACCTCTGCCTGCCACATGCTCGTTGATGGTTCTGATCTGGCGGATGTAGCGCATGCGCTCGCCGTGTTCCAGGTCGAGGATTTCGCTCAGCGGCCAGTGGAAGTGATAGGCGATGTACGCGATCTCGGCATACAGGTCGTCGATCGCGTACAACGTCATTCCCCCAGGCGGCTCCCCATGTCCACATGGAATTCATGGCTGCATTCCGGACATGCCGTGGTCGCCAGCGACGTGCCGTCCGTGTTGATCTTCTCGTAGAAGTTCTGCAGAAAGGCGAGGTCCGCCGCGAACATTTCCTCGATGATGCCGGCGTGCACATCGGTCAGGCTGCCCAGCCGGGGAATCAGCCGTCCCAGCAGCACGACCGAGAGATAGGCGGGATTCTCCTGGACCCGCTGGTCCTTGAGCGGGATGAGCTCGTCGCGGGCCGTCGCCAGGCGCATCACACCCTCTCGGTGGACGTTTCCCTCGCCATCCACATAGCCGCGCGGCAGTGTGAAGGGGAACTCCGTCCGGAGGGCTGCGGACCCGCGGGGCGGGACCGCAGCAGCACCGGGCGTGGCCGGCGAGTGCAGCGCGGTGCGTTCTCCGGCAGCAGCCGGATCCGGCAGCACCGGGACCACCGCCTCCGTCACCCGCCCGCGCCTCACGAGTCCGCTACCTTCAGCTCTTCGAATTCGATGGTGACGCTTTCGTCGACCGCGTTGGTCTGGCCGGCGATCAGGTCGCCGCTCTGCCACGAGCTCACCCAGGCACGCTCCAGCGTGATGCGCCGCACCGTCTGGCCGGTGTTGTCCTTCATCTCGATGGTGACGTTCTTCCGGGCTTTGGCGATGTCACCCTTGTCGTAGGTCTCCTTGATCCACTCGCTGAGTGCCTTGCTCTTGTCCATGCCGCGGGTGATGGTGACGCTGCCCGGCGTCTTGGCCCCGGGCTGCTTCCGGGTGTACACGACGCCCTTGTCGGTCACGTGCTGGCTGGTGATGACGTCCTGCTGCATACCGAGCCCGCTGACGCTCTTCAGCTGCTCCAGCTGCACCCCGTCGATCTGGATGCCGAAGGCGTGGACGATGAAATTGTCCTGCATGTCTGCCACTGCTGTTCCTCAATATCTCTCTCGAACGCACTCATGGGTGCGGTGCTGCTGTTCTCCCGGTGGCCGGCTTCGGCCTGCGGTTACTCGCCCGCCCCTGCCCCACCGGGTGATTCTTGGGAAATCCGGAAGACCACGAACTCGGCCGGCTTGACCGGGGCCACCCCGATCTCACAGACGACCTGGCCGGACTCGATGACGTCCGGCGGGTTGGTCTCGGCATCGCACTTGACGTAGAAGGCTTCGTCCGGGGTGGCGCCGAACAGCGCGCCCTGGCGCCACTCCCCGACGAGGAAGGCCGCGACATTCCGGCGGACCGTCGCCCACAGCCGCTCGTCGTTGGGCTCGAACACCACCCACTGAGAGCCCCGGAAAATCGATTCCTCCAGGTAGTTGAAGAGCCGGCGGACGTTCAGATAGCGCCAGGCGGGATCGCTGGAGAGAGTGCGCGCGCCCCAGACCCGGATGCCGCGCCCGGGGAAGCTGCGGATGCAGTTGATGCCCGCCGGATTGAGCCTTTCCTGCTCCCCCCTGGTGATCTGGATCCCCAGGTCCAGAGCTCCGCGCAGCACCTCGTTCGCCGGCGCCTTGTGCACACCTCGAGCCTCGTCGTTACGTGCCCACAGACCCGCGACATGCCCCGACGGCGGCATTATGAAGGTACTGCCGTTGGACGGGTCGGCCACCTTGATCCAGGGGTAGTACAGGGCCGCGAACTTGGAATCGAATCCGGCCTCGTTCTGCCGCCATTCATGGACCTTGGTCGGGCTCATGTCCGGCAGCGGGTCGATGATGGCCATCCGGTTGGCCATGTTCTCGCAGTGATCGATCATCGCCAGCTGCACTGCCTTGACCTGTTCGCGGGACAGGTCACCGCGCTGGTAGGCGGCCATCAGATCGGGGGCGGCCACCATCGTCACATCGTCGATCGCCTCAAGGCCCGACAGCCCCGAGCGCCGGCTGACATCGCCCACGTAGTGCGCGAGCACGCCACTGGCAGCACCCGCGTCGCCCTCCTCGGCTCCGGCCGCGGCAGGAGCCGAGGGCAGCACCAGGGACTGCTTCTCGGGCAGTGCCAGGGCGGCACCCGCGGTGGCGGCGGTCTCCTCCACGGAGAGGAGCTTCGAGCGCTCCTTGACCTGGGTCACCACGTACCGGTCCGAGGACGGGTCGGTGGAGACGTTGAAGGACTCGACCACCGAGCCCCCGACCTTGACCGACAGTTTGTAGGTTTCGTCGGCGTCCTTGGCGGCCTTCGCATCGCCCGGCTTCGCGTCCTCGCCGCCCTTGACGGCCGGTGGCCGGCGCGTCTTTGACGCCGCGTCGCTCTCCGGCGAGCGCTGCACCTCGACGGTCACGTCCGTGCCCGCGGCCGACGGCAGCGCCGCAATGCGGAAGCTGCCCAGCTGGTGCCGTGGGGCGTCGGTGAGAGGCCGCACGGCACCGTCTGCGTCCGCTCCCGGGCCGTCGCCGCCCGCAGGAGCTCCGACGCGTACGACGTAACAGGTTCCGCCACCGTTGGCGAAGAACCCGTACACGGAGTGACCCAGATAGCAGCCTTCCGCGAAATCCCCGAAGACACTGGTGAACTGACCCCAGTTGCTGACCCGGACGGGCTCGTTGAGCGGACCCTGTTCGGCGAATCCGACGAAGGCGGCGACCGCGGTGCCAACTCCTTCAACCGGGCGCGACCCGCTCTCCATCTCCTCCACGAACACGCCGGGGGACAAGTAATTGGGCACCCATCACTCCTATTCTCAACCGTACTGACCCGGATTCATCAACGGGAGAGGGCAGGCCGAACTCACCTGGCGAAACAGGCAGGGACGGGGCCTCAGCAGCCTCCCCGGATCGAACCGGGAGTTGGAAGCTACCACGCGAATATCGACGGTTCGGCAGAGTCGAAGTCCCGGAAGACAGCAGCCGAAGTCCCGGAAAGACACTCAGCCCTTGTGCTGACCTGCGGTGCTGCGCAAGGAAGTGCCGAGGGCCCCGGCCGAGCGCCTGCGACTTTGCGGGAAAACAGGTACCGGAAACGCGTAGTACTACGTATAAGCACACGGTCCAGGGCTGCGGGACGCCAACCGTCACCGGGCGGACCCGACCCGGTCCCGAGCTCTGTCCCGTCACCGGCCGGGAGACCCGACCCAAGTCCCTGGCCATCCGTCCCAGAGCCCCGGCCAACCTCAATACCGCGACTCTGTTGGTGGTGTTGGCGGCGTGCTGACACCTGGTCCGGTGGGTGCTCGTCTGGCGGGAGCGGGTGGTGTCGGCGGTGCGCCTGCTGCCGCAGGTGGAGATCCTCCGCCAGGTGTGGGTCCACCACTACTATCGGGATGCGCGCGGACGGCTGCGCCGGCGGGACGGCCACGCCCTGCCGCCGGCTCACCTGCGGCTCGACTCGCCGTACGACAACCGCTGGCGCACTACTGCGTCAAGCGGGACACCACCTGGAGTGGCTACCGTGCCCATCAGACCGAGTCCTGCGACGAAGAACGCCCCGGGCTGGTGGTCCACGTGGCCACGACGTACTCGACCGTGCAGGACCTTGAGATGACTGCGATCATCCATGACGACCTCGCCAAGAAGGAGTTGTGGTGCGAGCACGTCGTGGACAGCGGTGACGTCACCCCGGCGCACGTCGAGCGGGCCGCTCGGGTGCACGGCATCGCCCTGCTCGACCCGGTCGTACCTGCCAACAGCCGCCAGGCCAAGGCGGGTTCGGGTCTTGCCAAGTCGGCCTTCCCCGTCGACTGGGACCGCCGCCGGCCACCTGCCCACAGGGCGCGGTCAGCCGGGAGTGGAGACCGTAGCGGATCAGCAGACATGACCACATCCAGGTCGAGTTCGCCGAGGCCGACTGCCTGGCCTGCCCGGTCCGCCCGGTCCGCCCGGTCCGCCCGGTCCGCCCCGTCCGCCCGGTCCGCCCGGTCCGCCCGGTCCGCCCGCAGTGCACCACCTCCGCCACCCGGCCAAGAGCCCCAGCCCTGCTGCCCACCCGCGAACTCCACGAGATCCAGATGCGCAACCGGCTCGACCAGGCCACCGAAGAGTCGCAACGCCGCTACGCGATCCGGGCCGGCATCGAGGCCACCCTCTTGCAGAACGTCTGCGCCCACGGCCTGCGCCGCTCCCGCTACCACGGCCTGGCGAAAACCCACTTCCAACGCGTACTCACCGCGCTGGCCCGCAACGTCCCCCGCATCGCCGACTGGATCAACATCCCATCCACGGCCCGCCGCCGATCAGGCCACTTCCGTGCTTCTGCGGGGTGTGTCAATTTACGGGCCCTGTCTCACATTCGGTGGTGACGGAGCGTGTCGCTATCCGAGGAGGATGCGGTGCCGAAGCAGGGTGAAGCCTGCTCGGCCGTGCATCTGACGTGCGATCCGTTTGGTCTTGGTGTTGACGCCCTCGGTGGGGCCGTTGCTGTACGGAAGCGTGAGCCCAGCGATCACGGCGTCGACGTCCCGGTCCAGGCCCCGGGTGAAGGCTTGTAGATGGGGCAGGTCGGTTGCTCGGACTTGGGTGATCCAGCGCGTGAGTGCCTCGGCGTTGTCGGCGTGCGGCGTGAGGAGCGGGGCGAAGTCCCTGATATCGGAGGTCAGTTGGGTCATCTCGGGGCAGGCGGTGGTGAGCTTGGCCAGGAGCTCGTGTTGCTCGGCCTTGAGGTTGTCGGGCCTGGTCAGCAGCATCCGGGCGAGCTTGCGCGGGGAGATATGGCTGCGGTCGGCGTCCGCGCGGCCCTGGTTGATGTACTTGTGCAGGAGGTTCAGGCAGCCCGTGAAGCCGAGGGCTTTGATCTCTTCGAAGAGGTGCTTGACGGGGACGCCGGGATCATCGGCTCGGCGTTTACGCAGGTGCTCGCGGTACGGGTCGACGAGGCCGGCGCGGTACTTGGGGACGCGGAGCATGCGCTCAGGCCGATCGGCTCGCGCGTAGCGTTTGACGGTGTTCAGGGCCAGCTGGAGACGGCGGGCGCACTCGAGCAGGCCGACGCCCTGGTCGAGCAGCCTGTGGACCTGGTGCCAGCGTTCCAGGGTGGTCTGGGCGCGGGGCCCGTCGTAAATGGGCGCGTCCAGCACGGTGGCCCAACAGGCGCTGTGCGCCTTGACCTCGCTCAGAGCGGCTTCGCACAAGTTGTGCCACACATGCCACCGGTCCGCGACCTGCACCGCGTCGGGCAGAGCGCGCCGGATGGCCTCGGCGTAGGTCGCCGAGCCGTCACGGCACACGATCTCGATCCCCGGATGCTCGCGCAGCCACGCCTCCAGGGTGCCGGCCGTGCGGTCGGGCAGCACGTCGATCCGCTCATGAGTCTCGGCGTCGATGATCACGGTGGCGTAGCGGTGCCGCCGGCGCAGTGCGAAGTCGTCGACGCCGATCACACGCGGCACCCGGCCGGTGGGCAAAGGGATCCGCAGCAGGGCGCGCAGGGCCGTGTGTCGCGACAGGCTCACCGCCAATATCGCCAGCAGACGTGCCCCGGCCCGGCCCGCTAACTCCTTGACCACGGCTTTGACTTGCCTGGTCAGGCGGGTCGTACGCCGCTGGTACCGGTCCAGGACGCCGGGCACCTGTTCGCGGAAGGTGTGGCGGCAGTCGCGCGTGGGACACACCAGACGCCGCACTCGCACACGGACCACCACTCGTCGTTCATCGACCGGCACGTCCGCGACTGTCCGCCAGTGATAGCCGTGCACGCGTTCCGACGGGGCCTCGCACACCGGGCAGACCGCAGTGTCCCGCGGAGTCTGTGCCAGCACCACGATCCGCTCACCTTCGTCGACCACATCCTCGACGACCAGCGGGGAAAGACCCGAAAACACCGTCTGCACAAGCTCGTTGACATCCTTCACGCGAATGCCAACGACGCTCACGACTCTCCGTCACCACCGAATGTGAGACAGGGCCGTTGATTGGACACTCCCCATACGGTCGTACGCAGCAGGTTCTTGACCTCGTCCGGCGCGGCGTGGCCGGTGTTTCGCCGAGGTTGCAGTCAATTGCATCCCCGCAACGGGTGGTACGAGCGTATTTTGAAATCAAGCCCATGCGTCCGCCGATATGTTTCATGGGCTTCGATGATCTCCCTGTATTCCGGCACAGTTGCATCGATCACGACTTCGGCCACATCAGAGAGTGTCACAGCCCCCGCTACCTGCACTTCAATGAATTGGTCGTCGACGTAGTCGGTCAAATTACGATGTACGTTTTGCGCCGACAGATCCATCTTGTCTTTGCCGCCCCCGGTCGCTTGTGCGAAGCAGATTCTGAACAGGACGGTATTGAGAGTCGAAGAAAGTGCCAATACGGAGTCTATATCCCCTGTGGGGACGTTCGGATGACCGCCATATATAAGGGAATCGCCGGAGCACATTGTCGACCGTCCCTTCACCTCTTCTTTGAGCACCCAGTAACTGTGCCCGTAAGCGCCACTGGGAACCCCACCGTTCGGAGAGTGCGCAATGTTGAGGGCCGCGTACCTGGGCATCTCGCTTGGGTTTCGGTCACTCCTTTCATTGCTCAGCGCCGACTGGAATCCTATTCTTCCCTCGAATTTCCGCCTAGCCTTGGCGTATATGCCCTCGTCTTCCATCCTGCCGGGAGACTCCCAGTATGAGCGATAGCTCTCGATGAGCAAGGGATTGCCCGCCCCTAGCTTCATGTTGATGGTCACTGGTGCTTGGGCAATATATTCCCTGATCGCCTCCGCGTCGGACGAGTCATAATTCGTGCGATATATCCTGTTGATACGCTCCAGGTAATTCTCAAGGGGGGCCAGTTCTCCCACCTCGCCCGGGTTGTGAACTTTTTCACGCGCCAGACCGAGCATCCACAGTTGATTGGGGGTAAGCTCCGGATGGGACCATTGCAGGAGGCTCTGCCTTTGCCAAGCGTCTTTCCTCACCTCCTCTTCCGGGATGAGCCGACGCCCCTGTATCGGCCGGGACACTACCGGCCGTTCAGGCTTCCGCCTCCGATGCTTCATGTGAGAGAACATATGCCTAAAGCTCCTTGGTCGTTCGCGGCAGGTTGGGAGCGTGGCTGAACAGAACGAGCCCCAACGTCCTCCTCGTTGACCGAGCACCCGGCCCTGCCGGGGCCGTGGGCCGGCTGCTCGGTCTGCCCACCATCGGCGTGGTTCCGCGGCCGTGCCACGGCGTACCGGCGCACCAACGTCACACTGCGCCAACTCGCCCCGCTGTTCGGGGTGCCGAAGTCCGTGGCCGACCGCATCATCGACCACCTCGGCCCGGCGCTGGCGCTGCAGCAGCGTGAGCGGTTCCGCCGGGACACCGTGCCGGTCGTGGACGGCACCCTGGTGCCCACCCGCGACCACACCGTTGCCGAGCAGGCGAAGAACTGCCGGTACTCCACCAGCCACCAGGCCGTCATCGACGCCGGCACCCGGCTCGTCGCCGTCGGCCGGCCGCTGCCCGGAAACCGCAACGGCTGCAAGGCACGGGAGTTGGCCGGCGCAGAAGAGGCCGTCGGCAGGACCACGGTCATCGCGGACGGCGGCTACCGGGGCACCGGCCTGGTCATCCCGCACCCAGGCGAGAAAGACCAGGCCGACCTCCCGGCTGGAAGGAGGAACACAACGCCTCTCACCGGAAGGTCCCTGCCCGCGTCGAGCGCACCGTCGCCCGTATGAAGACCTGGAAGATCCTGCGCGACTGCCGCGTCAAGGGCGACGGCGTCCGTCACGCCATGTTTGGCGTCGCCGCCCGCACAACCTTGCCCTCGCCAGGTGACGGACCAACCAGCAGGCCAGGGCACGCCGTAGATCATTTACGGACAGCCCTAGCCCCTGAACTCGTAGTCATCGGCGAGATTCTGCAGAGCCGAAGAGTTGGATGCATTCCCATCCCCGGCGTCCCGGATATTCCAGGTATCTGCCCGGTCGCATCGCGTGATGGTGGCGTAGTTGTGTTCTTCGGCGGTCGCGGTGACACATCCCGCTCCGTCGTCAAGGACGATCCGGAAATTACCCGTTTGCCCATCCTTCGCAAGATGGAAGGACTGAGGTTTGTCGAAGAACCAAAAGCCTTTGGAGTCGGGGGTGCTGCAGTCCGCCTCGGCAAGTGCACCATCAACCACGGAGACACATTTACCGCTGTCCTTGACGACCATCTGGAAACGGCCATGACTCTCAACCTTGAACCAGAACTTCTGGTTGTCTCGGTCGTTCGGCGACCAGAGATCGACTGAACCATACGCCGGACCGCCGTCTGAGCCCCGACTGGCATCCAGAACGCTCCCGCTGAAAAAATTGGACCCATTCTTGATGATCAGGCACTGCAGCGGCTTGGTGCAGTCTGCACCACTGTCGGCCTGTGCTTCACCAGTACCGAATGGTGAAATGAGAAGGCCGACGCAGGTCGCGAAGGCCATCGCGATTGCCGGACGCAGGCGGCGGCGTGTGTATCGAGACGAGTTCACGCTTCATACCCTCTTTCTCTTGGTCTGGTTTACTTTCTCGTCCGACTCGTTGAATTCGCGTCAAGGTGTTGGACACGGCCTATTCCCTGTCTCCTCCGTGAACACACAATGAGCAGGTAATTGGACACGCGTCTTCCTTGTCCAGACGTACGATGACCGAGCTCACACCTACGAAAATTCAACTCGTCTTTGTGGGAGGTGCGAGGTAACCATATAGCCCCTAAGGCCGGACCACGACCAAGTGGTGACACCCCAAAGGCTGACCGGCGCACCAAGCAAAGTCCATGAGAAAGCCGATCCTGCGGTCCTCACCTGCGACATCACGGGAAATCCCCTCTCCGGGCGCCGCGAACCGTGTGCTTTGCGGCACAGCGCAAACAGGTACCGGGGTACGTACTCATACGCATCCGCGCACCGCTCGCCGGGGTCACACCCTGGCGGTGCAGCCGACATCCGCGTCCGACGGTTTCCTGCGGTGCATGACTCTGCGCCCGGCCCGCGTGGGAGAAGCAACCTTGGTGTGGGCCTCTTCGGCGGACATCCTGGATCAGGAGTTGAGGCCCAGGAAGGATAAGGAGAGCAGGCGAAGAGGAAGCCTCGTCGTCGCCACTGCCAAGCGCCGAGAGCCGCACTTCTCTCACCTAGACCACGATCACCATCCGGCTGTGCGTCTCCCGGCGGATGCCGGAGCCCTTGCAGCCGCCGAAGGCGGCGTGGGCCGGGTAGGCGTGGGAGATGGTCGGGCCGGTCTCCACGGCCCGAGGCGATCGATGGTCGAGGGATTGGTGGGGGCGGTTCAGACCCACCGAACAAGCGAACAACGGAGTCGGCCTGCGCGCTCGCCTCGCGCACAGGCCGACTCGGTTTGCGGAACCTTTCTAGAACCCGATCGTGCGCGTGACCCCGGTGGTTCCGATGTTGCCGGTGAGGGTGATCGGCTGCGATGCGGGCGTGGCTGTCACCTGCTGGTAGGTCATCCCACCTATCGGCGCGGAGACCTGCTCGACGACGTATGTATGGCCACTGGTGGCCGTGATGTTGATCTGGGAACTCGTCGTCGATGCGACGACGACGTTTGTCGTGTTGCTCCCATCGACGACCTGTACGGCACTGCCCGGCCACGGGTTGCGCACCGTGATCGTGTAGGTGCCATCAGTGCCCGGGTTGACGCCGGGCCCCGCGGTGATCCCGACCGGCCCGATCGAGCCGTGATGGATCTGCACCGACACCCGGGTACCGCCCTGGACTGCGACGGTGCCGTCGGCGTCCCACGTCGCCGGCACGCTCGGCGCGATCCGCAGCTCACCGTCGTAGTCCTGCGCCAGCGCCTCATTCAGTGCCGTCGTCACGACGCCCTGCTGTTCACCGTAGAACTCGTCAGGCGCCGCGGGCGCACTCGCCGTCGCGCCGAAGTACCCGAAGCCGTTCGCGTACACCTGGTTGTTGACGACTGCCTGCTTGAGGGTCGACGCGAACTGATCGCTGAGTCCGAGCCGCGCCGCTTGGATCGCGTCAACGTTCCAGTCGTAGCCGCCGCCGCCGCCGACGGAGAACGGGCGACTCAGAAACGTCGTCTTCCCCAGAGCGGTCAACGACGTGTCATCGCCGATCAATCCGTACGGCCACACGGGCTCTAGCCCAACGTTCTGGAAGTTGTCCGTCCCAGCACTGACGTCAGCCGACATCGCGATGACGTTGCTCCAGATCTGGTTGTCACTGACCGGACTTGCGCATGCGTACACACCGACGGCCGTGCCATCGGTCATGAAGCCGCCGGTCACGTCCAGACACATGCCTGCCGCGTTCGTGATCTGCCCATTGGTCTGGGGAGTCCACTGCTGCGTGGTCGCCGTGCTACAGGGGTTGATGACGACGCTGCTGCCTGAGGTGTCCAGACACATCACATAGCTCTGGCCCTGGTAGACGGTGTACTGCTTGGTGGTGGAGTTCCACGCCCAGGTCTGGTTGGCCGCGCCGCGCGAGCATCCCCAGATCTCGACGGGGTTCCCCGTGTTGTGCGTGCCGTTGGTGACGTCGAGACACTTGCCCGAGCGAGCACCGACCAACTCCGACGGATACGTCAGCGGGAAGTCACGGAGCTTGCCGATCGCGTTTGTCAGTTCGGTCCGGAGACCAGTGTCGACGTTGAGCTTCTGCGCTGCCGACTTGACCGCGGGGAACAGTGCCTTCATCGCGGCGATGTCCGTCGTCGGGTCGTGCACATCCCACTGCGTCTCGTGCGCGTTCGACGGGTAGGTGTGCAACTTGCCGTCAGCGCCCGTACTCGCGTAATCGAGCAAGAACTCGGCTGCGTACTTCATCAACGGGTAGTAGGTGCTCAAGAACGTGGTGTCACCCGTGTCGAGGTACTGGTTCCAGACCTCCAGACCCACCTCAGCGCCGGTTGTGAGGGTCCGCGCGTTGTAGAACGCACCGCTCTTGTCGGTGTTGACGCAGTCATCCGCCACAGAGGACCAGGTTTCGTTCTCGTAGCCGGCGCCGTTGAAGCGCATGGTCTCGGGAACGCAGATGTCGGGGTTGCGCCAGATCTGACCACTGTCCGCTGTATTCGAACACGACTGCACGCTGACGGCCGAGCCCTCGGTGGTGGCGCCGCCGGTGTCCAGACACTTGCCTGCCGCGTTCGTGATCTGCCCGTTGGCCTGGGGAGTCCACTGCTGCGTGGTCGCCGTGCTACAGGGGTTGATGACGACGCTGCTGCCTGAGGTGTCCAGACACATCACATAGCTCTGGCCCTGGTAGACGGTATACTGCTTGGTGGTGGAGTTCCACGCCCAGGTCTGGTTGGCCGCGCCGCGCGAGCATCCCCAGATCTCGACGGGGTTCCCCGTGTTGTGCGTGCCGTTGGTGACGTCGAGGCAGTCATCGGAACCGTCGCCGATCAACAGCCCCGGGATGTGCATGTTCACCGTCGTCCAGGTCTGCATGTTCTTGAGGTTGCTCAGGTACAAGTTGAAGAACGGGTTGTTCAGCTGGGACTCGCCGGACGACTGGTTGGCTGCCGTCTGCATCCGAAGATTCCAGTGCCAGAAGGCGCTCGGGTCCCAGTTGCGGAAGTCACCAGCGGACGAGAACAGATCGGCCACACCCGCCTGCGAGCCCGGGTACGAGCTGCTGCTCGACGAATTCGCGACGTACAGATCGAGCGTGCGCAGTACCTGCATGTACTGGCCGGTACCGTCGTCGGAGGCGGTCTTCATGAGCGCGGCCGAGTTCCAGAAGTCGTGCCAGTCAGTGAGATGCGTGCTCTGGAGCGTCGCCAACGTTGCGGTGGCATCCGAGCCGAGCGTGGTCTGTGCGTAGCTGGTCGCAGATCCCCCCGATTGGGTTCCGTTCCATGCCGGG